>JBEKRS010000003.1:0-205677 GCA_049518535.1 Occallatibacter sp. | reverse complement strand
GCTCCAAACAAGCCCTCGACCAGGCCATCACCCAAATGCTCCCATGCATTACTCCTCAAGACGCTCAGGCGTGGTTCAGACTCCGCTTTGGCACATTATAGTAACGATGCTATTGCTCTAACGTTATGGAGCGACCGCCTCCGTGGCATGGTTGCCATGGGGGATCACGACCAGTGCGGTGGGTTTATCATCCGTCGGGTACGGCGTGGCTTGAGTGGTACTGAGCGCGCCCGAAGTCGGGTTCAGACGAAAGCCGGAGACGGAGTTGCCCAGGTAGTTAGCTGTATAGACAAACCGGCCCAGCGCCGGGTCAACCGCGACAGCAACCGGCTGCGTATCAGTGGAGTTGAGATTGCTGCCAGTGGGGTTAGTCGAGGTTGTGGGAATGCCGGTTGCCAGAGTTATTTCATACGCCGAGACCGTGGAATCCAGCGCATTCGAGACATAGATAAATATGCCGCGCGGGTCGATTGCTATAGCCGAAGGCTCGTTCCCAGTCCTGAACGGACCACTGGTCAGGAAGCCCAGCCTGCTGCCATCGAGAATTGTGTAGCCGATCAGCCCGTTGGAAGCATAGTCGGTAACATAGACGAAGCGGTCGGTGGGATCGGAGATGATGGCGGTGGGCTTGATGCCTGCTTCATAAGGATTAGTAGCCGCAGTCAAAGCGCCGCCCGTGCCGATGGTGTAGCCGAAAATCCATCCGGGGTTAGCATTGCTGCTTACGCTCCCACCAGGGTTGTACGCAAACTGATCGTAGGCCGTGACGTAAACAGCATTGCCGAGAATGTTGCTGCCGTTGTTGGCCAGCACGGTGATCCCCGTGGGAACCAGAATATCGCCGCTAAATGAAGCGAAGCTGCCGTAGAGCTTAAGGGTCTCCTGAGCAGCCGCAGCACCGATGGTGCCCGAGGTGAGGGCATACTCGGTCAGCGTACCGGTGTTGGTGCAAGTCACCGCGGGAGATATGGCAGAGTTGGTGCAAGACGCCACATACAGATAGGTCCCGGCGGTGTTTACTGCCAGGGCAACCGGCGCGCTGCTCAGGGTAAGCGTGTCCTTCGCTGTCAGGGCGCCGTTCGTAGCGATGGTGAAGTGAACAACCGAGCCGCCAGTTGAACTTGTCCCCTCGTTGGCGACGTAGAGATTCGCGTAGTCGGATGTGACGGCCACGGCAACGGGATTCAATCCGCCAGATGACACAGTGGCTCCTCCAGGGCGCAATGCCCCGGACTCGGAGTCCACTGCATAGGTCGCGATCTGTCCGTCGTTTGAGCTTCCCGAGACGGCGGAACTGGAACTGGCCACGAAAACGTAGTCGATAGTGGTAATCTCGCAGGCAGTCAAAAAGCTGGCCACTAAAAGGCCGATAGAAGAGACCAGAAAAAGCTGGCTCAATTTGCTGAACTTCATGCGCTTCCTTCGTCGTGGGCTCGTCAGATGCGAGCCCCATAAAATCCGGTTAGGTTGCCCCGTATGCATTGTAAAAGCCCGGTACGGGGTGTTGCTAGATCAGACGGCGGACGGCCGTTTCCGCGATTACTGCGACGAGTGACCGTGCGGAATGGCCGCCACTGCCGTCGGCTGTGCGTTGGCCGTGTAAGGAGAGCTTTGCGCATTGGTGAGCGCGCCAGTGGTGGTGCTCAACTCAAAGTCGGATATGTCGTTGCCAAGAAAATTGACCGTAAAAAGAAAGTGGTTGGCCGACGGGTCAATGCCGATGGCCACTGGCTGAAGGCCTGCAGTGAAGCTTCCGATGCTGGTAAGCGTTCCGCTGCTGCCAATGGTGTAAGCGCTCACCGTGCCGTCCAGCGAATTGGCAACGTAGGCATACAGATACTGCGGATCGACGACAATCGCAGAAGGTTGATTGCCCGTCGCGCTGGCGCCGAGCCTGGTCAGGTCACTTGCTCCAACCGAGTAACTGATCAAAAGACCGTTCGTGGAATCCGTTACGTAAACGTAGCTGACACCGTTTATGGTGTCGCTGGCAATGGCCGACGGATGAACGCCAAGTCCCGTGGCGCCAACTCCCATATTATGGGGACTAGCGCTGAGGGGAGTGAGCACGCCGCCAGAACCGACGGTGAAGCCAAAGATGTAGCCAACATTAGGCGTCACGGAGACATCGTAGCCAGTCACGAAAACGTTCGTGCCCGATTTCAGCGCATTTACCGCGGTTGGCACAATCACGTCATTGGGGCTGGAGGGCAGCGTCAGCGGCCAGTAATTCGTGCCGGTGCTCGGATTGGTTGCCGGCGTTCCTAGCGAGTCGGTGGGCACCGGCGGCGTCAGTGCTTGCGCCTGTGCGGCACTCAGAATTGGAAAGACTCCGACCGAGCCTGCGCACGGATCAGCACTGGAGCAGGTAGTCAGCGGCTGATAGGTGTTCACCACAAACAGATTCGTTCCGCTCACAGTAACGGCGAGCGGGAATATCCCTACTGGACTCTCCGTTCCGGTTGCGGAGTAGTTGCCTGTGGTGTCGTAGGTGTTCTGTGGGTAGAGCTTGCCGTCGCTGCCGATAAGAAACTGCACGATGGAACTGTCGTCCTCATTGACCACATACAAGTTCGTGTTGTCGCTGGAGACAGTTTCGGCTACCGGGTTGCGTCCGCCCGAAGGAAAAGGCGAGGTGCGAATCTGGCGCATAAAGCCGGACACCGAGTTGATCTCGAAAACGTCGATCTCACCGTAGTTGTTGCTTCCCGCAGCCTTCGAGCTGGCCACGAAAACGAAATCTACGGTGTCCGTTCCGCAGGCAGTGATAATTCCGGCCACCAGCAGGCTGACCGCGGAGACCAGCAGCAACTGGCTCGATTTGTTGAACTTCATGCGCATCTTTCGTCGGTGGGCCAAAATCTCAGGCCCCTGAAAAATCATGTTTGGAATCGAACCCCATGGCGCCCGAAGGAAACATCGCGCCCGGCATTCGGCTGCGTTCTTGAAGACTCAGGAAAAACCGCCGCCTGGAGCGTGGAACAAGCCATCGCCCCCGGCGCAACTGCATCGAGCAACGGTTTAATTGGTACGTCCATCCACCAGGCACCAAGTGGGCGGACCGGCAAGTGCATAGCTGGCGGGTGCTTTTGCGAACTGCGTGAGGACGCCAGCGTTTTCGTCGATCACCTGACCGGTTACGGTTGAAGAGTTGGCGTTAGCCGTATAGATGAACTGATTTGACGGGTCCTCCACCAGGCACTGCGGACCGGGGCCGCTGCCAAATCCGATGGGCTCGCCAGGGATCTCTTGCGGCTCGAATGGGCTTTCCAAATAGTAGCCGGCAAGACCGCTCTCGGCCGTTCCCGTGCCAATAACATTGTTCCCCTCGTTGGCCACATAGAACCACTTGCCCTTGCTCTCCACCACCAGATAGATGGGATTAGATTGTGTTGCGTCATCTGGAATCGGACCGCTGGTCGCCGCCGACAGCGAGCCGCCGGAGCCGATGGTATAGGGCAGAATCTGGCTTTGGGAAGCGGTCACCCCACTCACCGATATGGGCTCATTGTCCAGCACCCAAATATAACTGCCGCCGCCCACAATAGCTGTTCCCTCCGCAATATTCAGCGCCTGCGCATTATTCTGGTTCACCGTCAGCTGCCCGTTACTCGAGCTGTAGCTATAAGGAAAAACCGTTGAGCCGCCAGTGTACGGATAGGAGGCGGCGGCAGTGGTTCCGCTCAACGTGAGAAGGTTTCCGCCTGACAGCACAAAGTCGACAGGATTCGACGGAACCGGGAAATAGGGTAGTGCTGCGCCGCCGCCAGCCGCGGTTACCTGGGCATTCACCACCAATTGCAGCCGCCCCGTGGTCGAGTCGATCTTGAAAGCGGTAATGTCGCCGCAGGTTGTCGAGCCCGTCAGCGCATTGGCGCAGTTCGGATTCGGATTGGTCGCACTGGACACAGCCCCGTTGTAAACGGAATCGTGATCAAGTACATAAATGTAGGTTCCCGAGCCATCGGCGATCATGCGGAATGGGTTCATGCCCTGCGTGTAAAAAGTCTCCGGCTGCGCCGTGAGTATGCCGTTAGCGCCGATCGCAAACTGAGTGATGCTGGGATTCAGGCAAGGGTCACTCGAAGTGCAGTCGCCGTTACCCTCCTTGTTCACGCCCCGGTTGAGAATATAAACAAAGCGGTCGCCCGTCAGCAGCACGGCGCGGACCGGGTTTGCACCGCCGGTCGAGATGGGAGGATTCAGCCCGTTGATGGCCGTCAACTTGCCCGTATTGTGATCTATCTTGAAACCTGCAATGTAGCCGCTGCCGTTCGTCTGGGGCGTCTCCGTCCCCGTCACATACAAATAGCCGACCGTATAACTTTCAACGCAAGACGTAATACTGAGAACAGCGCCAACAGAAAGTGCGCTCATCAGAAGGGCCTTGCCGAATTTCGTCAACTTCATGCGATTCCTTCATCCTGGTCCGGCGTACGCCGCCAAGTTTGCTAGTTCCACAGCAGTGCTGGGTTGGGACGGGTCCCTGTTGCATTGTAAAAGCCGAGGGCAGGTTGTGCCTAGTTTTGGCAGCAACTCCGCCAAACCGTGCATTATTCCTGACCGTTCCGCCTGGGGGCGCAGCGGAAGCCCTTGCTTTTCGGGCTGATAGGCCCAATTTCGGCCATGACTGCGCTTTGGACGCCCGGAAGACGGGAAACGTCAACGCAGATGCGCCCGGTAAGGACCTCCCAAGTCTGTTTTCAAAAATAAGTCCCCATGCCTAAAGCCGCAATCCAGAGCCGTGGCACGAATCAGCCTCGGCTCCGAATCGCGGCTCTCTCAAGCATACAGGCCTGGGCCTGGTTTACCACACCCTGCAGGAATTCGTCGGATACATAGGCGTGCCTTTAGTGCAGCCAAAGGCTTTGCCGAATTGGTCAAAATTCTGCACCGAGCCGTTCACGCGCCAAAGGCCGGGCGAGTGAGGATCGGTGAGCGCAGATTGTCGCGCCGACTCCTCGGTCCGGTTCTGGCACCATACCTGCGCAAAGCCCAGGAAGTAGCGCTGCGCCTCCGTGTAGCCATCGATCTTGTCGTCGATGCTCTTGCCTTGAGCCGCCAACGTGTCCAACAGGGCCATGTAGGCGATGCGCAGGCCGCCATTGTCAGCCGTGTTCTCGCCCAGTGTAAGCTTGCCGTTCAGCTTCTGCGCAGGGGTTTCGCCTTTGGCCGGTGCAGCCTCAAAACCGCTGTATTCATCCGCCACACAACCAGTCTTCTCCGTGAAGGCCTTGCGGTCTTCCGGTGTCTGCCACTCGCGCAGATTGCCCTTGCCATCGTATTGCGAGCCCTGGTCGTCGAATCCGTGCGTCATCTCGTGGCCAATCACCACGCCGATAGCGCCGAAGTTCACCGCTGGATCGATGTTGAAGTCGAAGAACGGCGGCTGCAGAATCCCGGCCGGAAAGTTGATGTCGTTGAACGAGGGATCGTAGTAGGCGTTGACCGTCGGCGGCGTCATCCCCCACTCCTTCTCGTCCACCGGCTTGTCCAGGTGATCGAGGTTCCAATCCGTCTCAAAGACCGAACTGCGGCGCAGGTTGCCGATCAAGTCATTCCGCTCCACTTTCAAAGCCGAATAGTCGCGCCACTTCTCCGGATAACCGATCTTGTTCCGGATCATGTTCAGCTTCTCTTCTGCCGCCTTCTTTGTTGTATCCGACATCCACGGCAAAGACTGAATGTCGTCGCCCAGCGACTTCTCCAGAGCCGCCACTAGCTGATCCATGCTGGCCTTGGCCGCGGGTGGGAAATTCCGCTTCACCCAGTCCTGGCCCACCGCCTCGCCCAGTGCGCGGTCCGTCATGGTGGTGCACTGCTTCCAGCGCGGTGTAGGTTCCTTTTGCCCGCTCAGAGTCTTCCCGAAAAAGGCGAAATTCTCGTCAAAGAAAGCCTTGGGCAAATTGCTAGCCAAGCCGTGTATCGTGTGCCAGCGGAAGTAAGACTTCCATGCGTCGACAGGCTCTGTCGCGATAAGGTCGTTCAGCGCCTTGAAGAAATTCGGCGTCGCCACGTTCAGCGTGTCGAAGGGCCGCACCTTTACCGCCTTGAAGTAGATCGAATAGTCGAACTCCGGGGTCAGCTTCTGGAAGTCGGTCACCGTATAGATGTGGTAACGATTCGCTGGATCGCGCAAGTCCGTGCGGCTGGTCGAGGCCTTGGCCAGCGCGGTCTCGATCTCCATCACGCTGGCGGCTTCCTTGGCCGCTTTCTCCGGCGTGTCTCCGGCCAGGGTAAACATCTTCGTCACGTGCTCGATGTACTGCTTGCGGATGTCCTGGAAATGCTTGTTGTCCAAAATGTAGTAGTCGCGGTCAGGCAACGACAGGCCGCCCTGGAAGATCTGGGCAATCTGTTTCGAGGAGTCCTTGTCGTCCTGCGATACTCCAAAGTTGAACAAGGGCATCGGACTGCCCTCGGCCTCTAGCTCGCTGGCCAGCACTGCCACCTTATGCGCATCCTTCAGCGCGTCGATGCGCTTGAACGCCGGCTCCAGCGGCTTCAGGCCCTTCTCTTCCACCAGCGCTGTGTTCATGCAGGAGGCAAAGTAGTCGCCATACTGCTTTTCGAGAGCGTTCTTGGGATTGCTGGCCGCCTCGTCCAATTCCTGCCACAACAGATAGCGATTCCGCTCCCGAAGCAGCGAGAAAGAACGCGCCCAGACCACTTGGTCGGCCGGAATGGGGTTGTTCTTCACCCAATTTCCGCAGGCGTATTGATAGAAATCCGTGCAAGGGTCGGCAGTCTTGTCGATGGCCGTCAGATCGAAACTCTTGATCTCCGCCGGCGGCGTGGGTTTTGATGCGTCAGGCGACTGCGCCAGTGCGGACGCAGTCGCCAACAACAGAATGGGGGCGAAACGAAAACAGTTCATCGGATGTCCTCTTTATTGGTGGGGTCAACCGGCCTACTCTATCGGTCCGGCAAGTGCAACCGGATGAAGGCCAGGATCGAGCTTGCGGCAGCCAATTCCGCGCGGACTGCGTTGCCTAGCAGCCTATCATGGCGGATGGGGTGGTTGCCTACAAGCGTCTCCCAGCATCACGGCAACGTCATGAAATCCATCTTGCAGATTATTTACCGCCGGCCAGTTACGATCGAGTTGGGTCAGCCTCTCGCTCTGGTCGGAGCGGAGTCCAGCGTTCGGGGGAAAGGCACCCCCCTCCCCCCCATATTTATTGTGAAACTGTGTAACTGTGATGGAATTCTAGCGTGTTCGTGCTCCTGAATTGCTATGAGTAATCAGGGACGCGAGCGTAATATAACCTCTGTTCTCCGGCGTCCAGCGGAAAACAGAAGGTATCTATGCAAAAAAGGCTGATCCTTGCCGTCCTGCTTCTATCCGCGATGAGCCGCGCGCAGGACGTGCATGTTCGTGTATCACCCAATGTAAAGACGGGCGTCGAAGCCACAGATGAATTTCCCACCATTCAGATGGCGATGGACCACCATCCATTCGCCGGCAAAGGCTCCGACGGCAAGCCAGGCCGCGTATTTATCGAGATCGCGCCCGGCACTTACCACGAGCGCGTCATCGTCACGCAGAACCACACCAACATCACCTTGCTGGGCATGGGAAAATCACCCGCCGATGTGGTGATTACCAACAGCCTCAACGCCAAACAAGCTGGCGGAACCTTCTTCACACAAACTGTCGAGATCAACGGCACTGGCTTTGAGGCCGATAACATCACCTTTGAAAATACCGCTGGCAACACTGGCCAGGCCGTCGCAGCAGCCGTGCGCTCGGATCGCTCCATCTTCAAGCACTGCCGTTTTCTCGGCCATCAGGACACTCTGTTCGCCGACTACGGACGCCAATACTACGTCGATTCCTACATTGAGGGCGGCGTGGATTTCATCTTCGGCAACGCCGCCGCAGTCTTCGATCATTCCGAAATTCACGCCATCGCGCCCGGCTACCTCACTGCGCAGTCACGCACCTCGCCCGATCAAGCCACCGGCTATGTGATCATCAACAGCAAGGTCACCAGCAGCATCGAACACGCCGCGGGATCCAATTTAGCCTTATCCGCCAAAGATAAAACCAATCTCGGACGTCCCTGGCGTCCATACTCCCGGGTTATCTATATCAATACGGAACTATCTGCCGACATAACTCCGCAAGGATGGAATACATGGAACAAAGCCCCTGGAGATCCGCAGGCCTTCTATGCTGAGTTCCACAGCACAGGCCCCGGCGCAAATCCTTCGGCCCGCGTCCCATGGTCCCACCAACTCGACGCCAAACAAGCGAAGCAATTCCAACCTAGGTTCTTTCTCGCCGGCTCAGACCACTGGAACCCGAAAGCGGAGGCAAGCAAGCTCCCGTAGTAAGAAATCATCGCCGGCTCAATCGATAGCTTGCAAAACAGCGGCTTTGCAAACCTCCGCCAGCCGCGCGATGCCTTCCCGAATTTTTTCCGGCGTTGCATTGGAAAAGTTCAGGCGCATGAATCGCCGCCCGCTGGCATCCGGAAAGAAATCCCGCCCCGGAACAAAGAGAACCTTGCGCTCGAGCGCTTCGCGCATCAATTCAGATGTGTCGATTCCCAGGGGGCAAGTTACCCATAAAAACATTCCTCCCTCGGGATGAGTCCATGTAAAGCCCGAAGGCATGGTCTCGCGGAGGGCAGCGTCCATGATCGAGAAGCGTTCTCCGTAGGATTGCCGGATAAGCTCAATGTGGGCCTCGCTGTCGAAGTCGGAGAGGTAGCGATGAACGATGCGCTGATCCAGGCTCGACGTATGCAGATCGGCAGCCTGTTTGGCGATGGTCAGCTTGCGGCGAATCTCCTCGCCTGCAACCACCCAACCGATCCTCAGTCCCGGCGCAATAGTCTTCGAAACGGTGCTGAGATAGATGACAATTCCTTCCGTATCCAGAGATTTAATCGAAGGAATTTCTTTCCCTGCGTAGCGCAAAGCCCCATAAGGATCGTCCTCGACCACAATCAATCCGTAGTGCTTCGCAATGGAATAAAGCGTCCGGCGCCGTTCCGCGTTGAGAGTAACTCCCGTGGGATTTTGAAAATTAGGAATCGTATAGAGAAACTTGGTCCGTTCGCGTTCAATCAATGCCGGCAGGGCTTCCGGAATCAGGCCCTCGTCATCGGTAGGCACGGCGGCAAAGCGAACCTCATAGGTTTGAAATGCCTGAAGTGCCGCCATGTAAGTCGGGCTTTCAGTGAGAACGCAGTCGCCTGCATCCAAAAAAATCTTGCCCGTCAGGTCGAGCGGCTGCTGAGAGCCGGTCGTTATCAAGATGTCGTCAGCGGTGCACGCGATTCCGCGCCTGCGAGACTCAGCGGCGAAGCTTTCTCGCAATGGTGCGAAGCCCTCGCTGGGGCCATATTGCAGCGCACCAGCGCCGCCCTCGCGCAACACGCGTTCGGTGGCGGCAAGAATGTTGGCCACGGGAAACAATTCCGGCGCAGGCAGCCCGCCCGCAAACGAGATGATCTCCGCCTGCTCGGTCACCTTGAGAATCTCGCGAATAGTCGAAGGGCGCGCAACGCCCATTCTGCGCGCGAAGCTTGTATTCATGCCTCTTCCTTGCTCTTTTCCTGGATTTTTTCGACGGCGCAACTGCCTGTCGAATGAGTTTAGCAGAACAGGAACATTCATCTTAACGCGGCACGAGGCGAATCCGAAGGCTAGTCCCCCGCAGGCGATTGCAGAGAATTACCCTTAACTGACGCACAATGTGAGAAGGAGTTCGGTGAAGGCAATGATGGCAAACCGTGGTCGCGCGCCGAAAGTAGTTACGAGGGAACCGGAAAACTCCGACTTCTCCCGCCGTACCCCCTCCCCCCCTTTTTATATTTTCAAAATCTTGCAGGTAATTCTTTAGTCAATACATAAAGACTCAAAATAAATGACTTCCATACACATTTCGCAGAGAATTCCACCGACTGTGAACCCGTGAAACTGTGGACGTCGTCCGATCATCTGGTTTGTTTGGTTCTCGGTCCGGATACAACAAGCTGGGAAATGTCCTGGCAGGAATAAAGCTCACGCGAAATCAAGAGTTGGAAACCAGCACTAACGAAAAATGAGCGGAAAAACACAGCGGGCATCCCGTAAGCCGGGACGCCCGCTGTGTTTCCTTCAGGCAGTTGGGCTTTAGCGCCAGTAGTAGTATCCGCCCACGACGTAGTACGGACGATAGTAGGGCGCAGGATAGCCGTAGGGATAGCCAGCGGCGTAATACGGCTGTCCATAAGGGTAATAGCCGCGTCGGTAGAGGGCTGGGCCGCCGGTATAAAGCCCTTGCGCAAGCCGTGCATCCTCTCGCAAGCTCACCGGCGTAACCGTCACCGGGGTTTTCAAGTGGAAGTCCACTCGTGCCTCGGAGGGAATCCAAACGCCCGGTCCGGGTGTTGCAGCAGCAGCAGCCGTGCCCGCAGCTACACCTGCTCCAGCGCCGATAGCACAGCCTGCGCCTCGGCCCGCGGCGCAGCCGATTATGGTGCCCAGAAGTCCAGCGCCAATCACATCATGAGCGGTTTGTGCTCCTTTGCCTGGTCCCTTGACCTTGAACTGGTCGGTATCGAGCGGATAGCTCTGCCCGCCCAAGTCAAGCGACGTAAGCTTGAGCGCCAGCTCCGGACTGCCCGCCAGATCGCCAGCCTTCTTGGCCTCGGTCACCACTCCATGAACGGTTGCGCCGCGCGGAATCGCCAGCACGCTGCCGATGGCCACGTCGTGGATCACCAGGAACTGAACGTCGGTACCCGCCTTGGCATGCTTGCTGTTCACCGCCTCAATAGTCCGCAGCTGCAACAGGGTTCCCTGCGGAACGGTCACCGGGCCATTAGGCTCGTCATAGGCCTGCATCGAAGGCCGCCTGGGCGGATACTGCGGGTATTGAGGCTGCTGAGGCGCGTACTGAGGCCGCGCGGGAGGCGGTGGAGGCGTCTGAGACTGGTTCGGGACTGCCTGCGGTCCATCTCCCGGAGCCGGGGGTGGAGGCGGGGCGGGTTCGTCCGCACCACCAGGCTGGTTGTCTGCCATCTGCTGACCGGAGTTGGCCGGGTCCTGAGCCGCCTGGGCATTTTGCGGATTGCCCACCTGTAAGTTGTTGTTTACCTTGGTCACACCCTGCACGTGGCTGGCAATCGACTCTGCCAGTTCGCGAGAGGCTTCGCTCGATACGGTTCCTGAGAGCGTCACCTCGCTCTGAATGGTGGCTGCCGTGATGAGATCCTGCTTGAGCGCATTGGATGCGTCGAGTGCCTGGACCACATCCATCTCGATCTGGCCGTCCGTGCGCGTCGTCTCCGCCGCCGGGGATGGGGCTGTGGCCGCAGCAGTGTCCTGGGCCAGCGCAATCGCGCCGCTTAAGCCGACTAGCGCCGTCCACGCCAGAACCTGCGGGAAAACTTTCTTAGCCAATAGCCGATTCATGATTTTGTTTCTCCTACGACTGAAGTTTTGCTCCCGGATCTCCCTGATTTAGACGGGGGGCGCGGGAGCCGTCATCGGTGATAACCCCGGCGCTGGGAAAAAGTTCCGCGCCGACCGTAAGGAATTCAAGAAGAAGCGGGGAGCTTTCCCGCCTGGTTCCGTTTCTACGCCAACGCAGCATCGACAGCCGAGGCCAACGTTTTCAATCCGGCAGCGACATCGGCTCCCAGATGGACGCGCACCGCCCGCCGTCCACGCGATTCGAGTACGGCCAAATCCCCGGCAGCCTGGGCGTCAATCACCACGCCAAAGCTCAATTTCTGCCCCGGAATAGCCACATCGATGGCGTGATCGCCGGTGATCTCCAAAAAGACTCCGGTGTTGGGCCCACCCTTATAGTCCTGACCGGTAGAGTGAAGGAAGCGCGGGCCGAAGCCGACGCAGGTGGCCACGCGTTTGGCGTCGCGCACCTTATGACGCAAGCCCTGAATCGTCGCTTCGTGCTTCGGGAACATGGGCAGATAGGCCAGCGCGGCGAAGTAGTCGCCGGGGTGAATCTGGTTGAGATGGGCGCGCAGATAGCCAGCCAGGGTTTCCGCCGGCGCAACAGCCTTCAGCTTGGCAGCGTAGGCATCGGTGGCGTAGAACTTGATGCCTGCGTCTTCAAGCACAGGGTCGCGTCGCGGTAGCTTGCCAGTCTGTTCGTAAGCCGCTGTCTGCGTGCGGGTCACGATCTTGGCCGACTCCACATCTGGCTGGTTGAAAGGATTGATGCCCATCACCGAGCCGGCGACTGCAGTGGCGACTTCCCAGGTAAAGAACTGACCGAAGATCTCATAGAGATCCGAGATTTCGATGTGCACGACGGGATGCCCAGCGGCTTCGATAGCCGCAACCTTGGCGTCGAGAGTCGAAGCGGCGTTTTTGTCGGCCGTCGCCGCATAGCGGATGTAGGCGAAGATGCGGTCGTTGCCATAGACCTCCGGCGCGGCGATGGCTTCGCGATCCACGGGCGTAATGCCTTTGCCCAGCTTGCCGGTGGACTCGGCGACCAGTTGTTCGAGCCAGGCTCCCAGGTCGTAAATCTCCGGCGAGGTGAAGATGGTGAGCTTGTCACGTCCGGCGGTGGCGGCAGTGCCCAGATTCAGTCCCAGCTCGACTGCCGGGTTCTCCGCCGGAGCAAGTTTGGATGAAGCTACGGCCTTGGCTGCCTCGGCCAACAGTTTGCTCACATCCAGGCCAGCCACCGTGGCCGCTACCACGCCAAAGTTCGACAGCGCCGAGAAGCGGCCGCCGATCGTGGGATCGCCATAGAAAATGTGCCGGAAGCCGTCCGCATTGGCCACCTGCTCCATCTTCGAGCCGGGGTCGGTAATGGCGAGAAAATGGCTGCCAGCCTTGTCAGCGCCCACGGCCTTCTTCATTTCCTCGAAGAAATATTGTTTGAGGATGTTTGGCTCGAGCGTCGAACCTGATTTGCTGGCCACCACCACCAGCGTCTCAGCCAGATTGACCTTGTCGCGAGCGGCTTTCACCTGCACAGGATCGGTCGAATCGACGATGTGCAGCGCGGGAAAGCCGGGCTGCTGGCCAAAAGTGACGGAAAGCACCTCGGGGCAGAGGCTGGAGCCGCCCATGCCCAGCAGCAAAACGGATTTGAAGCCAGCCGTCTTGACGTCTGCGGCCAGCGCTGCAAAGGCAGCCAAGTCTTTCTGTTGCCGCTCGACGATGTCGATCCAACCCAACCAGTTTTCCTCACCGTCGCGGGTCCACAGGCCGGGGTCCTTTTGCCAAAAGCGGGCAACGTTGCTGTTGGCGTGCCAGTCGGCGACCGCCAGGTTCACGGCACCGCGAAGATCATGGGGGAGTGCGAATCGAATGCTCATATCGCTTTTGATTGTGCATCAAAGACGGGCTTTAGGAAAAGTGTGGCAACCATTGCCGGAAAAATTTCTGAATAAAACAGCTTACCGGACCGCTGCGGCCAAGTTGCGGTCCAAGGTCGGCTTGGCTGCTTCAAAGGCCAGACGAATCCCGGTTTCCAGATCGACCTTGGGCTGCCAGCCTAGTGAACGCAACCGGCCGGAATCCATTAGCTTGCGCGGCGTACCGTCGGGCTTGGAGGTATCGAAGACCAGGCTGCCTTGAAAGCCGAGCACCCGGCAGATCGTCTCCGCCAACTCCCAAATGGTCACATCGCTGCCGTAGCCCACGTTGATTAGTGGCGGCAGATCCTCGCGAAGCAGCGCCCCGTAGGTCGGGCCGTCGAGAGTCATCAGGTGAATGCAGGCATCGGCAAAGTCGTCGCTGAAGAGAAACTCGCGCAGCGGCTTTCCTGTGCCCCACACCACAACTTCCCTGCGCCCCGCACAACGGGCGTCATAGACTTTGCGAATCAGCGCCGCCAGCACATGAGAGCTTTCCAGGTCGTAGTTGTCGCCTGGGCCGTAAAGATTGGTGGGCATCGCGGCGAGATAATGTGTCCCATATTGCCGGTTGTAAGACCAGCACATTTCAATGCCTGCGATCTTGGCCAGCGCATAGGCGCGGTTGGTCGGCTCCAGCGGCCCGGTCAGCAGATACTCCTCGCGGATGGGCTGCGGGCAGTCGCGGGGATAGATGCAACTGGAGCCAAGAAACAAGAGTCGCTCGACGCCGTTGCGCCAGGCGGCATCAATCACGTTGGTTTGTATCTGAAGGTTGTCACGAATGAAATCAGCCGGGCAGGTGCTGTTGGCGTGAATTCCGCCCACTTTGGCCGCGGCAAGAAAGACCACGTCCGGCCTCTGATCGGCAAAGAACGCTTCCACGGCTGCCTGCTGCGTCAGGTCCAGCTCGGCATGAGTGCGAATGATGAAATTGCCGAAGCCGTGGCGTTCCAGGCTGCGCACCAGTGCGGAACCAGCCAGGCCGCGATGCCCGGCCACATAGATTCGGCTATTCTTGTTCATCGTTTCCTCTGCTGGTTGGACTTGTAAAACTCATTGCCGGGGATCCAATCTCCCAATCTCGGTAACTCAGTTCCAGCGCAACAAACCTGACTCAATTATCGTGGAATCCAACCGCCGCTTGATAACCGTGCTTCTGCACAAGCAGATCGCGCGAGGCCAGTTTCATATCCTCGGTCACCATCTCCGTTACTAGCTGCTGAAAAGTGGTGCGCGGCGTCCAGCCCAGCTCACGCTTTGCCTTCTCCGGATTGCCCAGCAGCGAGTTCACCTCAGCGGGGCGGAAATAACGCGGATCGATGCGCACAATAACCTCGCCGCGCCCGTCAATGGCATATTCCTCGACGCCCGTCCCATGCCATTGCAAAGTTATACCCAGCTCTTTCGCGGCGGTATCCACGAACTCCCTCACGCTATGCTGCTCGCCGGTGGCGATCACGTAATCGCTTGGAGTTTCCTGTTGCAGCATCAACCACTGCACCTCGACATAATCCCGGGCATGGCCCCAGTCGCGCAAAGAGTCCAGATTGCCCAGGTAAAGGCAATTCTGCAGGCCCACCTTGATGTGGGTCAGCGCGCGAGTGATTTTGCGGGTCACAAATGTTTCGCCGCGAATGGGCGACTCGTGATTGAAGAGAATGCCGTTACAGGCATACATGCCGTAGGATTCGCGATAGTTCACCGTGATCCAGTAACCGTAAACCTTGGCCACGCCATAAGGCGAGCGCGGGTAAAAGGGCGTCGTCTCCGACTGCGGAACCTCTCGCACCAGGCCGAACATCTCTGAGGTCGAGGCCTGATAGAAGCGAGTCGTTTTAGTTAGCCCCAGCAGACGGATCGCTTCCAGAATCCGCAGCGTGCCCAAAGCATCGGTGTCGGCCGTATACTCCGGCTCTTCAAACGACACCATGACGTGGCTCTGCGCCGCCAGATTGTAAATCTCGTCGGGTTGAATCTTCTGGATCGTATTTACCAGGCTCGAAGTGTCGGTCAGGTCGCCATAGTGCAACACCAATTGGGGATGGTCGGAATGCGGGTCCTGATAGAGGTGGTCGATGCGCTGCGTGTTGAAGAGCGAGGAGCGGCGCTTGATTCCGTGGACCTCATAGCCTTTTTTGAGCAGAAACTCCGCTAAATAGGCGCCGTCCTGACCGGTAACTCCGGTGATCAAAGCCTTAGGCATCGCGTGCCGTCCTCCCGGCCACCACTCGCTTCAGAGGGCGGCAGACTTTCAGCTTCCGGCCGTTCTCGACGGCCTTTCTGTCGAGCGGGAATCGTCCGCTTCCATCTTAAACAAAGCGGGCAGTCGAACGGACAAGGGAGTAGCTACTGATCTCGCGTAGTTGGAAGAAACCTCTCAGGCCAGGCCGGCGAACAATTGCCAGACAAACCTGAAGACGAAGCGGGGATTGTTCTTGAGGTAGCGCATGGCCAGACGCCGGGGCTCCGATGCGAAGCGAAACGCCCATTCAAGTCCGCAGCGCATCATCCATCGGGGAGCGCGCCGCTTGCTGCCGGCGATGAAGTCAAAGGCCGCTCCGACGGCAAGCATCACCGCCTGAACCTGGCCCACATGCTCCGTGATCCAGTTTTCCTGCTTGGGGCAGCCAAGGCCAACGAAAAGCAGCCGCGTTCCAGAAGCAGCTATGCGCTCCACGACGGCCCGGTCCTCTTCGGGCGTAAGAACCCGGAATGGCGGGCTATCATAAAAAACTATATTGAGCTTCGGATGCCGCAAACGCACCGCGCCAACCAAAGAATCGAGCGTTGACCGGCTTCCGCCGTAAAAGCCAACCGATACTCCGGCCTTTTCGGCCGCGGCCAGCATGGCTGACATAGTGTCGGGGCCACAGACCCGCTGAGCACCGCTTTCGCCCATTGAGCGGAGCGCCCATGCCAGAGGCATGCCGTCAGGAAAGACAACATCGGCAGCATTCAGCCGGGCAAGAAAAATCGGATCGTCCACTGCTTCCATGACCATGTGAACACTGGCAAAGAAGACTGCGCGGGAGTGGCGTTCCTTGGCCCAGAGGAGACTCCTCTGGATCGCTTCATCGCAGCTGCTGACTGCAACATTGACCCCAAGAATGGGCCGGTAGATGATCAGGTCCTGAACCTCAGAGCTTGCGGTCAAAGTTTGTCGCCTCTCCAGAAAAAGTCGAAGTCAGGGGCAGCAAGCAAATCAAACAGACAGCGATGGATAAGCGAAATTGCTTTGCGCTTAAGCCTGAGTCAAAGCGGAATCGAAAAGTCTCAGGCAAGTATCTTCCTAGAATTCTCTATTAATAGTATGTGACAAAACGCACAACGATGGACACAAAAAAAGCGCCCAGGTTACTGTCGTACCCCTGCGCGGTGTTCCCCTCCTATCACGGCTGCGGTCCGGTACACCGTCAAGCGCGCCATTTGCTCTGGCAATCAATAACGGGGACTGAAATGGTCGAAGTGATATAGTGCGCCGATCGTAAAGCCTTGGGGTTTCAGCGGATAAATGGTCGCAGGATGGCGAAAGAAATCAGGCCAGGTCTGGTATTCATAGTCGACCCTCACCCAGAGATTCTGGACAGTCCGGAATTCCACGCCGCCACCCTCAGCGTAAAAGTTGCGAGAGTCGTGATTGTGCATACCTTCGAATCCGATGTAGTCTGTGTTGCCATATTCGGCTAAGAACTTTCCATAAGGGCGGAAGTTGCGGAAATGGGGCCACGAGTAAACCAATCCACCCCCGGCAGTGTCTTCGCGTAGATTTGAAGATTCGGTCGACGAGCGGTCATAGTTGAGGTCGCGAGCCTCGGCTTCTATACCGATTCCCTGTAGGAGCGAAGGCACCCTGGTCAGGGTATAGTCGATCCACAGTGTGCCGCCAACCAGGTGGCCATGCCCGAAATCGGGATTGAAGCCGGAAAGGCCGGCACCGATGGCCAGGGGCACTCTTGTCTCTGTGGCCGCCGGTGCGGTTTGTGAAAATGTGAGATGTGCCGCGCCAACAAAAAAAAGTGCTAGGGTCAGCCCAATATACGGCTTCAAACGCATCTGCGTCTCCTTACAACAAAATTACAGGACACCTTCTCCGAGGCATTCCCCTTCGGTAAAGTGTACATCTGCAAAGTCAAAATACAAGGCAAAGATTCTGCGAACCTTGCCGGTCTAGACCCTTCAATCCCGAATTGGTGCTTTGGTTTCTGCGCGGAACGCCGAAAATGACGCGTACCATTTTCGACACGTAAATCTAAGGAGAGAGCCGCGCGGGCTGAAGTCTGACAGTTCCGGTCAGGCGCAATCGGGTAGGCAATCGCTCAACAGCGTTGCGATGACAGTAACCCAGCGGCCGGATGCAGGCGGCAACCGGCTTCGACCCGTCAGCCGACGTTATTGCTTCGATCCTGGCCAGCGGGGCGTGATGCGGATCAGATCGAGCTTGCCAAGATCCTCCACCGCAAACTCCGGCGAGGCAGCGGGCACGGCGACCACGCCTCCCAAGGGCAGCTCAATCGATTCAAGGCCAGACCCCACAATTCTCGCCGTACCGGCAGCCGCAAACAGATATTGAAGCCCAAGAGCCGGCTCGTCTGCGCTGGCCAGACTGGCGCTGGTTCTGCCCCCATTTACTGCGATACGCTCTACGCGGAAATAATCCCCTTCTACGAGAATGGTCCGGCCATCCAGCGCTCTCGGCGGAATCTTGCCGGCGCGCGTCACCAGCCGCGTGGCTTCCAAAGACTTTGCAATGTGCAGCTCGCGTCCACGACCGTAGTCATACATCCTATAAGTCAGGTCGCAGTTCTGTTGAGTTTCCAGCAGAATCGACCCTGGCCAGATGGCATGAACCGTTCCCGCATCCACATAGATCATGTCGCCTGCCACCACCGAGAGCAGATTCAGGCTCTCTTCCAGTGTGCCCGCCTCGATCCCCGCTTTGACCTGGTCCAGCGTGATTCCCGGCTTCAGCCCGCACGCTACCTGAGCACCTGGCTCGGCTGCCAGCGCGTACCAGCATTCTGTCTTGCCGCGAGGCTCACCGTACTTTTGCGCCATTTTGTCGGCCGGATGAACCTGCACGCTCAGCTTTTCCCGGGCAAAGATGACCTTCACCAACAGCGGCGAGGCCTCACCGCGCGGGGCGTCCTTGCCTAGCAGAGCTTCGGGATTCCCGGCGAAGAGAGTGCCCAAGGTCTGGCCAGTTTGTGCGCCGCTGGCCACCACACACTGGTCTCCGGTGAGCCAGGCTTCGCCGAAGGGTTCTCCCTCGGCGATCACGTCATACCAGGGACGCAGATCGCGGCAGCCCCATACCCGCTCGGCAAACCAGGGCGCAATGCGAAAGGGAGCCCATGTAGAGGTAATCGATGGTGAGAGGATTTCCAAGAGGTTTTTTCCCTTTCTCCATGAAGACAAGCCTGTTGCGGGCACATCGGCAGACCTGCTCCGGCACTGCTCGACTGCAATCTCACTCTACCAGACAGCTAACCCGGCGCAGAGCGGTCGCGGACTACGCCCTTGCCTCGATTGGAGAGGCGCAACCCAAATAAGTCGCCAGCGCTGCGCAGCGGTTTGCCCCATTCTTCTCTAACGCATAACCTAGGAGCAGTAAACTCTTGACAGTTAGGGGCAGAGCGCGGTTTGTTTCGTTTCTGTCAGGACCGGAAGTCAGACAAAGTCCGGAGTTCAAAGACCTCGGGACTTTCCTTCATCGAAAGGCCCACCACGAGCCGCAATGCGGCTTGAATCTCCACGGCCGGGCATCCCCCTGCCACCACTACGCGGAAAACCGCACAGGAGAGCGCAAGAGCGCATGCTAAAGCCAGTTTCCATCTGCGTCATCGGGTCCGGATATGTGGGACTCGTTGCAGCCGTTTGCTTTGCGGAGATAGGGCATCAGGTCACCTGTGTGGACAATGACGAAGTCAAGGTGGCGACCCTCCGTGACGGCCGCGTGCCCATTTTCGAGCGCCATCTGCCGGAGCTATTGGCCAAGCACCGCGAGCACGGTGTGATCTTCACGACCGATCTGGGTGCAGCCGTCGAGCGGAGCGAGGCGGTCTTCATTGCCGTGGGCACGCCGCAGGGCGATACCGGCGCTGCCGACCTCTCTTTTGTCGAAGCCGTGGTCTCCCAGATCGCCCGCTCCATCAATGGCTACAAGGTCATCGTGGAAAAGAGCACGGTGCCTGTCTACACCAACGAATGGATACGGCGCGTGCTGCATCGTCACGGCGTCGACCCTAAGAGTTTCGATGTGGTCTCGAACCCCGAATTCCTCCGCGAAGGCACGGCTGTCATGGACTTTCTGCATCCCGATCGCATTGTGGTGGGGGCCAATACGGATCGTTCCGCCGAAGTTTTGCGGCGTATTTATGAGCCACTCACCGAGGGCGGCTATTATGCTCAACAGGATTCGCTGAAAGGGGTCTGTAATGTGGAGTACCCGGCCAAGCTGCTGGTCACTTCGGCGCAGAGCGCGGAGATCATCAAACATGCTTCCAATGCCTTCCTGGCCTTGAAAATTTCCTTCATCAATGCCGTGGCCAACCTGGCCGAAACCGTGGATGCCGACATTGAGGACATCTCGGCCGGAATGGGCATGGATAGCCGCATCGGCTCCAAGTTTTTGAGCGCGGGATTGGGCTACGGCGGGTCCTGTTTTCCTAAGGATGTGGCTGCCTTTCACTGGGTGGCGCAACAACAGGGCGTGGACTTTCAACTACTCCAGGAGGTCCGCAAGGTCAACGACACACAAAAGAATGTCTTCTTCAACAAGGTCCGTTCGGCGTTGTGGACCTTGCGCGGCAAGCGTCTGGCGGCTCTCGGCCTGGCGTTCAAGGGCGACACGGACGACATTCGTGAATCTCCGGCCATCGACGTGATCGGGAAGCTACTGGAAGCCGGCGCATCGATCACGGCTTATGATCCGGCAGCCATGGAGCGTGCTCGTGAGGTACTGCCGCCTTCGGAGAAACTTCACTATGCGGACGACGTTTACGCAGCGGCCAAGGATGCCGATGCGGTGCTGATTTTAACCGACTGGAAGGAGTTTGCCGAGATCGATCTGGTGCGCCTTAACCAAGCGGTTCACTTTCCCATCGTGATCGATGGCCGCAACCTCTACAAGCCGCAACGGATGCTTGATCACGGTTTTACATATGTGAGTGTGGGACGGCCGGCAAGCTATCTGGCACAACAAGGCAAACCCCGCAAGCTGATTATGTAAGAGCCGGCAAGCCAACACCGGCCTGATTGCCGCAAGGCGCGGGACATCTGGTTACCGAATTTTGGAGCTTGACTCTTGACCATGCACGTACTTGTCACCGGCGCAGCCGGATTCCTTGGGTCTCACCTCACCGACCGCTTGCTGGCCGAGGGTCATAACGTCATCGGCGTCGATAATTTCTCTACGGGCGATCGCGCGAACATCGCTCACTTGGCCGCCGAGCCGCGCTTCCGGTTTGAGGAGCGAGACATCTGCCAACCCTTCGCTTCAGGTCCAGTGGATTACGTCTTCAACTTTGCCTCACCGGCCAGTCCGCCGGAGTATCTTCGCCTGGCTATCGAGACGCTGCGCGTTGGCTCGATGGGCGTCGAAAACACTCTCGAAATCGCTGCAAAGTACAACGCGGGCCATCTGCATGCCTCGACCTCGGAGTGTTACGGCGACCCGCTGGAGCATCCGCAAACTGAGAGTTACTGGGGCCACGTGAATCCAGTCGGCCCGCGCTCGGTCTACGATGAGGCCAAGCGTTTTGGTGAGGCCATGGTTATGGCCTGGCACCGATCGCGCGGCGTCAATACGCACCTGGTCCGCATCTTCAACACATATGGGCCGCGCCTGCACCCCAGCGACGGCCGGGTCATCTCCAACTTCATGATGCAAGCCTTGCGCGGAGAGCCGATGACCATCTACGGCGACGGCAACCAGACAAGAAGTTTTTGTTATGTAGACGATTTGATCGAAGGCATCCTGCGCCTTTCGCGCTCTGATGAACATATGCCCGTCAACATCGGCAACCCGGTTGAGTTCACCATTCTCGAATGTGCCCAGGCGGTGCTCGAAGTAACAGGATCGAAGAGCGAACTGCGCTTTGAATCCCTGCCCGAAGACGACCCCACGCGACGCTGCCCGGACATTACCAAGGCCCGCGCCGTGCTTGGCTGGGAGCCGAAGATCACTCTCAAGGAAGGTCTCGAAAAGTCACTGGAATTCTTCAGGAGCCATCCTGCGGCCGGATGTTAAGCGCTTTGTATCAGGGTTTCACGGATTTCCGTGCGCTGCAAGCTGACAAAAATCGAATTTTTCCCCGTGCCAACGGCTGCTTTGTTACTCTTTTCCTACCATGAAGCGCAAGTCCGTTCTGCTCCTGACAGCCATTTTCCTTCTCGCATCCAATTTGCCCAGTGCTGCGCAGAAATTTTCGCCTAAAGCGATCCAGTTCAAAGGTGCCCCGGAGTACTCCGACCAGGAGTTGCTTGCTGCCGCTGGACTGAAAAAAGGCGCGGTCCTTGCCTTTGACGAGATGAAGGACCACTCCCAAAAGCTGATGGACACCGGCGTCTTCGACACTCTCAACTTCAAGTTCGATGGCACCGATCTCGTCTATACTTTGGTCCCTTCAACCTCGCTTTATCCAGTACGCCTGGAGAACTTGCCGCTCACGCCTGGCAAGGAACTGGACGCCGCGCTGCACGAGCGCGTTCCGCTCTATCATGGCAAGGTCCCGTCCGAGGGCGGGATGCTGGAAGGTGTGCGCGGCGCTCTTGAAGAGATACTCGCAGCCAAAGGCCTGAAGGCAACAGTTCAAGCCATGCCGCGGCCGGGTAAAGGCGGCGCGGTGGTCTTTTCTATCGCTTCACCGGCGGTGTTGGTCGGCGAGATTCACCTTGACGGCAAGTCGCCTGCTCTGGAACCGCAAGCTGAGGAGATTCTCAAAAAGCTGACGGGCACGCCCTACGATCTGGAGGGAAGCCCAAGCCAGATTGCGACGTATGTGGGCAACTACTACAGGGACAAGGGATACATTGAAGCGTCGGTCGAGGCGATGCCGCAGAATCTGGCCGCAATCTCGGATGATGCAATCCGAATTCCATTCCAGGTTTTATTTACGCCGGGAATCCAATACAAACTCACCGCCGTGCGGCTCGCGCCGGACCTTGTGGTGAAGCAAGCCGATTTCGACCGTCAGGCGAATATTCATTCAGGCGACATCGCGGACGGCCAGCGGGTAACCCAGAACTGGGAGTTCATTTCCCGGCAGTATCACAGCCGTGGGTACATGCGTGCGACCGTTCAACCCACACCGAGCTTCGATCGCGAGAAGGGGACGGTGAGTTACGACGTGACGGTCGTGCCGGGCCCGATCTATGCCATGGGCACGCTCAAGATTGAGAACGTCAGCGACGATCTGCGCACGTTGATGCTGGCTGCGTGGAAGATGCCCGCCGGAGCCACCTTCAACGAAGGCGCGATCCTCGGCTTCTTCGCCATCGGGGATGCCAACCCCGCCCTCAAGCGCGTCTTCGCAGCGGTCAACTGCAAGTATGTCCTGAACCCAAACGACGATGCCCACACCGTTGATGTTACGCTGCGCCTGGAAAAGAAACACTAGAGCCAGCTATCCTCGTTTCCATGCCGCATTCACTCGTTTTCGACCATATGTTTCAGTTGCCGCTTCCGATCCTGGAAAAGCTGCTGCGCCCGGTGATCGTCTACCTGGTGTTGGTGCTGCTGTTGCGCATCTTCGGCAAACGGGAGCTGGCTCAGCTCAACCCTTTCGACTTGGTGGTGCTGCTCTCGCTCTCGAACACCGTGCAGAACGCCATCATCGGCGACGACAATTCGGTAACCGGCGGCATCATCGGCGCGTTTAGTCTGTTGGCCATCAACTGGCTGGTGGTGCGGGTTCTGTTCCGCTCGCGCCGGCTCACGCGCGCTCTGGAAGGCAGGGCCGCGGTGCTAGTCAGGAACGGCCAGATCGACCAGCGCGCTCTCCGGCGTGAGTCGCTCAGCCGCGAGGAACTGCTTTCGGTCATTCACAGGCAGGGCTTCGAGGATGTTCACCAGGTACGATGCTGCGAACTCGAGCCGAACGGCACGTTTTATGTAGAAGCCTTCGAACCCTCGGCTGCCGACAAGCGCCATGCTGAGCTGCTGGCCCGGCTCGATGCGCTCAACCGCGAAGTGGCCGCACTGCGCACGCAATCCTGACGGCCTGTCCCACCCGCGCGGTAAACACTATTCCCACTCGATGGTGCCGGGCGGCTTGGAAGTGATGTCGTACACAACGCGGTTGATGCCGCGGACTTCGTTGACGATGCGACTGCTGATGCGCTTGAGCACCTCGTACGGTAGAGGAGTCCAGTCGGCGGTCATGCCGTCTTCAGAATGCACGGCGCGCACTGCAGCGGTGTACGCGTAGGTTCGCTGGTCGCCCATCACGCCCACACTCATCACTGGCAGCAGCACGGCAAAGCTCTGCCAGATCGACGAGTAGAGCCCGGCGGCCTTGATCTCGGCGACGACGATCTCGTCGGCTTCTTGGAGCAACGCGACGCGCTCCGGCGTGACCTCACCGAGGATGCGCACGGCCAAGCCCGGCCCCGGAAACGGCTGCCTGCCCAAAACATCTTCCGGCATTCCGAGATCGCGGCCAATGCGCCGGACTTCATCTTTGAAGAGGTCGCGCAGCGGCTCGATCAGCTTGAGCTTCATGCCCAAAGGCAACCCGCCGACGTTGTGGTGACTCTTGATGGTTTGGCTGGGGCCTTTGACGCTGGACGACTCGATCACATCTGGATACAACGTACCCTGGACCAGCCATTCCACACCGCCGGTTTGCTTGGAGATGCGCGTAGCCTCGTCGTCGAAGACGGCGATGAACTCGGCGCCGATGCGCTTGCGCTTGGTTTCTGGATCGATGATGCCGGCTAGCTGTTTCAGAAAGCGCTGGCTTGCATCCACGGCGACGATATTAAGGCCAAGCTTATCGCGCAGGTTCTTCTGTACGCTGGCAAACTCGTTCTTGCGCAAGACGCCGTTGTTGACGAAGATGCATGTGAGTTGGCTGCCAATGGCTTTGTGCACCAACACAGCCGCCACCGAGGAATCCACGCCACCGGAAAGCCCGCAGATGACGTGACCCTTGCCGACCTTCTCGCGAATTGCGGCGACAGTTGTCTCGATGAAATGCGCGGGAGTCCAGTCACCCGCAGCGCCGCAGATCGAGAAGATGAAGTTCTTGATGATCTGCGGCCCGAGTGGCGTGTGATGCACCTCGGGATGGAACTGCACGGCCCAGATGCGGCGCTCGTCGTTGACAATGCCAGCCAAGGCATTGGCGCTGACCGCTGTCCGACGGAAGCCAGCGGGTAATTCGAGAGCCTCGTCGCCGTGACTCATCCAGACCTGGAGCGTGGGCGGCAGGCCTGTAAACAACGGCGTCGCACTGTCTTCGATAGACACTTCGGCGTGGCCGTACTCGCGCCGGGGAGCGGAAAGCACCTTGCCGCCCAGGTGATGAACGATGAAATGAAGGCCATAGCAGATGCCGAGCACCGGCACGCCCAGTTCGAGCAGCTTGGGGTCTGCGGCTGGCGCGTCGGCATCATAAACCGACGATGGCCCGCCAGAAAGGATCAGGCCTAGCGGCTGGAGAGCCTTGATTTCACCGAGCGGCGCCGTGCAGGGCAGCACAACGGAAAAGACATTCTGTTCGCGGATGCGGCGGGCGATGAGTTGCGTATACTGCGAACCGAAATCGAGGATAACGATCGTTTGGGTGGCCACCCCCTAGTGTGGCAGGGCCGAGGGTTGGCTGTAAAGAACTTACGAACTGGATACTGCGCAAATTCAGGCAGTACAAGTCCCTCGGCCGCGAGAGTTGCTGGCGGCTGGATACTATTCCCCAAGAGCTATGCGTCTATGTTTGTGTACGGGATGAGTTCGGCGAGAAGGCGCTTCTATGTGCCCAGAGCAGAGCAGTGGCGATCTTCATTCCTCTTCATGCACTTGGCTTGGATTCAGCTCGGAGGGAGGTATCTCCAACTGCTTGCGGATGCGATCGATGTCGGCGCCGCGTTCATGCAGGATGCGCGCGGCAAAGCAGTTCTCTTCACGTAGAATGCCCAGCAACAGATGCTCAGGACCGATGCGTTCGCTATGCAGCCGGTCAGCTTCTTCAGCCGCAAAAAACATCGACCGCGTGCACTCCAGGGTAAATGGCGTGTCCACACGATTTGAGACATCCTCGCGGAACAGTGTGTGCTCTTCGACATGCGCACGGAGAAGCCCTATCGATTCGACATCAGGGAGGAAGAGATCGAGATGAGCCTTCTCTTCGTGTAGCGCACTCAGCAGCAGGTGCTCGGTTTCGACGCATGGCGATCCAAATTTGTCAGCCTCGACATGCGCAAGGACGAGCGACTGCTGCGCCTGTTCTGTACAGCGGTCGAAGATGCTTTGTCCAGGGAAGGGCTTCATCTTCGCCTGCTGACGCCCTTCCATGATCTCGCGAACCCTTGTGCGGGCCTGTTCGGAGAGTTGCTTTATTCTCTCCTGCTCCTCTGGGGGAAGGGACTCAAGCTGTCGTCTGTGTTCCAACTCCCAAGGGGGCAGGCCGGGGAGCCCAGCCGCCAATTCCTTGCGAACCTCCTCGATATCAATCTTGCGTTCCCGGAGCAACTGAGCCGCGAAGCAACCCTCCTCGCGCAGCAGGCCCAGTAGCAAGTGCTCGGTGCCGATGTGTTTGTGTCCCAGCCGCTTCGCCTCATCGGCTCCATAAGCCAGCACCCGCTTGCACTCTTTTGAGAGCTTCAAGTCCACGCTCATGGAGAACTTTTCGCGGATGGGGGTGTGCGTCTCAATCTGCCTGCGGATCGACTCGACCGCTGCGTGAGAGTGCAGGAATCGGTTGGTCAGGGCCTTGTCCTCGCGCATCAGGCCGAGAAGCAAGTGCTCGGTTTCGATTTGGGGTGAGCCGAACTGACTGGCCTCGTGCCGCGCAAAGAAAATCGTGCGCCGCGCTTTTTCCGTGTAGCGTTCGAACATACGTCCTATTCCTCGCAGGGGCGTTTGCGGCAGAACCTTCCGTCCTGCCCTGGTCCCCTGTCGTCTATAATGGCAAAGAATCGCGTCAAGCGACAATTGAGCGACAATTGCGCGATCAGTCCGATGCCGCATCCAGCCCGAGTCGTGCTGGCCCAGGGAAATCGAACTGCTTGTGCATAGAGAGTTGAAGGTCTTAGTTCACCTATGATCCGTTTCCTGCAGGATAGAGACAGCCGCATCATCAAGGCGATTTTCATTGTCATCATCGCCGTCATCTCGGTGGGAATGGTGGTTTACCTGATTCCCGGCCTGACCGGCATGGGAGCCTCGACCGCCGACACCTACGCCGTGATCTACCCGCACTGGTACAGCCGTCTGCTGTCATCGGGCAGTGTGGTGAGCCAGCAGCGGGTGAGCCAGATTGTCCGCCAGCAGATGCAGCGGCAGAAGCTGCCAGATTCTCCTTTCATCGTCAAATACTTTGAGCAGCAAGTCGGCTCCCAACTGATACGGGAACAGGTTTTACTGGTTGAGGCTGAGAAGCTCGGTATCAACGCGACCAACGACGATGTGATCCAGTTCCTGCACACGGGCCAGTTTGGCGAGTTCCTTTTCCCCAATGGCCAGTACATTGGCGAAGATCGCTACGCTGCCTTCGTTGCCGGACAGTTCAATATGTCGGTCGGCGAGTTTGAAGACGAAATCAGGCAGGATATCGAGGTCCGACGCTTGCAGGCACTGATCACTGCCGGAGTTACGGTGAGCGACCAGGACGTGCGCGACAGTTATCGCAAGGAAAACATCAAGATCAAGTTCGACTACGCGGTGATCGCCTCGGACGACCTGCGCAAGACGATCAATCCCTCGGACAGCGAGCTGGAAGCTTTCTTCAAGAAGAACGCCGTGCGCTATGCCTCGGCCGTGCCCGAGCAGCGCAAGCTCACCTACTTCGCAGTGGGCCCGGAGCAACTGCCGGGCGGCGTTCCGCAGCCCACTCAGCAAGAGATTCAACAATACTTTACCGCGCATCAGTCCGAGTACGAGGTGCCGGAGCAGGCGCGTTCGCGTCATATCCTGATCAAGGTGGCGCCCGGTGCTGACGCCAAGACCGACGCCGCGGCGAAGGCCAAGGCTGAAGAGTTGCTCAAAGAGATTCAAGGCGGCGCGAACTTTGCCGAACTGGCCAAGAAGAACTCCGACGACCCAGGCAGCAAGGATCTGGGCGGCGAATTGGGCTTCGCCAAGCGCAAGACCATGGTGCCTGAGTTCGACAACGCCATCTTCACTCAGAAGATTGGCGAGACCAAGATCGTGAAGTCGCAGTTCGGTTATCACATTGTGCAGGTGGAGGAACGGCAAGCGGCGCACACGCAGGCGCTCAGTGAAATGCTGCCTACCATTCAGGCCACACTCTTGCGTCAGAAGGCAGCCAAGGCCGAGCAGGACTTTGCGCAAACGCTCACCTCTGAGGCCATCAAAAGCGGCTTGACGGCGACCGCAGCGGCCCACCATTTGGAGGTGGCAACCACGCCGTTGCTCGGCGCGCATGACGTGATTGCAGCGCTGCCCGACTCCTCGCAGATTATGGGCAAGGCGTTCCAGTCCAAGCAGGGCGATCCACCGCAGTTCGCGCCCACGGGCGAGGGCTACGCGATCTTCCAGGTCGTCAGCGTTGCCCCGGCTCACGCGCCCAGCTTTGCCGATTGGAAGAGCCACGTTGCGGATGATTATCGCAGCGAACAGCTGCCCGTCCTGCTCAGCGCGAAGACCAAAGAACTGGCAGAGAAGGCCAAGAGCATGAATGATCTGGCGAAGGCCGCTAAGGAAGTGGGCGCCACGCTCAAGACCAGCGACCTGGTGGGTGAGAGCGGCCAGGTGCCCGACTTAGGCCAGGTGGGCCAAGTGGCTCCGCAGCTCTTCGAGTTGAAGATTGGCGACCTGAGCGGACCCATCAATGCGCAACGTACCGGAGTGGTGGCCAAGCTGGTGGATAAGCAAGAGCCCAGCGCTGACGAGATTGCCAAGAACTTCGACCAGACGCGCGACAAGATTCTCGAACAGCGCCGCGGAGAGGCCTTTAATATCTTCGTGAGCACCATCATGGATGACTACAAGAAGCACAACCGCATCCGGATGAACGCCAAGGCAAAGGGCGAAGAGATTCCCGCGACCTAGACGGAAGACAAACAAAAAGCTTGAAAAAAGCCTGCATTCATTGAGAATGTGGGCTTTTTCAGCTTTGTGGCTGGTTGCCGCGAACGGGAATCGCGGACAGCGGGGATAATAGGGCATGGAGCTTCAGCGTTCATCCGGCCTTCTGCTGCACGTCACTTCCCTGCCTTCTGATGGCGGCATCGGCGACCTTGGCCCTGCCGCTTATGAGTTTGTGGACTTTCTGGTCGCCGCCAAACAGCACGTCTGGCAGGTTTTGCCGCTCGGCCCCACGGGATACGGCAACTCGCCCTATGCGGGGACGTCCGCATTCGCCGGCAATCCCTTGCTGATCAGTCTGCAGTTTCTGTCGGACTGGGGCTGGATCGCGCCTGAGCGGATCGCGGGTCTCGCCGGTGGTGGCGGCCCAGTCGATTTCGAAGCAGTGGAAAAGCGAAAGCTGCCGTTGCTCTATGAAGCGGCAGGGAAGTTTCTCGATCGAGGGCAGAACGACGCCAAGCCGGCGGACCAGTGGAAACAGTACGAGGAGTTCTGCCGGACCGAGGCGCATTGGCTCTTCGACTACGCGCTCTTTGCCGAGCTGCGTCGCCATTTCAACACGGGAGCGTGGGCGGCATGGCCCGAGCCGCTGCGCCGTCGCCAGCCTGAAGCATTGGCCGAGGCAGTTGCGATGCATGCCCGCGCGCTGGCCCAGGAGCAGGTGTTGCAGTTTGCTTTCTCGCTCCAATGGAACAGCCTGCGCGCTGCCGCCGCGGAAAAAGGAATACGAATTCTGGGCGATGTGGCGATCTTTGTCAGCATGGATTCGGCTGATGTGTGGGTTCATCCCGAGCTTTTCGAGCTGGACGAGGAGCTGAAGCCAATCCGCATTGCGGGTGTGCCTCCCGATTACTTTTCGAAGACCGGGCAGCGTTGGGGCAACCCGCTCTATCGCTGGGACGTGCTGGCCGAGCGCGGTTTCGACTGGTGGATCGATCGGATGCGCCGCGCCATCCAGCTTTACGACATCGTCCGTCTGGACCACTTCCGCGGCTTCGAGTCTTACTGGGCGATTCCGGCAGAGGAGGAGACGGCGGTGAACGGCGAGTGGGTAAAGGCGCCGGGCCTGGCTCTCTTCCACGCGCTTGAGGCGGCGTTGGGGCCGCTGCCACTGGTAGCCGAGGATCTGGGCATGATTACCGCCGAAGTGAATGCGCTGCGGCTAGCTCTCGGACTGCCGGGGATGAAGGTGCTCCAGTTCGGCTTCAACGACAAGGGCGCGCACATTCACCTGCCCCATCGCCTCACACCCGCCACCGTGGCCTACACCGGCACGCACGATAACAACACCACGCTGGGCTGGTGGAATGCAGCCAGCGAAAGCGAGCGCGCCACCGTCGAGGCCTACGTGGGGCGAGTGGGCACGCACCCGGTGTGGCCGATGATTCGGGCCGTCGAGACAAGCGTGGCGCAGATGGCCGTGGTTCCCGTGCAGGATATTCTCGAACTGGATGCGGGGGCACGCATGAATACGCCCGCTGTGGCTGAGGGCAATTGGAGTTGGCGCGTTCCGGAGGCACGCTGGACGCCGGAGCTAGCGGCAAAGCTGGCCGCGCTGGTCGAGGTGACTGATCGAGATAACGATCCGCTGGGCAAGGCTGATGAAAAGGACGGGGCTTAGTCGGCCATCATCGCGTTACGATCATCGTCGTGCAATGCTTCACTCACTCTTCTTATCACCCAGACGCGCCACGCTGAACTGCGCACCGGCGAACAGGATCAGGCCCGAAACATACGCCCAGAAGAGCAGCCCGACCGAGATGAAGAACGGCCCATAAAGCGCCCCGAGGTCTAGATGCGGCAGAACGGCTACGAAGATATATCTGGCCACCAACCAGATGACACCCGTATAGATCGATGTGCGCAGCACTGATTTCCAGGGAACTTTGCGGTTAGGCAGCAGCCAGTAGATCGAAAAGAAGAAGAGGATTGAGGCTACGCCGGTGGTTGCGGTAAGCAAGATGAAACTGGTTCCCTTGAAAGTAAAGTTGAGAACAAAATCAATGAACTTGATATTTGTTTGGTGAAGGAAAACGAATTTCAGCACACTGCGCGCCCCCGCATTCAGCAGAATGCTGATCATACCCAGAGCGACCATGATGATCGCGAGGCCAAAGGCTATTACTTGATTTTGAAGATAATTGCGGCTCTTAGTCACGCCCCAGGCCTGATTCAGTGCCACTTCAAGCGGAAGAAAGATGCCTGTGCAAGCGATCAAAATCATTAGCAGCGAGAAAAACTGCACGCCTTGGTGCGCCGCAGTTTTCTCCAGGTAGAAGGCAATCCAAGGTATGCCGTCCACCGGAGCGGCAACTGAAGGCAGAAAATAACTCACCATGTCAGCCACTACAGACTTCATCGCCTCGGAATGAAAGACCGACCGGCAAAGCGTATAAAGCAATACAGTGAAGGGAATGAACGACAGAATCGCGTTGGCCGCAACGCTGAAGGCGAAGGTATGCACCTCGCTATCGAGCAGGTAAGTGATCAACGCCGTTCCGTCCTTGCGCCAGCGGTACCACTTGGATTTCTTTGCCGGCTCCGGCACATCGGCGGCTCTGGGGGCCTCTGTTACTGCATCTGTCTGAATATCGGGGACTGAGACTTCGGCCATTGTCTTGCTCCTTCTTCCACATCAAAGCGCCGTCGCGGTTCTTGTCGCCCGCCTGACGCGACTCCGGGATGAGTGTTTCTTTAAGGATAGCCGTTGGGGGCTAAGTGCGGCGGAGTTTTTCGAGCGCCCATCGCGCCGCCGTGCGCAGACCTTCGTCCGCGACTCCGGCCCACTTTTCGAGCAACGGAGCAAAGCGGCCCAGCCCGCTGTTGCCCATGGCAATGGCGGCATTGCGCTTGAGCCCCCAGAAGCCCGCCCTGCGCACGGGCGAACCGTTGAACTGGCGCTCGAACTCTGACTCGTCCATCGCCGCTAGCCAGTCGAGGGCCGGGTCTACCAGCTCCGGACGCGGCTCGAACTCCGGGTCCGCTGTCACGGGCGACTTCCGATTCCACGGGCAAACGTCCTGGCAGATGTCGCAGCCGAAGACCTGCCGTCCCATGCCCTCCATCAGCTCTGGCGCGATGGGGCCTCGATGCTCGATGGTCAGGTAGGCGATGCAGAGCGTCGCATCCATCTGATAGGGCGCGATTAACGCGCCGGTCGGGCAGGCATCCAAGCAGCGCCGGCAGCTTCCGCAGCGGTCCGGGTGCGCCGTAAGAACTCTTTCCTTTTCGATCTCAAGGGAGGTTAAGAGCACCGCCAGGAACCCATAGGAGCCGAGTTGCGGATGAATCAGGCAGGTGTTCTTGCCGGTCCAGCCGAGGCCAGCCGCAGTGGCCATCGCTCGCTCGACCAGCGGTCCGGTGTCCACGTAGGCCCGCGCCTCGAATGGGCCGAGTTGCTCGTGCAGCAGCGCCTCTAAGTTCTTCATTCGCTTGAGCAGAACCTTGTGATAGTCGCTCGGCCGCCGTGTACCGGTGGGATTCACCTTGCTTGTCTCCATGCGGCTGGTCCAGGCGTAGCGGGCGATCCATCCTGTTCCCTCGGCGGCGGGATTGGTCGAGCGCGGCTGCGGGCTGTCGTAGCTGGCTAGGCCGACCAGCACCGAACGCGCCCACGGGAAGGGAGGCCGCGCCCGTGCCAGTCGCCCATCTTCGTTTGCACGCTTCAGGTAACTCATTGAGCCTGCACGGCCAGCTTGCACCCACTGCTCGAAACGCGCTGCGTCCCGCTCCTGGTTGGCATGAGCAAGCGCGACGATGCGGGCTTCGGCGAACCCGGCCTCTAGGGCTAGCTTCCGCGCCTGCTCTCGGCTCAGGATGGGGGCGGCTTTGGTGTTGGTTTCGGGTTGGGAGGGAGGTTGGTCCACGCTTTGATTCTCTATCACGGGAATGGGTTCTCACAGGTGTTGGGATCAAGTCAGTGGCAGGCAGAAGATGAGCTAAAGGGCTATGTTTGCTGGGGATATGAGAAGTCAAAATCCACTGGTTTTTGCTAATTGTGTAGCTATAAGTTACTGGTTTTACCTATAAATGTGAAGCTATAGGTTGTTGGTTTGTAGAAAATCGGAGACATTTGGCGCTTCAGTTTTGTGACACTGGAGTGGTTCAGCTTGCCGGAATTTGGTCGATCGACTGAGAACACGTCAGTTGATTTATGCAAAGAAGGTTGGCCTACTGGGGTTTGGCTGGAATTGGGAGTGGATTTTTATTGCCGTCTGCCCGTCATACACGGAGCAGGGCAAGTGGTAAAGTATGGTAGTGTATAAACTACAGAATTCGCGATGATCGAATTCAAACAAACCGAGACCTTCCGCAAATGGCGAATACATCTCAAGGACGAACGGATACGCGCTCTGATCGCCTCGCGACTGGATCGCCTGGCCTTTGGGAATGCAGGGGATGTAAAGTCGGTAGGCCAGGGAATCAGCGAACTACGCATCGACTATGGACCGGGCTACCGGATCTATTTCCGAAAACGGGGCAACACCATCATCATCCTGTTGTGCGGTGGCGACAAGAGCACACAGGCGAAGGACATTCAAACAGCAAAGCGCCTGGCGGCAGAATGGAGAGAAGAAAATGCCTAAGAAAATTAAACCTGAGAGATTGACTACTTATGATCCTGCCGAAGATCTCAGCTCGGACGAAGCGATCGCGATCTTCATGGCGGAGGCGTTTCAAACCAACGATGCCGGCTACATAGCACACGCGCTGGGTGTCGTCGCTCGCGCCAAAGGAATGGCCCAGATTGCCGAACAGACAGGATTGTCTCGCGAGCAGCTCTATCGCTCTTTCAGTGAGAAGGGAAATCCAACACTGAAGACAACTCTTGCAGTCATGAATGCTCTGGGCGTCCAACTGACCGCGAAGATCCCTACCGCGGCTTGAGCCGTCGGCCTGCGGTGGGGTCAATCGCACACGGCGGGAAGAGCAGACGGCGTATGTTAGCTGCCCTTCGCTGGAAAGAAGGCAAAAGAATGGGTGGGCAGGGTTCATTCTGCTAGAATTCTTTTGCCTTTAACTCTTGTGAATCGGGCGTGGCATAAATGCTGAGGCTTTTGCGAGCCTTGGAAGTACGCGCTGTTTTTCGCCGAGGAAAGTTCAATGAGAAAGCTGAGTTTGTTGTCAGGTTCTCTGCTAAGTTTCCTATTTGCGTTTGCCGTTATTTCCCAGACTGCCGTGGCGCAGACAACCGCTCCTAACGAATGGACTTGGGTGGGTGGGAGCGACACGTTGCTGACTAGCTGTGAATCCAGTAGCACTTCTTGTGGACAGCCCGGAGTCTATGGCACGATAGGAACGCCATCCGCCGAAAACATCCCTGGAAGCCGTTATTTTGCTTCAACATGGACCGACAGTAGCGGCAATTTCTGGATCTTTGGGGGCTACGGGTACGATTCCGAAGGAAATCGGGGTTATCTCAACGACCTTTGGGAGTTCAATCCCTCCACGAATAAGTGGACGTGGATGGGTGGAAGCAGCAATGGTGGCCAGCCTGGAGTCTACGGCATTTTGCAATCGCCATCGACAGGAAACATCCCAGGAGGCCGTCGGGGCGCTTCAACATGGACCGACAGCAGCGGCAATTTCTGGCTCTTTGGCGGCCTTGGCTACGATATTAATGGAACAGGCGCCTCGCTCAATGACCTTTGGGAGTTCAATCCTGCCACGAATGAATGGACCTGGATGGGCGGGAGTAGCACAGTGAATCAGCCCGGAGTCTACGGCACGTTGGGTACTCCTTCTGCGGGAAACATTCCCTCTGCTCGCGAATGCGCTGTGGGCTGGTCCGACAGCAAGGGTAATCTCTGGCTCTTTGGAGGCGTCCCCGCCGCCGGCGATCTCAACGATTTTTGGGAGTACAGTCCTTCCACGAACGAGTGGACCTGGGTGGGCGGAAGTAGCACAGTGAATCATCCCGGGGTCTACGGCACGTTGGGTACCCCTGCAACGGGAAACATTCCCGCTGCTCGCGACAGCGCTGCGGGTTGGACCGACAGCAAAGGTAATTTCTGGCTCTTTGGAGGCACCGGTTTCGATGGAGGCTACCTCCAGGGTGAGTTTAATGACCTTTGGGAGTACAGTCCTTCCACGAGCGAGTGGACCTGGATGAGCGGGAGCAGCACGACGGCCAACGAGCCCGGAGAGTATGGCACGTTGGGAACGCCCTCCGCTGGAACCGTACCTGGAGGCCGTGCTTCCGCTACGAGCTGGACCGACAACACTGGCAATTTCTGGCTTTTTGGTGGTTACGGCTTCGACACCAATGATAGGGATGGTTTACTCAACGATCTTTGGGAGTTCAATCCTGCCACAAACGAATGGACCTGGGTTGGTGGAAGCGAAGTGCTGCCTTGCACAAATCTTTGTGGAGCTGCTGGAACGTACGGCACTTTAGGATCGCCAGCAACCGGCAACATTCCCGGGGGACGCGGTGCCGCGTCAAGCTGGACTGACAGCAAAGGTAATTTCTGGCTCTTTGGGGGTGGAGGTGATGGTGTAGATCTTTACTACGGCATCAATGACTTGTGGGAATATCAGCCATCCACTACACACTCCTATACCGCGGTCGCCACGCCTGTCATTACGCTTGCAGCAGGCACTTATTCGTCAGCGCAGACCACCACTATCACAGACCCAACAGCTAGCGCTGCGATCTACTACACCACCAATGGCACGACGCCTACGCCCGGATCGACTCTTTACACCGGCGCAATCACGGTATCGGCTTCGGAAACTCTCCAGGCCATAGCTGTTGCCTCGAATTACTTCAATAGCGCAGTCACTTCGGCAGCCTATACCATTCCAACGAACTTCTCTGTCCCGGCCACACTGCCAGCCGTCACGGTCACGACAGGAACCAGTTGGAATGAAACGATCACTGTCACACCGATCAACGAATTTACCGGAACAGTCTCATTTTCCTGCTCCGGGCTACCTACGGAGGCTACGTGCAGCTTCCTTCCGGCAACAGTGACGGGGAGCGGCTCGACACAGATCACTGTAACCGCAACCGCTCCGAATACCGCGGCTCTGCGCGGCAGTAGTTTCCCGTTGCTGCCAGGTTCGGCGCTTGCGGCTGTCGTCTGCTGCTTTGGATTGAGGAAGCGGCGGCGCTTGCAGATGCTTGTGCTGGTCGTGGTGAGTGTGGCCGGACTGAGTCTGGTCACCGGTTGCGGAGGGGGAGCCTCTGCTTCTAAGGCGCCATCTTACACACCGCTGCCCAATACCGAGACGGTGACGGTAACCGCTTCGTCGGGATCGCTATCGCACACTACTACATTCACACTCACGGTGAACGACTAACACATCCCTATAAGTCGCATAACTATCGAGGCCTCTACACGCGTGTAGGGGCCTCACTGTTTGCGCTGGTTTCGCTTGGCGGTCTGTTTCTGAATATGCCCGATTTGTTGTGTTGTGTGTTTTTTTCGAAGCGAGTGGAGCGCTTTGCTGCCTTAGAGCAATTTTGTTTTATTGCAGAGGCGGAGTCATGTCATGCTGTGGGAAAAGGCTAAGTGTTGGAAAGAGATTCAGAGGGGCTTGCCGCAGGGGCTAAAGCCCATCGATTTTTAAGGCCTTTTTCGGCACGAATGAAATCGGGCCCTGACACTTCTTGTATTTTCGAAGAATTTTTCTGCGGGCTGGGCAGGCGCCGATGCTTGCACACGCATTACTCTTTATGGCATTTTCGGCACTACCGAAGCCGTGCTTTAACACAAGACTGATTTATGCAAGCAATTTTACGGCGGGAAGAGCAGACGGCGTCTGTTAGCTTCCCTTTGCCAGAAAGACGACGAAGGATGAGGCGGCGGGCGTTCATTCTGAGCGAGCGTTCATTCTGATAGAATTCTTATGCCTTCAACTCTTGTCAATCGGGCGTGGTGTGGATGCTGAGGCTTTTGCGAGCCTTGGAGGTACGCGCCGGTCCCGCCGAGGAAAGTTCAATGAGAAAGCTACGTTTGTTGTCAGGTTCTCTGCCAGGGTGCCTGCTTGCGTTTTTCACTATTTCCCAGATTGCCGCGGCGCAGACAACCGCCCCCAACGAATGGACCTGGATGGGCGGAAACAACACAGCCAATCAGCCTGGAGTCTACGGCACGTTGGGAACGCCCGCCGTCGGCAACACTCCGGGGGGGCGAGATTCCGCCGCCAGTTGGACCGACAGCAGCGGCCAGCTCTGGCTCTTTGGAGGAGGAGGGGAGAATGAGTTCTACGGATACAACGACCTATGGAAATTTAATCCTGCCTTGAGCGAATGGACGTGGATGGGAGGCAGCAGCACAGTAAGCTGCAACGCTGCCGGATATTGCGGTCAGCCAGGAGTGTATGGCACGCTAACAACGCCCGCCCAAGGAAACATTCCCGGAACACGCTATAGCGCTGCCACCTGGACCGACAAGAACGGCAATCTTTGGCTTTTTGGAGGCAGCGGCTTCGACTCTGCCGGCACATGGGGCACACTCAATGATCTTTGGAAGTTCAATCCTTCTACGAACGAATGGGCGTGGATGGGAGGTATCAGCACTTTTCCTGGAGGCAGTTACGGCGAGCCCGGAGTATACGGAACATTGGGATCATTCGCTTCCGGAAACACCCCAGGAAGCCGCCAGAGTGCCGTGACATGGACTGACAGCAAAGGTAATTTCTGGCTATTTGGCGGAACTGGATTTGACGCCAACGGAAAGTATGGGTCTCTCAACGATCTTTGGGAGTTCAATTCTACTACCAACCAATTTGCATGGATTAGTGGAAGCAGCACGGCGAGCGAATCCAGTGTGTACGGCACGTTAGGGACGGCTGCGACAGGAAACCTCCCTGGAGGCCGCTCTGGCAGTGCGCGTTGGATTGATAACAGTGGCAATTTCTGGCTCTACGGCGGGTGGGAATGGGTCGACAACAATGAAAGTGTCGACGACCTAGGCGACTTCTGGGAGTTCAACCCTGTCACCAACGAATGGACATGGATGGGTGGAAGCCAAGCGCCTTACGCTTCCGCAGTGTTCGGCGCGTTGGGAACGCCTGCTGGCAGCAACTACCCTGGAGGCCGTGCTAACGCTGCAAGCTGGACTGATAGCAGTGGCCATTTCTGGCTTTTTGGCGGCGCAAACGGTGACGAGGCCGGCGATCTCTGGGAGTTCAACCCTTCCGCGAATGAATGGACGTGGATGAGTGGAAGCCAGTCACCCTACCCGGCAGGAGTCTACGGGACACTGGGAACGCCTGCTGTCGCAAACAACCCAGGAGGCCACTCTTCATCGACGAGTTGGACCGATAGCAGTGGCCATTTCTGGGTCTTTGGGGGATTCGGACAAGATTCCGTGCACACTTCTGGACTTCTCAACGATCTGTGGGCATATCAGCCATCTCCATCACCCTCTTTTACAGCGGCTGCGACGCCCGTTATTTCGCCAGGTGCAGGCACATATACGACATTTCAATCGGTTAGTATCACCGATACGGCGCCGGGAGCTACGATCTACTACACTACCGATGGCACCACGCCGACAATCAACTCGATACAATACAGTGGCGCCATCACAGTTTCGACCAACGAAACCGTTCAGGCCATCGCCACGGCCATGAACTATCTGAACAGCGAAGCCGCTTCGGCAACGTACACCTTCAATATGCCGACCGTCGCCACGCCGGCCATCACGCCTGTCTCAGGCACCTATTCGTCTGCGCAGACCGTCACCATCACAGATACAACAGCCGGAGCTGCGATCTACTACACAATTAACGGCTCCACGCCTAGCACCGGTTCAACCTTGTATCGCGGCACTTTCCAGGTACCGGTTACTGAAACCATCAATGCCGTTGCAGCGGCTACAAATTACTTCAACAGCAATGTCGCTTCGGCAACCTACACAATTCCGCCGGACTTTACTGTTCCGGCCACACTGCCCGCGCTCACAATCGCAACTGGAAACAATGCATCTGACACGATTACCGTGTCGCCGCTCAACGGATTCGACACTTCAGTTACATTTAGTTGCTCGGGGTTGCCTACGGAGGCAACGTGCAGCTTTTCTCCGGCATTCGTGACAGGCAGCGGCTCGACAAAGATTACTGTTACCGCCGTCGCTCCGAACACCGCTGCTCTGCGAGGCAGTGGTTTCCCGTTGCTGCCAGGTTCGGCGCTGGCGGCTATCGTCTGCTGCTTTGGATTGAGGAAGCGCCGTCGCTTACAGATGCTTGTACTGGTCGTGGTGAGTGTGGCGGGACTGGGTCTGGTCACGGGTTGCGGAGGAGGAGCCTCTGCTCCTAAGGCGCCATCTTACACACCGCTGCCCAATACCGAAACGGTGACGGTGACCTCTTCGTCGGCAACGCAGTCGCACACTACTACATTCACACTCACGGTGAACGACTAACACGTCCTTATAAGTCGCATAACTATTGAGGCCTCTACGTGCGAGTGGGGGCCTTATTGTTTGCGTTGGTTTCGCTTGGTTGCCTGTTTCCGCATGTGCGCGATTTGTTGTGGCCTGCGTCTTTTCTACGGGGCGGGGCGCTTTACTGTGCTGGAACAATCGAAGCGAAATAGAGCAAAAACAAAAGCGTGTCCCCTTCGACTGAGCTCAGGGGCAGGCTTTCGACTCCGCTGCGCTCCGCTCAGGATGGCAGGCTCTTTGGCGATGCACTCCTTGCACGCGCACTACTCCACGTCGGTGACTTTTCCGTTGATGAAGGTCACCTTCATGTCCTTGTAGTAGAAGATATCCTTCGCGCCGATCTTCGCCGCTTTTACAGGCTGTCCAATAGCAGTGGTCACTTGAACCTTGGTCCATCCAACGGTGATCGTCGGTGGCGCCGCATCTGCAGGTGGAGGAGGCGGAGCAATTACCGGCGACGGTGCTGGAGCGGTTGCAGGTGATGGTGCTGGAGCGGCCGGAGGCATTGGTGCTGTAGTTGCCGCAGGTGATGGTGCTGCGGGGGCTGCTGGCATTGGTGCTGGAGGGGCGGGAGACAATGCTGCTGGAGCGACTGGAGGTGGTGGTGCTGCCGCAGTGGCTGGAGGCAATGGTGCTGGAGCAGCAACCGGAGCGTCTGCCGAGCGAGCCCATACCTGATTAGTATCTACATTCAATAGATTGCCGGCTTGAAGCTTGAAATTCTCGGAAAGACCCGTTGAGGTAAACGTAAGCTTCAGGTCACTCCCATCGACGGCATACTGGCCATGCCCCTGCCAAGCTCCAACAAACTTCGTGAACGAACCGTCGGGAAGAAGAAGGATGTGCGATCCTCCTGGTAAAAGGTACTGGCCAGCGATTGGTATCGTCTGTCCGTCTTGCGTGATGTTCGAGGCTACCGACAGCACTTCTGCCACGGACTGCACCGTCGAATCCACGGACTGCACTCCGTTCTTGTTGGGAAAAGGAATCTTCAGGCTCGCATAATAACGAATATTGTTATAGGGATCACTGTAAAGCTGCATGAGTACCGCGTCCTGTTGGACTTGAATTGCGGTGACCCAGCACTTTTCGTCTGGCATAAAGGAACGGTGCGGAAAATTTGATGCTTTCCAACCCGTTGGTGCTGCCATAGTGATCGCCATGTCCTTGCCCCAGCCCTGCGAGATTTTCCCATTCTTGTAGGTGTTTGATGGAGGCATCGGCGAGGACACACCATACATAACCAGCCCCGGCTTGTGGATCACAACCATATCCCCGGCGGAGACAATATCCGATCGATCAGGCTTGATCGTGGTTAGCTTAAATTGCGAGGAAAGCTTTTGCTGAACTGAAGTTGCGATTCCTTGCGCCGGCGATGCAAGACTGAGCGTTAGCACAGTCACAACCAACCCTATTGTTGCGCGAAACAGCCGAGCCTGTGCCATGACGTTTTTCCCTCCATACGTTATAGGACTGACATTTTAATTTGAAAGGTAAAGGTACGCCGCGGTCCCGCCAAAGTCAAGCCAGGACAGCTCACAGTCGATGCAATCAACCAAGTTTCGTGATTGACGGTTCGTGATTGACACGCTCTCACAATGGAACCGCGGGCACTGGTGTTTGCGTAGTTGATCCTAGCGTGTTCATTTGTGAACGGTGGCGAGCGCAAACGGACACCTGGAAAGTGCGGCACGAAACTTGACGATGCTTCTATCCCTTGTGAATTCAGCGAATTCCTTTCCCCGTAGCTTTGGCCGTCTGTGTGCTATTTCAAGAGTGCGAGGGGCGAGCGCCGAAATCAGGCCGCCCTCGCCGCAGACGGCTCCCCAAGGAGGTTCTCTTATGACTGGCATGATGTTAGACCCGATGGATGCGACGATCTTTCCGGCTGGCGAGTTGGCCGAGGTGTGCGAGCAGACTGTAGCGGCCGAGTTGACGGAGTTGGTTCGGGGACGCGATGAAGATTTTCTGGAACGGCTGGGGCCGATGGTGCGCCGGTACAGCGTGAGGCTGGATCTGAGCGGGGTGCGACGCATTGATGCGGCTGGAGTTGCCGCTCTGCTGTCGCTGCACGCCAATGCCTGTGCGGCTGGATATCGTTTTACGGTTGCGAATGCGATGCCGCGCGTGGCTGAAGTTCTGCGGTTGGTGGGATTGGAGCGGATTCTTATGTCCCACATTACGGCGAGAAAAGCATATTCCAGCTCATGTTTTGAATGGCCCGCTGCGTGAGAATCCCTGCTGCTGCTGGGGATTCTCACGTAGCGCGAGCTTTCGTATCGTATTACGAGACGCAGTGCGCACTGGTGGAACGAGACTCAAAGAGCCGTCGAATCGTATGTGACCATCAACACAGGCAACTGTATACTTAGGACGATATTCGTAGATGCGACTTATCAATGCCGCGCAGCGCTCTCCGATGTCCGGATGATTCGTACGTGCCCAGCCTGAAAATTTCACCATTAGCAAGTGCTGAGCATACGTCCGCCATCCTGTCATGGGTACCGCAACCGCGGAATCCAATACGGAGGTTTCATCCCATGACGCAGGGCGTTCTGGATCAGTCGTCTGCCAGCAAAGCAGATTCAACGTCAACCCAACATGTATTTTTCTTCGGCGGCGGCAAGGCCGAGGGCAATGGAAAGATGAAGGATGTGCTGGGCGGCAAGGGTGCCGGCTTGGCGGAGATGACGAACGCTGGATTGCCGGTGCCTCCGGGATTCACGATTCAGACCGAGGCTTGTCGCGAGTACATGCGCGGCGCTCTGAGCCCGGCGGTGAACAACGAGATGTATGCCGCGCTGGAGCGGCTGGAGAAGCTGCAAGGACAGAAGCTGGGCAAGGGCGAAAATCCCCTGCTGGTGAGCGTTCGCTCGGGCGCGAAGTTCTCAATGCCGGGCATGATGGACACCATTCTCAACCTGGGCCTCAACGACGAGGCAGTGGAAGCGCTGGCCAAGCGCAGCAATAATCCTCGCTTTGCTTATGACTCCTATCGCCGGTTGATACAGATGTTCGGCGACGTGGTGCTGGATGTACCGAAGAAGCTCTTCGAACATATCTTCGACGGCGTGAAGAAGCGCGCGAAGGTGAAGTTCGACTACGAACTGCAACCCAAGGCTCTGCAAGAGATCATCGTCGAATACAAGAAGCTGGTGAAGAAAGAGACGGGCAAGGATTTTCCGCAAGCTCCGCTGGAACAACTTGTGCAGGCGCGCGACGCGGTTTTCAGAAGCTGGATGAACGAGAGAGCCAAGACTTATCGCCGCATTAATCGGATCGATGACTGGCTGGGCACAGCGGTTAATGTGCAGGCCATGGTCTTTGGCAACCTGGGCGATAACTCGGGCACGGGCGTAGGCTTTACGCGCAACCCGGCGACGGGCGAGAAGATGTTTTTTGGCGAGTATCTGATGAACGCGCAGGGCGAGGATGTTGTCTCCGGCGTACGCACGCCGCTGCCGATCGTCGAGCTGGAACGCGCCATGCCGCAGTGTTACGAGCAACTGCGCACCATCACCGGCAAGATGGAAAAGCATTATCGCGACATGCAAGATTTCGAGTTCACCATTCAGGATGGCAAGCTCTACATGCTGCAGACGCGCAACGGCAAACGCACGGGATTGGCCGCTGTTCGCGTGGCGATCGACATGGTGAAGGAAGGACTTATCACGCAGGAAGAAGCGATTCATCGCGTGGAGCCGAACCAGTTATACGACTTTCTGGTTCCGCGACTGGTTGAAAAGGGCGAGAAGATTGAAGTGCTGGCCACTGGCCTGCCGGCCTCTCCGGGCGCGGCTGTGGGGCAGATTGTCTTTACCGCTGAGGACGCTGTGAAGCATCACGCCAACGGAAGTTATCCGGTTATCATTCTGGTGCGCGGCGAAACTACACCTGAAGATATCGCAGGCATGGAAGTGGCCGCCGGAATTTTGACATCGCGCGGCGGTATGACATCACACGCTGCCGTTGTTACGCGCGGCATGGGTAAGTGCTGCGTGGCGGGCGCGGGCGACTGCACGGTCGACGAAACGAAGAAGGAACTGCGCGTGAAAGGCCGCACGTTCAAGCAAGGCGACTGGCTTTCGTTGGACGGCACGACTGGCCGCGTCATCGCAGGCAAGCTCAAGACACTGGATGCTCAGCCTGACGATCCCGATCTCGTGAAGTTCATGGCGTGGGTTGATCCGGTCCGCAAACTCAAGATTCGCGCCAACGCCGACATCCCTCGCGATGCCAAGCTGGCACGTCAATTTGGAGCGGAAGGAATTGGATTGTGCCGCACCGAGCATATGTTCTTTGCTGAAGATCGCATTGAACACATGCGCACCATGATTCTTTCAGACAACGAAAAGGAGCGCCGCACTGCGCTGAAGAAGCTTCTGCCGATGCAGCGCGCTGACTTTGCGGGACTCTTCAAGAGCATGGAATCACTGCCGGTGACGATTCGACTTTTGGATCCGCCGCTGCATGAGTTCCTGCCCAAGAGAGAGGATCTGCTGGTCGAGATTCAGCACCTGGAAGACACCAAACCCCGCTCGCCCAAGCTTAAGGAACTGCGTCCGCTGCTGGCGCGTGTCGAAGAGCTACACGAGACCAACCCCATGCTCGGGTTGCGCGGCTGCCGCCTTGGCATTGCATTCCCGGAGATCACCGAAATGCAGGTTCGCGCCATCATCGAGGCTGCAGTAGCGGCTAAGGTCAAGGGCAGCGATCCGCATGTGGAGATCATGGTTCCGTTGATCGGCTCGATTGAAGAGATGCGTAACCAGGCGACGATTATTCGCCGCGTGGCCGAGGATGTCTTCAAGGAGAAGGGCGCGAAGGTGGATTACATGGTGGGCACGATGATCGAGCTGCCGCGCGCGGCTCTCACAGCGGATCAGATCGCGGAAGAGGCTGAGTTCTTCAGCTTCGGCACCAACGACCTGACGCAAACCACGTTCGGCATCAGCCGCGACGACATCAACCACTTCCTGCCGGCTTACATGAAGGCGGGCATCTTCAAACAGGATCCCTTCGCAACGCTCGATCAGGCGGGCGTGGGATTGCTGGTGCAGATGGCCACGACCAAGGGGCGCAAGACGCGGCCCACGCTCAAGGTAGGCATCTGCGGCGAGCATGGCGGCGATCCAGAGTCCGTCAAGTTCTGCCACAAGATCGGTCTCAACTATGTCTCCTGCTCGCCCTTCCGGTTGTTGACGGCAAGGCTTGCGGCTGCGCAAGCGGCACTCGAGGAGAAGCAGACTGGGCCGGCGCACACTACTAGCTAGACGGTTTAAGTTGGTTTAAGCAACAAGGGCGCAGCCGAAGGCTGCGCCCTTGTTGCGTTATGTTGGATAGCTAATTCTGCTTCGACAAATAGATTGCTTTTGCCTCTTGCAAATCAATTTTTGCGCGATGACCATGAGTCGCGAGCAGCGAAAGCAGTTCGCCGCCGCTCAAAAGTGTGAGAGGCTTATCCTTCGCGAATTCGTATGCATCTGGACCATAAGTGGCTGTGGTCACAAGAATGCCTTTGGTTGCTCCCTCATTATGGACAGTTCCATAGAGATCACGAACCGCGGAAACCCCGACAACGTTTGTATACCGCTTGGCTTGGATGACGATCTTGCCGCCGCGAATTGGATCGGGGTCAAATGCAATGGCATCTACCCCTCCATCGCGGCTAGCCTGAGTGATTTTGACCTCACCGCCATTCTTGCTGAACTCAGCTTCGAATAGCTCCCGGATCAGATTTTCGAAATCCAGCCTGTCCATCGCCGCCAGATTCGTTCGGTCGTCCAAAGTATCGGCTACCGCGTAGCCTTCGACAAACCGGTGATCCTCCCTATTGATAGTGAGAATTGGTCGAATAGGGGTCAGTTCCGTAAGCTTGCTGCTCGCGACTCCTTTAAGCTTTCTGAAGCAAGCTTTTGGCTCTACTTGACTGAGGTTGATCTGTAGGAACTCTTCACGTTCCGCTTGAACTGAAAGAATGCATCCATGGGTTTCAACGCCAGTAGCCTTATCGATACTCTGAACCCAGCCATTGAAGACAACACTCTTCAGCACAGCGGCTTCATCAGCACAAAAAAGCTCGTGAAGCGTTCTGAGGGCAATCTGGTAGAGGACTTCATCGTATGTCTTCTTCAACCATGCATCCGAGACTGGTACTTCTTGAAATTGTTCGCGTGCAGCGATGTACCTCACTTCTTTAGTGGCCGGAAAAGCCAATTGATTAGGCAGCTCAAAATCGACAATCAAAACTCCGCTGTCTTGGTTGAAATCGAGAATATTACCCTGCGGAAAACTTTCTGGGTACAAAGAATGATTTAAAATTTCTGCTAAAAAATATTCGACCGCTGAAGGTATTCCGGATTGATAATCTCGGCTTAGTGTGTCGATTTGGGCGTGTTGCTTCTCTTGTTCAGTCTGGTGCTGTTTTCGGGCGAGCTCCCATTCCTTAAGTTTGACGGTATGCAAAAGGAGATTTGCTCTGTAAGTCTCATCGATTGCCGCGCATTCTGTGCGCCATTTTGTCTTAACCTTTTCCATCTTTTCGTTTGCCTGATTCTCTTTCTTGATTCTACGAGTGCTGAAGATTCGATCTAAAACGGTCAATTGTGGAGCAAATGCATCAGAGTTCGGCTCTTCAGGTTTAACAGATGCTGTGGGCTCTTTGGGGCGAGGTTGCGTGAAAGCAGTGCTGTCTTTCAAGCTCAACCAGCGAAAAGGATGCTGCTCGAGTCCTGCGGCCAAAATCGATTCAAGAGCCGTACGTTGCTCTTCCAATTCCGCAGTTCGATTCAGTGCTGCGCTCTTATTTGCTTCCCTATCCCACGATTTCTTGAGCTTTTCCTGTTTAACTTTTTGCGTTGATTGCGCTCTTGTCCAACGCTCGTCCCAAGCTGCGACTTGCAACTTGGCCTTCAGCTCTGCTTCCTGTTGCGTGACTCCACGAACGACACGATAGGCATTGAGTCCAGTGTGCTGTACCCTGACTTCCCACATTCTAGGCGTCTCCCATCAACGAAGGATAAGAATACGCCTTATTGGGGCCGCTGTATCGGAAGAGCAATCGGCACCGGGATTCATGTTTGCTCTTTCATCCGTATTAACGTTTCTAACTAAAGCAAAATATGCTCTTTACAAGATAACCGCTCGCCAGGACACACGCACTCTCAATCGGTAAACTTATTGAAGTTGGCTGCAGCCCCGGCGCAGAGAAGGCACAAGTCTGAATGCGCTGCTCTTTAAGAAGCGGCAGAACAGCTCCTACTTCGTATCTCCGCCGGGGGCGTAGTAGCCTTCGCGAGTTACTACTTGCAGGTCGTCCTTTTTGGCTTTGAGTTCGACTTTGTGGAAGCCGCCGTCTGTATCCACCTTGTCTGGGGTGTAAGTGAGGAGATACTGGCCGCGTAACTCCTCGGAGATCAAGTTATATATCTCTTCGAGGTTCTCCTTCCTCTTGGCTTCGAAGTAACGGCCTCCGGTGCGCGTGGCTATTTTCTCCATGATTTTCTTGCCGTCGACCGATGGCTCGTTGCTGGGGCCGCCGCCGCGCCGGCCGCCGGGATAGCCGCCACCTCCACCACCGGGATAACCTCCGCCTCCACCGCCCGGCCAGCCGCCGCCATGGTGGCCGCCGCCGGGAAAGCCTTCCTGGCTGCGCTCCTGCTCACCCTTGAAGTAGATGGTGTAAATGGCGACATTGGCTCGGTCCGCTGCGTCCACCGCGTCGTTCAGATTCTCCTTGCTGCCGCGGTCGACGCCGTCGGAAAAGACGACCAAGGCCTTGCGGCCGTCCTTGGGTTTCATCAGCTCATCGGAGGCGAGAAAGATCGCATCGTAAAGCTGCGTGCCGCCACGGCCGCTGTGCGATTGACCGCGCGACTGGCCGTTTCCGTTGTCGTCCCCGCTGGTTTCAGGACCCTGGGCATCGTCCTGCGAACGCGATGTTGGCCCCATCCCGTCCAGCTCATGATGCAGCTTGTCGCGCGAGGCGGTAAAGTCTTCAAGCAACTCGACCTCGCGGTCAAAGTGGATAAGGAAGGCCTGGTCGGGAGTGGGGTTGGGCTTCTCAGGCAGCATGGTATCCACAAATTTGCCCGCTGCTTTGCGCTCGTCTTCCAACGCGCCGGAGACGCTGCGGCTGGTGTCGACCAGAAGGCCGAGACGAAAGGGCAGGTTGGTCTCGCGCGTAAAACTTTTGATGGTCTGCGGACGGCTATCCTCGGTCAGGGTGAAGTCGCTGATTTTGAGGCTGGTGACGAGCGCACCCTTCTTGTCGCGCACCGTGACGGGCAAAACGACCTCGCGGACCTGCACCTTTAGAGTGGCGGCTGGCTGGTCAGAGGCGAGCTGCTGGGCAAGGCTTGGCGCGGGCAGGCAGGCCACGGTGAGCATCGAGGCGAAGAGGGGGAATACAGGACGAATTCGCATAGGGATCAAAGTGTACACACTTTCAATCCATTAGACGAGGCAAAATGCGGACCGTTGACGGGATTCTAAATGGCCAATTGCGAAAGGTATTTCCAGTTGCGCCTGAGGCTCTCATCAATGGGAAGATCGGAGCCGTCCTGGTCGACAAAGTATTGCTTGACGCCGAGTTGGCGGGCCTCGCCAAGCACGGCCTTCCAGTCGATGGTGCCGGCGCCTGCCTCTGTGTAGTGGGCTGCGTGCTCGTCGGGGGCAAAGGTGAACCCGGCAACCGGCTTGCGGTCTTTGATGTGAATGAGGGCCAGGCGATTGCGATATTGGCGCATCAGTTCGAGCGGGTTCTCGCCGGCTTCGGTGGCCCAGTAGACGTCGAGTTCGAGCTTGATCGCGGGGTCAAACTCGCGCATCAGCACGTCAAAGCCGCGCCCGCCTTCAAGCTTCTTGAATTCATAATTGTGCGGATGATAGCCGAATTTCAGCCCGGCCGCCTGCGCCTTGGCTGCGACCTTGTTGAGGTGCGCTGCGGCCTGATGAAAGCCATCGAGCGAGTCCCAGAGCGGACGGGCAAGCATGGGGCAGATCATGTATTCGAGGCCCAACTCGGCGGCGTAGTCCACGTGTTCATCGAGCGTGGCGTAGTCGAAGTGGCCGCTGGGCACCTTGAGGCCGATGCCCTCGATGAGCGCCTTCAATTCCTTCGCGGGACGGTTGTAGACGATTGGATAGGTCTCGATGCTGGCGTAGCCGATGTCGTGGATCAGGCGAAGCGTGGTGGGCAATTCTTTGGGCTGGAGCCGGTCGCGGACCATGTAAATTTGGACGCCGAATTCGAGCCCGGAGCGGGTGGCGGCAGCTTGCGATTTTAGCGGGGCGGCTAGTGTGGTTCCGGCGGCAGCGGCGGAGAGAGCGGCGAAACGGCGGCGTGTCAACATGAGACCTCCTGGGCAAACGCAACCAGCATAGTGGACGGAGGTGCGCTATGGGAAGTGGTCAATCGTTTTACGCCGGAGTTGTCCCCACAATTGTGAGGTTGAATATCTTTATCTGAGTTTCGGAACATGTTGACTTGTACTAAGAAATTCGAGGCAAAGGATACCCGATCCGCGCTCAATTCGCACGGGCGTTCGTTGAGTTATGCCGTTTACCCTCGGTTACAAGGTTGTAACTCTTCCGCAATTTTGCAGTTAGTTGCTCGTTGCATGGTGGACGTTACTTACCTAGGCTAGTGCGACATTGAGATTGTCTATTGCTTCGTCGATTTCCTGCGTGCTCTTGAACCCCACTGCTGCGCAATCGATCTCGGCATTTTTGAAAGCGAAGCGCATAGCGGCCTGACGGTCTTCGTGGCGCGTGAAGGTTCCGTTGCCGATAAGCTTCATGCTAATGACACCCATGCCGTCTTTCTTTATTTGTTTGACGTGTTCGACGACTTCGGGCACGCAGGAGGGATTGTCGTTGTCTTCATAGGTCGGGCCGTCCATGCGCGTTCCGTTGTGGTTCATGCGGATCATCGCAACTTCTAGCCATTTGTTGCCCGGCATCTGGCGGAGGGCGGGCAGGCCGTGGACCGATGCGCCGCGGGTACGGATGATCTTTTTCGATTGCGCTTCGAGGATGCCATCTTGCCAGCGGCCGGTGTGGGCGACCCAATCGGACGTGTGTTGCCAATGGAGCAGCATGATGTCGAAATACTCCGTCTGCAAAGTGCGGCGCATTGCGTCGAAACGCTTCTGCGGATTGGCTTCCTCGTTTGTGGTGACCTTGGTCATAAGTTGATAGCTATCACGCGGGATGCCTTTGAGCGCTTCACCTAGCATGGCGGGAGTTACATAGGCTTCAGCGGTTTCAAAAAAAGTGATGCCGCGATCGTACGCGTAGTGAATGAGACGTGTGAACTCTCGCTGGCCGAGCGCAGATTGCACGTATCCATTGTCGCTGCCTGTACCGAAGGCGAGGCGCGAGACCTGCATGCCCGATTTGCCAAGAACGACTTTGTCGCTGGCTTTTCGCGGCGTGGCATGCAATGGAAGAGTGCCAATGCTACTTACGGTTCCAACTGCAAGCGAGGTTTTGAGAAATTCGCGACGGGAAAGTGGACTCATGATGACCTCCTGGGGTGGGTCGGACGGCGGTCGGGGAAGACCGTTGCGGACATAGTATCACGAGGACGGGCGCTAATGGGAGTTACCGATTGATGTGGAATTGGCAAGGATGAAACCAGGAGCTTCCCATCTGGCTCGAATTTGCGAGGAATCATAGGGACGCCATACAGAATTGGTGTTGGATACGCCGCAGAGTCATTTCTTTGTAATGCTGCGCAAACGTCAAAATGGAAGTTGCTGCTGTTGCTTCATCGTTGGCGCGCAGCCTTCGTGTCGGAGAAGCCATGTCTTGCGTGCGATTCCGCCGCCATAACCGGTTAGTGAGCCGTCGGCTCCGATTACACGATGGCAAGGCACGACGACTCCAACTGGATTTGAACCATTGGCCATGCCTACAGCCCTGACAGCTTGAGGCCGGCCAATTTGCGTGGCAAGCTGCATGTAAGAAACAGTCGTGCCGCAGGGGATGGTGCGCAACGCGCGCCACACGTCACGCTGAAAGGACGTACCGCCTGTTTGTACCGGCAATGTATCTATCGCGGCTAACTCGCCGTCAAAGTAGCGTCTAAGTGCGTTCGTAAGGCCACTGGGGTTGGAAGCCGGTTCGAGGACAAACCCGTTTTCACCGTAGTGAAGACGCAGAAGGCGGCGCATGTGCTCCTCATGGTCTGTCCAACTCGTCGCGCGCAGATTTCCTTCAATGTCCGCCACAATCAACATCTCGCCGATAGGCGTGTCGAGTCGATCAATCAACAATGCAAGAGCTTCGCGAATGCTTGCGCCACTATGCCGCGATCGGAATAACATCTTCTCAACCTTGTCCACTTACGCTGTGCGCGACGCTTCTTCCAGAGCTTTCATGGCCATGAGGTAAGGGCGCGGACCATAACTAACCCTTGCGACACCGTGCTCTGCCAGGACGCGGACTGGCGGGGTTGCATCGTCGACCATGATGTTGAGCGGAAGCGGTGATGCTTCGGCAAGGCGCGCGATTAAAGATATGTCCGCTAGACCGGGTGCGAAGAGCCCATCGGCGCCGGCTTCCTCATAAGTGCGTGCTCGTTGGATCGCTTCAACAACCATATTATCGTCATGCTGTTCGGGTGACTTCTGGAAAAAGACATCAGTTCGCGCATTGACGAAGAAACGAATATTGGCAGCATCGGCGCTCTGCCGGGCGTATCGAATGCGATCGGCTTGATCGGCGGTCTCGCGAAGCTTTCCATTTGCGGGAAAACTATCTTCGAGGTTGCAGCCTACAGCCCCCGCGGCGATGGACTGACTGATGGCATCGCCGACCACCTCAGGCGGGTTCCCATACCCGCTCTCGAGATCGACGGTCACGGGCAGATCCGTTGCGCCGACGATACGGCGCAGATTGTCGATGACTAAGGCAAGCGGCATGTGCTCTCCATCGGCGAAGCCGTTTGCATTGGCCAGCGACCAACTGCTCGTCGCGACTGCCTTGGCACCGCCTGCAGTTACGGCCTTGGCGGAGCCTGCATCCCAAATATTAAAGAGGACGAGCGGCTTTCCGGGGACATGAAGCGCGCGGAATTGTTCGGCTTTGTGTGCCTGATCGGTCATTTTTTCTCCTGGTGAGTAAGAGATCATGAAACCCAACGGTCACGCCGCCTTCTGCTCTGCCGCTTTCCAGTGCGCGCGAAGCTCCTTGTTAAACTCCGCCCATCGTTCTTCGGGAAAGAAGATTCTGGCACCCTTGAACTCGACACGGCGATGCACACCGGGAATGTTTTCGGCCAACCAATGCGACCATTTCACGTCGAAATACACATCGTCGGTTCCCCAGACGATGAGCGTCGGTGCTTTCAACGTCTTCAGCTGCGCTTCAATGGCAAGCGTGTGTTTGTTATCGAAAGCTGCTAAGAAACGTTCGAGGTCACGCGTGCGCTGATCGGTTGTTACCAGCGGGCGCAGATATTGTTCGATGCTGTCGTCACTTACTTGTTCCGGGTGTTGATAGGCCGGCCCCAGGGCTTGCTCCGAACGATAGATGTTCTTGTCCGATAACATCGCATCCAGCGTTGCGCGTAGACCGCCGCCGGCCGCCATCTCCAGGAACGGTTTGAATGCTTCAGGCGGCCAGTTGTCGTGCGTGTCGCAGTCGGTGAGTGTGAGGCTGCGGACTCGCTCTGGATTCAATGCCGCAAAAATTTGTGCAATGCCGCCGCCGCTGTCGTTCCCCACGATATCCACTTGGTCGATCTTCAAGGCATCGAGGAATTCCAAAAGCATTTTGGCATTGGCCGTCACGGATACGTCTTGATCCGGAGCGATTTCTGTTTCGCCATGGGCAAGCAAGTCCACGGCTATGCACCGCCGCATATCGGATAAGTCCGCCAATTGATGACGCCACAGATAACTGTTCAGCAGTACGCCATGCACGAACAAGGCGACGGGGCCTGCGCCTTGCTCCACATAACTGATTCGTCCCGACGCCGTTTGCACGCTAAGCCGGGTTGCCGATGGTTTGTTTCCTGCCATTGCTAGCTCCTTCTCGCAGCGATCGCGGAAACGTGCGCTTCATTGAGTTTTAGTGCGCACTCATCACAGCACACCTCAACCGTTTTTCCACCGATCTTGACCTTGATGGGGTTCGCATCCAGCTTGCAGTCGCATGCAGCACAAGTCTTTTCAGTCATGGAATCGCTCTCGTATGCCCGAGGTCCTAGTAGGATTAGTAGGCCATGCAGGAAGGCGTATGCGCTGTCAGAATCTTTAGCGATTTGCTTACTAGCGATGCAGCGCCGTTTGCTTGAACGCGGAGGGCGAGCGGCCGTAAAGCTGGCGGAACGCGGCGCTGAAATGGCTGTGGCTGGAGAAGCCAAGGTCCAGGCTTAGAGTGGTCAGGTCGTCATAGTGCGCGAGTAGGTCGAGCGCCCGCGCCAGCCGCAATCGCAATTGATAACGATAGAGGGGCAGGCCTTCGACTTGTTGAAAAACCTGTGTGAGATAGACCGGTGAAACGCGCACTTCGGCTGCGATCTCGGCCAGCTTCCAGCGTCGCGTCAGATCGCTGGCAAGTACAAGTTTGGCTCGGTCCACCAACCGCTGCCTTCCAACACTGGCGCCGGCTGCATGTGTGGTGCGCGGCCCGAGAGCTCTGTGCACCAGCGTCAAGGCCAAACTTTCTGCTTCCAAAGGCTCCGCTATTTTCTGACGCAGGCTGTGCCGGAGCAGCGCCACGAGAGCTTGAGCCCGTGCGTCGATGCGGAGGCGCGGCCGCCGAAATGCGAGCGTTGCGTTGTCGCGTAGCAAAGTGGACGGCGCGAGTTCACGCAACTGTGGTTCGCTTACGGCCAGCGAAAGACTGGCATCGCCGCCTGAGACCGGATGGCTGACCCGGTAGCCTTCGGCGGCGTTGAAGAAGAGGACTTGGTTCGCCTCGGCCACGGTTTGATCATGGCCAAGATGGCGGACATAAACGCCGCGATACGGAAACACCAGTTCTGTGACGGTTGCGCACTCCTCCGCGCTCTGCTGCCTGCAACTGCCCTGGCAGTACACGTCCCGTATTGCAACGGTCGGAGATTCCAGCAGAGTTTGAAGGCCAAACTCGGGCGCTGACTTAGTGTCGTTTTTTAGCGGGATACTCATCGGCCATCAACTGTATAAGTAAGCATATCGCTAGTCCGGCTGTGAGACGCCGTCAGGGAAGGGATTTGATCTTCTCGCTGACGTTCGGAGCACTCTTGGAATTGGGGGACAAGGCAAGGAATTTTTCATAGGCGTCCTTGGCTTCTGTTTTCTTTTGTAAGTTGACGTATGCATCTCCGAGATTTAGATAAGCGATGGCCCGCTTCGGATCGAGAGCGATCGTCTGCAAAAACCACTTGACGGCGTCGTCGTATTGGCCCATGCGATAGTGCGCAAAGCCTGCGTTGTTCGCGAAGAGCGCGTTGGCCGGCTGCAAGCTGAAAGCTTCGTTGAACTTTGCGGCTGCATCAGCATAGCGCTTTTCTTTGTAGAGGCGCATGCCTTCGTCATTGGCAGCGGAAGCAGCGTCGGAAGGCAGATTGACCGGGACCGCAGGGGAAGCACCGGTGCCGGCCGTTGTTGACATAACGCCTGCCGCAGTGCCTGGCTGGGCGCTTTTCAACTGCGCCTCCGCAGTAGCGAGTTGTTTGCGGAGATCTTCGTTCTTGAGTTCTTCCGCGCGCATCTGGCTGCGGAGTTTTTCGAGCTCGGTGTTCACCTTGATTGCCGCATCGTCCAGCTGGGTCGAATCTCCATTCAGGAATTCGGTCTCGTGCTTTAGATTGAAGATGAAATCTCCACCTTCCGTGCCGGGCAGGTTGCCGAAGGCAGGCGTCTGATGCGAGAGGGCAGACACGGCGGGGGTAACGTACGCCGCGAGCTCGGTTGCTGTTATTACGCCATCGCCATTCAAATCGGCGCGGCCATCCAGCCCCTGGAGTAACGTCCAGGTAAACACGGAATGCCCGTTAGGACCGTTGTCGGATACTTGCTGGTCGGCGCCGCCAGCGGTGAACATCTGACGAGCCTCGCGATGAGAGATTTCGTTGAGATAGTTTTGCGAGGGTAATTCCACGCCGCCACGAGTTAGGGCCAGTCCGCTATAGCAAGAGTCCATAACGAAAAGCACATGCTTGGCGGGGATGGCTTCGGAGATGTCCTGGAAATTCGTCATGGAGATGGCGGTGCCTTCAAAATCCGTAAGGTCCGCGTCAACAGGGATGATGTATCCAAGGTCTCGACCAGAGGCGAGCTTGCGCGTAGTACCATGGCCTGCATAGAAGACGAAGACGCGATCCTCCCTCTGCACCATTGTGGGGTCACCAAGCTTGTCGCCCAGTAAGGAGAGAATATTTTGGCGCGTGGCCTGGGCATTGAGCAGTGTAAACACGTGATCCGGTTTGAAGTTGTATTTCTGGATCAGCAGATCCTTCACGCCAAGAGCATCGTGTGCCGCATATTGCAGCTTCTGCCAATTAATGTAGTCATCGATACCTATGATGGCCGCCCAACTTTCGCGGTAGGGCTGAGCCGGCGGCAGCGCGATTGTCGCTTGTGGCTCTTCACCGCGCGTTTCGGCGGGGCCAAAGGCTGTGCCATTCCACGAAACGAACTTATATCCGTCGGCCTGCAAGGTTTCAATTACAACCGGAAGCGCGTCGAGGCCGACCTTGTGAATGTCATGAAATAGAATGATGCCGCGCTGCTGTTTCTCGACCTCGGTAATCACCCGCTGCGCGACGGAATTTGGCACCGGATCAGCCCAGTCCTCCGAGTCGACATTCCAGATCACGGTCTTCATTTTGTCGGCCTGGATCTCGGAGAGAATGTCTGCGTTCGCGGCGCCGTATGGAGGGCGAAAGAGAACAGGCGGCGACTTCAGCACCTCCGCAAGAATCGCGCTGGTTGAATCGATCTCTCTGGACAGATCGGCTTGGTCGAGCTTGGGAAGAACGGGATGGCTGTAAGTATGATTGCCGATGGTAGAGCCTGATTCCAGAATCCGGTTGCTGGCGGCAGCGGTGGGGCCGAGGGTCACTTCGTGCTTGTCGTTGGCCGTTCCCACATTCTTGCCAATCTCAAAGAAAACTGCATGAAGGCCATACTTCTTCAGGATCGCGAGTACTTGATCGGTATAGCGCGGATGCGGACCGTCGTCGAAGGTCAGGGCGATCGTCTTCAATGGAAACCCTGCTCCGGATATTTCCAGTTTGCTCTTGGCAGCTGCGCCGCCGCGTGATTCGGCAGGAGGAAGTTGCGATTCGGATTCCCGGAGAATCTTTTCGCGATTGTATTTTGTCTTCAGAAAGGCAACGTAGTGTTCCCATGCCTCGCGATGGACGGCCATGCCGCGTGCCTGAAACCCGGAGAAAACTTGAGAAATCTCTTTTTGATAAAGAGTCTGGATTTTTTCCAAGGCTGCGGCATCATCTGCGATGCGCTTGCGCAATAAATCGCTGGACACCTCCTGAGCAGGAATACTGACGAGGCCGTCCAAGACATCGCGGAAGGCAAGCTTGTCTGCGTCGCGGAGATCGGCATCGCTTTCCAAACGTGTTAGAAATGCTGCGGCGAGGGGGGAGCCAGGCGCGCGAAGGTCTGCGCGCAGATCCTGCTCCAACTCGGTGAGGCGGTCGCCATTCCGCTCGAAAAGAATCCATGCTGCGGTCCGAACCCGCTCGCGGTTTCCCTCGTCTAGAGCGGCAGTACCATCCATGAGTACGATCACTTTGCGGTAGGCGGCTACGATATCGTCCATGGTGGCGGCGACTGCGGCGGGGGCTACTTGTGGGGTCGGAGGGGTGTGCGGCTGGGAGGAAAATGCGCCGATTGACATGGTGGCCACAGCGGCTGAGACAAGCAGATAATTCGTGCGCATGCTAGCACCTTGAAACGTAATCTTAAGTATGATGGTACTGCAAAAAGACGCCGACCAGTAATTCTTAACTTCTAGAGCATATTCGCTTCACATCTTGACGTCGGGACGTCAAAGAAGGTGGATTTTTCTTGAGGAAAACTCCACTCGCGGGTATGAATTCTGTAGAGAGCAGAATCGAAAACGCTGTAGCTCACTTCTGCTGAATGTCTGCCCGAATTTGCCGCAGACACGGAGGGATTGCATGAACGACAATCCCTCCGTGCATACCTTCCTACCTCAGCCGAGCTCTTTCGAAGGAGTCAAGCGGCATTGAGCGGTCTGCAGACGATGGATTAGCCGGAAGTAACTTCGATTTTGCCAACTTTAACGTCGCTCGCACTCCTGTTGGTTGTCGACCTCGGTCAGTTCCAGATTGGCTGCAGTCAATGTACGGCTATAGCAGTTACCGAGCGAATCCTCGTAAACGTAGGTTTGCTTGCTACTCTGGCCCGAGCTTGGCCCAAGAGAATAACCTCCGTTTGAAAACACGAATTCGGTCGAGTCCTGGGTTATAACCTCATTGCTCACGCTGGATTCAAAGACCGGAAGTCCCTCAAGGGTGTCGATCTCGTTCGTCTTGTATTGCTGGTCGATCGATGTAACTTGAGGGATGTCCCCGCTCGCCAGAAAAGTATCCGAAAGGTTGATCGTGAAGGGATAGGAAACGTGGGTTTCCCTGGTTTCGAACAGAAAGCCCCGTTGCGTTGTTGTCTTCGCGTCGACGGTCGAGCTCTGGACTTCGTCCTGAATCTCCGCGCCGGCTGCCGTAAGAGCAACGTTGGTCACGTTATTGAAATTCACTACCTCATCCACGGTCGAAGCTATGCGGCCATGCGACGTATTCACGTAACCTGCAATCGTGAAATTGTGCGTGTTAGTGGTGGTGATTGTGCCTGACCCGATTCCACTGGAGTTGATCGATACAGTGTTCACCACGGTGGGGTTGGGAGCAGTCAGCGTATTTCGTGTTACTTCGCCGGTAACATGCTCGCTGCCATGATCCTCGTAGAGCAATAAGACAGCGTCCGTGCTGAAGTACTCATAGGCGTTGTAAACGCTCACGCCGATCGTGTGCGGCTGACCGTTGCTCAACTCTCCGGCGAAGGGCGTCAGGTCGACGCGATAGGGCTTGAAATTGAGCGTTTGCACACCGGGTATCGGTATCCAGAGATAAGGGTCGATGCCGCCTGTATAGATCCACGGATACACGGGAGCTACGCCTGCGGGCTCATTATCGATGCTAATTTCCACTTCGCGGAACGAAGTGTTTTGGCAGTCTCCCAGCGTTGAGGCCAAGCTATCCGGCACGCAAAGGAACCATTGTTCTTCCTGATTCTGGCTTTGCGCAAACACATCCAGATAGGCGCCCTCAATGTTAGTGGGGAGTGTAAATGTCTGTGTCAGTTTTGGATTACTCGAGTCGATCGCGAAGGTACCGTTCGAATTGTCTGGAATCGGCAGCACGGCGTCCGCGGTACGTGGAACTGGGTTGGCAAAACTCGCCGGATAAAGCTCCAATGTGAAGGTTCCATAAATGATCGAGTTCAAACCGGGCTCGATCAGGTTGCCAAGGCTTGCGAAACCCGTCTGCGCGCTCTTGAAGAGCGCAGAGTAGTCGGTAAGATCGCGCTCCACATGCCACGAGTTAGTCAGGCTCTGGAGCGGCTCGGCGGTGGTGCCAAAATAGAGATCCACGTTGCCAAGAAAGACTTCGGCAGTACGATCAAATTGCACGCCCGCTTGAATGGAAAGGTCACCTTCAAACACTACTTTCGACCAAGGACCGGGACAGTCAGCGGGAGGGGTGTAGGTGAAAGGTTGGTTGTTGAAATCCGCGAAAGCTTGGTTGGAGAGCAGGGTAACCACGCAGGGTTTGGTATCTGGGCGAGAAACGGATGGATCAGCAGTGGCTTCGAGTGATGTTCCGATCTGGTACTGGCTTGATTGGTTGGAACTGTTTGTTGTCTGGGAATAATTGGCGGGCATAATAGAAACTACGAGCAGGGCGAATATCACGGCTCTCGCAGCTCTCATCGGAGAAAATCCTTTGTGCATAGGGTCCTCTCTTTTGCTTGAATTTTGGCTTGAATTCCTTACCTGGCTTGCAGAATGGCTCCAGTTTATATTCCTTTATAGATGAAGTTAGCGCAATACTCAAAATCAATATGGGTCTGACCCAATCTTGGCGTTCAATTGGGAGTCTTAACAGCAAAAGCTATGAAGGCGGCCGAGGCAATGAAACTGCCCGCAACCATTCGGCTAACGGTGTCGATTCCGCCAAATTGAAATACTCATATACCGGTTCGTGCCGTCAGTGCTGTGCCGGCGCGGCCTCGGCCACACCACCAATCGCGTCGCCGTTGACAACCAGTTCGACTCGACGGTTCTTCGCACGGCCTTCGGGCGTGTCGTTTTCTGCCACGGGCTGCGACTTTCCAAATCCGCGCGATTTCACCGATGACTCTGAGATGCCCTGCTGCACCAGGAAGTCCATCACCGTGGCGGCGCGTTGTTCGGAGAGCAATTGGTTGTACTCAGTGCTGCCCACGTTGTCGGTGTGGCCCTCGACTTCGAGGTTCAGTCCGGGATGCGCCAGCACGATTCCGGAGATCTTGGCCAGCTTCTCACGAGTTGCCGGGCGGAGCGTATATTTGCCCGTATCGAAGAGCACGTCCGACATGTTGACGATCAGTCCCCGCGCCGTATCGCTCGTCTGCAAGACGGAATTGAATTGGTCGAGCAGGCGCTTTCGTAAGTCACCCTTTTCCGCCTCCGCCTGCTGCCGCGCGCGCTCGGCGTCTTCGGCCCGCTTGCGCGAACTCTCAGCGTCAGCCTGAGCCGCCACCGTGGCCAACCGCGCTTTCTCCGCTTCTGCCTGTGCTGCCTGCTGTTGCACCAGGGCGGCTGCGCGAGCCGCTTCTGCTTCGGCCTTCTCGCGGGCTGCGCGCTCGGCGGCAAGCTGTGCTTCCAGGCGCGCCTTCTCCGACGCTTCGGCCTGTGCTTTGGCTTGCGCTTCCCGGTCCGCAGCCGCCTGGCGCTCTTGCGCCAGCCGCTCCTCTTCGCGCTTCTTCACGGTGATGATGCGCGCGTCCTCAGCAGTCTGTACCGCTTCCCTGGCCGCGGCGTCGATCACCTTCTTCTCGCGCTTCTGGGTCAGGTCGCTCTCTGCCGTCTTGAGCAACTCTGCAGCTTTCTGGAAACTGTCCGCGGCGTACTTCTCGCCGCCTGCCTGCTTGACGATCTCAATCGCGTTCCGCGCTTCCAGCAAGCTGAGCGGAATCTTTGAACTAACCGCAGGGGCCTCGTAGCCGGCCTGAACCGTGGTCTCGTATTGGTCGCGCTGGAGCAGGTCGAACTTGGCGTCCATCTCCTCAACGCTGCCCACCGTATCGGGCCGCACCACATTCTCCATCACCACCACCTCGCTCGGCTGCGAGACGGAGAAGTAAGGCTCGGCGGTCACGATCATCGCGAAGGCCTGCATGGGTTCGGTGACGTCCATCTTGCTCTTCTGGCCGTCGAGCATGAGCTCGCCCAGGTTATCCGCGCGCCCCTCCGGCGAGACGGCCCATAGCACATAGGTCAGGAATCCCGAGCCGAAGCGCGACGCGGGCTCTAGCTTCTCGAAATGCGCCTGAATGCGCACCGCTCCCCGCTTGCTCTCCACTTGGGCTTCACCGCGAGCCTGCGATTGCAGAACTGTGCCGCGGAAGTCAATCTTCGTTGGTCCGCTCAGGTGGCGGTAGTTGATGGCCTTGGTGGTGCGAACCACCAGCGTGACCCGCGATAGCGAACTCGATTGCTGTGCCATCGAAGTTACCGCCATCCCGGTTAGTGCAAGAAACACCGCAGCTAGCTTCACGTGCGACTTCCTTCCCCCGAACATTTCGCACCATAATACACCCCCGGCCCGTATCTCAGGCAAAGGAAAAGCCCGCTGAATTAGCGGGCCTTGACTGATGCTGATTGGTAGCGCTACCGGGAATTGAACCCGGGTTTTAAGATTGAGAATCTCACGTCCTAACCCCTAGACGATAGCGCCACTGTTGCGGAGGCGGCCGTTACCGGCCACTTACCTACTTTAACAAAAATCCTGGCTGCGGCAAAGGGAAACCCAGGCTGCGCACCGATGGCTCAGATGCCGAGCTTGCGGACTTCGTCGTTGTAGTACTTACGGTAGAGGATCTCCCACTCCTGGGAGCCTTCGAGGATGATTTTGCGCTGCGAGGCAATTTTGGCGCGGGCGGCGGTGTCGATTCCCGCCTCCTGGGTGAGCAGGTTGGTGAGCGCTTTGCGGGCCTCCTGGCGGATGGTGTTGCGATCCTCCAAAAAGCCGACCTGATCGATTTCAGCCAAGGTGTCAGCCACGGTGTGGGCCAGCTTGTTGAGCTTGTCGGGGCTGATTCTCATAGCACCGCCTTATACTTCTTGGCCAGCTCGGTTTTTACCTTCTTGAACATCTCGGCGTATTGCGCGCCGGTCTTGCGCATCTCCTCGGAGTACGCTTCCAGAATTACACGGACCTCTTCATTGATGCGGTCTTCAAGAGAAAGTTCCTCGATCAACCCCTCGGTGACGCGCGCTTCGACCACCTTCAAGTCACTGGTGGCGATCATCTTGGCGTCGATGAGATGCTTGACTGTTCGGCGGGCCAGATACCCAATGTAATCGCGGGAAAAGATCATGGATTAAGCCTCAGGATACCGCATCGGGCCACCCTGTGTACAACGGTGGGGTGGAGTGTGCAGTGGGCCGCATTCAAAGGGTCAAATTGATGCTGAGTTGCGCGCTGCCGCCTGAAGCTGGAAATGCCGCGCCGATGTTTTGCTGCGCGCTGTTCCTGAGCAGCGGCGCGGAGCCGGAGCCGCTGACGGCGTCAATCTCGTAGCTCAAGGTTAGGCCGCCCTGCGCGCTGATCACTGTCCAGGAAAAGGGAATCTCTGTGGTGCAGGTTGCTTTGGCACCGGTCACCGTGGCCACGTCTGTCGTCGTCTCTACTGGAATGGCGTCGAGATGCTGATTGAGGAGATTTGGCCCTCCCTGGTTGGGCACGATCCGCGCACGGCAGGTGATCATGGTTCCGGCGGGGAGCGTCGAGGCAAGGTTCAGATTGAAGGTGACCGAATAGACTCCGCTCACCATCGTCGAGGCGGCACGTTGATCAGGGATGCCTGCGGCCAGTGCGGCTGTCGGAGCCAGCATCGCAAACCAAAGCAACATCCGAATGCGTGCGTGCGCCATGGCTGTTCTCCTACAATTTTCCATCGGCACGGCTGAGAGGAGAATGAGCAGGAAGACGGCTGGGAACAGTGCGGATTGATCACGAAAGTCATGCGTCGCGAACTGAGGCTTGGAATTTCTGCCGGTAATGTGTGGGCGTGGGCGATACTGGCCGGTTTAAGAATCGTAGCCAGGGCCGCGGGATGAGCCGCACTCTTTCCACAGCTTTTCCCAATTCCAGAGCCCGGACGTCACTTTCAGGGGTAACGGAAATCCGAGCTGATGCGCGAGCATACACACCTGCCCGCGGTGGTGGGCTTCATGAGCGAGCATGTAACAGAGCATCTCTGGGCCGACCGGCCAAGGCTTAGCCCAGCCGTCCCTCAAAAACTTCTCAACGCGCACCTTACCACCGCCGAGCGCTTCAGCCAGCATTTCCGCGCAGCTAGCGGCGCTTTGTGCGAGTCCAGCGCGGGCCTGATGCGGCGTGCAGTGTGCGCGATTGAGTTGGAGTGGAATCTTCAGGTGCGGGGCTGTGAGCCTGATCCATTTGGTGCGGACCCTGTGCATGTGGGTGAAGATGGCAGCGATGGTGCGTACATTGCCGGGCGGTTTCGCATTCCAGGCGGCAGGATCGAGATGTTCGATAAGAAGCTGGTTTATGCGATCATTGGCGGCAAACATCTGGACTGCGGCTCGGCCGAGTTGAGTGTGAACCTTGTGTTGACGGGTGGTCACGGCTCCGTACTCCTTGACCTATGTTACTTCTGGTGCGGAGGCATAGAAGCCCTGTCTCTAGAGTCCATTGTAAAACTCACGAAAGATAAAAGCAGATTCTTCGACTCACCACCCCCGAACTCCACCCCAAAGAGCAAAGACCGCTCTTTGGGGACCCCGGAACTGAACAACGTTCGGGGCCCCGTTCGCTCAGAATGACAGCCTCGGTTTTGTTGTGAACTTTAGAGACAGAACGATAGAAGCAAAATGGCAAAGTAGTTCTAGACTGCATCGGCGCGGGCGGCATGGGCGGTGGCTTGCGGGGATGGGGCGTTGGCGCCATTGGAACCGTTGAACCATGCCACCGCAGCACCCACTAGAGGAGCATTGTTTTTTAACATTGATGTCTGCAGGCTAAAATTCAAGTCTTCGACCTGGCCCTGAGCCGCGGGCAAAAACAGCTGCGGGGAGCGGGAGATGCCTCCGCCCAGCACCACCACTTGAGGGGCGAACTCGGAGACAACCATGCGCAGTGCCTGCCCGAGGTGATAGCCGAACTCGACAAAAACGGCGGCTGCATTCAGATCGGTCTCCGCCATCGCAGCGATCTTAGAAACGTCCAGCAGTTCGCCTGCGCGGCATTTATATTCGCGCTGGATGGCCCTGGTCGAGATGAAGTCTTCGACAATTCCCCCTTCATAGGGGAGATTCCATATCTCTCCACCGGGAGGAACACCGGGGCCCTCGGTAACCACGCGACCATCTATAGCAAAGGCCGAGCCGATGCCGGTTCCAAGCGTGATGCCAACGGCTCGCGAGAAATCGCGGGCCGCACCGGCGCCGATCTCGCCCAGCAGAAAGGCGGCGGCATCGTGGAGAAAGCGCACCTGCCCGGCCTGCCAGCCGAAACTTTGCTCCAGCAATTGTCCCAGATGCACGCCATAGAGGTAAGGCAGCTTGTGGCGCATGAGGCTCACACCCGCACCGAAATCGAATGGCCCGGGCATGGCCAGCTCAGCGCCGGAGACGCCTTCAAAGCCAGACAAGGCATCGATTCCCAGCGTATAGAGAAGACGAATGAAGGCATCGGTGGTTTTTTCTGGAGGGTGGGGAGCATTGGCGATAGGGCCGAGGCTATAATCTGCGCCCCCCTTAAGGCAAGCCGCGGCCGATACATGGCTGCCTCCAACGTCGTATACAAGAATGGGCATACCGGCGGTCATAGAAACCTCATCAATGATAGCGATCTCATTTGTAACACACGTTCCCACGCCTGTCGAATAGTGGTGCAAAAAATAAATCTTGACACCGATAATTGCGAACGATTATAGATGATGCGTAAGCGACGGCGGCTTTGGATGTTGCTACAAGTGATAGCGATACCATCATGCGGATGGGGAATCGCCGAACATAACTGCCGATTCAGTGGGCATCTTCATCGCCCTGTTCATTGAGGCGGCCACGCGCGTCGCAACGGCCAAGAACTCGACTCAGGAAGAGAAAGTTCAGACCAGCGTATTGCCGGCCGATTCCGGACGCTGTATTGACGGCGTCGTCAGCCTAGTTACGAAAAGACGCGGCAACAAGTTCCATGGCGGGGTTTCCGCACCATACACGGCGAAGAGGCAACTTAAACTCGACGACTGCGCAAATTCGGTGGAGTTAGCAGTTACTCGAATAACTCCCGCCAGCACCAAGCGGCGGTAGAGGTCTTTTTCTAACCTTGCCACGGGCGGGGTTCAAGTTGGCCAAACCGGGACAGCTTGACCTCCGCTCACATTGCAAACACCGGGAATCACCTCTCCACTTCCCGGCACAACCGAGCCAACGGAAAGTGTAAGCGGTTTCCGTTTGGACGATCGTCATGTGACTCCTCACTGGGTTGGAGGGAGTTCCAATTCCCTCCAACCCAATTTTGTTTCATCGCAAAGGAAGCAATTCCCTTGCAGATAGCGAGCATTGCCCTCATTTTTAGGATATTTTTAGTCATGGAAATTCGAGAGAAAGCTTCTTTGATCCCTAACTTCGCTTCAGCTATCTTTCGTCTGATTTCTTCGCGAACAGCTGTTTGTTTAGCAATGTCGATGATGTTGCAATGGCAGGCCAATGCGCAGACGGTTGCGGGGGAGGATTACGGTCCTTACAATGCAGTCTTTCTTCCCGATGGGCCCGGACTTACTAAGTCATTGGCAGCACCGTCGCCGCTCGATAGCCGCACCGCAGCCTTGCTTGACCGGCTGGGACTGAACAAGCAACCTGACGCACGCGATGCCCTGCTGGACGGGAATGCGGCGTGGACGCTGGCTTTCTGGTTTCGCGCATCAGAGCCGCTTGCAGGTACGGTGATGCTGGCAGGCATCGGCGACCCGACTGCCGAGGATGCACGCTACATTGGCATGGCAGACAATCACTTCTGTCTATGGCTTGGCCGGGGAGATGGCTCAAACCAACTAATCGCGGCTGAGAGTGTGCTGAGCACAGTGGAATGGCATCTGGTTGTGGCCATGGGTGATGGAGAGAAGGTTACTCTCTATGCCGATGGCAAAGAAGTGGCATCGAGCCGGCTGGCGCAGGGTACGATTGCCGAGCGGCTTGAAATGGCGCCTGAGCCATTGGCTGCATGGGGGGCAAAGGGGCATCACTTTGGCGGCCAGATTGCCGGGCTCAAGCTGTATCGCGAGACGCTGACGGCGGAAGAAGTAAAGGCCATAGAGGAAGCGCCGCCGGATTTTTCGCTGCCGACTTACGAAGAGGCCTCGGGTCGCTGGCCTATGCAGACCTTCGAACAGGCAGGGCAACTCGCGCCTCAGGACCCAGCGACCCTACCCCGCGGCAAAGGGGGCATGCAAAAGCCTGTAGCGAAGCCGCTGCCACCTGCATCGAGCAAGCTGGAATCGGCGGGCACAAACGTGTGGCGGCTGCGAGGCGGTTGGAAGCTGGCCGCGGAGCCGGAGATCGAGGCTCGGGGCATTAAGGCTAGCGGCGAGAAACTATCCAAGCCTGGCTCTGCAATGCTCGCCTCTGCATCGAAGGTCTGGATGGCCGCTACAGTTCCGGGCACAGTGCTGACCACGATGATCGATCGTGGCATCTATCCCGACCCCGATTACGGGTTGAACAACTTGGCAATTCCTGAGAGCCTTGCTCACCAGAGTTATTGGTACCGTGTGGAGTTCAAGGCTCTTCCGGAGATGCGTGGGCAGCGACTCGCGCTAGCCTTTGAAGGCGTGAATTATGCCGCCGAGGTTTGGCTCAACGGCAAGAGACTTGGCGAGATTACAGGGGCGTTTCTCCGCGGTAGGTTCGATGTAACTTCGCTAATTACATTAGCAAGCGAAAACGTGCTGGCCGTGCGTGTAACTCCGCCGCCACATCCCGGTATAGCTCATGAGCAATCCATCAAGGCAGGGCCGGGCGAGAATGGCGGCATTCAGACGCTGGATGGACCTACCTTCGCGGCTACCGAAGGGTGGGATTGGATTCCCGGCATTCGTGATCGCAATACAGGTATCTGGCAGGACGTGATATTGACGGCGAATGGGCCGGTAGAAGTAGGTGACCTGCAGGTGATCACCACGCTGCCCAAGGCCGATCGCAGCGAGGCAGATATAGAAATCGAAGCGCCATTGACTAACACGTCTACAGCTTCCATTGAAGGTGAATTGACGGCCAGCTTTGACAACGTGCAGGTAAGCAAGCACGTGAGGCTGGAACAGGGCGAGACGGTAGTGCGTCTTAAGCCGGATGAGTTCGCGCAACTCAAGGTGCAGCATCCGAAACTCTGGTGGCCCAACGGCTACGGCGAGCCCGCGCTGCATACGCTCAAGGTGAGCTTTACGGCAGGCGGCAAGCTGAGCGCGCAACAACAGATTGAGTTTGGTATGCGCGAGCTGAGTTATGAGACCTCGCTGTTCGACTCCGCCGGCCATCTGCGCCGCGTCGAGGTTTTGCCCAGCAGGACACACGACGATGCACTGGCGCTGATCGATGAGACTCACAGCGGCATCCGACAGATCGACGACAAGACACAAAACCAAATGCCTGCGGGGCAACCGTTGCCGGAGTATTTAAAGCACACCTGGGTGCAGTCGTTAGAGCCGGGCTCGGAGGGCTCGTCATCGATCCAGCCTGTCGAGGGTAGCTGGCCAGGCACCGATCTTGTGATCAAGGTGAACGGAGTGCGCATTGCGGCGCGCGGCGGTAACTGGGGCATGGATGACAGCCGCAAGCGCGTGAGCCTCGAACATCTGGAGCCTTACTTCAGGCTTCATCGCGACGCACATGTGAACATCATCCGTAACTGGATGGGCCAGAACACGGAAGAGAACTTCTACGCACTTGCCGACAAGTATGGGTTGATGGTTTGGAACGATTTCTGGGAGTCCACGCAGAACTATAACTTGGAAGCCGAAGATCCCGTGCTGTTTTTGAAGAATGCGCGCGACACTATTTTGCGCTTTCGGCACCATGCGTCGATCGTAGTATGGTGCGGACGCAATGAGGGCGTGCCGCAGCCGGTTATCAATGAGGGATTGGTTGAACTGACGCTGACGTTAGATCACACACGTTATTACACGGGTAGCTCGAACCAAGTGAACCTGCGCCACTCCGGCCCTTATCAGTTTCAGACGCCGGAGACTTACTATCGCATTAACCGGGGCTTCAGTGTGGAGTTAGGCATGCCCAGCGTGCCTACGCTCGAAAGCATCGAATCGTTCATTCCAGAGGCTGACCGCTGGCCCATCAGCGACACCTGGGCCTATCATGACTGGCACCAGAGCGGAAACGGCGACGTGGCGCCATTCCTGACGCATCTGGAGACGGAGTTCGGCGCAGCCACCAGCCTGGGGGACTTTGAGCGCAAGGCGCAGATGCTCGACTATGTGGGTCATCGCGCGATTTTCGAGGGTTTCGCCGCGCACCTTTGGCAACCTAACTCCGGGCGCATGCTTTGGATGACTCAGCCGGCGTGGCCCAGCACGGAGTGGAGTATCTTCAGTTCGGATTACGATACGCAATCCAGTTTTTATGGAACGAAGAAAGCTTGCGAGCCTGTACACGGGCAACTTGACCTGACCGATGGTGCACTTGGCTTGTACAAAGTGGACCTGATCAATCTAGGCGAGGCTGGCTCATTTAAGGTTACAGTGCGAGTGGCGAGTCTGGATGGCAAAATTCTTAGCGAGCAAAGTAATCAAGTTATGGTTGCAGCCGATGATCGCACTCCCGTCGGCAAGCCCGATCTGGAGGCGCTTGCCGATGGACACGCCATACTGATCGAGTTACAGGTAATCAATGCATCCGGCGCGTCGGTGAGCGATAACTTCTATTGGTGGGCCAAGGAAGAAGCAAGTCTTCGCGAGTTGAACGACCTGCCGCAGGCCAAGCTGACTACTTCAGCCACAGTTAGCCCGGATGGCGATGAGAGAAAGGCGACGGTAAGGATAAAGAACTCTGGCTCCGCGCCGGTGCTGATGATCAAGCTCACACTTAAAGACGCAATTACAGGCGCGCGGATTTTGCCTGCTTACTATAGTGATAACTACATTTCAATGCTACCGGGCGAAGAGCGCGATGTTACTGTGAACTTCCCGGCAGGACCGGCCAAACCGGTGATCGGATTGAGAGGTTGGAATTTGAGATCTGAGATGGTGGAGGCAAAGTAGCGAAGTCCTCTTCACGCTAACCTTGCTACTGCCTTGGCAGAGAGAAGACGTCCTAGTGGATCACAACCGGAGTGCGGTGTTTGCAACCGCAGGAGCGGCGCAACACGATCTCGACCGGCAAGACAATTTTGCTTCCAGTTTGCTGCGACTCACCGCGCGCGATGCGCTCAAACAGAAGGCTGGCCGCAACCCGGCCCATCTCTTGCGCGGGCTGACGGACAACAGTGAGTGGCGGAGATGTTAGCTCGGCTAAGTCGAAGTCATCGAATCCTACCAGGGCTACGTCGGCTGGGATGCGTACGCCTAGATGGAGAAGCGAAGCGAACACATAGCGAGTGGCCAGGTTATTCGATGCAAAGAAAGCCGTAGGTGCATTACTCCCATGCAGCTTATCGTCGATCGTTCGTAACGTCACTTCCTGTGATTCGCAGCCGAAAAATGAATCCTCCGAGAAGCCGGCCTCTTGCATGGCGCGGCGGTAACCTATAAATCTTGCATTAATGGTGAATAGGTCACGGCTAAGCCCCATGAAAGAGATTCGTTTGTGTCCATGCTCGATGAGATGCTGCACAATGTGGCGTGATCCCGAGGTATTTTGCACCAACACTACATCCAACGATGCATCGGCGACAGGGCGGTCAAATGTCACAACAGGGGTCTTGCCAAACAAGGCACGCGTGAGACGCGACTGACGGAGTCTTGCGGGAATCACCAACAAGCCTTCCACGTGGCGCTGTAACATTTGTTCCGCTTCGACGTATTCCGTATCCGGACTCTCATTTGAAGTCGTGGTGATGACAGAATAGCCATGCTCCCTGGCGACAGTCGTAACAGCGTGTGCGCAATTGGCAAAGAATGGGTCGTAGAGATAAGGAAGGATGAGACCGATAGTCCGGCTGCGCTGGCCGCGAAACGCGCGAGCTAGCTCATTGGGTCTATAGTTGAGCTGTTCAATCGCAAGTTGCACTCGCTGTGCCGTCTCAGGTGATACGCGAGCAGTGCCATTGAGCACGCGTGAAACAGTCATCGTGCCGACGCCAGCCAGGCGGGCCACGTCGCTCATCGTAGGCTTTCGATGCACCGGTTGTGCTCCGTTCCGCAGCTTTGTTCACATGGCCTAGTAATCCACGGCGAGTCAGGCTTTCGATAATCACAGAAACGCCTAACGCCTCGCCAGAATGAACATGCACTTAAGTATGTCGACCGATTCTCCAACCTATCGTACTACCCGAGGCTCTATTTTATAAAGGTCTGCCCATGCCGCAGTGAGGGTAGATATGGAAGTCCAGTGACGATCCGAGGGTCATCAGATTGGGATAGCTCATTTTGCGGGTGCAAAAACGAGCTAGCAAACGGCCTTGAATAGGGAGTAGGTACGATGCGCCCGACGGAAAATATGTACTTGCCATGCTTACCAAGACATATCACCATCGGCAGTCAAGGTATGGGCTAGAGTCGGCTGGCTGAGAAGCTCAACACTCCACCCTGACGCCGCACGAGTTTCTGCCGCGCCATGAAAAATCTCCATTAGCACCATGGTTGCACGTGTAAGAACTTCAGAATCGGCACTTACACCGCAGACCGCCTGACTTAGCGCTCGTGCTTCTTCCAGTGAAGCATGTGGTGGTCGTCCACAGTGATCTTCGCGGGCAGAGTCAGGCCGCAAGTTTTGCAGATCAGCACCTCTCTGCCGATCTCCCAATGGGTACAGTCTTTGCACTTACAAACCAGTAGTTCAATTTCCTTGTTGTTGCTCATTTACAACCTCCTGAATTCTTCTTTTACTTCGCGCACGAAGTCGTTGAATGGAGCCGTGACCGTAATGCCCGGTTCCCAGCATAACCCACGATCGATCAAATTATACTGCTTTACGATTCGGGAGCCGGGAAGAACGTTTCCTTTTTCGTCGGAAGACCGGCCCATGAGCCAGAGATGGTCGGCCACCGTGCAGGCGGCGGCGACGTCATGAGTTACAACGATGATAGTGTTCAGGTCGTCCATATCCGAGACCTTGGCAATCAGATCGGCAGTCTTGTCGAGCATGATCAGGTCAAGGCCGGAAAATGGCTCGTCCATCAACAGGAAGTGTTCGCTACACAAGATCTGTTGGATGATGGCGCATCTTTGCCGTTGGCCTCCAGATAACTGCGCGGGATAGAGACTGTACTTATCCGCAAGCCCGAACTCGTTCAACAACTCCATGACCTTGTCATGGGCGATCTTGGAATTCTTTTCCTTCTTCATGGCGCCCAACATCAGATTTCCAAGCACGGTGCGATGTTCGAAGAGAGGATAACTCTGGGCTACCACACCGACTTCGCCGGCTCTCACCGGGCGATCAAAGCCATTTACCGACACGCGTCCGGAAGTGGGCGCGTGCAACCCTGCGATGATGCGAAAGAGAGTAGTTTTGCCGCAGCCGGAAGGACCGAGAATCCCCACAACCTGCCCTTGTATCCTGCCCGGCACGATGATGTCGCGCACCTCCGCGCTGACGCCGTTCAATACCGGGCGGCCATCATATTCGAGAGATACGTTGTCGATCTTTAACAAAGTTTTGCCGTAGCTATACGAAGCGCTTGCCATTAGTTCCGCTCCAGCGTTAGTGACGCATAAGGACAAAATAGGTTTTTGAAAAGTCCGATGCTGTAATCCTGAATAAGTCCCAGCATGAGGATCGTCAACTGGATGGCGAAGACTGCAGCCAGCCTGAAGTGGTGATTCTGGTCGAGCAGAATAGTTCCCACGCCGCCCTCTGAGCGGACAATGCCTTCGACCATGGTCAGCATCATCCAACCGATGGCCGCATTCTGGCGGAGAACGTCGAAGACCTTATCGATTTGGCCAAGAACGATTACCTCCCAAACCACGCGCCACTCGCCCATGCGCAGCGTGCGCGCAAGATCAAACATATCTTTTGGGATGCAATTGATGACGTCGGCCATTCCGGTGACGAAGAATACTGAAACTGAAAAAACCAGCAGCGAGAGCTTTAATTCATGGCCGCTCCTGGTCATCACAGTAAAGAAGAAGGTCAACCCAACGAGTGAAAGGAAACGCAGCTTGCTGAGCAAGGCGACGACGGGACGAAAGAAAGGCATAACTGTGGCATAGGCCAGCAACAGCGAAATGACAGTGGCCACGGCGATCGCCTGAATGTTGAGATAGAAACTGGTGACCAGTTCCGCGCCGAGCCCTTGCTCCCATAAGTCACCAAGAGCGTTCAGAACCTCGCCCGGTTTGGGGAGTAACACGAAGGGACTGAAAGCCCATAACAAGGCCACGACGGCAATTTGCGCAGCAACCAGGGCCTTAACAGCCCTCTTACTTAGAACCGAATTAGGCGAAAACACAGCGATAGCATGATTCATAATTTGTTCATAGGTGGAAAGATTTTGGGGAGGCTTGCGCCTCCCCTGTTGGGAATGGAAACTACTGACCGATCTGAGTTATCTCGACACGGCGGTTGAGCGCCTTGCCTCCGGGTGATGCATTGGAAGCAATGGGGCTCTGCGAGCCGTGACCAGCGACCAGTTTGAATCGCGAGTCAGGGAAGCTCGACGGAGCCACTTGCTGGAAGTAGCGCTTCACGGCCTGCGCCCGCTTTTCGCTCAACGGAACGTTGACAGCGTCGCTGCCTGCATTGTCGGTGTAACCGTCAATCTGGAGCGCCAACTGGGAGTTAATGGCTAGCGAATCCTTCAGTTCATTTAATGTTGAGATACTGTCCGGCAAGGGCTGATCGGAACCGCTGGCGAAGGTGATGTACACGGCCTTATGGCCAAGCACAGTGCCGCTCTGAGCTTCCTTGGTGTAATCTACCGTCTCTGCGCTGGCTGTCTGTACGCCACCGGTATTCAACATAGATTGAGCGCCGAAGATGAACGAAGTATCGACCGCTTCCTTGTATGGCGGAATCGGATTGTCCTTGTAGAGCAGCGGATAGTTCATCGCAGCGATCTTGCCGAAAGTCTCATACGTGGCGCGCATATTGTTGTTGTGCTTGCCATCGAGGCCGAAATAGTTGACGTTGTCCTCCAGGCCGAAGACCGCCGAACCACCCAGCATCTGACCCGACTGCGGATCGCGAAAGCCAGGATAGTACTTATACCAATCCGTGGCGGAATCTTTGTAGAGCTTCGTTGACATATCTCCGGCTTTGCGGCGAACGGCGTCGAAGGCCTTCACCTGGTCGGCGGCCTGGAAGCTGGCGGCCAGCAATCCGGAGATTTCGTCGCGATTGTCGTTGAAGAATTTCTTGACGCCGATAATCACAGCTGGCATCTGCGAAGCGTACTCATGCGATGAGATGATTTTTGCGGTTCCCGGACGGCCATGCACGGCCTGTTCGTCGCCGGGAGTCCAAGTGACAACACCGTCGGGACAAACATTCTTGGTCTCGCCGGTCGGGCGGCCATCCTTCACTACCTTGCGGTCTTCGCAGCGGTTGGGGACATACACTTCTGTTACCGCTTTGATGTAATCCTCGTCCGGGGCCGCAATCCAATTCACTGCGTCCGGGTCCCATGTCTTCAGATCAGGGTTGTTCTTGAGTCCATTCGAGCCCAGATAGTTCAGTGCGATATTCCAGTCGCCGTCGCGAATGACGCCGACCACGGTCTTACCCTTCATGCTTTGCGGATTGGACTTCCACTCGGCCGGGCCGAGCAGAGCATCTTCGCCGTTCGAGCGGCCAACCGCGCCGATAATGACGGCCTGATACTCCGGCCCCAGCTTCTTCAAAGTCGGATTCAGACTGGATAGCCACGTACTGCCGCCGCTATCGCCCATCACTACGATTGCCTCGGCCCCCGTTGAGCAGGTTTTTTCGCCATCGTGAAGTTGCTTAGCGCAGGCCAGCAGATCCGCGATCATCTGCGTGTTCGAGTCTTCCCGGTGCAACGTCAGGTTCACGCCGTACTTTTCCATCAATGAACCCTTCGTAGTATCCGGGCCTCCGTTGGCATAGATCAGAGAGAACATCGCGTTCCATTCCCATACATCGAAGACGATATGCGTCGCCCCCACATTGGCGGGGTCGGCCGACGGATAGGGCAGCGCCTGCACGTTGGCCACCTGCGCCTCTTCCTGAGGCGGGAGAGTTACGCGCGATGCGACGATCGACTTCATGATGCCGGGGGTCGGAATGAGGCCATGCTGCATGGCGGAGCGCAGTCCGAAGACCGCTCCCCCTCCCAGGACCACAACCAGGACAAGCTTCGCTTGCGGTTTCAAACGGGGCATTTCTTTCTTCCCTTCAATGAATTCGTGTGACGTTGCCTACTTGAACATGCTGTCGTAATCGCTGCCGGACTTAGTGCTGGAGGCGGCTACGCTGGCGAGAGTTGTGGGAATCGCGGCCGACTGCGGTACATCCATTCCCGGAATGTGAATCATGTCCGCGCCGGTGGACTGACTGCCCGAGGTCAACAACTTCTGGTTGAACTCGGCAAACTTGGCAGCCGCTTCGTCTGCTGCGGCGCCGGATTCGATCTGATCGTCAGTCAGCAGCTTGTCGGTATAGCGGGAGAATTCCTTGATCTCGCCCAGCGTGCGGGAAGTGTCCTCTTCGAGATAGTCGAGAGCCATATCGACCATCTTCAACTGCTCCGGATTGCCACGCAGCAACTGCTGACCCACGCCGAGAGTGGCCTTAGCGTCCAGAATCATCTTGCGCTGCTCGGCAAGGAAATTAACCTTGTTTTCCGTGCGCTGAATCTTGCTGTCGGCGATTTGCGACCAATGCTGGAAGGTCTTGAGCATCTTCGATGTTTGATCTTCAAGCGCCTGAAGCTGCTTTACGCCTTGCATCAGCATCCCGGCCTGTTCGAGAAAGGTCTGCCCCTCGAGCGAGAGCCGTTCCTTTTCCATCGGATCGATAGCGGCAGCGGCCATCTGTTGGGCTTTGGCGGCCTTGCGGCCAAGATTATTGATCTCATCGGACTTTGCGCTAATGCTGCGCTGAAGTTTTTCGTCGCTGCCGGCAAAGCGCTGCAGCGTCTGGTCAAGAGTGAATTTGGCTTTCTTCATGTCGTCGAGGTTGTTGCGAAGAATGCCGATGGGATCGGTCTCGACCACCCACGAAGCGAAGAATCGTACTACGTTCTGGAATAGATTCGAGACAGCGGTGCGAAAGGTCGGATTGAAAACCAACCACAGAATCGCGATCACCACAGCGCCTAAAAAGGCCGCATGAATTGTGTCCTGCAACAAGGTGATTAAGTACGGAAGAATGACGTACAGGCCGAATGCGCCGCCCAAAATCAAGGCCACCAGCACAACCATGCCGAAGGGACCCTCAGGGCGTTTCCAGAACGATTTCGGAGTATAGCCTTGTAGGTTTTGAGTAAAGTTTGGAGTTACTGGCGAAAGGCCCATAACAATCTCTTATCCTTTCAGCAGCGAGGCGTAGAGCGCCTTCTGCTGTTCTAGTTCACTGCCGCGACGCTGCACGGCTGCTTCAAACTGGCTCTGCGCATGCGTAGATTTTCCCTGCGCGTCCACCAATTCATTGGAGAGCTGAGCCAGCTCCTGCTGAAGCTCGGTGATTTGTGCGGTGATCTTCTGAATCTGATCCTGGCGGCCTGTAATCTCGCGAGCCGCGAACTGCTGCGCCTTGCCGCCGAAGGCATCGTGTTCCTGCTGAAGTTTGGCCTTCAAGGTGTCGAAGGTTCCCAGAATCCCGTCTTCCGTCAATCCAGCCTGCGCCGTAGCTTGAATCACGGCGGTCTTGAACTTCACGTTTGAGGGCATGACGGTGTCCGGGATGGCCTTGAGAGGATCGAGAAACTTATGGATAGTTGCAGCAGTAGGCGTGGCTTCGAAATCGGTTTTCGACAGCAGCGTCTGGTAAACCGCATCGCTATCCGGCACCACTCCTGCGTCGATTGGAAGCGCATAAGGAACGGAGGAAGCTGCTGTTGCAGTCGGCGGCGCTATCGCAGGCGCGGAAAACGCGGATGCGGCGGGCGGCGGTGTGTGCTTTGTCGGCGGCGCCGGTTCGTCTTCAAAGGCAACTTCCTTCAGAGCATTAAGAAATCCATGTTTGCCGGTCATAACCCTCCCCACAGAGTTTCATTTACCGAAAGGCATTTAGAGTCCTATATACGATGCGGTAAGGATATACTTGGCCGAGCGCGTGCGGCAAGTAAATAATCGCACACTCCGACATCGCGATTTAGACCGCCAATAGCGCTATTACTATTGCGCATTGCAATCTCGCATTGCAATGTGAGGATCGTCACGCGCCGAATCAAAAGGTCTGGCTTGCTTATGCACTCTGCTATACTTTCGGCCATGGATAATCGTTCGTTCAGCGATGTAGGCGGGACGCCCGGCGGCCTCAGCCATTTTGTTCTGGGCTTCATGATGGCGTGCATTGGCGGATATCTGCTGATCAATCAGGTTACGGTGGTAGGTTCCTTCTGGAATTTCTATGGGGAAAACACCTTTGGCATCACTTTGTTGCCAATGTTATTTGGAATCGGCCTGCTTTTCTGGCGCGGCCGAAGTATTATCGGATGGATTCTTACCATCGCCGGCGCGTTGTTTATCTTTGCGGGCATCCTTGCCAACCTTCATATCTTCTTCCGGCCGACGAGCCTATTTAACACCATTGTCATGCTGATTCTGCTGGTGGGAGGGCTGGGATTGATCGCACGCGGCCTGCAACCACATGGCAAGCAGGCGGTCGAATAACCCCGACCGGATAGTTTATCCACCTGGCCATGAGAAAATGCAATCGGCGGCTCTTGCTTCCCCAACTCCCCGGCCGCCGGATAACTTTACATGGCCCTATCTTCACGTGTATTGAATCTTTTGTTCGGGCGTCCGCTGGCCACTAGCGAAGAGCGCGCCGAACACATCGGCCCCGTCGCCGGCATTCCAGTCTTCGGCTTGGATGCCCTCAGCTCTGCCGCGTACGGTCCTGAAGCCGCATTAACACTGCTCATCCCGCTCGGCCTGATGGGCGTGCACTACATCGTGCCGGTGATCGCGGCGATTGTGGGTCTGCTGGCCATTGTGTACTTCAGCTACCGGCAGACTATCGACGCCTATCCCAAAGGCGGCGGCTCTTATACCGTAGCCAGCCAGAACCTTGGCGAGGGCACGGGGCTGCTGGCCGCAGCGGCGCTGATGATCGACTACACACTTACGGCTGCCGTGGGCATTTCGGCTGGCGTGGGCGCGCTGATATCCGCCGCGCCAGGCTTGCAGCCTCACACCTTGCAACTGTGCCTGGCGGTACTGGCCATTCTTACCATCGTCAACATGCGCGGCGTGCATGACACTGGCGTGGTGTTCATGATTCCCACTTATCTTTTCACGGGCACGCTGTTAATCGTGATAGGAGCCGGCGTCTGGCATGTACTTCATAGCGGCGGTCATCCCCACCCAGTCACGGCGCTACCGCCGTTGCCCGCAGCCACCGCAGCGGTTAGCTTGTGGCTGCTGTTGAAGGTCTTTTCTTCCGGCTGCACGGCGATGACCGGCGTAGAGGCAGTGAGCAACGGCGTGATGGCCTTTCGCGACGACACGCGCAAGAACGCCAAGATCACGCTGACCATCATTATCGTCCTGCTGGCAGCGCTGCTGGCGGGCATCGCTTTCTTGTGCCGCACCTACGGCATCGCCGCCACTAATCCCGAGGGCCCAGGCTACGAGAGCGTGCTTTCGATGCTGACGCGCGCAGTGATGGGGCACGGCTGGTTTTACTACGTCACCATCGGCTCGGTGCTGCTGGTGCTGGCGCTCTCGGCCAACACCGCCTTTGCCGACTTTCCACGGCTGACCCGCGCCATCGCTCTCGACGACTACATGCCACATGTCTTTCTGCTGCGTGGCCGCCGGTTGCTTTACTCCTGGGGAATTTATGTTCTGGTAGCTCTCACGGCAATACTGCTGATTATCTTCGGCGGAGTTACAGACCGATTGATTCCCCTCTTCGCTATCGGCGCGTTCTTGGCCTTCACGCTGTCGCAGGCCGGCATGGTAATGCACTGGAAGCGGCAAGGCAACGCCCGGCTGCGCATGTTTGTAAATGGCCTGGGCGCGGTAGCCACGGGCATCACCACCGTGGTGGTATTAGTGGCCAAGTTTGCCGATGGAGCCTGGATCACCGCGCTGCTGGTTGCGATAATGATGCTGTTCATGCACACCGTCAAGCGCCACTACATTGGTGTGGACCGCGAGACGTTCCTCGATCGGCCCATCGTGCCCGCACAAATCAGCGAACCCATTGTGGTGGTGCCCATCGATCGCTGGAGCCGCATCACAGAGAAAGCACTCTCGTTTGCGCTGGGCATGTCGAACGATATTCGTTGCCTGCATGTGCAGACGAACGAGGATCTGGATCCGATCTGCCAGGATTGGGAAAAGGACGTGGCTGCTCCGTTGCGCGCGGCCGGCAAGTGCGTTCCGAGACTGGAAATTCTGCAATCGCCCTTCCGCTATGTTTTGACGCCGATGGTGGATTACATCCTCAAGGTGGAGCGGGAGTCCAGCATCCAAAAAATCTGCGTGCTGGTGCCGGAGTTAGTGGTGCACCATTGGTGGGAGAATCTGCTCCATAACCGGCGCGCGGATCTACTGAAGGTTATCCTGCTTCTCCGCGGCAACCGTCGCATCATTGTGATCAACATTCCCTGGTATCTCGAACGGGGTTGAGGATCTATTGAAATTGAAGCGATGATTCATCGGAAATTAAAGCAGATTCCCGCATTTTTCATGGCCAAGCTTAGATACACCCATGCAGCTGAGATTGCGATCTTACCGCAAGTTACTTGCCGGTGTAAGTCACGTGCCAGATGGAGCGGGAACCGTCGTCTGAGACGAACAGTGAGCCGTCTTTGCCCTGGGCGACGCCTACGGGACGGCCCCAGACCGAGCCGTCAGGCAGGACGAAGCCGGTAAGAAAATCCTCGTACTCGCCGGTCGCGTGGCCGTTCTTCATGGGCAGACGGATGACCTCGTAGCCCGCGCGCTGGGCGCGGTTCCATGAGCCATGCTCGGCGGCGAAACCATCCCCCATGTATTTGGAGGGGAACTGGGAGCCCTGGTAGAACATCATTTCGAGCGAGGCAAAGTGGGGATTCACAAGAATGTCAGGAGTGATGACTTTGGCTTGTAACTCGGGGTGCTTGCCTTGGTGGCGCGGGTCCTGGACGCCGCCGTTCGGGCCACCCATGTAATACCATGGCCAGCCGTAGAAGCCGTTCTCCTGGATGTGAGTTACATAGTCGGGAACTAAATTGTTACCCAGAGCATCCCTTTCATTGGTCGAGCACCAGAGCTCGCCGGTGATGGGGTTGATGGCTTCTCCCACGCAGTTACGGATGCCCGAAGCGTAGACCTTGACGAACTTGCCGTCAGGGGTGAACTCGAGCACGTCGGCGCGATGAAACTCCTCGGGGTGAGTGTCGGAGTCATCCACGTTGGAGTGGGAACCAACCGATGCGAAGAGCTTGGTGCCGTCTTGCGAAAAGACCAGGTCGCGAGTCCAATGGCCGCCGCCGCGAAGACGTCCTCCGCCGGGCAGGTCAGTTAGAGGTTGAGCGGGGCCGGTTGCCGTCAGGTCACCGTTCTTGTAGGGGAAGCGAACGATGCCGTCGGTGTCGCCGATGTAGACCCAGGCGGGGTTGGGGCCGGCAGGATAAAAGGCAATGCCGAAGGGCTGGTGAAGGCCGTCGGCGAAGACTGAAACCTGGCTGGCCTTACCGTCCGAGCCGACGCCGCGAAAGACTTTGATCTTGCCCGATCCGCTTTCGGCCAGGAAGAGGTCGCCATTGGGAGCGGTGCGGAGCAGACGCGGATTGTCGAGCCCGGTTGCATAGAGCGAGACTTTAAACCCTGCGGGGGCGAAAGGCCAGGCATTGGCGGGGCGCGGAACGAGAGTCGGGCCGTTGTCGACGGATTGCTCAGGAGCCGGGGCGGGCAGGTCGGCGACGGTGAGGCGGCGGCGAATACCGGGGTACTCATGCGCGGCGTCAGTAAATGCAGACTGACCCGTAAGGACGGAGTGCTCGACGGCCGGCTTTGGCGACCGCGCGCCGATCTGCATCACAAGATAAGTGAGGAAGGCAAGAGTGCAAAGAATGGCTGCGGCCATGGACGAACGAGCAGGACGAATCATAGGACCTCCGCGGGGATGCGGTTCTGTGTTGACAACGGGACGGGGACGGATGGTCGTTCGGAGCAATCTAGGGATGAAGGTGCGTTCGGGGAAACTCTACAAGCCACTTGAGTTCATCAAACTTCATTACAGCAACCCTGAAACTGCCATAGCCGCCCAGAAAAAGTAGACGCTGGTTACTTGGACGCGGCGGAGCCGGAAGAAGATGCAGGCGGGGTTTCGCGGGCCGATGACAAGCTGCTAAACAAGGATGGCGAGACCGTGGCCGTGACCAGCACCCGGTCTCGCTTTTGCGTGACCTCAGCGGTCTTAAGCAGTTCTTTCAGGCCGTTGTTGGCGGAGTTAGCAGCCAAGGGAACGGTGAAGCCGCGGGCCAGTGTGACCAGGGTGGCCAGCGCGGCGGCCTGGCTAGCGGCTATGTCTTCGGTGGGCGCGATTTCCTCGACACGAAGATGCAACGAGCCGGTCCAGCGCAAACTGGCAATGATGGTCGAATCGGCTTCCAGAGGCAGTTGCAGTCCGAAAATATTGATGGCCCCGCTTTCAGAAAAGGGCAGACCGAGCTGGCCTACGCCCCAGGCCAATGAGAGCAGCGGCACCTCGTGAAAGTGCTGTCTGATGAGCGTGGAGCCGGCAAAGGGCCATGCGGCGGTCGAGTGCCGATCGAGCATGGAGTGAATCATCTCCGGCGTGGGATAGTTGGAGACGGCCACCATGTCGTAGCCTATCTGCGCCACGCGGTCGGTGCGGCCCCCGTAGGAAGGAATGTTGTAGATGGTGTGGCCAGCGTAAGACTCGCGGCTGGTGGCGTGCGCGTCGAGCCATGCGTTGAAACGTTTGCCGGTAATCTTGCCCACCATCACTACCGAACAGGCAACCGGCCCGTTGGGACCGTTGGGATCTTGCATGCGATGCAGCGCGATGGCCACCTCGTCCAGATCGCGCTCCGGGTCAATCCCAATGGCATCGATGAACTGCTGGTACTCTGGGACGCGCTGGGGCGGCGTCAGTTCCTTGTGAAAGAGGGCGCGTACTGGCTTGAGGTTGATGTAGACGATGCCGTCGGATTCAGGCAACAGGCGCGCGGCCTCGGGCGGAGCCTTCGAGCGCAGGAAGATGGCCGCGGCCAAAACAAGCACGACCGTGGCCACAATCCAGAGCGTTCTGCGCGTGCGTCTGTTCATGAGAGCCGTCAGAAATACCCTATCACTCCGGGCAGAGTTGGAGATGCGCTCACTGACGGCTCATGCCGCTACTGCTTTGCCGGTTCCTGCTCCAGTTCGGCGTTCAGGTGAACTGTGCCACCTGTAACGTTGAGTGTCTTTATGCGCGACTTAGTTCTTAACGGTCATGGTGTCCGAATCAACTGCTTTTTTGCCAGTAATACCTTCGAGCCCGGCTAACAAGCCCCGATAGTCGCTCTTATCGGCCTGGAGTGCAAGCCCGCCCTTCTTGCCGCCGTCATCCCAAGTGAGTCCTACGAAATGCTTCTTAGATTTGGCTAACAACATCAAAGCTCCGAGACCCAAAGTGAACACCCCGATACCGATAGCCGCTCCGACGCGCCGGTGAACGTCTTGTCCATAGCTGATCTCTGTCACCGCTGAGGCCGGAATAACCACAACTTCCTTGTCACCTTTCTTGATCCGGATGTTGTTGCCGTCTAAGATTAACTTCATATCGGTTCCGGCCTTGGCATCCGGTATGGAGCCGCCGTCGTAGATTATCTTGTAGCCGTTGTCGCCAGCAAAAGCGCTGATTGGAAACAAAATGCATAGCAAAAGCGCCAGAATTTTTCTCATACTTCCACCTTTCAGTTTGATGATCGACTCACAATCAGGCCCTGATGCGCAAAGATCAGAGGCAGGATTCCAAAACATAAAACCGTGAGAAGGTTCTTGCGCACGGGTTCCCTCCTTACGACTCAAAACCGCCAAAGCTGTTAAAGAATGGCAAGAGAATCATTAACCTAAACCCGATTTTTCGCAAGAGTTTTCTAGGAATACCCAATAAATTGTGAGCGTTCTGCGCATGCATCTGTTCATAAGGGCATTCGGGCTGAAAGGAAACGCATGCCCATCCGTTGCCTGCATAACATAGTTGCCGGACCTATTCGACACTGAAAGTGTAGGCCTTGCCATTGCTGGCGAGATTGCCCAAGGAGACAGCATCCGTTGGCGGGACGAACCCATACTCTCCTCTGCCTAAGCCCTGGCCTAATGTGACCTGGTAAATGTGCGGTGCGATTTTCTTGGCATCGAAGTCGATTCTGTTCTTGTCTGCCCCGATAGAAACATGTGGCCACGCGCTCACGAAACGAAACTCGCGTCTATCGTTCTTCACCCCGAAACGAAGAAGCTGGTATTCCCCAATAGAGCGTTCTTCCGGGATATTGAGGATGAAGTTCACCGGCAGTTCGAGCGTGAGCTTACTCGATGGTTCCTTGAGAACACCGTCTGTGTGCGCGGGGAACCCTTGAGTTCTGATGTTGACCGTCTCGGCTTCGATCGCTAACCAATTGCCGTTCTTCGTCTGGTAATAAACGCCAGCGCTTTCCGCGCCAGCCGGCACCGCAGGCGCGACCGGAGGCGGCGGAGGAATTGGAGCCGTCACGTCCGGCGCGGGACCAGAGCCTGAGGCCTTTTGAACGATTGCGGAAATCACTTTGTTGCTTGCGCCTGCGGACTTCAGTGCGATTAATCCATCCACCGAGGTATCATAGTTTCCGGGCGAGCCGTTGATGGTAGTGACAATCACATCGTCGGACAAGCCAGCCTTCACCAGCTTGATCACGGAGAGATTGTTGAGCGCCTGCTGGGCCGCGAGAAAGGGGCAGATTGCCAGAAATAGAAGTGCGAACATGTTCTTGCGCATACAGCTTCTCTTGTATTTCAAAACCTTCAATGCTGTCAAAGAATGGCAATAGAATCATCCACCGAAGTCCCGCTGTTCGCAAGTAGAATCTCAATGCGCAAAGAAGTCGTAAGAGTTATTCGCGGGCGTCTGACGACAGGGGTGTAAGAATTTTTGGGTTACCTTCGCTGCGAGAGCGGTTTCGCACCCCGATCTGGCGCAAAACGCTGACAGGCCCGTCCAGAAGAATGGAGCAGGCCTGCCGAGGTCCACTTTTGCAAAGGAAAAAGGACTCGGATTACTTGGGATCAACGCCGAAGTCGTAGATGACAACCGTGTGGGTAGTCGCGGGCCCGCCCATCCCAGAAGAAGCGATAAACGCATACTCTCCCGCCGCGAGGTCGGCATTCGGAGTAATCTTGTACACGCCATTGCGGATTCGGTCGGTGGTGAATAACGTCATTTTCTTTTCGTCTGTGCCCGCGCTGGCGCTGGCAAAACCCATCTTGGCAACTGCTGTTTCTCTGTGATCCTTTTTCTCTTCCACAGAGAGCAGCGAAAACTGCGCGGGACTGGTTATTACGTCGTTCCCGCCAAATCCGCCCAAATTGCTGGACGAGGGAAAAAACATATAGAAGATTGGCTTGGAGTCCTTGGTCCGGACAGGGGCATGAGCACCAGGGATCTCGGCCTTGATCTTGGCCTTGGAGATACCATAGGAAAAAGCGGCTCCCATAACGTTGGAAGTTTTTTCGCGCCCTGTGCCGGAGCGGTCAATAAAGAGCATCTTCCGCTTTCCGTCCGGTCCAGCAGTGAGAATATAGACGCCAGGATCATGCGGTGCCGAAGGGTCGTCCGGGTCAGCAGTGGCCGTCATTGGAGCCAGCGGAGGAACCGGGGTGGGTGCGGAGGCCTTTGCCACAACAGCTGCGACCACTTTGTCGCTGACGCCAGCGGCCTTGAGGGCGATGATTCCGTCCGTTGAGGTGTTGTAGGTTCCGATAGAGGCGTTGATGGTGGAAACAATCAGGTCGTCCGACAGACCGGCTTTGACCAATTTGATGACGGCGTCATTGTTTAGTGCCTGTTGGGCAATGAGTACGGGGCAGATTGCCATGAATACAATTGCGAAAATGTTTCTGCGCACGAGTTCTCTCCTAATGATTCAAAACCGCCTAGACTCTTAAGGAATGGCACTAGAATCATCAGCCTAAAACCTGCTTTTCGCAAGAGGTTTTCTTGAAATCCCTCAAACTTTGCGGCTTTCTATGGCATGGTCTTCCACCTTTCGCAAAAGAAGCGAGGGAGGAAGACTTGTTCCGATTCTGAATAGGGTCTAGCGGCCAACGACCAGCACGACAAAACTACCGGGGAGGACAGCGGGCCGAGGACGGGGATTGTCGGCTGTGGGCTCGGGGCGCGGACCGAGTTCGGCGGCGACAAGGTAGATGCGGTCGGCGGCCGCGTCGTAAGCCATGGTGCGCGCGCTGCGCTGGGTTGGCAAGGTTTCGATGGTGGGATAACTGGGTGCGCCGGCATCGATGATGGAGAGAACTCCCTCGCCGCAGGAGGCAAACGCGAGTTTGTGGGCGGCATCCCAGCCAGCCGCGTCGGGACCTTCGCCGATGGCGGGATTGGCAAGCGACTTACCGGTCCGCGCGTCGGTCACGGCCATCTTCTTGCCGTCGCAGACACTGAAGAGTCGCCCGCCTGTAACATCGAAGGCCAGCCCCGAAGGCGATTCGCAGCCAGTGAGCGGCCATTCGGCGGTAAGCTTGTTAGTGTGGGCGTCGAGACGGACTAACTCATTCTTGTCTTCGATGTTATCGAAGATTGTACCCTTGCCATCGACAGCGGCGAACTCGGGCTTGCCGGGAAGCGGGATGGTGGCGACGACTTTCCGCGTGGCGGCGTCGATCACCGTCGCGTCCTTGCTGCGGCCGTTGAATGCCCAGACGGTTTGCGTGGCAGGCTCGAAAATGATGGCGTCGGGGTTGGTTCCAGCGGGGATGGTGGCGACCGTGGCCAGCGTGGCGCGGTCGAAGACGACTACAGCGTTGCCGCCGCCATCGGAGATGTAACCGAATTTGCCGGCGGAGTCGAGGGCGATGCCGTGCGTGCCATGCAGGTTGGCGATGGAGCCGGCTAGTTTACCGGATTGCGTATCGACCACATCGACGCGAGCGCCGCGAGTGAGGTAGAGCCGATGAGCCGGGGGATCTGCAAGCAGATAATCCCAGCCGCCGTCGCCACCGAGCTTCCAAGTGTCAACAACGTGATAAGGCTTTTGTGCCGATAGAAATGCCGGGGAAGTAAGCAGGATGCAGAAAAAGGCCGCGGCCAGGGAGGCTGAGTTCGGAAGACGAAGGCTGCGCAGATTGGGCATGGGAATCTCCTGGTGAGTTTCAGACTCGGCAAGAATATCATTTTCGATTGGCGCGACGTGAACCACGGCGGCCGATCTAAAGCCCGATAGATTACCCTCATAGCTGCGACCCGAATGCAGATTTGAGGACTTCATTTGCGCATTGTTCTTTCGAATATCGGCACCTACGGCGATACCAATCCACTGATCGCCATTGCTTTGGAACTGAAACGGCGCGGGCATGTGCCGGTGATGGCGCTGCCGGCAGTCTATGAGCCGAAGATAAGACCGCTGGGTCTGGAGTTTCACGCTGTCCGGCCGGACATCGACCCAACGAACACGATTCTCGTCGAAATGATCTACGACGTGAAGCGGGGCACGGAGCGGGGACTGAGGGAATTTCTCTTTCCAGCGCTGCGCCAAAGTTACGACGACCTGCTGGATGCGGCGACCAAGCCCATGCGCGCCGACCTGATGCTGCTGGGTGAGCTGAATTATGCCGGACCGCTGGTGGCCGAGATGACGGGGATTCCCTGGGCGAGTTACGTGCTGGCGCCGCTCTCATTTTTCTCTGCCTTCGATCCTCCGGTGCTGCCTCCGTATCCTCGTCTGGCGCGGGCCGACAAGGCGGTTCCAGGCTTTGGGCGAGTCATCCGTCGAGTGGCGCGGTTTGTGAGCCGCAAGTGGCCGGAGCCGATCTACGAACTGCGCCGCGAACTGGGATTGCCGAAAGGCGCGAATCCTCTCTTCGATGCCAAACACTCGCCCTACCTGGTGCTGGCGTTGTTCTCGCGGGTGTTGGGCGTGGAGCAAAAGGACTGGCCAGAGCACACCAGGATTACCGGCTTCTGCTACTACGACGCGGACGCGGGTAATCAGGCGCTGCCGCCCCAACTCGAAAAATTTCTCAGCAAAGGAGTGCCGCCGGTGGTCTTCACGTTGGGGTCGGCGGCGGTGCTGGCTGCAGGAAAGTTCTACGAGGTTTCGGCGGAAGCAGCCACCAAGTTGGGGATTCGCGCGGTGCTACTTATCGGGACCGACCCACGCAACCGGCTAACAACTCCGCTGCCGGAGTCGATCTGCGTAGCGGAGTACGCGCCCTACTCGGCGCTGTTTTCGCGCTCGTCGATGGTGGTGCACCAGGGCGGAGTGGGGACGACCGCGCAATGCCTGCGCGCGGGCAAGCCGATGCTTATCATGCCCTTTTCCCACGACCAGCCGGACAATGCCCGGCGTATGCTGCGCCTGAAAGTGGCGCGGGTAATTCAGCGCGGCAACTATACACCCGCGCGTGTGGCGCAGCGGCTGCGGACGATGCTGGACGAGCAGCTGCTTGCGAGGAGGGCCGAGGACGTGGCCAACCAGCTGGCCGGCGAGGACGGCGTAGTCGCGGCATGCGATGCACTGGAAGAGTTATCCAGAGAAACTCACAATAATCCCATATCGACTCGCCAGTAAATATGAGGGTCTGGCACGCAGTTACCAGGCTAACTCCCCGCCGGCCGCCAGCGGAGGATGGGCTTCCGCGCGGCGGTAACTTCGTCAAGGCGCGAGACGCGAGTGGAATGCGGCGCAGTCTTCACTAACTCCGGTGTTTCTTCCACCTCGCGCGCAATCGAGCGCATGGCCTCGATGAACAGGTCTAACTCCTCCAGCGATTCGCTCTCGGTGGGTTCGATCATCAGCGCACCGTGGACGATGAGGGGAAAGCTTACGGTATAGGGATGGAACCCATAGTCGATGAGGCGCTTGGCGATGTCACCGGTCTTGACTCCCTTGACGGCTTGGCGCTTGTCGCTGAAGACTACTTCGTGCATGGAGGCGGTCTTGTAAGGTAACTCGTAGGTATCTTCGAGCTTGGCGCGGATGTAGTTTGCGTTAAGGACTGCGTCTTCGGTGGTCTGCCTCAGCCCGTCTGGTCCGTTGGCCAAAATATAAGCCAAGGCGCGAATAAACATCCCCACATTGCCGTAAAAGGCGCGAACGCGGCCGATGGAGTTAGGGCGATCATAACTCCAGTGCTTTTTGCCGTTCTCGTCTTGTGCCAGTACCGGAGTCGGGAGAAACGGCTCAAGAAACTTCTTGCAGGCTACCGGGCCGGAGCCGGGACCACCGCCGCCGTGGGGCGTCGAGAAGGTCTTGTGAAGGTTCAAGTGCATCACATCTACGCCGAAGTCGCCGGGGCGCACTTTGCCCACCAGCGCGTTCATGTTGGCGCCGTCCATGTAAAGCAACGCTCCCTTGGCGTGGAGGATGTCTGCGATCTTATGGATCTGGCTCTCGAAAACTCCGATCGTCGAGGGGTTGGTTAGCATCAGCGCGGCGGTCTCTTCATCTACCTGCCGAGTTAGCGCTTCTAAGTCGATGCCGCCTTCGGGGTTGGACTTGAGATTTTCAACCGTGTAGCCGCAGATGGCGGCCGTGGCGGGGTTGGTGCCATGGGCAGAATCGGGGATGAGTATTTTCTTGCGCGGATTGCCTTGTGACTCATGCCATGCGCGTACTAACAGGATGCCGGTAAACTCGCCGTGCGCCCCGGCAGCTGGCTGGAGGGTGATCTCGTCCATGCCGGTGATTTCGAGCAGACAGCGTTGGAGTAACTCGATAACTTCAAGAATACCTTGAGCTAGTGAGTCGGGCCGGTAAGGGTGCGCTTCTGCGAGCCCTTCAATGCGGGCGACTAACTCGTTAACGCGCGGGTTGTACTTCATGGTGCAGGAACCGAGCGGGTACATGCCGAGGTCGATGGCGTAGTTCCACGTCGAGAGGCGCGTGAAGTGGCGGATGATCTCGATCTCACTCAACTCAGGCAGCTCGCCAGGCACCTCGCGATGCGCCTCGCCTAGCAGGGCTAAGGGATCGACGGCGGGTACATCCAGCGGTGGCAGTTTGTAAGCGCGCTTGCCTGGCGAGGATTTCTCGAAGAGCAGAGCCTCATTCTGCGTCTGGTGCGAACGGACTTTGCCGACTGTTCCGGGGCCGGGGATTGGGATCTGTGGGGTCTTTGCGTTCATCGTCATTTATGCCTCCACCGTGCTGGCTGCCAAAACGTCGGCGGTGGCGTCGATGTTGGCGCGGGTGATGATTTCAGTTGCGCACCAGAGAGTGCAGTTGTGCAGTTCGGGATACCAGCGACTAAGTTCAATGCCGCCGACAATCTTTGCGTCCATCAGACGCTGGCTCCATTGCGCCGGCGACTCTTCGGTTTGTAAAACGAACTCGTGGAAGCGGGGTGCGCCCGTGAAGCGGAGCTTTGCACCCGTCTGCGCGCTAAGAGTCTTGCCTGCGTAATCGGCCTTGGCCAGGTTATGCTCGGCTAACTCGCGGATGCCTTCCTTGCCGTAGACACTTAGAAAGATCGTGGCCATCAGCGCAACCAAGGCCTGATTAGTGCAGATGTTGGATGTGGCTTTCTCGCGACGGATGTGCTGCTCGCGAGTAGATAGCGTGAGGACGAAGCCGCGGTAACCGGTGTCGTCGACTGTTTGGCCGACGAGGCGTCCTGGCATCTGGCGGACAAACTGTTCCTTGGCTGCAATAACTCCGCAGAAAGGACCGCCATAACTCAGAGCGACGCCAAAGGATTGCGCTTCCATGCTGACGATGTCGGCTTCGACGGGAGGGCGAACGACGCCGAGCGAGATGGCTTCCGCTATGGACACGATGAGCAGCGCGCCTTTGGCATGTGCGATGGCAGCAATCGCCGGAATATCTTCAATAACCCCAAAAAAGTTTGGATTTTGCACCAAGACCGCAGCGGTTTCTTTTGTCACTGCTGCTTCGAGCGCAGCTAGATCGATGCGTCCGGTTTCGGGATCATAGCTGACCAGCGTTTCGGGAAGGCCCTGATGCTTGGTGTAAGTGGCAAGGACTTCGCGGTACTCGGGATGGACGGTTGCGGCTACCACAGCCTTGTGGCGACCAGTGATACGTACAGCCATCATCACCGCTTCAGCCGCGCCTGTTGAACCGTCGTACATGCTGGCGTTGGCGACGTCCATGCCGGTCAATTCGGCGATCATGGTTTGAAACTCAAAGATAGCTTGCAGTGTGCCTTGAGTTATCTCGGCCTGATAGGGCGTGTAACTGGTAAGAAACTCACCGCGCTGGACGAGCGAGTCGATGATAACTGGTCGATAATGGCGATAAGCGCCGGCGCCAAGAAAGCTGACGTAATCGGTGGCGTTCTTGTTGCCGGCGGCGCGAAAGTAGTCTACGATCTCGCTCTCAGCGTACTGGCGGGGGACGGCGAGGTCGCGATTGAGGCGGTACTCGGCAGGGATGACGGCGAAGAGATCGTCGATGGATGCCGCGCCGATTTCGGCCAGCATCTGTTTGCGCTCGGCGGGTGACTTGGGAAGATAGCGCATTTTTGTTTCTAGCTCCCCGTCTCTTCCGCGATGAAAGCTTCATAGGCTGCGGCGTCGAGGAGGGCATTGATCTGAGAGGGGTCGGTGAGCTCGACCTTAATGATCCAGGTTTCATGAGGTTTCTCGTTAATCTTGTCGGGCGAGGTTCGCAGCTCCTCGTTGACGGCTGTGACCGTACCGGTAACGGGCGCGAAGAGATCGCTGACCGCCTTGACGCTTTCAACAGATCCGAAGGTCGCGTTGGCGGTGACCGCGTCGCCGACCTTCGGCATGTCCACGTAGACGATGTCGCCGAGGGAATTTTGGGCATAGTCGGTGATGCCGATGGAGCCGATGGAGCCTGCGACTTCAATCCATTCGTGCTCGCGGCTATAACGGAAGTTTGCGGGATAGGCCATGACGAATCTGCTCCTTCTTATATTTGAAATCCCAGTGTACGACGGGAGACGGGGCCAGGACTAAGGCCCTGTTGATTCCTATGCAGCGACGAAGCCGGGATATGGCTCAAGCGGGACCATGACCAGGATTTCCAGCATGCCGGCCTGAAAGATGGGCAGCGAGTCGAGAGCGGCACGGATTTTCGTTTCGCTGGAGGCCTCCCAGAGGATGGCTGCGCCGGGAGTGTCGCCGCGTTTCCATATCTGGCGGAGAAGGCCGGAGGCGTAGAGTTCCTTGACGCGTTGGGTCTCGCGGGCCGTTAGCTCTGAAGTAAAGGCTTCGGGCGGAAAAGTGTCGGTGCGGCGGCGGGAGAGCGAAAGAAATTGCATGGGGAAATTGTAAAGGACAGAAGACAGGGAAACAGCTTGCATCTCAATGTGCCTTTTGAGGTCAAAGTCCTTGCGTAGCTAGCTCGTCTCGATTGCTGCACGTATTGTGTCGAGTTGTGGTCTGGCCTACAAATCTGCTTACGGGTTATTCCCCAATTCTTATTTCTGGAAGAACCTGCCGTGTCCGCCGTTTGCCCAAGGATCGTAGTGCATGGCGAAGTTAGCGCGGGTTTGGACGCTGGGGTGGCTGTACTCCCAAAACTCAATGAAGGGGCTGGGATTGGGATCTTCCAGCCACGCTTCACCCAAGTCATTGAAGGCAGCGACAGCGGTTTTCTGAGGGTCGGCGACGAGGCCGTGAATGGCTTCCTGGCCGTAAACGTCGGCTTGGTGTTCGAAGTGACGGCTGAAAGTGTTGCCTGCCGGTTGGAGGATGAAGCTAGCAATGGAGAGGGCGAAGAGGAGGACGACAAAACCTTGGCGGCTGGCGAGCGGGGCTAATCCGTCGAGGCCACCAAGTTGCCAGCGGACCCCGAAGCGGCGAGCCAACCATCCAGCAAAACCGGCGCAACCCCAGAAGGCGAAGAAGAGGCCGGCCGACGTACCGGCGATTATTTTTGGAATGTGGTTGAGAACGTAATGGCCGCTCTCGTGGCCGAAGATGAAGAGAATTTCGTCGTCGGGAAGGCGGTCGGTGGCCGTGTCCCACATGACGTAGCGCTTGGTAGCGCCGATGCCCGTGACATATGCATTGAGGCCGTTGGATTTTTCGCTGGCCTTCATCAGGAACATGCGGTCGGGTGGAATGTTGGTGCCGGTGCGGGCGACGACGGTTTCCAGCTTGACGACCAGGGCAGCATGATTTTTGGTGAGAGGCTCGTATTTATTGAAGATGGGTTCGATGAGCGGCTCGGCAAGAACGGAGATAACGATGAGCGGCAGCGAGACCAGCCAAATCCAGATCCAGTAGCGACGTGGTGAGACGCGGACGATCCGATTGAAGAAGAGCAAAATGGGAGCACCAATGAGGAGCGAGAGTCCCAGACCTTTGGCCACATCGACGAACCAACTAGCCCAGCCCTGAACGCTGATGCGGTAATGACGGCTGACTGCGTGTCCGATGGCATCCAGGGGCAGGCTGGCTAGGGTAGTAACAATCAAAAAAACGGCGAAGAAAAGCAGCCCTTGAAGCCAGCGACGGCGCAGAAGGCGTTCAGCCCACGCGGCCAGGCCAGCAGCCGTGCGCGTGGCGAGCAGCAACCAGAGAACAGCCATGCCCCAGAGCGAGTCGCCAATTTCGAGTGCAGTACGGATGTGGCCGAGTACGACGGCTTTGGCGAGCTTGTCGGGCGGCAGGGAGTAGGCCTGCTGGGCGGGTTTTGACGCTGATGCTGGCGGAGCTGAAGGCGCTTGGGCAGCGGCCCGTGGGCACGGACAAAGGCGTGGAGCCACGGCGGCAATCGACATGGTGAAACAAATGGCGAACAACCAGCGGAGTACAAAAGCCATGAGATTCTTCCCTGTTGGCAGCTTACTCTGAGAGAATCAAGCTTGCAGGCGGGTTTTTGCCTGAGCTTTCCCAACTTATGCGAAATCATTTTTTCACCGCCAGAAGGCGGCCTGCCTCGATGTCGTCTATGAATACGATTGTTGCCGGTTTTGCTGTGGCGTTGGCTTGGCCCGCGGTGGCCGTGGCACAGCAGCCGGCGACGCCGGTATTGCTGGATGCGATGACGGTGGAGCTCAATCGCGCTTTCACGTCGCTTGGCAAGCAAGGTTCCGACCAGCAGTTGCCACCTTACTTCATGAGCTATTCCGTGCGCGATGTTGACTTTGTTTCGATCAGCGCTCAGTTTGGCGCGCTTGTGAATAGTTCCGAAGCCCGCGTGCGCCTGGCCGATGTGCAGGTGCGGCTGGGCGAGCCCAAGCTGGACAACACGCACGGCACCCATCGGGGTGCGGCGGTAACGAGCACCGAGCTGCCTCTGAACGACGACCGCAAGGCGCTGGCGCGGTCGTTGTGGATGGCCACTAATACTGGCTATGGAAACGCGCTGGATAACTACCTGCGTGTGAAGACCGAAGCCGAGGTGCGCGCCAAGGAAGAAGATAGTTCGCCGGACTTCAGCGAGGAGGCGCCGCAGGTGCATCTCGGCAAGCCGGCGCCGCCGGTGAAGGTGGAGCGTGCGGCATGGGAACAGCGGGTCAGCGCACTCTCGCGAATCTTTCGCGAGTATCCGGATGTATTTCAGGACGAGGTGATGTTCACGGCGCAGAGTGGGACTGGCTACTTTGTCTCCTCAGATGGCTCGCAGGTGGTGACTCCGAATCTGTCCGCGGGGTTAGTGGTCTTTGCCATGACGCGCGCCGAGGATGGCATGGAGCTCTATAGGACGCAGACCTTCGAGGCCGAGACAGTGCAAGGACTGCCCACGCAAGCGGAGATGGAAACAGCGGTGCGCGAGTTAGGCAGCAGCTTGGAAGCGCTGCGCAAGGCGCCGGTGACTGAACCATTCGACGGGCCGGCGATTCTGTCAGGACGCGCCGCAGCGGTTTTCTTCCACGAGGTGTTAGGGCACCGGCTCGAAGGCCAGCGCCAGCGCGGCGATGAAGAGGGCCAGACCTTTACCAAGGAAGTGGGCAAGCCGGTATTGCCGAACTTTCTGTCGGTGTCCGACGACCCGACGCTGACGGAGTTTGGCAAGACCTGGCTGAGTGGCCATTACGAATATGACAGCGAGGGCCAGAGGGCGCGTCGGGTTGACCTGATCGACGACGGCGAGCTAAAGACCTTTCTGATGTCGCGGCTGCCGATTGCTAACTTCAGTGCTTCGAATGGTCACGGCCGCGCGCAGAGCGGTCATGTGCCCACGGGACGGCAGGGCAACCTGATCGTGACCTCTACCAAGACGGAGCCGGAGAGCGAGCTGCGCAAACAGTTGATTGAGGAAGCGAAGAAGCAGGGCAAGCCATACGGACTTTATTTCGAAGACATTTCTTCAGGCTTTGCAATAACTCAGCGCAGCTCGCCACAGGCTTTTCAGGTGATTCCGCTGGTGGTTTGGCGGGTTTATGTGGATGGTCGGCCAGATGAGTTAGTCCGCGGAGTGAGCATTGTGGGCACGCCGTTGGCGGCTATGAAGAGCATCCTGGCTACTGGCGACAAGAGCGAGGTCTTCAACGGAGTGTGCGGCGCGGAATCGGGATCGATTCCAGTGAGCGCGGCAGCCCCGGCGATGCTGCTGCAAGATTTAGAGACGCAAAAGCAGCCTAAGGGCACGGCAAGGCCGCCAATATTGCCTATGCCGGGGGTGAAACAGTGAACAGTGATCAGTTATCAGAAGATAGAGGTAGGATGAACCTAATTCGTCCGTTGGCAATGTTAGCGGGAGCCGGAGTTCTTGCGGTTATTCTGGGTGGCGTCTGTCTAAGTGCGGCTGCGCAGACGCGGGCCCAGCAGACTCGTGCAGATGCGGAAAGAGATCCCGTGCTGAAGGCCATGCTCGAAGAACTCGACCGCAGCAAAAGCCAATTGCAGTTAAAGGATTTTCAGAAGCCGTTCTTTATCCAGTACCGCATTGAAGAGGTGGATAACTTCGATACCAAAGCGGAGTTTGGAGCTACGAGCAGCTCCTGGCGCAGCCATGAGCGCGTGGCGCGGGTAACGGTGCGGGTGGGCGACTACAAGACCGATAGTTCAGGAGGCCGTGGCGACGGCGCGGTGCAGCTAACGGCTCTCGATGACGATCCGATTGCGGTGCGGTCGGCGTTGTGGTCGGCAACCGACGAGGCGTACAAGAGAGCGCTCGCGGCCTATGCGCAGAAACAGGCCGAGTTGAAGCAGGTCGAGACGCCCCCACAGGCCGACGATCTTAGCCGGGAGACGCCGGTAATCTCTCTGGCCGAGCAGCTCCGGTTGCAGGTGGACGAGGCGGCATGGGAGGGCAGGGTGGCGCACGAATCCGGCCTCTATCGGACTAATGACACGGTCAAGGCCAGCCAGCAAGACGTGCGCTACTCAATGGGGAGCTTCACCGCGCGGGTGACGACGACCTGGCTAACAACGAGCGAAGGAACCATCGTGCGCAAGTCGGGGAGTTATTACCAGGAAAGTATCGCAGTGGGCGCGCAGGCAGCGGACGGCATGAAGCTGGACCGCTCTTATATGGCGAACGGGACCACGTTGAAGGATTTGGATTCGCTGGACGTTTTCGAAAAACATGCAGTCGGATTGATCGCCTCGCTCAACGACCTGCGCAACGCTCCGGTGGTGGAGGAGGAGTATCACGGACCGTTGCTGCTCAGTGCCGATGCCGGGACCGATACTTTGACGGCACTGTTATCTACCGGATTGGAGGCCACGCGCCCTAAGCTAGGCACCGAAGCGCGCACTAATGGACCGTTTGCCTCCAGCTATCATGCGCGTGTGTTGCCGGAGTTTTTTGACGTGGTGGATGATCCCGGCTTGAAGAGCTATGACGGCAAGGGGCTTGTGGGCGCCTATGACGTAGACGACGAGGGCGTTCCGGCGCAGGCGGTGAAGCTGGTGACCGACGGGAAGCTGGAGAATTATTTGATTGGCCGCGAGCCGGTGCGCGACTTTCCCCAATCGAACGGGCATGGACGCGCGGGAGTTTCTGCGCCGTCGAGGCCGATGATCGGCGTACTTGAGATAACTGCGAAAGATGGATTGCCGGACGAGGAGTTAAACCGCAAACTGCTGGAGTTAGCCAAGGATCGCGGCTTGAAGAGTGTGTATTACGTGGCCACCCTGGGACCCAATCAGTCGCCACGGCTGCTTTACCGCGTGAGCCAGGACGGCAAGCGGGAGTTAGTGCGTGGCGCGACTCTCGATGACCTGGACCAGCGCGCGCTGCGCTCGAGTGTGTTGGCCGCGGGCAAGGATCTGTGGGTTGCCAACTACTTCGGCGACGTGCCGGAGACGGTGCTGGCACCGGCGCTGCTGATTGACGACATAACTATTCGCCGCGCCAACGAGAAGAACGACAAGCTGCCGTTTTATCCGCCGCCGGAGTAGGGGCTCGGCCCAGATCGGGATGCGCGAAGAAGTTAGTAAATCAGCTTCCGCATAACCGACCAATCGGGAACGAAACCCATCAATCGCAATCCGCTGCGGTGGGATTAGCTGCACAGTATGGCGAGTTAGTTGGAATACCCTTGCTGGTCATGGGCGAAACTTCGGTGGCCAGGGATACGTCCCAGCTATTGGGATAAATGGCGCACATATTGGAAGCCGTACCGAAGTTACCATTCGTAGACATAGGGTAAACACCATTGCCAAGGGTTCCTGTCTTATTGCGTCCCCAGGAAAAGAGCCGCCCATCTGTTGTAAGTGCGTAAATGTAAAAATCGTATGTCGAATTGGCGAATACAGCTTTGAAGTTACTGATGGACGGCTGAATCCGAACCGGTTTCATCACCATCATGTCGTACGCGCCCCAGTCCCACGCCTCAGGCGGATTGGCTGTAAGCCAGTCCGGCTCTTCACCATCGCCAATGCCTCCGTTTCCCGCGCTGCCCCACCCCCATAGCGAACCATCAGTAAGGATCACGTGGGTGGTCAGACTGCTTGATGCGACGGAAGCCACTGGCGCGGGCAATCCCAGAATCGTTGTAAGTGAAATCGCAGTCGGCGTCGGTTGCCAGGTGTTCACGCCATCGCCAATTCCGAGATAAGCGCCGCGATAACCCCAGCCGTACAGTTCTCCGTCGGCAGTTAGGGCATAGTGACCGGCGCCCCAGGCAACTTGCTTGATGTTGGTTGGGAGTCCCGCGACCTGATGCGGATTTTCGTAATCGGCGTTTCCCGTGCCTAAGTCGTCGACATTTTCGCTCTGTCCCCACGCCCACACGGTGCCGTTCGAAGCGAGCGCGAAAATTCCAGGCCCGACTCCCAATCGCGTAACCTTGACTCCACTGGGCAGCGAAAGCGGCACGCGTGTTGGGCTTGTAACTATTGCACCGGCCGTGCCATCACCGGTAACTGCCGCGGTGCAATCTCCCCATACCCAGACCGTTCCATCGCTCTTGATTGCAGCATCGAACACATAAGACGCATAGACAGCAATGATGCCGGAGAACTCGTTGCCTTGATTGTCCTGGGTAATCATATAGGGGGTGGTATTTACCAGGCTGGCGTGATTCTGACCATCACCTGCGCGGCCATCCGCAGCATCGCCCCAGGTCCAAACATTTCCGTTCTGATCGAGGCCCAAACTTTGATGCATCCCTCCCTGAACATCGACGAACTTCAGCCCGGAGGGCGTGGCAATAGGGACAGGGGGAATGGCGATTGCTGTCGGGTTGTTACCCAGGCCTAGAAGTCCGGGGCTGCCGTAGCCGTAGATTGTACCGTCAACCAGGTAGAAGGTCTCGTACTCTCCGGTTCCAACCTTTGTAAGTCCGGATGTTACGGGCTGTGTTGTTGTTGGCGGCGTATTTGTGCCGCCGCCCGACGTGGTCATGGTGTTACAGCCACCGAGGAGCGCGAGCAACACTGCCATGCAAATCGCGGAAGCCGTCTTGCGAGCTTTCATAAGACTCCCTGAGGTAAAACTTCGCCGCTCATTGCTAACTTAATTTACTAAGCCTTACGGACAATATTAAGGCATATCCCCAATAGACGACCTCATCTATTTCTTTTTCATTCCGCATTTGCGAGTTTGTGCGGCCCTTCACGGGCACTAATCCAGGCGTGTGAGGAATGCTTCGCCCTCGGTGGGGCGTAAGTTGCGGGCGATGGACTCAGCCTGCTGGCGGTTATCGCCCTGAGGACGGATGCGCACCCAGTAACTATCTTCGCCGGGAAACTCGATCACATTGGCGTTTGGATATTTACGCAAAAGCTGAGCCTTGAGCTTAGTGGCCGTGTGTTCGCTTTTGAAGGCGCCGATCTGCACACACCAGCGACCGCCGGTGGCAATGGGCTTGGGGGTGCTATAAACATCCACGCGGACGCGGGCGGTGCCGGCCCGGTAGATGCCCGTGGCCTTGGCCGAGGCAATGGTGAGATCGATCAGCTTGTCTTCGACAAAGGGGCCGCGATCGGTGATGCGCATGGCGGCAGACTGACCAGTCTTCAAATTGGTTACGACGATGAGCGAACCCATAGGCAGCGTGCGATGAGCGGCGGTCAGATCGTGGTCGCTGAAAACCTGGCCGTTGGCGGATCTGCGACCTTTGTAGGGCGCGGTATACCAAGTGGCCAGGCCCTCTTCGGTGAGGATCGGCTTGTGGGTGTTTACGTAATCCAGGTCTTCGTCGCTGACCCCGCCGGGTGGCGCAGGGGTGGGCGCGATGCGCACCGGGGGCAAGGGCGCAGGCGCTGGTGGATAGACCTCGGCCTGAGTCTGATCCGAAACGGAGGGTGGAGCAGTTTGGGACGCGGGCACTGACGCAACACCTTGCCGATGGCCGCAGCCTGACAGAATCAGGAACGACGGGGCCAGAAGCGCAATGACCAACCGAGACCGACCAGCCAGTCGTCGCGCTGATAAGTCTCCGTCGAATCCTGCTGTCCGCGATGCGATTCTCCGGGGCTCGATCATCAAGGACGCGGACCTTTTGTTTGATCGAAGCGATCGGCTAGTTCGTGCAGTTTGCCGGCCACAGTGCGCAGGGCCGAGATCGATTCTTTGCGGACCTGAGGGACCACCGCGTCGTTGACATAGGTGATGGCGTGACGCAGTTCCATCTCGATCAACTCAATGGCTTCTTCGATACGGGCGCCTACGCCGCCGATCGGGGGTCTGGGTGGAGGATTTGTGCTCATAATTGAATAACCTCGCGCAATCAAAGTCTGACAAGCAATCTATTTTTAAGTCTGAGATGCGCACTGCGGCGCGTCAATCATTGAAAGCGCGAAGGTGCCGCAATGGTCAATACGGAAACGGATTCCTGCCGGTTGATTGGCAATCACTTCGCTGCCTTGGGTGACCTTTCACAGAAAAACTACGTCAGACTTAGCGAATGGACCCGAATGGCGGCTCTCAGGAAGCGTCTCGTTCGGATAGACGTGTCAGGCAGCGAGCCGGTTGTGCATGGGAGTGTGCGCGGCTAAATTTTCCGCCAACGAGGGCCGGATTTTTGCGAAGTGGCTCGAGAACGGACAACAGGTGTGAATTCTCCGCCGGCCGATGGACTCCGGGGCCTGCGCGGATGAAGGGGCGTGCGGTTCTGGCGCTGCTAGGAACGGTGTTGCTCTTTGCAGTTAGTGCAGCGTGGGCCGGCCAGGCGGAAAGTTCACAAGCCGAGCCGTCCATGCCCGACGCTCCGCGGCCGCAGACTTCCATACACGTCAAGGCTCCGACGCCGGGACCTTGCCAGGCCAGCCGCTCGAGCACCGCAGCGGCAGAGGCAGCCGAGGTGGGAGCGGTCTTCGGCGCCGGCAATGCTGCGGCGGGCGTCATTCCCCAGCCACGCGAAAAGCCTGCCTCATGCCCACCTTTGACGCCATTTATTAATTGGTATGCGCGCTTTGTCACAGGTCCGAAGGTAAAGCCGATGACGCCGAAAGAAAAAGGCTGGCTGGCGGTGCGCAATCTTGTCGACCCCTTCAACGCGGTTACGATTCTGGGTAACTCTGCCATTTCGGTGGGCTCGGACGCAGACTCCCCTTACGGCCCCGGCATGAAAGGCTTTGGCCGCAACGTGGGCGTGAGTTATACGCAGGACATGACCGGCAATTTCTTTAGTGTCTTTCTGATTCCTTCCATTGTTCACCAGGACCCGCACTACCATCGCATGCCCAACGCCTCGATCCCGCGTCGCGTAGGTCATGCAATTTTACAGGTGGTTTGGACCCAGGGCGACAACGGCGAGGGAATGATGAACTACAGCAGCTTGGTGGGCTCCGCTATCGAAGACGAGATCGGCGACCTCTACGTGCCGGGTCAGCAGACCAATCTGCCTGCCACCGCCGAGCGCTACGTCATCGGCCTGGCCACTGCGCCCACAGATAACTTCATCACCGAGTTCCTGCCCGACGTAGCCAGCCACATTCACGTGCGCGTAGTGCTGATTCAGCAGATTATCAACAAGGTTGCCAATACTCCGAGTCCAACGTCGCCGTAAGCATGGGGTCGTGAACTGAAGAGAACTGAGCGGAACTGTCTATTGCTGCAACAGAAATTTATTTGAACAGTTACTCTCCACCTCGCTACAATCCTAGGTGGTTTTCCTTGAGGGCATTCCAGTGCGATCCAGCAAGCTACATCTGCTATCCGGTTTCCTGTTTGGACTTTCTTTCGTGTTTGTTTCCCTCTCACTCTCCGCCACAGCGCAGGCAACCGCCCCGAATGAATGGACATGGGTGGGCGGGAACAACACAATTGGCAGCAATTGTGAGGAGTCGTTCTGCGGACGCATTGGTGTGTACGGCAACTTGGGAACTTTTGCTCCCGGAAATATTCCCGGTGGCCGCGTAAACGCTATGAACTGGACCGATAGCAGCGGTAACTTCTGGCTATTTGGGGGCGTGGGCTTTGATGCCGATGGACTCGATGTTTCCCTGAATGACCTTTGGGAATTCAATCCCTCCACGAACGAATGGGCATGGGAGGGCGGAAGCAGCAATGCGGGCCCTGACAATGGCACGCCTGGTGTGTACGGCACGCTGGAAACGCCTGCGACCGGTAACTTGCCCGGATCTCGCGAAGCCGCTGCAAACTGGAATGACAACAGCGGCAATTTCTGGCTTTTGGGGGCGAGGGCTTCGATGCCAACGACAATAGCGGTTTTCTGAATGACCTTTGGGAGTTCAATTATTCCACGAGCGAATGGGCGTGGATGAGTGGCAGCAGCATGTTACCTGCCAACGGTGTAAGCCTACCCGGAATTTATGGCGCGCTGGGCACATTTGCAGCCGGCAACACCCCCGGAAATCACTACGCTCCCGCGTTCTGGACAGACAAGAATGGCCACCTATGGCTATTTGGGGGAGTTGTAAACAATCCTGGTGACAGTGATGGGAATCTTAACGACCTTTGGGAGTTCAATCCTTCCACAAACGAGTGGGCATGGATGGGCGGAAGCAGTGCGATTAACCAACCTGGGGTAAACAGCACTTTGGGAACACCCGCTACCGGTAATATTCCCGGTAGTCGCTCCTACGCTTCAAGCTGGACTGACAGGAACGGAAGCCTTTGGCTCTTTGGTGGCAGCGGCGATGATGCCAGCGGCATTCAGGGATCTCTTAACGACATTTGGGAATTCAATCCATCCACGAATGAGTGGGCGTGGATGGGCGGAAGCAGCACGGAAGGCAGCAATGGTGGACAGTCCGGCATATATGGAACATTAGGAACGCCTGCCGCCGCAAACACCCCCGGAGGTCGTTATGGTGCGATGAACTGGACCGATAACAGCGGCAATTTCTGGCTCTTGGGCGGTTATGGCTTCGATGCCAACGGCATTGACGGCTATCTCAACGACTTGTGGGTATTCAGTCCATCCACCAACGAATGGACCTGGATGAGCGGAAGCACTACGGCCTACCAAATTGGAATCTACGGCACTCAAGGAACGCCCGCTGCCGGAAACATCCCGGTGCCCGATGGGGCGCGAGGAACTGGGTCGATAACAAAGGCAATCTCTGGTTGTTGGGGGGAGCTGTAATTGATTCCCTGGGAAACTTTGGGTATCTAAACGACCTATGGGAATATCAGCTGCCTGTTGCCGTCGCCCCAACCTTCAGTGTGACCGCCGGAATCTACACGACAGCGCAGACGGTAACGATAAGCGATGCGACGGCTGGGGCAGCCATCTACTACACCACCAACGGGGCTGCGCCGACCACGAGTTCGACACTCTATAGCAGCGCGATCACGGTCAGTGCGACAGAGACGCTGGAGGCGATTGCGACGGCCAGCGGCTATTCCACCAGCGCCGTGGCAACAGCTGCCTACACCATTACACCGCCCGCAGCGACTCCAACCTTCTCGCCTGCCGCCGGCACGTACACATCCACACAGTCGGTGACCATTTCTGACTCGACCACCGGGGCGACCATCTACTACACCACCGACGGAATAACCACGCCGACGACCAGTTGGGACAAGTACACGGGAGCTATCACAGTTTCGGCTACCGAAACCATCCAGGCTATCGCTGTAGCGTCAGGTTATAGCAACAGTGCCGTTGCCAGCGCGACCTACACCATCCCGCCGGACTTCAACGTCGCTATCAATCCGGCATCCATCTCGGTCCAAGCCGGGCAGAGTGGCACGACCACCATCACGGTGACAGATGTGGGCGGGTTCAATGGAAATGTCGCGTTCGCTTGCTCGGGGCTGCCTGAGGGAAACACTTGCAGCTTCTCAATGCTGACGGTTCCAACGCCTGCGGGCGTTTCGTACTCGACCTTGACCGTGACCACGACTGCAACAACCGCGTCGATCTATAGCAATGGCCGGCCGCTGCTTCCAGGATCGGTGCTAGCGGTTGGGCTGTTCTGCTATGGCTGGAAGAAGCGCCGCCGTTTGCAGATGCTATTGTTGCTCACGGTGAGCGTAGCCGGGCTGAGCCTGCTCAACGGCTGCGGCGGTGGTTCTTCGGCTGTGTCTACCCCTCCGTCCGTTTCATCAACAGTGACCGTAACCGCAGCTTCGGGATCGCTATCGAACACGACAACCTTCACGCTTACCGTGAATTGAGGCACCCCAGCGGCACCGGGAAACCACTGAGGCTCAGCGGGTTACCCATTGGGTGTCCCCTAATTACCGTTCGCTGGCAAATATCGCCATTCGCTGCTCCGCCTTTGGATTGACCGGGGGCGGCAATTAACCTGAAACTGCGAGTTTAGACCCTTGAATCCCCTAGCTTTAAGGGAGCCCAAGGGCAGAGCCGGGCGTGAGATTGCCAGGTTTCCCAGCGACAGGTTTTCGTCGTTTGGGGTGGTGAGTCCGCCGCTGGCGACCAAATTCATTTGAGGAGACTGCACTTTATGTCCAAAGCGATTAAGTACGCCGAGAAAGGCCTCGTCTACGCGGCTCAGGGCGCGTGGGTCGTCTATGAGCGGCTGAACCGCATCAGCCCCAATCCGTCGTTCATTCCTAAATGGTCCGACAAGCCCCTCCAGAAGAGCTATCAGAAGGAGAAGCCGCCGCTGGGCTGGCCGCGCACCACTGACTCGCTCTGTCCCAAGTGCGTGCCCGAGATTCGCAAGCAGATTCTGGACGGCAAGCTGCCCCACGAAGTTCTTCTAAACGAAAAGATCGGTGAGATCAAGGCGCAGATTATCGAACGCGACGGCAAGATCCTAATGGTCAAGGATTGCCCGAAGCACGGTCACTTCGAAGATGTCATGTCGATCGATACCAAATTCTTCAAGCACCTCGAAGAGAGCTTCCCTGGGCGCGACATGAGAGCGCACGGTGAGGGAGATCAGAAGCTCCACAAACACGGCACTTCGACGGTGACGCACGGGCGCGGCTCGGTGTTGACCATCGATCTGACCAACCGCTGTAACATGATGTGCGACCCCTGCTTCATGGATGCCAATCAGGTTGGCTTTGTGCATGAGCTGACTTGGGACGAGATCAAGACCATGCTCGACAACGCCATCACAGTGAAGCCCAAGCGGCAAATGAGCGTGCAGTTCAGTGGCGGCGAGCCAACGCTCTCGCCTTACTTCCTCGATGCGGTTGCCTATTCTCGCAAGGTGGGCTACAACAGCGTGCAGGCGGCTTCCAATGGGATCGAGTTTGCCAAGAGCAAGGAGTTATGCAGAGCCGCGGCTGAAGCGGGCCTGCGATATGTCTACCTTCAGTTTGATGGCATTGGCAATGCTGCTAACTCACATCGCAAGGTCGGCAATCTGTTTGACGTCAAGCTGCAGGCAATTAATAACCTGCATGAGGCCGGCGTAGACATTGTGCCGGTCACGACGATTATCAACGGCATTAATAACGAGCAGGTGGGCCGCATCATCGAGTTCGCTCTCGACAATCCCAAGAAGATCAGCTTCCTTAGTTTCCAGCCGGTCAGCTTTACCGGCCGCGACGAAGACATCAGCGACGAGCGCCGCATCGCGCAGCGCTATACGCTGAGCCACATGGCACATGACGTCAAGAGCCAGGTCGGCCTCGGCGAGCCGGAGCGCGACTGGTTCCCCATTAGCTTCATGAGCACCTTCTCCGATTGGGCCGATCTGATCCACGGACCCAGCGCTGAGTGGGGCCAACTCAGTTGTGGATGCCATCCCAACTGCGGCATCGGCATGGCGCTAATGATCGACAAGGAGACCAAAGAAGCCGCGCCCGTCACTGCGTTCCTGAATATGAACATCGTTGCCAAGGACCTGGCCAAGATCAACGATGCAGCCCGTGGTAAGTGGCTTTCTGTCATCGGCTTTGGTTTGGCGCTGCTGCGCAACTACGATCCGTTCAAGTCGCCGACGCATTTCAAAATCACCGATATGATGAAGAAGATGGACAAGACCTTCAACGCTACAGGCAAGGATTACGGCAGCGTGAAGGGCGACCGGACTTTAGATGATATCAAGAAGCGCCGCGCCGACCGCTGGAACTTCCTCTTCATCGCCGGAATGTGGTTCCAGGACCTGTTCAACTACGACTTCCGTCGCACCGAGCAGTGCATCATTCCTTACGCCACGCAGGAAGGCGAAATCAGCTTCTGTGCATACAACACAGGCGTAGGCTGGAGAAACATCATCGAAAAGATGCACATGACGGCAACTCTTACTAAGTGGTATGAGGAGCACGGACGCCATGAAATCTTTGCCGGCGGCAAGAAGGTGGGCATGACGAATGTGGGCCATGACCTTACGCTCAATATGACGCACGTCAACTCTGAGGCCAACCACACGCTTGACGAGTTAGGCATCGCCAAGAACGCGCGCGAGGAAAAGATTCGCGCACGTGATGGCAAGCAGCTTGACGCCACCGAAAATGCACGCATGGCGAAGCTCTACCGCGAGCATGTCCTGGGCGAGAAACCGATCGAGGGCTTGGTCAGCCTCGGCTCAATAGCCCCCGCCAAGCCGGTCGAGAAGAAGGAATCTGAACTGGTCGCCGGAGATTGATCTCTCGACAACTTCGGAGTTACTAACTGCAAATGCCGCATCCACATGGATGCGGCATTTCATTTGTAGACTGTGTTGCTATTTTTTGTACTTTTCTCTGTAACAATCCAGGTTTATGATGAGTCATCGCGGGAATCTCAGCGGTTTGCCGGAGATTCGAACCCGTCCCGCCCAAAAATTTGCCTGGCGCAATCGCGCCAGACGTGCAGTCCCGAGGAGGTTGTTATGAGCAGAAATCTACCGGATGCGGTACGCAAGCAGGGTCGCCGCGATTTTCTGAAGGCGGGTGGTGCAATCACGGCTGCATTGTTGACGCCATCGGCGCTGGCCGATACACCGAAGACTCTACCCGGCCCTCCGTCTAACCCCAGAACGCCCGCCTCCATGCCCACGCGCAACCTGGGCAAGACTGGTTACAAGGTCGGCATCTTCTCGCTGGGTGGCCAGGCAGCGGTGGAGCATGCGAATAACTTCGATGTGGCCGTGCCTATTATCGAGCGGGCATTGGACCTCGGCGTGAATTACATCGACACTTCGTCCATTTATGGCGGGCCGGAGCGTTGGAGCGAGCAGTATGTGGGCAAGGTGATGGCTCACAGGCGCAACGAAGCCTTCCTCGCCACCAAGACCAAGGAGCGCACGCGCGACGGTTCGATGCGCATGATCGAAAAGTCGCTCGAACTACTGCATACGGATCATGTGGACCTGTGGCAGTTGCACGACATGGGCACCATGACCGATGTTAACGCCGTCTTTGCCAAGGGCGGCGCGATGGAAGCATTGCTGGAGATGCAGCAGCAGAAGGTAGTGCGCTATCTCGGCATCACCGGCCACTACCGGCCCGACGCGCTGATGGAGTGCATTCGGCGTCATTCCTTCGACACGATTCTGATGGCCATGAATGCGGCCGACCCGCATCACTATAGCTTCAACCATGAACTTTTGCCGCTGGCAGTCGAGCGGCAGATGGGCATCATTGGAATGAAGGTTCCCGCGCGCGGACGGATTCTCTCTACATGGACGCCGCCGCCCATCGAGGAGCAAAAGCACTCCTGGGAAGGAATGTCAGTGCAAGCCTCCACGCCGGGTACACTCAATATGCGCGAGGCAATGTACTACACACTGTCGCGGCCAGTGAGCACAGTCATCATCGGCTGCGATTCGATTGCCCAGCTCGAGGAGAACGTACAGCTGGCGCGGGAGTTCACGCCGTTGAGCGACACCCAGGCAGCCAGTCTGGTCGCGCGCGCCGAGCCTGTTGCCAAGCCTTCGCTCTTCTTCCGCTTCTACGACCGGCCGTAAGCACGTGCGGTGCAGCAGACTTCGCTAGCGCAGCTAATCTTATATTAGTCGAAGTAGTTTTCCGCCCTGCCCCTTTTGTTTTTGAAGGATCGCGCGCGGGCGGGAACTCTTCGTGAAACGATCGGCCCTGCATCAACACAATCTAAATGAGCTTCGCGTTTGGTGTAAGACAACCGGCGATAGGTCACATCTACGTGTGAAAACTTTTGGCGAAGCAAAGGCGGTTTTGCGGCTAGGTTAATTCTTGGCAACACGACTCCCATTCCCCGGAGACAAGAAAATGCCACAATCCGTTTCTATTTCCGCCGCCCGCTTGCCGGATGGACGCTTGCAGGTTGTCACCGGCGGCATGCAAACGCGCTGGAAGGTGGCAACGACAGCAGGTTCAAGCTGGTCGACTTGGGGGCCGTTTCCAACTGCTGGTCTGCCATCTTACGCGACGCAATGGTTCGGTACTGGCTTCAACGAGATTTATCAAATCACCTCCGTCGCCGCCGTTCAATTAATGACTGCATCAGGTAGCACGCCGAATGCCGGCCGTCTGCAGGTTTTTGCGTGCGATGCCGCGGCGTCGGGGTATAACTCCAGCGATTTGGGTTTGTACGTTACGACTAAGTCGTCTGAAGAACCGAATGCGTCGTGGCTTCCTTGGAGCAATCCGACTTATCCAGTGCAGGAGAGTAGCGACGAGGTTTATTCCGCCAACCAGCTTGCGGTCGTGCCTCTCGCCGATGGCCGACTCCAACTCTGGGTTAGCGTCATCAATGATGACGAGAATCCCCCAGCTCTCTATTCTTGCGTTCAAAACGCGGTCACGTGGAACGCGCCGCTATTCTCCAATTGGACGCCGTTTGCCTTGGGTACAAGTTTTGGAGTTCAGGAGCCGTTCCCTACTGCTCTCCTCAATCCCGTCACTGCAAGCTTCCTCAACAATAACTTCTCCGAGCCTGGTTTCCAGGCGCAGATATGGCTCCCGACAAATCCGATCATAACTTCGCAGCGTCAGAGCGCGAGCGCGACGGGAGAACTTACAAACCCGCTCGCTGGCTGGAGTCCATGGAGCGAGTTCGCGGCATTGGCGGCTATTCCAGAAGATGCCTATCTTATTCCCGTGCAAGCCGCGAGTGACGGCCAAGGACGCACCTATCTGTGGCTGTATTCGAATAACTCAAGCTTGGCGCCTGGAACGGGCCCCTGGTACTACATCTACTCTCTGCCCGACCCGCCATATTGGACCACGTTGTTTGATTTCAACGTACCGGACGCAGCGAGTGCTATAGGACTATCGAGCCAACCCATCTATAACAATGTGATCGCCGCTGCGCCATTGCCTTCAGGCTCTTTGCAAATGTTCTACATCGATATATCGGGACAGGTGTGGACTAGTTGGCAAGAGGCTGTGCAATCGAACGGACTGCCGGTAGCGTGGTCAGCGTGGGAGACCTTCTAGCACGTTTGCATTTCAGATATTGACTTTGCGTCAGCGAGGAGGTAGATCTTGAAACTTCGGGTTATCGATTGCTCTTTACGAATTAACAAAGAACCGCCGCAAGTAACTCTCAAAGAATCCCGCTGGAGACTGCGGAATGCTTCCAAAGTCACGCATTACAAGGAGACTACTCCGCTATCCCAGCTGACTGACTCTCACCTGCAACTTATCGAAGTCCACGATGCCGAGACCCCGGGCGGCGGCCATTCGTAAGTAGAGTAGGTGCTCGGGGTCCAGGTTCCAATAAGCTTTCGCTACATAGGCATCGAGTGCTACGGGATCGGTTCCGGCGACCATGGACTTCTTCAGAGAAACATCTTCCAGGTTGCCGCCGGTGGGGCCGTTGCGCAGCAGAATGCGGTAACAGTCGATGAGCGTAACGGTAGGTAGCATGAAGGCGGCGAGATCGACGAGACTCTGATGAATCTGCTGATGCAGGCGGTTGCGCTGGCCACCCAGGATGCCGTACCAGTTCTTCATGCCCAGCGTTGCGCCGGTGAGTTCGTGGTGCTTGGCAATGGGCAGGTTGAAGATTTTGTCGGCTTCAAGAAACGGCGTGAAGACGGGCCAGGTTTTTAGGACCACGCCACCCATATCTACTTCGCGAAAAAGTTCAGGGTCGGGAAGTATAACTTCCGCTCCCTCGGCGTGAGCAGCGGCTTGAATGCCGGAGCGATGAAAGCAGCGGCGCGCCTCGTTGCAACTAACATCGGTAACGATAACGCGCTTGGCTCCGGCCTGCCAGCATTGGCGAACAACCTCGGCGACGACTTCGGGATTGGTGTTTGCGGCCTGCTCCGGCGTGCGGTCCCAGGCGATGTTGGGCTTGATAACTACCACGTCCTGACGGCTAACGAAGCGGCGAATGCCACCTAGATTTTCAAGAGCCTTCTGGACGAGTGCGCGCGGTTCTCCGCTCTGCGCGACCGGAGCCCCTGCGGACGGGTCTTTGCCCGTAGGGAATTGAACCACGGTCATCGCCGGCAGCTGTGAATCCTGCGAGCCGGATGCGACGCGATGATCGCGACGCGCTTGCTCGGCCTGCGCCGGGACTGGACGGAAGCTGTGCTCGGTGAGCCAGACTGCTGCGCCCGCTGTTCCCGCCGCTACTCCGCCAAGGCGAAGCAGTTGCAGCATGGCTTCGCGGCGCGTGAGGCCTTGTGTCTGGCTTGGTGTATCGTCCGGTTTGAGATCGGTTTCCCCGGCCATGGTGCTTCTCCCCAGTTAATCGCCTGCACAGGCTCAACTTATCGAAGTTCCCCATCCTTTCCTTGAAAATCGTGGAAAAGATGCGGCAACCAAGCTTGTTTCTTATGTCGAACCCATCAGTTACAAGTAGTTAGATCTCCATCAAATGGATGCGCTGTGGATCGTTGACACCCAGGCTGTGAGCGGCATCGGCAGCGGTAGCGATGTAGCGCGGCGGACGGTTGGCAGCTTCAAGCGTCGGCATGCCCACTTCGGCGCGCTTGCGCTCGATCATCTGCCATGCGGTGTGATCGATCGCGACGCGATCCTCGCCGACGATGAGCGCGTTGGGATAGCAGAGGTGCTCAGGGTGGAAGCCGGGTCCGCCTTGATAGACGGAGGAGATGGCGTCGCCTATGGTAAACCGCACTTTCTCGCGAATGACCGGAATGCGATTCAGGTCTGCCACGCTTGGGTTGCACCCGTTGGCGTGCAGTTGATTCGGTCGCTCAACCACGCCATACATATTCTTCATGGAAAAAGTAACTCCAGCTAATTCGTGATCCTTGAGGATAGGAAGATTGATCACCATGGCGCACTCGCGAGTTAGAATCTTTGCGAGCTTGACGCTGGCCGTGCCCCATGTAACTGGCTGCTCCTCGAAGCCGGCCACGTCGCTGCCGTAAACGCGAACACGGCTCGCATCAGTATTGATCGTCAACCCGCATGCCTCAAGGTCGCGAGCGTTGCGGTCCCAAACGACGATCTCGCCGGCCTTCACGCCCGCCTGCTGCAGCCGCTCACAGATAGCGAGAACCAGCGCCGCGTGGGTGGAAATCCCCTTGCCGCCCAGGCCGTTCACCTTGAGACCAATCACCTGGCCCGCAGGCACGATGCGCTTCCAGGCTTCGACCGGGTGATTGCGTCCGGTGTAAGCGGCGATGGCGTGGTCAAGCAAATCGAGCACGCGCTGTTCGTCCGGTTGCGCGGCTTGGCCATGGAGGGCCGGATCGCGAGCAACCACCACACGCGACTTACCTGCCTCAGCACGCTGATCGAGAATAGCTCCCAGCGCTAACTTGCTCTGCGAGCCGAGCACCAAGGCTCCGGTTGCTGCTGTCTTGAGAAAATCACGACGGCTTTCCATGGCAATCCTTTCTTGATGCGGCCGATTCTTCGGCCTGTGTGTTTACAGTTTCGCTTCCACGCCATGCGCCAACGCAAGCAGTGCCTGCGGAGTGTCGGGCGTGGACTCATAGGCAACGATGCGCACCAATGCGCGACCTTTGCGGAAGATGATGCTTTGCGCATAAGCGATGCCCGCATCGCCCAGTTGGACGGCCTTGGCGTCGCTGCTTCGCCCAGTCTCCAAAATCTTGCGCGCGCCGGCCTCGTCATTCATGATGTAGACATCGACAACAGCTTCTAACTGGCCCTGGTACTTATAGTCGGATGTAGATGTGGAGACAACGCCGGCCGAGACATACTGTTCGGCATCACCATCAATGTATTGCCACAAATCCTTGGCTGCAAAGACGCGTGTGTCGCTGGTCTTTTCCCAACCTCCGACCACGCCATTGGCCGGGAACGGATTGGATGAACTTTTTTTGCAACCGGCGGGAACAAGAACGGCGAGAATTGCAATTGCCGCAATGCTCCACTTCGAATTCAAACTGAATTTCACGAGACGGTCTCCCTCATTTTCTGTTAAGCAAAATCTGACTGCCCGGTGAGCGGCTTTCGCCAATACTGGTAACGTAAACGGCAGGGTGCTCCTGCAGCGGACACGCATACTCGCAGGCTCCGCAGCCCACGCAACGGCTGGGATCGACACGCGGCTGTTTCAGCGTTTTCGTGTTGCCGGCGGAGTCGATGACTTGCGCTTCTTCAACGTAAATTGCCTTGGGCGAAACCGGGCACCACTCTTCACAGACTATACAATCGATGGCCATCGCCCACGGCAGGCAGCGGCCTCGGTCGTAGAATGCCGTACCCAAACGGATCGGCTGACTCTGCGCGATACCTACTACCCAACCTTTATCTTTCGGCGTGATCTGCCAGATTGCGCCGGTGGGACAGACCTCAGAGCAGAGCACGCAACTAGGCTCGCAATAGCCAATTCGCGGCACCAGAGTCGGCGTCCATAGGCCCTCGATTCCGGCCTGGTCGAGCGTGGGATGCAACGCCGTGTTAGGGCAAACCTTCATGCACTCGCCGCATCGGATACAGCGCGAAAGAAAGTCAGTTTCATCAAGCGAGCCGGGCGGGCGCAGCAACCGTTCGTGGCGGCTCTTGCCGAGGCCCGTGTTAGCGCGCATGAGTGGCACCACTGCGGCGCCGGCGACGATGCCGGTAAGCGTTCTGCGTCGGCCAAGGTCGGGCGTTGCAACCTCACGATCCTTATTGAGTGCAGGGCGGAAGAAGCGAAATGTAAGGCTATCATGCGGGCAACTGCCCACGCAGTTCATGCACATCAGGCACTCAGACTTGCGCCAGGGTGCGCTGCCGATGGGATCGTCGCCGCCCTGGCAGTGGAGCAGGCAGCGATTGCAGTTGTTGCATGTAGCAGGATCTTTGTGCAGCCCAAGCACCGACCAGCGGGAAACAGCGCCCAGCAGCGCGCCCAGCGGACAAAGGGCGCGGCACCACAACCGCGTAACCCGCAAGCCAGCCGCGAGAATCGCAATGAAGAGAACGCCCAGGATCAGGCCCTGCGCGTAATGCGGCTGGCGCAGGTCGAGCACCGTGTAATGGAGAATCGTATGCAGCGTTTCGCCGGTCTTTTTAATCACAACCACATGACTGCTTTCAAGCGGAGTCAGCACCGAGCGCGCCGCAGAGTTGAACGCCGGCAATAGTGAAAGTCCAAACGACCGCACCAGCAAGCTGAAAGGATCTATCCAGCCGATAGCCGCCGAGCCAAACAGTGCAGCGACTAATCCCGCAATCAGCACCACGTACTTGCCCGTCTGCCAGCGCTTATAACGATTTGACTCGATGCGCTGCTTGCCCCTCTTGGCCTCGGAAGGCATGTTGCCCACAAAGTGTTGTAGCGTGCCCATGGGACAGATCCAGCCGCAGAAAAAGCGACCTAGAAAGAGCGTAGGCACGAGGATGAGCAGACACCAGATGAGGCCGCGATAAAGTGCATGGCCGGCCAGGGCGTTGACCACAGCCACCAGCGGGTCCCACTCAAAGAAAAGCCGCACCGGCGCGCGCAGATGAATCTCGGTTGCTCCGCCAGGAAATAAGCTCAGCGAAGTGAAGAGCAGCAGCGCCAGAAAGAGCAGCAGAAAAAATATCTGCGAAATCCTGCGCAACAACGGCAATCTGGACCCGGCCACGAAATCTCCTCCACACGCCGCGTGCGGGCGCAAGCCTAACACAAGCCTTACATATTGAATGATTGGCTCTCAGGCATAGGTTGGACAGTGATTTGCATCACATGTTGACCGCTTCAAGATTGCATAAGAGTTCATCGATCGTTTTTTGACCCGGCTGATAAACAGACTGCGGAAAAGCTCGTTCGAGCGGTAGGCCGGGGATTTATCCCCGGCACAAAGACAATGAAAACAGCGGTGGCTTTAGCCACTGAGGTACTCTCCGCAGTGGTAGATCAAAGGTTCCGGGAATATTCCGGAGAGGGCCAGGGACTTCAGTCCCCGGAAAGCGCGTCAATTTGCGCGACTTTGAGGCCCGAATCTTTGCCACTTTGATTCCGGAGGTTCCTGAATAAAACACTTGTGCCTCTTCACGCGACCACAATCAAGGATCACTGTCAAAAGCACGCAGCAATCTTTCATGAATGGGAAAGCTATTTTGCGTAACCCAGAATTTCTCTTGAAGACATTGGCGTTTGCCGGGACTAATCCAAACTTGGGTATCATCTTCAGTGTTTGATCGGGATGTAGGCCACCGGCCGAACAGTCAGCACGGCACATTGGCTCGCTTATGAAGTTCCGTTCACAGTAAAGAATTCAATCGAGTAATGAGCTTTTCCATGGTCGCTAGGGCTACCGAGAATCCAGGCAATTTCGCACCTTCTTCTTCGTGCAGATACAGCCAAGCCGCTGGCATGAAATGATTAAATTCGCTGTACTGAATCGGGAGACTAGCCGCATGTGCCTCGACTTCCTTCACTACGCGAATGGGAGCGGAGGAAGGTTTGCTTGTAGGCATTTTGTGGGGGGGGCGAAGATCTAGTGCTTTGTTTATCAGCGCGATGTAAAACTCTCTGCCAAAGACATCTTCGATGTCGGCTTCATCCTGTCCAGCAAATGAATTGACCGTTACTAAATTATCTCCAAGCGCTTTACGCGCTAGTTCAATTTTCTGCTTATCACCGTGCTGAGCATCCACAACAGCCGCAACATTGAGTCCGTTTCCTCGAAAAAGTGATACAAATCCCGGAATTCTAGTCACGCCGCCACCTATGCAAATATTCCACCGGTAGTCTAACGACGTCTTACCGGCCAATGCTAGTTGACGCGAGAACCACTTCAGATATGCCAGATCGGACGGTCCTTCAACAAGCAGCGTGTTCCTTCCGACGAATAATGTCTGAGTCAATTCGTAGTCCAAGGCTCTCTGGAGCGGAGAAATTGTGTCTTCATCCGTACTTAAAACGTCTCCGGATACTTTTGTGCCAAGTAGCCTCTCTTCTCCGGTAGCCCTGTCTTTCTCGACTACATCTTCAACTGTGCGGCATGAAAGAAAGCGATCAGGGTCGACCATGAACGGAGAATGTGTCGTATAAACAACCTGATAGTGAGGGCTAAGCTCTTCCCTGATATAGCGAAGCAAATCGGCTTGCGCTCTAGCGTGTAGCGACAGACCTGGTTCATCAAGCAGAATGATTAAGTCATCTCCATGCTTCTTTTTGAGATCGTAAAACCAGATCAAAAAGGAAAAGAACCAAACAAATCCTCTGCTCCTTTCGTCGAAGCTGGTATCTGCCCTGTGACGTGTATTCTCAATGCGCGTGCGAAATACGTACCCGGAATTGAATGGGACGGAATCGGCAGGGCGAGCTTGGTCAAGTCTAATATCAACTTTCAGATGCCTGTTTTGAGACCAGTATTTGAAAACCATATCTGAAGTCTGATTAGAAACAGCGCGAAGACGCGAGTTGAACTCCTCGAACGTCCCTGCCTGTACGACATTTTCAAGTGTGGTTCCTGCTAGCGAAAGCAGCGCAAGGAAAATTTGGTCCCTATCGGTCAACGTATTTTGTTGTTTGCGAGCCATTACCTCATTTATGGCAACAGAGCCTGGGAGAGTAAGGTATTCATCAAAATACAGAAACGTGGGAACCCTCGCAGCTACGGCATTGATGAAAGCAAGCGCACTTCCCTTGGGGAATTTAGTATTCAATTCCGACAATAAACTTTCTTGCGCCTGTGTCCGTGATGGCAGACCCATAAGGGCCGCTATAACTTCATCGACAGTGTTGCAGGCCGATATTGGCTGAAAATCTTCGGTGGAAAGTTTATCTTTACTGACAAACGATTTCAGTAACGCATTCTGATTGATCTGAACCGAAAAGCGCCTGGTATTGTCATACCCTTTGTTGAGTGTGAATATCCTGTCAGCGAGCGTCCCTGAGCCAAAAACACTTTCTACCGCTGCGACATCGCCATCAGACATCTCCCAAGTGGAAGAAATAACCTTGTGCGACTCCTGGATTGGAGCATCTGGCCTCCATTTACGCTTGGGGTAGTCAGAGGATGGCACGAAACTCTCTCTGGCGGCGTTGTCTGGCTTGAGTTTGTGGAGCGCCTTGAGTATGGCAGTTTTCCCCGATTCGTTCTTACCGACCAAGCAAGACACCTGATCGAGCGAGAATTCGCCTGAATCTTCAATGCACCGAAAATCTGTTATCTGGACCTTTTCAAGACGCATAATAACTCCGATGTTTGGCAAAGTATGATTTTGGGGAGACGAAACTGAATCCCCGGATGCATTGGGTCTCGATTTTAGGACATGGGAAAGCCCAAGGGCTTCAGCCCAAACAATATTACTACTGCCGAGTCGCCGAGTGTTCCTCGAATTACTGCAATCGATTCTCAGTTGGCGAATGGCCCATGTCCCCACATTAAAATCTGGGTGCCCCCCGGGGTCCGGGGTCCCCACGGATAGGTCTTCGTCCGTGGGGTGGAGGTCCGGATTTTCGAACCTGGGATCTTCGCATAAGATTACGCCGCATCAGCGCACAATAAAACCATGACCAACGACCAGGGCCGCATTTCTTTGCTGACTGCTGACGGCTGACGGCTGACGGCTGAAAGCTGATCGCTGACAAGGTACCCCCTCCCCCCTATATTTATTTTCAAGAAACCTGTAGTTAATTATCTCGCCAACACCGTAAATAACCGAATCACACCCTAACCAACACAAAATCAGCGATTTCCACAGTGTTTTCTTTGCCTTCTGAAGCGCGCCAAAAAGTATTGGTAACCATCTCCATCGGCGATTGCTCGTGGAACAAGGCAAGAATCCACGAACCAAGTGGCGCGCGAGCGCGGCTACAGGCGCTTCACAGGTGATTGATGAGCGAAGCAATGCAGGCAGCGCCGAATCCGTTGTCGATGTTGACCACCGAGACGTTGGGCGAACAAGTGTTCAACATGCCGAGCAGCGCCGCAATGCCGCCGAAAGAAGCTCCGTAGCCGACGCTGGTGGGCACGGCCAGCACCGGGGCGTTCACCAGTCCGCCGACGACCGTGGGCAAAGCGCCTTCCATACCGGCGCAAACGATGAGCACGCGGGCCGCTTGCAGCGAGCTCTTTTGCGCGAGCAGGCGATGAATGCCGGCCACTCCAACGTCGGCGATTAGCTCGACCATGTTGCCCATGAGGCGCGCAGTGACGGCCGCTTCTTCGGCTATGGGCAAATCGCTGGTACCCGCGCAAATGACGGCGATGGTTCCCTTGCCGGGAACGGGAGTTGTCTGCGTGAGCGTGATGGCGCGGGCAGTCTCGTGATATTCTGCGCGCGGCTCGATAGCGTGGACAGCTTCAAACATCTCACGGGAAGCACGCGTGGCCAGCGCGTTGCCTCCGGCGTGCGCCATGCGGGCAAAGATCGCAGCCACCTGCGCGGCAGTTTTCCCAGCGGCAAAGATAACTTCCGGCATGCCGGTGCGCAGTGCGCGGTGATGGTCGAGCTTGGCAAAGCCGAGGTCCTCGAAGGGCAGATCGCGCAGGCGGTCAAGAGCCTCGTTGACGGCGGTGCGACCCTCGCGTACTTCGTTGAGCAGCGACTCGATAAGTGCCCGATCCATCAGAGACCTTCCTTCAAAAGGGTGGGGATAAGTTGATAGTAAATTCAGACATGCAAGCTTACGGGAATTGTTACTTCGCGGCTGTGGTTTGCGCAAGCATCATTGTCGCTGTCGCCAGCATAACTCGTTTCATGAGCGCTCTCCCTTGCGTAGTGCCGCGTAGGCCTGCATGGCCTGTTCCATTACCCGCTTGAGAGGAACCGAATGCTCCGCAGCAATTTTGCGACAATCTTCAAACTCCGGCGCCGCGTTGGCAATCTCGCCGGAAGGCCAGCGGGCGATCTTGATACGCACATTGCCCCAACTCGTTTCAACCTCGACAAACTCACGCGCGAGGGCGGCCTTGTTCTCAAGCCTCCAGCGCAGGCCGATGGTGGTAGTCTCGCGGAAGAGCAGGTCACGCAGCGCTGGCACCAGGTCGGGGCGGCACAGAACCGTCATCTGCACGCCGGTGCGTCCCTTCTTCATCTGTACCGCGACACGATAAACATCCCACGCGCCGGAGGCCAATAGTAACTCGCTTACATAACTCAGTAACTGTGGGTTGCAATCGTCAATAACCGTCTCGATAACTGCGATCGGTTCGGAGGCAGCAGTCTCGACAGCCTCTTCTTCGCCAACCAGCAAGCGCAGCAGGTTGGGCTGGCCCTGAGTCTCGCGCCCGCCTGCGCCGTAACCTGTTTTCAGAACGCGCATAGGCGGCAGCGGCGCATAACGCACATCGAGCATGCGCAGCAATGCCGCGCCAGTCGGAGTCACGCGCTCCATCGGCTCGCCCGCTGCGTAGACCGGAGCATCACCGAGCAAAGCCAGCGTGGCCGGCGCGGGAACGGGTAGCGTGCCGTGCTGGCAAACAACTGTTCCGCTGCCCACGTTCAGCGACGACGAAAGCCAGCGATCCACGCCCAGCGCCTCAGCGCCCGCCGCGACGCAGACGATATCGACGATCGTGTCCACTGCGCCTACCTCGTGGAAATGAATCTCTTCGACGGGAACGGAATGAATGGCGGCTTCGGCCTCGCCCAGCAGTTGGAATGCCCGGATGGCGCGTTGCTTGATCGTCGCGGCCAATGGCGCGGAACCAATGATTTCGAGAATAGCCGAAAGAGAGCGATGCGCTGTGTGCGTGTGATGAGGACGCTCTTTGTGCGCATGTACTTCGTGCGTGTGCGCCGGATGATCATGGTGAGTGTGTTCCTGCTCGATGGCCGGGGCATCGGGCGTGATCACGTCTACCTTGGTTGCAGCCAGGCCGCCGCGACTGACCTTGCGCATCTCCAGGCGCGCGCCGACGCCGAGCGCGGCTGCGGTTTCCTCAAGGCAGGCGAAAGGAACACCTGCATCCACGAGGGTGCCGAGTAGCATATCGCCACTGATGCCGGAAAAACACTCTAGATAACCAATACGCATAGCAATGTGATTCTAAACTGCCGGCTTCGTTCCGCGCCGCGCCAGCACGTCGGCGGGCAGGATCGCGTTCATGGAGCCGGTGCGAAAGCCTGCGCAGTCAAGCGTCACATATTGGAAGCCGGCTTGCTTGAGCGCGGAAGAAATCGCATCGAGCATCTCCATCGCGAGCGCGCGCGGCAACTCATTGCGGGCAATCTCCACGCGGGCCAACTCGCCATGATGACGTACGCGCAACTCGCGAAAACCCAACTCGCGTATGCTCTCCTCGGCCTTTTCAACTTGATTGAGTACTTCGCTTGTTACGGCGCGGCCATACTCGACGCGCGAGGAGAGGCAGGGCGCTGCCGGACGATCCCAGAGCGAATAGCCGGCAGCTTTGGCCAATGTGCGGATTTCGCTTTTTGTGAGTCCGGCCTCGGCTAGCGGCGCCAGCACTGCATGCTCCTCGGCCGCACGCTGTCCGGGGCGAAAGTCCCTGGTGTCGTCGGCGTTCATGCCATAAGCAATGCGGTCGAAGCCCAAGCTCGCGCCCAGCGCCTCCATGACCCGAAAGAGCTCGTCCTTGCAATGGAAGCAGCGATTGGCATCGTTGCGCTGGTACTCTGGCCGCTCCAGTTCCTCGGTCGCGATTACCTTCAGCGGGATCTCTTTCGCGTGCGCAAAAACGCAAGCAGCTTCAAAGTCACGACGGGCAAGGCTGGGAGAATCGGCCAGCACGGCGAGCATGCGGCTGCCTAGAACACCATGCGCTGTAGCCGCCAGGAACGCCGAGTCCACGCCACCGGAGTATGCCACCATCAGGCTGGGAAGTTGGCCGAGATGCTCTTCGAGCGCCCGCATTTTGAGTGCCGTATCCTGCTCGGCGGATACGGGAGCCGACGGATTAGACTGGAATTCGATCTTTGGTTCCCTGCTCTGCACCTCTGCCGCCATGGTGCCGATTATACCGCCTTTACTGCGATAAAATCGGCCCGGCACCCAAGATCAGATTAAACAGGTGCGTGCGGTTGGTTTAATCCGCGCCGAATCAGAATCGACGCCCGCGCCTTATTGCCGGACTTTTCAGACTTATCTAATTCGCAAAAGACATCTGCCGTATAGCCGTCTTTAGTATCCGCTGAATCTTTATCGCGTTTGTGCACTCCATGCCAATTCGGGCGGCACGATGACCATAGTGACGGTGAGCGGCTGGGCAGCGGCAAGACAACTGCCAAGGCCAGCGCAACGACGACGAGCGCGGAGACGACGGCCGGTTGTATTTGATTATGGACGGTGGCCGTGCAGTCGAACTCGAAGCGAACAGACACGTGCACCTGGATCACGGCTATGCGGTCGCTGGCTATTCCAACCAGGGTTAAACCGCCGATCGCCTGAACACCGAGATAGTCGTGCAAGACCTACTCAATAGCCGCATGGCCTATGTTGCCGTTTCGCGGGGGTGCGCGGCACGCAGACTTTCAAGGGCAACGCATCTGCGTTAGGCGAGGAACTGATCGGCAATGTATCCTTCGACCGTGGCAGAGATAGCTCTCGCGGGCTTCCACCGGTTAGCCGGAGGCGGCCGCTCACCTCCGGCTCCCACAGAACGTAGTATGCGAATTTCCCACGCTACGCTCTTCAGAGTTGTTTTATAGTATGGCGGTAGCTTGCAGATCCCTGTAAGGGAAATACAGGATTAGTAGTATGCGTACGCTCCGATGCTCCACCCTCCACTGGAGTTATTCTGGTTATCCAGGTACACACCTGATGGCCAGGTTGAAACAGAGCTAAGGTTTTCTTCATATGTTTCTCCAAGGTTCAAACCCGCGCCAATGGCGGGGGAATGCGAAGAAAGAGTAAAATCGTTCGTTAAAGTATCCGTAAATAGAGGATCGGATTCCACTGAATGAGAGCAGCCTATCGCGCCGCAATTTCCTACCGCAGTCTCCCATGCTTCATAGGTGGATTCATACAGGAGCGGGTCGCTACCCCACTCGATGAAATTTTTTGATGCCACGCCTAATGCGTTAAATGTGTAGACGTTTCCTGAACCGCTATCTCCTGTGGCATCGGCAATATTCTGACAACCGTTAGTAGCTGCCAAGTTGGGCCCGTTGACCGTGCCCACTATGATGTTATTGATCACGGCATTACCTACGCACGTGCCCGTGGTATTCGTAGGTCCAACAAACCTTACACCTCCTGCTTGATTTCCGTATATAGTGTTGTTGTATATTAGAATGCCTGTTATAGTCGGCTGCGAGTCTGCAAATGCCATGATGCCATGGGCCCCGTTGTTGTAAATCAGATTTCCATAAACGCTGGCTACACTATCAGCGTCAAGTTCGATCCCGAGGCTGCCGTTAGAATAAATTTTGTTGTAACGAATGACCGTTCCCTCACCAACCGTGTCAAGATCAATACCGCGTATAGCCTGTGGCCCATTTTGAATACCATTGGAATAGATTAGGTTGTTTTGTATAACAGTATTTATCATGGTGCTTCCACCTCCCTTAATTCCCGCCGAGTATGTTGTGGTGCCAAGCTGGCCGTTATCGTGAATCGTAGTGCTATCTATCAAAGCATTGGACGTTTCGTAAAGAAAGACTCCCATTCCGCCATTGTAAGCAACCGTAGAAGATTTAATGGTATCGTTCGCAGACCCAGAGACAGCAATACCGTCTATGAAGTTATTGCGCGAAACTACTTCCGAGATGGCAACATTATTATCAGCTCCAGCGCCCAGGTTTATGCCGGTCTGCTCCGCATCTTCTGTTTGCAGATTGGAAATATTGAGATATGAAACGCCATACACCTCAATGCTAAAATCTCGCTGGCTTGCCTCCATCGTATGCGCGCTCGGGTTATCGTCACCAACAAGTCGCACCCAAATCATGCTATTCGTCGCATCCAGATACCACTGGCCAATTGCTAGAGAGTCATAACTAGATGTGTTCTGTGAGAGACGGCTTCCATCCTCAAACACCTGGTCAGGAGCATTTGCATAAGGTACACAGGAATAATCATGACCTTCACCAATGAATGTGGAATACGGCGCAGAGTAAACCGTCGCCGAACTTCCAGCGATTGACACCGCGGTAGCTGTCCAATTGGAAAACAGGTTCGCTCCACTGATAATTGGGAGAGCGGAAGATGCATCTCCATAGGCTCCGAAAATGACTGGCTCTCCTGCGGCACCGGGATAGTTATGGTTCGGCGTCAACTGTTCCCGCCAGATTTCTCCACGTCTAAACAGAATTTGATCGCCTGGGTGAGGTTTAACGGCATTGATATCGGCTATGGTTGCGTACGCGATCGCAGAACCGCCGGCGCAAAGAAAAGTTGTTGGGTTATATGTGGTGCAGTCAGGTGTCGAAGAAGCAACATTGATGTCCGGAATCGCGTTGTCCACAAAGTACACTTTGCTCGATGAACTCGCGGCCGAGGTTATCCCGTTGCCGCTCAGAGCCACCGTTTGCACCGATCCGGCCGCATTATCGGTGATGCTCAGAGCCGCATTCAATAGCCCGGAGGCAGCCGGAGTGAAGGTAACCGTAATCGTGCAACTTGCCCCAGCCGCCACACTCGTGCCGCACATGTTGGTCTGCGAATAGGAACTGGCATTGGCGCCAGCAATCGAAATGCTCGGCCCGGCGACGCTCAGGCTTAGAATCCCGTTGCCGGTGTTATTGAGAATGATGGCTTGCGTCGCCGCCGTCGTGCCAACGGGAGTATCCGCAAAGGTCAAACTCGCTGGCGACAAGAGGCTCACCGCTGGGACAACCCCTGTGCCGCTCAGAAGCACCGTCTGCGCTGATCCAGCTGCATTATCGGCGATGCTCAGAGTCGCATTCAACGGCCCGGAAGTTACCGGAGTGAAGGTAACCGTAATCGTGCAGCTTGCCCCGATAGCCAGATTCGTGCCACATTGGTTGCTCTGAGAGTAGGAACTGGCGTTGGCGCCAACAATCGAAATACCCATCCCAGTGCCGCTCAGGCTTAGCACTCCGTTGGCGATATGGTCGAGGGTGATGGTCTGTGTCGTCGCTGTCATGCCAACATTGGTAGCGGGAAAAGTCAAGCTGGACGAAGACAGGCTTACCGCGGGGGCGGCGGGTTGCTGCGCTCCCTGAGGGGCACCAGAAGGGCTCACGGAATTCATTTGGCAGCCCATCACGCTCATCATAAGAAGTATCAAAGCGACCGACGACAAAAGTGTGAAGAATTTCATGATCTTTGCCTCTCTGCGTGGTCATCGGCGCGGAAAGACAAGAAATCATTAATAATGAGCAAAACGAATGAAACAAATGTAATTAAACTTAAAAAGAAAATTCTAACGAATTCATTTTTAATTACCGCGCTCAGAATTATCGGCTGTAAGCCGCTGAGCTTTAGGGTGTTCCATCAAATTTTCCAGAAAAGAGTTACGGTGGACTGTATGGCGGCCGGGAAGTTTCGCGCAGTTTTATCGTAGCGAGTGGCGATAACACAAGAGGTTTGAGTTATGCAACGAAGTTTTCGATAAGGTTGCAGGCTTTATAGGTTCTTTGTGGTAATTCCGCTGCATCTGGCGATTGCTTTGGACGGTATGACTGCCGTTTTGCCAGCCTTTTGCGAAGCGGCGAATTGACGCGCCGATGCCTTGCCGCAGATTTGTGTCATTCCATTGGAGGCAACACTACGGACGGCGATAGACATCGTAACTGCCCAGTTTGCGATACGGCAGAAAGACCTGCCGAAGGGCTTCGAGCGTAGCTGTGCGCTGCGGAGTTGGATCTTCGTTCATCTGCATTTCGCGCTTGACGATCAGCCAGCGGATATTGCGCCGACGCGTCTCTTCGACAAGTTGCGCAGACGAATAGGGATCGGTAGCTTTGTCGAACAGCAGCACGGGAAACTGCGGGACGCGGCCGGTGGCGAAGTAGAACGGGTCTTCACCAGGAATGAGAACCAGCCCGTCAGAGACTGGAATTTCGGCGGCGGCGAAGCGCAGCAGCTCTTCAAATGCGGGCAGGTAGGGACCAGCGATGGCCATTCCCTTCAGAGCTGGGATAGTTGAATATGTGATCGATCCCTCAGGCAGTTGCGCGTAAGACAGGCGCTCCTCGCTGGCCATGTAGAGGCCGCCGCAGACGGTCAGCGTTACGGAGATGACCGCTGCGAGGGCCAACGTGAGAAACTGGCTTCGCCGCGTGGTCTCCGTAGAAGTGCTGGCCAGGCCGATGGAAGCAAGAAACGCAATCATCTCGGCGATGAGCAGTATGAGCAACGGCCAGATGGCATAAGTCGATCCCCATAACTGTTGCGAGAGCAAAGTTCCGTTGATGGCTGCCAGCAGGATTGCGGGCAGCAGGGCGTGCAGGCTCAAATCCTGGCAGAGATTCCAGAGAGTTAGCGCGCCAGAGAGAATTAGTAGAAGCGGCCACAAAACCAGGAGACTGGTGGCGCGGTCCTCGGCGTCTGTCGAAAGCATGAGGCCTGCGAGCGTCCAGAGAAACGGTGCTGCGAGCAAGCCCAGCGCAACGAGGCGTACCCACAGAGCCTTGGCGAGTCGGCTGCGCAAGAGCAGCAAGCCCCCCGCGACAGACGGAATCCACCAGAGCAATGAAGGCTCCGCATAGACAGCAAGCATATCGTCAAGTCCGGGCAGCCTGCGTTGCGCGGCGAACTGGATCGTCCAATAAATGTAATTGTTCAGACCGGCGGTGAAGTGCAAGAGCAGACCGGCTGCAAGAAGTGTTGCGGCTGCGCCGGCAAGGATAGCGCCGAGGATCGCAACTTCGCGCCTGCCGCGCGAATTCGGGCAGCAAGGCAAGAGCTTGGCGATCAACAACAGAATGATGAGAACGCAGGCAGTGAGCAGAAGAAAGAGACCGATGTTCTGCTTGAAGAAGAGCGGAAGCGGGAGCGCTGCGCCCGCAATGAAGGGCCGCGCAAGCGCCCTGACAGCGCTTGATTGTGACGCGGCCGCAGAGTCCGTGGGCAGGCGCTGCAAGAGCAAAATGACGAGCAGGACGGAGAAGATACAGTCGCAGTCGTAGGAGGGAAACGGCAGGATACTGTAGATGCCCAGGACAGTAAGCGGCGCGGCCAGCATGAGCGAAACGATCCAGGCTGCGCAGGGGCATGACTCGCACAGGCGGCCTCGCAACGTGTGGAGCGCGATCCGCCACGCAATGACAGTGCCCAGGCCACCAACGATTGCGGCATAGAGAACGTGGTGGAGGAAGACCCGCCCGGAGAGACGAATAATCGCGGCCTGAATTAAAAATGTGAGCGGCGCGTGGGCCAGCGGAAAATCGCGATACGGCATTTGCCCCAGAGAGATGCGAAAGCTCGTGTCCAGAGTGTAGCTCGCGTCCCAGAGGATCGTCAGGTGCGCGTTCTGCCAGAGAACCACGGCGGCGCTAGCCAGAAAAAGAACGGCGGCAGCGATCAGATCGCGGAAGTCCCAGCGGTGTTTGGGCAATTGAGATTTCAGTTGGGAGCCAATGCCGTTTTCCTGAAATGAAAGCCCTATTTAGTCTGCGAAGTATCTTCACTGCTGTCGAAGACCGCAATCTGCTCGTAACTGGCGCGCAGATACTTGTGCGGATTGACCGGAACCCTATGGACGCGCACCTCATAGTGCAGGTGCGGGCCGGTGGAACGCCCGGACTGGCCCACGTAGCCGATCACCTGGCCGCGCATCACATGTTGGCCGGGTATGACCACCATTGTCGACAGGTGCCCATAAATCGTCTCCAAGTCGTGTCCGTGATCGATTATGATTTCGCGACCGTATCCGGCATTCATGGCGGCATCCGTTACGTCTCCATCCGCCGCGGCGCGTATTGTCGACCCATAAGGGGCCGCGATGTCGATCCCGGAGTGGAAGGCGCCTTCTCCATTGATAGGATCCTGCCGCTCACCAAAGCTCGAAGTCACGCGACCTTCCACCGGCCAAAGCGAGGGTGCGTCGGCCTGTTCCATCCAATCGCCGCCAAAACTGGGAGACAGACCGCTCTCCATGGCGCGGGAGATCCGGCCCGACATGGCCTGCGTGCGCAACGCATAAAACTGGTCGATGGAGAGCTTCAACTGCTGCTGGTCCGGGTCGTCGGTGAGGGCAAAAGCGACGGGCGTAGACTCAGCCGCTTCGCTGGCCGCAGCCGCGTGCTTGGTCGTGGCCAGCTTGCTCTGCCGCAGTCCGTAAAGGGCAGTCACTTCATTTGCCAGAGCCCCCAGTGAGGCCATCTGCACATTGCGATCATGCGCAATCTGCGCCATCTGCTTGTAGTTCTTCCGCAGCGCCTCCCGCTCTTCGCGGATCTGGTTGAAGCTTTCTGTTTTCAGCAGCATACGAGTATAGGAACCAGCCAAGCCCACGATCGTGAACGCTCCCACCAGCGCGGCGGTAAGAAATGCGTACACGTAATGAAGAGGCAGGGGAATCTTGCGAATCCGCCCGTCATCATCTCTGGCAACAAAAAGAATGTAATAGCGCTTGCGCAGCATATTCGCCTTTCATCCCTGCTGCATGCAGGGCCGCAATTCGCCTTGTATTTGAGACAATCAACTCGCGGGGCTTTCCAGTCCCCTGAAACAACGCCTACACCCAACCGGGTGTATTTTTTGGAATGCTTGTCAAGACTAGCAAACCTCCCTCGCCCGGTCAACGAAATTAGGCGGTTGGTCGCGAGTAACAGTACCCACTCAGTTAGACGCGAGTAACGGTACCATCTTGATGCAGAAAAGACACACTCATATGTGTTGCGAGACCTTGCCGGGCAGAACCCGTTTGTTTGCACTATTCTCAGGAAGTGCGGATAAAAGAGGCCCAATCCGGGATGGGGCGCGGACGAGGCGAACTCGCCCTGCTTAAGAAAATTCGACAGCGATCAGCCAGCCCCGGTAGCGGTCTTCGCCTGGGCATCGGCGACGACTGCGCGCTCCTGGCCCCGCGCGCAGGCGAAGAACTGGCGGTAACGACGGACTTGTCAATCGCCGGACGGCACTTCCGCCTCGACTGGCATCAGCCTGAAGCCGTCGGCCATCGAGCCTTGGCACGCGGCTTGAGCGACTTGGCCGCCATGGGAGCGCGTCCCGTAGCCGCCTTTCTTTCCTTGGGTTTACCGCGGCAGCTCGCCGTGGCTGCTGCCCCCCGCGCAGCTGAGCATAGCTCCTGGGTTGAACGCTTTCTTGACGGCCTGCTCACCCTGGCTAAAGCTCATCACACCCCATTGGCCGGCGGCGACTTATCCGAGTCCCCAGTTGCCGTGGCCGACATCGTCCTCATCGGCGCCGTGCCGCATGGGCGCGCTTTGCTTCGGTCTGGTGCTCTCCCCGGCCATCTGCTCTATGTCACCGGCGCTCTCGGCGGAGCCGCCGCCGGACTCGCTCGCCTGTCCGAGTTGGCCTCGCGAGCCCGGTCCAATCCTCCATGCATCCCACAGAAAATGGAGGCCTTGCTCGCGCCGCATCTCTATCCCCAACCGCGAATCCGGCAAGGCCTCTGGCTCCAGCGCCGCAGCTTGGCCTCGGCCGCTATCGATCTAAGCGACGGCCTCTCGACCGACCTCGCTCATCTTTGCGAGGAGTCCAACGTTGCCGCCGAAGTCGATGCTGCTCTCCTGCCGCTTCACCCCGGAGCGACCCTCGACCAGGCTCTCGATGGTGGCGAAGACTATGAACTGCTTTTCGCTGCGCCGCCCTCCGCCCGCTTGCCACGTTCTATAGACGGCGTAAAAATCACAAAAATCGGACGCATCGTGAACGCCAGATCTGGCCAGCCGCGCGCGACGCTGCTCACATCGAAAAGCGCGCGGTCTCTCGAACCTCAAGGCTGGGAACATTTCCGCAGATAAGCCTACGCCACAGCCAATTCCGTCCAGAAACTAACTTCACACTCCGTCGCATTCGAGAGGAACTGCCCTGAGCGCCCCCTCAACAAACGTGGCAGGGCAATCGCATGAAATACAGATCATTCTTGCCGTTCAGTTACCCTCAAGTTGGGTCGATCTCTCGGACTGGTTGGACTACTATCAGTCTCCGACCGACACTGGCTATGCCCTGCTGACTTATCTCTATTCGCGCTCGATCTCTCGGTTCACCTTCGCGCCGAACACTTATAGCCGGATCATCCAATGCGCCGAGGCTCTCTATATCGCTCCCTCAGTTCTCAGATCCACTTACACCAGTGCGGCATGGCAAGATGCATTGCTCTTCCATCTCCTGAAGCAGACATCTGGACGGAGATGATCAATGCGGATGTAACTCTTATGACTCTCAATGTAACTTCCGACGGCAGTCCGGTCACGGTAAGTGTGCCCTCTTGGTACGGATATGTTTTTTTGCTCTGAGCCGCACCGTCTATCATCTGAGTAGTGATGACCGCCCCCCATCTTCGCACCCGTTTTGTCCCTTCACCCATCGGTCTGCTTCATGTGGGCAACGGTTCCGCTGATCGAAGACAGGGTTCGTCCCGAGTGTCCGCGAACGCATCGCAAGTTTTGTAGGAGTCAAAGCACCGTGGCCAGCGTCTTTTGGATCTACGGCAATCCCGCGCCGCCCTTAGCCGTCGTGCTCTGCCCGCGCGGCGGCCGGACTCTGCACAATGAGCTTCGCGAATTCAAGCGCGATGGCGTTCAGACCCTGGTTTCGCTGCTAACCGAAGACCAGGTGGAGACCCTCGACCTGGCGGAAGAAGGCCTGTTGGCGGAACGGATGGGAATGCGGTTTCTCTCTCATCCACTCCCCGATCATAGTATCCCGCCCAACGAGATCGCCTTCCGAGTTTTCATCGCCGAGCTTGTTGACCGTCTGCGCGCCGGAGAGCGTATTGGCATCCATTGCTGGGGAAGCATCGGCCGCGCCACCATCGCAACGGCTTGTGCTTTGATCCACCTCGGTTGGCAGCCAGAGGCGGCCCTTGACGCAGTAGAACTCGCCCGCTGCTGCCCTGTCCCCGACACCGAAGAGCAGCGCGACTGGATTCTGAAATACAAGGCACAGCGGTGAATGCTATGGCGCAGAATCTTCTTTACCGAGCAGCAAACGCACGCGCCGGCAGCATCGATTCATAAGCCGCATAGATGCCTTCAAAGACCGAATCCCAACTGGCTGTCAGCGCGTAGGCTCGCGCGGATTGGCGCATCTGAGCATGCTGCGCTGAGTTAGCGAGCACTGCGGCTATTGCGGCGGCGAACTCCGCATCGGGGACAATGCGGCCGGTCTCGTCGTCGCGGACGATGGTGCACGGGCCGCCGTCGGGAGTTACAATCGCCGGAACGCCGCTGGCCAACGCCTCTAATACCACGTTGCCAAATGTGTCGGTGTGCGAGGGAAAGACGAACAGGTCCATGTTCGCGTACGCCTTAGCCAGCGCCTCGCCGTGCAGCACTCCAGTGAACTCGGCGCGCGGCAATCGCTCACGCAGCCAGTCCTCTTCGTTGCCGTGGCCAACGATCAGGAAACGGAAGTTAGTCACGCTCATTCGCTCTAACTCGTCCTGTACCTGGGCCAGAAGAGCTATGTTCTTTTCTACTGACAGCCGCCCCACAAATCCCAAGACAAAGTCGTGATCGTCGGGGTTGCGCTTGCGCTTGACCGGATGAAACAGCTCCGCGTCCACACCGCGCGGCATGAGGCGGCAGCTTCGCCCTGTCGTCCGCTCCAGCAGCGCGCATAACTCGGGATTGGGCGCAAAGAGCACTTGCGCCACTGAATAAAACGTGGCCGCAACGGCCATGGTTAGATCTTCGATTTTTTGGCCGGTTAATTTCGAAGGTCCCTCGGGCAGAAAACGCAGAAACCAATCCGATCGACGCGCCAGGTACTCATGAACATTTGTGTGCCAACTGGCTGCAAGCGGTAGCCCGAAGTGGTAGGCCAGCCCCGCGCCCAGCATCCCCACCTCGCTCGGGCCAGTGATGTGAATCAGGTCTGGGTGGAAGCGCTCCAGAACTTCGCCGATGAGCGGAATGTGACGCAGAAACGCCGGGTCGAAGCGCAGATCCTTTTCCAGAGCAAAGGAAAGAAAACCGCGCGGCAGCTCCAGCGTCCAGACGTTGCCGTCCTCGATGAGGTTTTGCGCGCGATCCCCCGCGCGAACGCACAGAAAGGGAAGGTTTCGCCGCCTCGCAAAGGCTTCAAAGTGGCGGCTGGTGTGGGCCACCCCATTCACCTCGTGGAACGAGTCGGGGAAGTAGGCCACTCGGGGAAAGTTTTCGTTCATGCAACTCTTTCAGATTACTTTGAAAGCCTGCGGCGTCAAGCGTCAACCAAGGAAACAAAACCAACGCGAAGGTTCTCGCACCCTACCCTCCGCAAAAGACGGAGAATGGTGAAACGAACTAACTCCGATAACTCCGTCACGCCGGCTCGACTATCTTATTCACCCAAAGCCAACCGTAACTGGCGACTCTCGCTCCACGCCATGCGCAGTCCTCCGGAGACCGGTCCGATGCCCATTAACTGCACTGCTCCGAGAATCCAGCTCATCGCTCTTGGCGCCGACCCGTTGGGCCACAATTCGCTCAATGGCCGCGACACGCCGGCCGAATCTGGATGATAGACGCGCTCGTCCCAGGTGCGTGAGCCTTGCGGAAATTCAGGATAGTAGCGAATGGCGTCGATGGTCGATTGCAGGATGCGGTGCTTCCACGGCTCGGCGTACTGGGGCATGAAGAGCACATCGCTTTTTTTCTCGCGCCGTACTTCATGCACGAACTCAGTGAAGCTGGTGGCGTTGGTCAGGTTGATGTTAGCGTTTGGCTCCACGCCATGCCGGTCGCCGCCAGAGATCAAGAGCATGTCCCACCGCTCAGCCAGCCGCCGCACGGCCCGGTTCTCGTCCCAATTGCGCAGCCCATTCAACTCCAGGGCGTGAAGGAATACGCCGTTCTTCTGCAGGAATTCGTTGACCAGGAACTCGTGCTTCTCCTGGCCGATCAAGTAGAGATCCCACAAGGGGTGATTGAAGATCACCAGTACATTAGGCTCCTCATGCAGCGCCCTGAGAATCTCAGTGAACCGTGCATCGTCAGGATTGACCGTGTAATCGGCCAACGTCGCCATCCACTCCGTGGCTTTGGCGCTGGGCAAGTTATGAACGCCAAGATGGAAGGATTGCGAGCCATAGGGCGCCGTCCACTCCACCGAAACCGGAATCTGCCGCGCGCTGGGCACGGTGCGCAGCAGCATGGGCGCATTGATGTTGTCGTGGTCGGTGATTGAGACCATCGGAGCTACATTCAGTTTTTCAATCTGACGGGTTTCCAGATCGAAGGCCAGTTTGGGAGTCATTGGCGGCGTCCAATAACTGGCCGCATAGTCAACGCGCACTCCGTACAGCCGCTCCGAACGCTGCTCCAACCGCGAAAGCAATGGACGCATCCATGGATATTGGTTGCCGAAGTTAGCGAGAAAGTCGAGTGTCTCGTGAGACTGGTTCGTATGGCTATGCAACGAAACACCGGACCTGTAACCTTGCGATGCCTTCTTGTCGCGCCATAGGTACGAGATGGTCGAATGGGCCATTCAGCTCCTTAATTTCGCTCGCGAACTGGAATCTCTTGAGCCAGTTTGCCTTAGCGACCATCAATGGAGAGTTAATGCGGTGCGAATAGAACTTCAATTGACGAAAGAATCAAGAAAGTTACTGTTACTCCGCAAATAACTTCGGAAAGATATAGAAATACTGCGCATAAGAGTTCTTACTTGCTCGTCTTGGCCATCTCCGGTCCCAGAAAATCTTCGACCGTCCAGCCCGCCATCAAATCCTCGCCGGGAGTCATCTCCTGGCTTTCGGAGAGCGTGCCCGCAGCGACCTCGGCAGCCAGATAGTTATCAGTTAGCCCTCTGCGTAGCATCTCAAAGGCCTGCTCCGGCGTGTCGGCAAACTGAAATAGCTCGATGTCTTTGGGCGAAATGGCCCCGGTATCGACCAGCACATCCAGATTGAAGACTTTCTTCCAATATTCCGAGCCGTAAATGACGACGGTGATCTTTTTGGCTAGCTTGTGAGTTTGGGCCAGGGTCAGAATCTCGAACATCTCGTCGAGGGTTCCGAAGCCGCCAGGAAAGACCACCAGCGCCTTGGCAAGATAAGCAAACCACAGCTTGCGCATAAAAAAGTAGTGGAACTCGAAGTTGAGCGAGGGCGTGATGTAAGGGTTGGGCGCCTGCTCAAAAGGCAGCCGGATGTTCATCCCGATGGTCTTGCCGCCAGCTTCGTGGGCGCCGCGATTGGCCGCTTCCATGATGCCCGGCCCGCCGCCGGAGGTGACCACAAACCGATGTCGCCGCGAAGGAATATTCTTGGCCCAGTTTGTAAGCATCGAGGCCAGCCGCCGCGCGTCCTCGTAATAACGGGCCATCTCGACGGCCGCCACGGCGCGCTTGCGCTGCAAATCCGTTGCCTTGCCCGCAGCAATATCGGGAACGCTTGCCGGCTGCTCATGGCTAGGAGCGGGCTGTGTTGAGCCGGTGTTCTCCAACAACTCCAAGGCATGATCGGCCTCCTCGCGCCCGCGAAAGCGCGCCGAGCCGAAGAAGACCACCGTGTCCTGAATCTGCTCGCGCCGAAAGCGCGCCAGCGGCTCCATATACTCGGAAACAATGCGAATCAGCCGCCCGTCCGCGCTATTCAAAAAGCCGGAGTTCTCATAAGCCAGCGGCGCGCACACCAATGGCGGTGGCTCACCGTTGCCGGGAATCACCGCTGCCGGCACTGTTCCCTGTTTCTTGTTCTCTATTTCGTGCTTGTCGTCGTTCATCTCTTATCCATCCCGGTGACTGAGCGCGTCGTGAAACGCGATCCACAGATTCAAAAGCCCCAGCCCCGACACAAGGCCGCGCACTGCACCGTTGGCCGCATAGATCGAGAGCGTAGGAAACTGCACAAACAAAGGGTTCTGATCCCAGAACAGTTTCGACCACGGCGCATAGCAAATCGCCAAGCCGATGTACATGCGTAACAACACGCGCAGAAACAACTCCGCACGCTCCAGCCAGCGTGGAATCCGTTGCGGCTCATGGTGTGAGGTTTCTAGCGTCTCGGCGCCGGGCCCTTGATCTAACGCTGGACCGGATGCCGACCCAGGCGCGGGAGCCGGGTTCGAGGCAACGGGAGGCGACGTCAGTTCCGGCTGTTGGGGCATTCTGGGTCTACGCGCGTCCCCCGATTCGCATCCAGTCACAGGGATTAAGCACGAGCCCAACCATTGGCCCGTCTCAGGGACGCCGTACTGCAACGGTAACACAGCGAGGCTCCCCGGCACTGCGCGCGACCCGCCAACAAGGCCATGGGCGGAGCACCGTTCTGCGTCTTCTCTTCGCTATGATCACAAAATGCAATTTCCTTCTCCGTTGATTCCGGGGATCGGCGTGGAATACATTGTTACCGTGCGCTCGCACCATCGTCCAAGAACCAGGCATTCTCGGCAAATGCTCGAAGGGAGACTCAATATGAAGCATGCCGCAGTTTCGTTGGCTCTCATTTTCGGCGCAATCACATTAGCTGCTCAAAGCGCAGGCCAGCAGCCGTCAACGTTCACGGTCCAATTGCCTCCGGGCAACCTCGCCTGCCCGGTTGCGATGCATGCTCGACAGGGCGTGAATGGAGACCTTCTCGCAGTCAAGAAATCCGGCCCCAAGGGAGCAGCCCAATCGCTGCACCTGATTCTGAGCAATGTGGGTTCCAAGCAGATTATAAGCGGCGAGGTCACGGTTCATGGTCTCACTGCCAAGGGCCGCGTTACAAAAGCGTCATCCGCCGAGGACGACACTTCCGATGTGATGCGGACTTTGCCGGTCACGTTTTTTGCTGGTGCCAACGGAGATGTTTCCGCAGACCTCTGGGTTCCAGGCCTGACCGCAATTCATTCAGTCGATCTGAACTCCGTCACCTACGCGGACGGTTCCACATGGAAACTCCCAGCTGGCAGCGCCTGCCGCACCATCCCTGATCCAAACATGCTGGTCAGTGGCCGCTGAGGAATTCTGAAGTGCGGCAATTCGCGCCCATCAATGCGGCGAGCTCGGCTCAACCTGGTACGTACCGTAGTCGATCGTGAACACCGCTGTTCCGCCGACGCGCACCTTGGTCTCGCTGCGGTTCTGCTCCGGCAGCCAGAAATTTCCGGTCTTCACGAACGATTGCCGGATCAGCGTGCGCGCAATCCAGAACGAAGGATTTTTAGCTGGCTCTGCCTCGATCTTCACCAACGCAAAGTCAGAAGCATCCACCCAGATCTTGCCCCGATACAAGAACTTGGTCGCAACCAGCGGTTCCACATCCATTAGATAAGCCGGCCGCCCTCCCAGGTTCTCGTTTCCATCCAAGTGGAACCTGTAATTCGCCGGCGTCAGAGCAGTTGCACTCTTGTCCTGTGAGGCTTCCCTTTCGCTGTCCACAGCCCGCTTCAGTACCTTCTCGCAAAGAGTTTTCGATCCGCTTTGCGAGACAATCCGGAAATTCTTTCCCGACTTTGCATCGTAGTTGACCTCCACATCCATCTTGGCTGCCAACTTTATTGAAAAACCCTGGTACTCGACCTGGTAATGGCGCAAGGATTGGTAATGCTTCAGCCCATCCAACCGCGCCCGATTATGGCTCTGCATCCGTTCGACAATCTGCGCGGAGGTAAGGTTCAGCGGCGCCGGCGTGTCGAGATTAATAGCCCGCGCTCCCCCGGCCGCAAGAAGGAAGATGGCTGCGAGAAATGAGCGCCTGCCGCAATGGTTGGACATAATCCCATAATATCGCGGCCCATTTGTGATTGACCCTCATCTTGCCGCGCTCTCGATCCTTGCTCCCGGTTGCCCCAATGCAAGACGTAACGAAATCGATTCCTTTTTGTGACCGCAGCTCCCTTGTCAGTTGATCTCTTGATGACAGATACGATTTTTTTACGTATGTTTGTACCAAATTGCTCTTCTTTACCTTTCGCGCCGTTCGATACTCCAAACTGCATGATTCGTAATGAGCGCAATGAACGTGAGAAGAGAATGACATGGAGGCTTCAGCCTCCGTTCCGCCCATAATCACCCAGTCCTGCTTTCATCTTGCCGAAGTGTTTGCAGCCGTCGCATCGTCTCCTCCGGGAGAGCCTCTTGTTGTCGTTCGCATTTCTACTCTTGAAGTCAACTCAGGCACCCAACCACGGAAGATCCTATTCCTCAGGAGGTTCCCATGGCTGCCGTTCTTAATCCGGGGTGGAGCAAGCCCTCCACCATTCTCTTAGCCTCCGAGCTTCCTGCCAACGAAAAGGCCTTTGCCTTTGCTCTGGCCCAAGCCGCAGAGTTTGGCGCCAACATCATCCTTTTTCATGCGTATGAAACCTTGGACGCGGTTGCATCCGGGTTCCCGTCCGCTAGCTGCGACTACGGCGAAGCCCTCGCCGAGAAGCAATCTTTCGAGGCTTTCGTTCAACGCGCAGGCAATCTCGGTATTCACTGCTCAATCGTGGTACGGCCAGGAGCGGCTGCCGAGCAGATTCTTGCCTTCCTGCGCGAACACCGCGTGGATCGCATCGTCATGGGCGCTCACTCTCCCGGACCCATCGGCAAGCTGCTGGTGGGCTCGGTGGCCGAGGCCGTGCTGCGCAACGCCAGCGTGCCGGTTAGCATCGTCGGTCCTAACGTGGTCGAGGGCGTTTTTCGCAACGTTGCCGCGCGCACCATCTTGTGCTCCGTTGGCGCGGATGAGTCCAGCCGCATCGTAGCGCGCTTTGCCGCGGAACTCGCCGCCGGCCACAAAGCCAGCCTGATACTACAGCAGGTTATCCCGCCTCAGGAAAGCGACGAGATCCTTGCCGGCCGCTCCATCGGCCAGATTGAGGCCGAACTGCCATCTCTTGTTCCACCCAAGTTGCAGCATAAGATCGGTGTGCGAACAAGAGTAGTCCTCGGCGATCCGATCGAGGAGCTGCTCTACCAGGGCAGATCGCTGCACGTAAACCTGATCGTGTTGGGCGCGCAGGGAGCCTCTCAGTTTGCCGCCATCACCCGCGCCGGCGTTGTCTACAAGGTGTTGGCCTACGCGCAATGCCCTGTGATCACGCTCTCGCCTATCGTGCTGGCCGAGTGCGGCGCCAGCGAGACCAAGCCACGTTCCGCCGAACTCTGCATGGCCGGTGTATTTTAGGGCAATTCCATCTTCATATACGACCGGCAGCACGCAGGTCGCGAATTTCTTCGCCGTCGAAGATGCGTGAACGGATCAGGAATCGCACGCCCTCGCTGTTATCCAGAGAGAACATGCCGCCGCGGCCCGGTACCACGTCGAGGGTCAGTTGCGTATGCTTCCAATACTCGAACTGGCTGCGGCTCATATAAAAAGGCTCGCCGTCCACCTCGCCAAGTTGCACGTCGGAATCTCCAACCATGAACTCGCCGCGCGGGTAGCACATCGGGGAACTGCCATCGCAGCAGCCCCCCGACTGGTGAAACATCAGCGGTCCATGTTTGGCGCGCAGGGTTCGTATGAGGTGGATAGCCATATCGGTGGCCAACACCTGTTGAGGTAACTCCGCCATAACTCGACCTCTTCTTGAATCTCAGTTGCAAATCGCGAAGCATAAAGGCAACCGAAGGCTTCAGCCCCCGGCGAGAGCACGGCTTCCACCGAGGACTGTTGCCTGGAATCTCGCGAACCCATTGCCGCGCAAGTGGCGTCTGCCACACCGCAGGTGGTCTGCCACACCGCAGGTGGTTAGAAGAAACCCAGCTTCTTCGGGCTGTAACTTACCAATAGGTTCTTTGTCTGCTGGTAATGGTCCAGCATCATGCTATGCGTCTCGCGCCCGATGCCCGACTGTTTGTAACCGCCGAAGGCCGCGTGAGCCGGATAGGCATGGTAGCAGTTGACCCAAACGCGCCCGGCCTGAATGCCGCGCCCCAGGCGGTAGCAACGGTTGGCGTCGCGGCTCCACAAGCCGGCGCCGAGCCCGTAGAGCGTGTCGTTTGCAATGGCCAGCGCATCCTCCTCCGTCTTGAAGGTAGTCACTGAAACCACCGGCCCGAATATCTCCTCCTGGAAGATCCTCATACGGTTGTGACCGCGAAAGACGGTAGGTTGCACATAGTAGCCGCCCTCCAGTTCGCCGCCCAAATGAGCACGCTCACCGCCCGCCAGCAGCTCCGCGCCCTCCTTGTGGCCGATGTCGATGTAGCTGAGAATTTTTTCAAGTTGTTCGCTGGAGGCCTGCGCGCCGAGCATGGTATCGCTCTCCAGCGGGTTGGCCTGCTTGATGGCCGCCACACGCTTGAGCGCCCGCTCCATAAACCGGTCATAAATGCTCTCCTGGATGAGCGCGCGGCTGGGGCAAGTACACACCTCGCCCTGATTCAGGGCAAACATTACAAAGCCCTCGATCGCCTTATCGAAGAAGTCGTCGTCCTCTAGGAGCACGTCAGAGAAGAAGATGTTCGGCGACTTGCCACCGAGCTCAAGCGTGACCGGAATCAAGTTCTGGCTGGCGTATTGCATGATGAGGCGGCCAGTCGTGGTCTCTCCGGTAAAGGCGATCTTGGCCACGCGTGAGCTGGAGGCGAGCGGCTTGCCAGCTTCCAGACCAAAACCATTGACGATATTCAGCACGCCCGGCGGCAGCAGGTCGCCAATCAACTCGGCCCACACCAGAATGCTGGCAGGAGTCTGTTCGGCTGGCTTGAGAACCACGCAGTTACCCGCAGCCAGCGCCGGCGCAAGCTTCCACGTGGCCATCAAGATAGGAAAGTTCCACGGAATGATCTGTCCCACCACGCCAAGCGGTTCTTTGAAGTGGTAAGCGACCGTGTCGTGGTCTATTTCCGAAAGAGCGCCCTCCTGAGCGCGAATGCAACCGGCAAAATAGCGCCAGTGATCGATGGCCAGGGGAATGTCGGCCGCCGTGGTCTCGCGGATGGGTTTGCCGTTGTCCCAGGTCTCGGCCAGCGCCAGCAAATCCAGGTTGTCTTCCATGCGCTGGGCAATTTGGTTCAGGATGATGGCGCGTTGCGTGGGGCTGGTGTGTCCCCAACTCTCGCGAGCCGCGTGGGCCGCATCCAGCGCCAACTCGATATCCTTCGCGTCGGAGCGCGGAATCTCGCAGAAAGGATTGCCAGTGATAGGGGTAATGTTCTCAAAGTACTTGCCGGAAGCGGGTTCTACCCACTTACCGCCAATGTAGTTGCCATAACGCGGGTGAAAGCTCACTCGATCGCTGAGCTTGCCCGGACGCACTGCCGTAGCTGTAGCCATTGAAGTGTCCTCCGAGGGGAAATGCCGCGCGAGTGCAGGCACGGGGAACGCGGCTGAACAATCATATACGCAGCCCTTGGATGACCGGCAACCTCCGTCTCGGCGCGGCCCCGGTCCCAATGACCTTTTCCATCCATAAAATGTGGGTGCCCCCGGTCCCTCGCCTTTGGGGACCGGGGAATGGATGAACCTCGGCGAGTGGCCCTCGTTTCTGAGATCTGCGATAGGAGCCGCACGAACGAAGGCGTCTGCCCACCTCAGGTGGTTGCGGAAAATTAGCTTCCCTTGGCACACAATAGAAATGATCAGTGGTTAGTAGAGCGCAGCCGTTACTGACCACTGTTCGCTGACCGAAGAGGCACCCCCCTCCCCCCCTTTTTATATTTTCGAAACCTTGCAGATTATTTGACCGGTCATTGCTGCAGCATAGTTCAGCCCATCCATCGACTATCCTGATGAATGGAGCTTCCCACACAAGCTGATCGCACATCGCCCAGCCTTTTGGCCGCGGCTGCCGTGACTCTCTGCGGCGTGTGCGCTTTTCTGGAGCTCTATTGCACACAGCCACTGCTGCCCTTGCTTACACATCTCTTTCATGCCTCGAAAACCGGCGCGGGCATGACGGTTTCAGCCGCCACGTTGGGTGTGGCGTTGTCGGCTCCCGTTTTTGGCGCACTCGCCGAGCGGCTGCCCCGCAAGCGGGTCATCGTCGCCTCGCTGGCTGGGGTCGCTGCGCCCACGCTGCTTGCCACGACGTCGACCTCGCTCGCCCAGCTCATCTTCTGGCGCTTTCTTCAGGGCATCGCCGTGCCCGGCATCATTGCTCTGGTCGTCACTTACATTGGCGAGGAGTGGCCGCCGGATCGCGTGGCCCTCATTATGAGTTTTTATGTCAGCGGAACTGCTCTGGGCGGCTTCATCGGCCGGCTTTCGTCAGGCTTTCTAGCCGATTGGTTCAGTTGGCGAGTGAGTTTTCTTGTTCTCGGAACGGCCGCGCTGGCTGGAGCCGGGGCTGTCGCCGCATGGCTGCCTCGCGGATGCCGCAGCCAGCCGCAACCGGCAACCTCCGGCGCGCGATTCGCTTTTCCTGACGCCGCGCTCCTCCGCAAATTCCGGACCTTGTTTTGGCGCCGCCGCCTGGTGGCCACCTATGCCGTGGGCTTTAATGTTCTCTTCTCATTGGTAGGCGTTTTCACCTGGATCACATTCCACCTTGCCACCGCGCCTTTCAGTCTGTCGACCGCCGCGCTGAGTTCGCTATTTTTTGTCTACCTCATCGGCCTCGTCGTCACTCCTGCCGCTGGCTACATCATCACCCGCGTGGGATTGCGCGCGGGCATCAGCGGGGCAATCGTCTGTTCCATGTGCGGCGTCCTGCTTACGCTCGCGCCTCGGCTGCCCGTGATTATCGTGGGACTCGCGCTGCTTTCGAGCGGCGTCTTTATCTCTCAAACCGCTTCACAAAGCCATCTGCGCGTAGCCGCTCCACCGGAAGCGCGCGTCACGGCGGCCGGCCTTTACCTTACCTGCTACTACATCGGAGGCACTGCTGCTGGAGTTGTTCCAGGAGCTTTCTGGGCGCTGGGCAAGTGGCCGGCTTGCGTCGCATTCATCGTCGTCATGCAGGCCGTGGCACTGGCGATCGCACTGGTGGGCTGGCGCGCACCGGGAGCCTCGTAGCAGGAGTGCGAAAGGAACAGGCCTTGCCGTACCCGGAGATCGATGAACCCCGATAGCTATAAAGCGAATCTATCAAGTAGGCGGCCTCAAAGTGAGAAGCCCCAGGGGAATTCTTCAGCCAAGAGGCTCCCGCTCCGCACCAACCCTCTAAAGCGCCGTGCTTTTCCGGCTTGCATGAGAAAAAATACAGCAGTCAAGGAGTAGATTTTTGCCCGATCTCGACACCGCACTGCCAGCTAGCGCCAGTCCCGCGGCAGCACCCAAGTCCATGGAGGTTCAGCAGTATGGCCCCGGTGCGCTGTGGAAGCCGAGGGTGAACCCGTGGATCATTGCCGCCACCGTGGCACTGGCCGCCTTCATGGAGGTGCTTGACACCTCAATCGCCAATGTGGCCTTGCCCCACATCGCCGGCTCGCTGGGCGCCTCGACCGATGAGGGAACCTGGGTGCTGACCAGCTACCTGGTGTCAAATGCAATTGTGCTGCCCATGGGCGCCTGGGCATCGAGCGTCCTCGGCCGGCGAAATTTCTTCGTGCTATGCATCGTGATTTTTACCGTCTCCAGTTTTCTGTGCGGCGCGGCGCCCTCGTTGCCCATGCTGCTCCTCTTCCGCGTTCTTCAAGGAGCAGGCGGCGGGGGCATGCAGCCAATGGCCCAGGCCATCATGGCGGACAGCTTCGAACCGCAAAAACGCGGTCAGGCTTTTGCTCTTTACGGCTTGGTCGCCGTCCTCGCACCATCCATCGGCCCCACCCTCGGCGGATGGATCACCGACAATTTCTCCTGGCGCTGGATCTTCTTCATCAACATTCCGGTGGGCATCCTGGCGTTCTTCCTTGTCACTCGGCTGGTGGACGATCCGCCGTGGATCAAGGCGGACCGCTCGCGCCTGCTGAATATGGACTTTCTCGGCCTGGGCTTTCTCACCCTCGCTATGGGCGGCATGCAGATCATGCTCGACAAGGGCGAAGAGAATGCATGGTTCGCTTCCGGCTTTATCCGCTTCTTTGCTTTCCTGTTTGTCGGAAGTATGATCGCGCTGGTGTGGTGGGAGTGGCGGCACAAGAATCCACTGATCAATATCAAGCTCTTCCGCTACAAAAATTTTGCTATTTGCTGCTTCTTGATGGCTCTCGTCGGCGGTGTGTTGAACGCCAACACTGTGCTACAGCCTCAGTTCATGCAGCAGTTGCTGGGCTGGAACGCCACTACCGCAGGTATGGCGCTGACCGCAGGCGGCGTTATGCTGCTGTTCATGATGCCCATAGCCGGCTATGCCACCGGCAAGATTGCAGCGCGCTACCTAGCAATGGCGGGTTTCATACTGTTTGTTCTTACCTTTCGCTACGCAGCACAAGTGACCACGCTGGAGATGAGCTTCTCCGCGGCGTCCTGGCTGCGTGTCATTCAGATGATGCCACTACCTTTCTGCTTCATCTCGATTACCACGGCGGCCTACGTAGGAATGCCAAAGGAGCAGAGCAACCAGATCGCCGGACTCATCAATTTTGCCCGCAACATCGGCGGCAGTATTCTGATCGCCATCACCAACGCGCAGGTGACCAGCCGGACGATGTGGCATGAGCAGCACTTGCAAGGCGCCATGCAGTCGGCCAACAACGCTTTCCAGCAACACACGCAGGCGCTCACCGGCTTCTTTAGTGGACACTTCGGCGGACCCAACGGCAGTGGCTTGGCAATTGCTTCAATTTACAACCAACTCAACCAGCAAGCGCAGATGCAGGGCTACCAGGACGTATATATGGAGTTGTCGTGGATGTCTGTGGGGCTGATCGCGTTGACTTTCATGCTGAGCAAGAACAAGCCGGGCGCAGGAGCAGGCGCGGCCGTTCACTAGCGCCGAGAAACGGCGAACAGTGGTCAGTACAAAGGCGGTCCGGCAGGGTCTAAACTTGAATAAGGAATCGAAGTTTGACGCAACATCCTGGCAAAAGGATGACCGGAGTTGCGCAAGGGAGAAAACACAATGGCACTGATGAAGACATCCAACCCGGCTCTGGGCGAAAAGACGTTCGACAACCTTTCTGGAGTGCGGTATGGAGGCGTGATCGACGAAACCACCCGCATGACGCTGAACGGCACGGTGAACAAGACTGGTGTCCTGCTGGTTTGCGCACTCGCAACCGCCTACTGGACCTGGCATCAGTTTCTTCAGTCGCGCGATTTTGCGGATGTGGCTCCGTTGATGCTAGTCGGATTGTTAGGCGGATTGATCTTCAGCATGGTCACCATCTTTAAGAAGGAGTGGTCCCCGGTGACCGCGCCTATCTATGCGCTGCTGGAAGGCCTGGTGCTTGGCGGCTTGTCGGCTTTGATGGAACTGCGCTATCCAGGCATTGCCATTCAGGCGGTGGGCCTGACCTTTGGCACGCTCTTCGTGCTTCTGCTAGCTTATCGCTCGGGCCTGATTCCGGTAACTCAGAAGTTTCGCATGGGAATCGTCGCGGCCACGGGCGGTATCTTCGTTTTTTACATGATACAAATGCTGCTGGGATTTTTCGGCATTCAGTTTACTTCCATCAATGGCGGGGGAGTCATCGGGATCGGCTTCAGCTTGATCGTTGTGGCCGTCGCTGCATTGAATCTAGTGCTCGACTTCGACTTCATCGAGAGAGGTGTCCAGTACGGCGCTCCCAAATACATGGAGTGGTACGGCGGCTTCGGAATCATGGTGACCTTGGTCTGGCTCTATATTGAGATATTGAGACTGCTATCTAAAATGCGCAGCAGAAATTAACCAATGTTACTCGAATATGGACGCGGGCACCCCAGAACCTATCCTGAGCTTGGGAAAGGTCTTAATCCTAAGACGTGGGTGCCCGCTTAGTTACACGCTATCCCATGGCGAATACGCGGGAAGCAAGCAGTTGGAGAAAGTCGTCGCATGAAAGAAGTCGCCCGCGATCCCGCCTGCAACCTATCGCGCGGACGGGCCGCCGCAGTACTGGCGTTCTTCGCCCTGAGCTTTACCGTATATCTCATCCGCATTGTCAGCGTCTGGCGGTATGGAGCGCTCTTCTGCTCGACCGCTGTCGAATCTCCCATGATCGACTCCGTTTGGAGATGCATGCATCACAGGCCCGTGTATGGGTGGCCGTTTGCATTTCCATTTTTTCTCTCGTTATACAACTATCTCTTCTACTATGCGTACGCCAGCGTACTAAGACTGACGGGCGCATGGGATGTTGGCATCCTAACTTGGGGCCGCCAGCTCACGTTGCTGTTTGCGCTTGCTGGCGCCATCGCGCAATGGAGGCTTGTCAGGTCTCTTCTGAGCCTGCGCGGTGCGAGCAGCGCTCTCTCGCTTTCGCTGGCGCTGGGCCTCTGGCTTTGCAGTTCGCTCATCAAATATTGGGCGCTCACCATCCGGCCAGATATGGCCGCTCTCGCGCTGGTGATGATTGCCCTATGGGTGATCGTACGTCATCCAAGATATTGCTTTGTCTATGCTGCTATCTTGCTCTATCTCGCGTGGGCGTTCAAGCAGTCAGTGGTTCTAGCCTTTGTAAGTCTCTGCTTCTGGCTTCTCTTCAATAAGCGGTGGCGCGATCTGTCGATGTTAGTGGCGACCTTTGGACTGTTGGTCACCGCAACGCTTCTTGTAGGTTCGCCCGAATACAGGTTCAGTATCCTGATCGCGCCGCAAATGGTCAAAGGGTTTGCCTTCGGTATTCCCTGGATACTGCATGCGCTCGGCACGGGAGCGACCGCCGTGCTACTGAACATCTATTGGGTCGCTGCTCCCATTGTATTGGTGCGCGCCTCTGGCGGCGTGCACCGAGTAGACAGCAAGCTTCGCCCGCTTATGATCGTCTTCACCTTTGCGCTGATTGTTGGTTTGGCTGGCATGGGCAAGGTGGGCGGAACCTCGAATTACCTTTTCGAGGCCTTCGCTGCGGGTTCAACTTTGCTGCAAGTGGCCGTTTTCACAATGCCGGGGAGGTTGGTGACTTATCTCATTCTCATTGGTTGCGTGCAGCCGGCATTGCAGATTGCGGGAGTGGTCGTTGGATATCATGTCCCGGGAAAGCGAGACATGGTACCGATTGCCACGGCGGCGGAATACGCGGATGCAATGGCGCTGCGAGAGCGCCTGGCCGTAATGAAAAAGCCTATCTTCACTACCGATGGAGCTTTTGAACTTCCCTGGATATCGACGGACGACGGGGCTCCTGCCTTGGTCATCGATCCTAACTTTCAGGAGGTCGCGCGAGCTCGCGAGCAGAATGGCGGCATCGAAGGCATGTTACAGAGAGGCGAGATTCCGACTGTGATGCTAAGTCCCAGCGATCTTGTTTCCTTGAAGAGCCTGAATCCGAATTACAGGAAGGTTGGCGAATCCATCCAGCAGGGTGTCACATATAGCATCTATGAATTCAACGCCGAAACGTCTGCGCTGGCCCATTAAATAGGAGCGGCGTCGCTCGCGAAACAGCCCGTCAATAAGCCCGCAAAAACGAAGACGCCGGAGGCTCAGGCCACCGGCGTCTTTATATTGGCAATCTCGCAGTTACTCGAACCATAGCATCGTCTCGTCCAGCTTTCGGATAAGGCTCCAAGTCTCCTCGGACCCCGCACCTTCCAGCTGTTGCCGGCGACGGATCTTCGAGTCTCCTCGAATCTCGCATCCTTCGGCGGTTCCGGATAAGTGAATCTCCGGGTCACCCCGAATCTTCACTGCTCCAGTAACGCCGCCAATGAGTCTTCGGGTTGCCCCGAATCCTGCATCTTCCGGCTTTGCCGACGGACAGTCTTCAGGTTTCCCCGAATCCTCACTCCGTCAGCGCCGACTGGTGGATCTCCGAGTCTCCTCGAATTTCACACCTTCCGGCGGTCCCGGCAATCGAGCACCAAGTCTCCCCAGTGCTTTGATCTTCCAGCATCGCTGCGGGTGAATCCCCAGGTTACCCCGAGTCTTCGGTCCCTTGGCGATGCCTTCGATGGATCTGCGGGTTTCCCCGAATTTCCATCCCGGTTGTGCCGCTTCTGCGTCTTCGAGGCGCCTCGAATCCTACGTCTACGGCTGAGTCGATGATGACTACCCGGTTTGACTCGAACTTTGCATCCAAGCCTAGGTCTCGGATGAATCTTCGCGTCCAATCAGGCATTGCACGTTTCTGCTTGACTCTGGATGCATTCTCAATGTCAGTTCGACATTTCACCGCCGGACAAGCCGACTATGAACTGCCGTATTCAATCGCTCCCTGCATCGTCTTGTCAGGCGGAAACTGCGTTTCCAGTTCCCTACAAGGTCACCAGTTGGATTGAACTGTAGGCTGAATCAATCTGTGGATTCAAGTGCAAAAAGTAGGTTAATTTGTGGATTTCACCAGTGTTGGTGCATTAATCGGAGATTCAAAGATAATGTTCCTAATTCTTATGTCTTTTAGCTTTTAGCTTGCGCTTGCTAGCGCACTCTTCGAATTAATGTGCAAGGTTTGGGAAAAATAAAAAGGGGGGGAGGGGGGTCTATTGGCGGCTGGAATGCGGGGGGTACAACGAAGTTTTGGCGGCTAACGCCGGATGCGGGTTTGTCTGCTCGTTCATCTATTTCCAGTGTGCGCTAATGGGGAGTTATTTTACGCAAACGAAGCTTGCGTCAGAATGGGACACTCGCCTTTTTGAGAGCGCCCATCGTAGGCCGGTCAACCCGACTCGGACATGGGATAGATATCGAGATACGGATCCACGGGCACCACCATTTGTATTTCAAGAATTCCCGCCTGGCTGAATGGCAAAGTGTTGATCACGGCTTGACACTCCACTTCGGTCTTTCCATCGAAGAGCAGGACGACGGAGACACCATCGCTTCTCTTCCAGGCATCGCGAATCGTGCCCCTGGCAAGCAAAGCTTGTACCCGCTTGATTTCTGATTCGACAAGCTTTGGGGTGAGGATCTCCCGATCTGCGGATTCGGTGCGGAGGCGGAGGAGGAAGAAGAGCTGCACGGAGCGATTATAACGGTGGAGAAGAGTGGCTGCCCGAATTCGATCGCGCCTCTTATCGGATGGTGACGCCCGACGGAGGGTTTTCTGGCGTGTTTCACACCGGCCCCACGGGACGGATACCGCTCTAGGGAACACTCACTCACCCAGGGGTACGCTTTGCTGCCCCTGAGCTATTCTCACACCATCCCTCCGGGATGAAAGACGACGATTCATTCTTGGGATTGCATGGGCAGGGGAACGATCCGGGCGTCGGGAAGGGTCTAACGGGCGGGCGGATGTTGCGGGATGAGACGCCGGTCGGGGCCGTGGTCTCCCACCGTTGCGCGAAGGACGCGCAATGATGGGGTAACCGGGCGGCACACAGGGGTTCAACGTCTCCTACATCCCAAAATGTGGATTTGGGCTGCCCGCCCAAGGCAGCGCGAATTTGGTTGACGAATTGCCCGCATGCGCCGATAATTTGTCTAAGCGGTTGGTGCAGCCGGACTGAACGTGTTACCCGGGCGAGCCGCTTATTTCCTTGTGAAGGGCCGCGCAAGCGGCCCTTCACTTTTTGGGCTTGATCGCATCTCCCTTCGGCATCACCGAAAAGAGTTCCGGCCTGGGGTGTCGGGCAGTACATTCAAAGACTGCCAAATCCTTCACCATGTTTCCATAACGGTCGGCGCGATCTGATTGATTCTGAAGTACAGTCATTTTGGTGTTGTGGACGAAAACAGAAGCTGTATCCATAGCGCTCACGATCTGATCGACCACGTCCTCAACGGCATAGCCGTCACGCACAATGCGGCTCTTATATAAATGTCTTCCGTAAAAGATCACCTCGTCAATGACCGGAGGAAGCGGGGGAGTCTGACCCGCCCGCACCTGGTTGATAGGATTTAGTTGTTCGGCAGTGAGTCTTCCGATCGCAACCCCTCTGGGTTTATTCCCCTTCGCAATCTCTTCGAAATTGGCCCGAATGAGATTGGCGGCATTCTGGTAGAGGGGCATCGGTGGTATTCCCAACAGTTCTCAGGGATTGTATCGCGCTAAGGGCCTCACATTCCCAACTCCCGAGCGGTTCGTGGTTTTCCACCCTTGCGCAAAGAACGCGCAAGGATGGGGCACCCGGCCCCATTACAAATTGACGCTTGAATAGGTATTGACGCTTGACATGACTAACTTGGCGATATCCCATAGTCATGTCATCGAGAGTTGGGGGCGAAATGGACGAGTTCGATCTGGGATTGGCGGCACGGCGGGAGAAGTACGTGGAACAACTTAGCCAAGTTGAGCAAACCTTCCTGCAGTTGCAGGCGGAAATTCAGAATTATAGGGGCAAGATCGCTGCTATCGATACGCTAATCGGCGGCGCTGAGACGACCATGAAGACAACCAGTTCACGAACGGAGGTTGAGGATCTGGATGAGCATGGTCCATTCACTCCTGTGAAAGATTACTGGAGGCCTGTCCTGCGGGTTCTGGTTGAGTTGGGAGGTCGCGGTCACCGGACCAAGGTGATTGAACTAGTGGGCGAGAAAATGAAGGATGTCCTGACGCCGGCGGATTTCGGTAGGCTTCCCAAGACGGGGCATATACGTTGGCGGAATCGCGTGGCATGGCAGGCCAGTCAGATGCGGAGTCAAGAGACCGGCTTCATCAAGAGCAATTCCCACCGGGGTATATGGGAGATCACGGAGGAGGGGCGCAAGTGGCTCGATGACAAGCGCAACTAATCGCGCTTCTTGACGTGATCTGGGGGTGGGGCATCGCGCCTCGCCCCTTCTTCTTGGTCACCATCGAGCGCCTGTGCAACTGGGTTTCCCAGGTCTCGATCAGGAGACCTGGGTTCCAACGAGCTTGCCTTCTACTCCTTTGGCAAACATCTGCTTGATGCCGCGAAGGGCTTGTCTTGTGCGCTCTTCGTTTTCGATCAGCGAGAAGCGGACGTGGTTGTCGCCGTAGTCGCCGAAACCTATGCCGGGGGAGACGGCGGTCTTGGCTTCGGTTAGCAATAACTTCGCGAATTCTAGAGAGCCGGCTTTGCGGAAGGCTTCGGGAATTTGCGCCCAGACAAACATGGTGGCCTTGGGCGAGGCTACCGGCCAACCTAACTTGTTGAGGCCTTCGACTAATACGTCGCGGCGCTTGCGGTAGTTCTCACATATCTGGTGGACGCACTCCTGCGGGCCTTCGAGCGCATGGATGGATGCTACCTGAATGGGCGTGAAGGTGCCGTAGTCAAAGTAACTCTTGAGGCGGGCGAGGGCCGCGACAAGCTTTGGATTGCCGACCATGAAACCTACGCGCCAGCCGGGCATGTTGTAACTCTTGGAGAGGGTGAAGAACTCGACAGCTACATCTTTTGCGCCGGGGACTTCAAGAACGCTGGGCGGCTTGTAGCCATCGAAGGCTATGTCGGCGTAGGCCAGATCCTGGATGAGATGGAAGCCATACTCCTTGGCTAACTCGACTAATCGCGCAAGGAAGGGCAACTCGACGCACTCGGTGGTGGGGTTGGAGGGGAAGTTAACGATGAGAGCCTTGGGGCGCGGGGTCATGCGCGGGATGAGGTCTTCAAGCTGGGCGAGAAACTGCTCGCGGTCGTGGACTGGCACGCTGACCACATGCGCTCCGGCGATGACCGGGCCGTAGATGTGGATGGGGTAACTGGGATTGGGCACGAGCACGGTGTCGCGCGAGTCGAGGATGGCGAGGCAGAGATGCGCGATGCCTTCTTTGGAGCCGATGGTGACGATGGCCTCGGTCTCCGGATCAAGATCGACGTTGTAGCGGGTCTTGTACCAGTTGCAGATGGCCTTGCGCAGGCGCGGAATGCCGCGGGAGACCGAGTAGCGATGGGTTGGCGGCTTGAGCGCCGCTTCGACGAGCTTGTCGACAATATGTTTGGGCGTGGCTCCGTCGGGGTTGCCCATGCCGAAGTCGATGATGTCTTCACCGCGATGACGGGCGGTGCGCTTCATGGCGTCGGTGATGTTGAAGACGTAAGGCGGGAGGCGCTGAATACGGCTGAACTCTTCCATGATGACTCCATTATCAACTGCGCGCGGGCAGTGCAAAGTGAACAAGGGGCGGGAATCAGGCGCGGGCGGACCTGATGTAGAACTATTTGCCTGGATTTGGATGAGGAAAGCGGGTATCTAGGCGGCCGGAGCCGCCGCTGCCGCGCGGGCGATGGTGAAGCCGGGATGGCGGGAGTGGTGCATGGACTGATTATAGCGCTTTGGTTGGAAACAGAGGGGTGCGCTCGGTTTCACTCGGTTCAGGATTGGAGGGGATCTTTGACGCCAACCGGTTGACCGCTGAGTTGACCATAATAAAGCCGACGGCGACGAGCACGACGCCTATTGCGGCATAGGCAATGCCTAATGGCAGGTTGTAGGTTTCTCCCGCCTTCCAGCTCCTGGCGACACGAGGCAGCCATTCATGGAGAAGCCCAGTCCCGAAGATGATCCAAAGGATCTGCGCGTTGATGTACAACTTGGGATGTAAGTCGTGGATGTTACGGTGGGGGCGCTTCATGGCGGATAGTGTAGCACGGATTTTCGGTGCGCGGAGGCTGTTTGTGCGAAGAGATTATGCTTCGTGCTTGACTTTGTTTGACCACACAGACATGGTGAAGCGGAGGTTCCGTACACTTCCTCTGACACACCAAACTCCGATGGCCGTCATCATGAACCCATATATGAGATAGCCGTGGTTGTCTTTCGCGAGACCCACAATCGATGTAGCGAGCGATATTCCGACCATAATGGATTCAAGCACTATAAGGAGAATCCAGAAGTTCAGCGAGCCGCGTGGGGTGCGCCAGGTGAGTTTGTCGCTTATCCTTCCCATGGCGGCAAGTATAGCGCCCATTTTTTGTTTCTTCAACGAAGAACTGCGGCTTCCAGCTAAGTCTAAGGCAAAAAGGGGCGGGAGGGGCGGTGTGGGTGCCGGAGGGGTTACGGGGTGGGGCGTGGATGCTCGCCGCGGCGGAGGTGCAGTCCCCAGAGAAAACAGCACAGTGCCATTAGGAAATACAACCCGAGAAAAAGAAATTGCACGGGGCGATACGCTATGTGCTCGACCCACATTTGAAAGATGCGAAAGCAGCCAAGAAAGAAACCAAAACCCGAGAGATAGAACATCGATCGCGCAGTTGTTCTGGTGGGAATCCTTGCGCCGGCTTTGACTTTTGGTTCCACGGAGGAGCTCCTGCCAGCCAGTATAGCGGCTGAGCCGCACCGTCCGCTGCGAAACTCCGGCTGGGCGCCAAGCCCAATTTATACTGAAAGACAAGATGAGCACGTTTCTATCCGTAGACGAACAGATGGACCTGCTGGAGAAGGGCGCGGCGGAGATTATCCGCGCGAGTGACCTGCGCGAGCGCCTGGAAGAGAGCCGCAAAGCCGGGAGGCCGCTGCGAATTAAAGTCGGCTTCGACCCCACTGCGCCCGACCTGCACCTGGGTCATACAGTCTTGATACGCAAGCTGCGGCACTTTCAGGTGCTGGGGCATACGGTAATTTTTCTCGTCGGCGATTACACCTCGCTGATCGGCGATCCCACGGGCCGCAATATAACTCGCAAGCCGCTCACCAGAGAACAAATTGACGAGAACGCGAAGACTTACACCGAGCAGGCTTTCAAGATTCTGGACCGGAGCGTGACTGAGATACGTTATAACTCCGAGTGGCTGGGCAAGCTGGGCTATGAAGATATCGTTCGCCTGGCCGCGCGCTTTACCGTTTCGCAGATGCTAGAGCGCGACGACTTTCACAAGCGCTACGAGGCAGAGCAGCCGATCAGCCTGCACGAATTTCTCTATCCGGTTATGCAGGGCTACGATTCGGTGTGCCTGGAGTCGGATGTGGAGCTGGGCGGGACGGATCAAAAATTCAACCTGCTGTGCGGGCGCGAGCTGCAACGGCAGTATGGGCAGAAGCCGCAGATCGTGCTGATGACGCCGATTCTCGAGGGGCTGGACGGCGTGCAGAAGATGTCGAAATCGCTGGGCAATGCGATTGGGATTAATGAGCCTTCAAGCGAGATGTATGGCAAGCTGATGTCGATTTCCGACGAGCTGATGTGGAAGTATTGGGTGTTTCTGACGGATTTGAAGCAGTCCGAAGTTGATGCGCTTCGGGCTGAAGTGACCGATGGCAAGGTGCATCCGATGGAGGTGAAGAAGCGACTCGCGCGGACGATTACCAGTGGCTTTCACGGCGAGGATGCGGCACAGAGTGCCGATGAAAATTGGGCGCGGATGTTTCAGCAAAAGGAAGCGGCGGAGGACCTGGAAGAGGTTGCTGTCGCATACGCCGACGTGGCTATACATGCGGATGCAAGCCCGAATGGCGCTGTGCAGATTCGTCTGCCGAAGCTCTTGGTACTGCTAGGCTTGGCTGTCAGCGGCGCTGAGGCCAACCGTAAAATTGCCGAAAGGGCCGTCAAGTTGGATAGGGACGTAGCCGGTAGTGCGCCGATCTTGATAGCAGGGCTGCCCGCACGGCTGGTGGTGCGCCTCGGCAAGCGGGCTAAGGTCGCGGTGATTGCGTAAAAATGGTGTTTCCCTTCCACAAATACATCATGGATTGATCAAGGTTTAAAGCATTTCGGAAATAGTGTAACCCTGGGTTCATCGGTATCCCACCATTTCCGCAGAAAACGAGAAGCAGGTCCTTCGACTGCACTGCGTTCCGCTCAGGATGACAGGACGTGGAGGTCTACAGGCAAAGCGAAAATGCTCTAGTCTCCCGGCACTTCTTCCAGTTCCGCGCCGATGCGGCGCAGCTTCATTACGCGCCATTGCAGACGATCGAAGAAGAGATAGACGACCGGAGTTGTAAACAGCGTTAGCATCTGGGAAACGATAAGTCCGCCGACGATGGTGATGCCCAGCGGCTTGCGTAGCTCTGAGCCGACGCCCATGCCGATGGCCAGGGGCAATCCGCCGAAGAGCGCTGCCATGGTGGTCATCATGATTGGGCGAAAACGCAACAGGCAGGATTGATAAATGGCCTCGACCGGCGGCAATCCCTGATCGCGCTCGGCTTGCAGGGCAAAGTCGATCATCATGATGGCGTTCTTTTTCACGATGCCGATGAGCAGAATGATGCCGATGAGCGCGATGATGCTAAGGTCGGTTCCGGTCAACAGCAGAGCGAGAATCGCACCTACACCGGCCGGGGGCAAGGTGGAGAGAATCGTCAGCGGATGGATGAGGCTTTCGTAGAGGATGCCGAGCACGATGTAAACGGCGACCAGCGCGGCGAGGATGAGATATGGCTCGTTTTTGAGTGAGCTCTGAAAGGCCTGCGCGGTTCCCTGGAAGGTGGGATGGATGGCGCTGGGCATTCCCATCTCGCGCTGAGCCTTTTCGAGTGCGACGACGGCGTCGCCGAGAGCATAGTTGGGGGCAAGATTGAAGCTGAGCGTCACGGCGGGATACTGGCCCTGATGGTTCACCTGCAGCGAGGTGCGCTGCGACTCATAGTGCGCGATGGTGGAGAGCGGCACCATCGCGCCGCCAGTGGATGGCGTGGGAGCGGGGGGTGTGGCTGCGGCCGTGGGCGTGACGGTGGCCGGCATGGCGGTGGTAGCGCCGACGACATTGTTGGCCTTGATGAAAATGCCGTTGAGCGAGTCGGGGCTGAGCTGGTACTTGGGATCGACTTCCATGACCACGAAGTACTGATTGAGCGCGGTATACATGGTGGAGACTTCGCGCTGACCGAAAGCGTCGTAGAGAACATTGTCGATGGAGCTGGCGGTAATTCCGAGACGTGAAGCGGCGTCGCGATCGATGACCAGGTTAGCCGCGAGACCCTGATTTTGCTGGTCGCTGGAGGGGTCGCGCAATTCAGGCATGCTTCTCATGCGAGCCAGCAGTTGCGGCGCCCAGGTATTCAACTCGTTCAGGTTCTCGTCGGAGAGCGTGTACTGGTATTGTGCATCCGAGCTACGGCCGCCGACCTGAATGTCCTGCTGAGCCTGGAGTATGAGAACGGCTCCGGGAACGCTGGTGAGTTTTTTGCGCAGGCGGTTGATGACCTGATCGGCGGAGACGCGCCCAGGACGCTGGTCAAGCGGCTTGAGAGCAATGAACATGCGGCCAACATTGAAGCTGCCGCCGCCAGGCCCTGCGCCGCCGGCGAATGCAGTTACGGTGGCAACGGCCGGATCTTCGAGCACCATTTGCGCCAGCTCGCGCTGCTTGGCGCGCATGGCGGGAAAGCTGATGTCCTGCGCGGCCCTTGTGGTCCCGCCCATCCGTCCCGTGTCCTGCTGGGGAAAGAAGCCTTTGGGCACGATGATGTAGAGGTAGACGTTCAGAGCCATGGTGCCGATGGCCACGCAGAGTATCAAAACCTGGTGGCGCAGCACCCAGCGCAGGCCGGTGGCGTACTCGCTGTGCAGCCACTCAAAGGCGCGTTCGCTGGCGCGATAGATGCGGCCGTGACGGCTCTCATCGCGCGACTTGAGAAACTTGGCGCAGAGCATGGGCGTGGTGGTGAGCGAGACCAGCAGCGAGACGGCGATGGCGACCGAGAGCGTGACCGCGAACTCGCGAAAGAGCTTGCCAACGATGCCGCCCATGAGCAGGATGGGAATGAAGACGGCGATCAACGACGTGCTCATCGACAGCACCGTGAAGCCAATCTCCTTAGAGCCTTTCATCGCCGCGTCGAAGGGTGTATCTCCCATCTCGAGATAGCGCGTGATGTTCTCGATGACTACGATGGCGTCGTCAACCACGAAGCCAGTGGCGATGGTAAGGGCCATCAGCGAGAGGTTGTCGATGGTGTAGCCCACCATGTACATCACGCCGAAGGTTCCCAGCAGCGAGAGCGGCACGGCTATCGACGGAATAATGGTGGCCCATACTTCGCGCAGAAACAGGAAGACCACCAGCACCACCAACACCACGCTGATCATGAGCGAAATTTCAACATCGTGCACACTGGAGCGAATGGTAGTGGTGCGATCGACAGCCACATCGATCTTGATGGTGGGTGGGATGGCGGCTTGCAGGCGCGGCATCTCGGCCATCACGGCGTCTACGGTGGAGATGACGTTAGCGCCGGGAATTTTGAAGATGACGAGTAGGATGGCGTCTTTAAGTTGGCCGGGAGGGCCTTTGACCGGGTTGATGCCCGAAACTCCGGCGGTGTGGATGTCGGCGACGCCGTTAGTAATTGTGCCCAGATCCGAGATGCGCACCGGCGCGCCGGTTTGCTGGTTGTAGCCGGCGATGATGTCCGCATAGTCGCTGGCGTTGAAGATTTGATCGTTGTCGTCGATTTGCCAGCGATGGTCAGGGTCTTGAAAGGCGCCCTTAGGCCGGTTGGCGTTGGCTCCGGAGAGCGCGGTGCGAACGGCTTCGAGGCCGATGCCATTCGAGCCCAGTTGCATGGGATTCAACTCGACGCGCACTGCTGGCTGCGAGCTGCCTCCGACAAATACCTGACCGACACCCTGAATCTGGGAGATTTTTTGCGACAGAATGGAGTCGGCCATGTCGTAAATCTTCGGCTTGGGCACAACGTCCGAGGTCAAGGTCAGAATCAGAATCGGTGCTTCTGCGGGGTTAGCTTTGCGATAACTGGGATTTTGCGGCAGGTAAGATGGCAACTGGCTGCGCGCTGCGTTGATAGCGGCTTGCACGTCGCGGGCGGCGGCGTCGATGTTGCGATTGATATCGAATTGCAGAGTGACTGAAGCTGTGCCCAGCGAACTCGACGAGGTCATCTGATTGACGCCGGCGATGCGGCCGAACTGGCGCTCGAGCGGAGTCGCGACCGATGAGGCCATAGTCTCGGGACTAGCGCCCGGCAGGCTCGCGCTCGCGCCGATAACTGGGAAATCGACATTGGGCAGCGAGGCTACGGGCAGGATGGAGTAAGCCACCGCACCAGCCAATAGCAAGGCCAGCGAGAGCAGCGAAGTGGCGACCGGGCGGCGAATGAAAGGTGCGGAAAGATGCATCGCTCGGGGCTCCTCAGTCCGCACTGACCGGTTGTGGCTCGTGGGTAACTGAAAGGTCACGTGGTTTCATACGCTGCGCCAGCTTGTCGAAATAGATGTAAATGACCGGCGTGGTGTAGAGGGTGAGTAACTGCGAGAGCAGCAATCCGCCGACGATAGTGATGCCCAGAGGCTTGCGCAATTCAGCGCCTACGCCTCCACCCAGAGCCAGCGGCAAACCGCCCAACAGCGCTGCCATGGTGGTCATCATAATGGGGCGGAAACGCAATAGGCAGGCCTGAAAAATGGCTTCTTCAGCGGGTTTATGCTGGTTGCGCTCGGCGTCCAGGGCAAAGTCGATCATCATGATGGCGTTTTTCTTCACGATGCCGATGAGCAGAATAATGCCGATCAGCGCAATTACGCTGAACTCAGTGCGCGTGATCATCAGCGCAAGAATTGCACCCACACCGGCCGAAGGCAGCGTGGAGATGATGGTGATGGGATGGATGTAACTCTCGTAGAGCACGCCTAGCACGATGTAAACGGTGATGAGCGCGGCGAGAATCAGGATTGGCTCATTGGCCAGCGAGGTTTGGAAGGCCGCGGCTGTGCCTTGGAAACTAGCGTTGATGGCCGCTGGCATATTGATGCGTTGCTCGATGGCGTTGACGGCTTTGACGGCGTCGCCCAGCGCCTTGCCCGGCGCGAGATTGAAGCTGACAACGGTAGAGGGAAACTGGCCCTGGTGGCCAATGGAAAGTTGCGCGCGTGATTGCTCCCAGTGGGCTAACTGGCTGAGCGGAACCTGGGTTCCATTGCCTGATTTGACATAGAGATTGCTCAGCGTCGCCGGATCGCTCTGAAAGTCTTTCCCTACTTCCATCACCACGTGATATTGGTTGAGCTGGGTAAAGATGGTCGAGACCTGGCGTTGACCGAAGGCGTCGTAGAGGGTGTTATCGACATCGGCCATGGCGATGCCGAGACGGGCCGCGGTGTCGCGATCGATAACTAACTGCGCGCCGAGACCTTGATCTTGTAAGTCGCTGGCTACATCGGTAACCATCTTTTCCTTGCCTAACTCACTCACCATCAGACGCGTGTACTTGGCTAACTCGACCGGGTCGGGGTCTTCGAGCGAGTACTGAAACTCGGTGCGGCTGACGCGGTCTTCGACCGTGAGGTCCTGAAGCGGCTGCAAGAAGAGCTGAATGCCTTCGACGCCCGCCACCTTGGGTTGCATGCGTTGGATGATCTCCGAAGCGGAGATCTTGCGCTGGTCGAGAGGCTTGAGGGTGATTTGGATGCGTCCGGAGTTGAGCGTGGTGTTGGTGCCATCGACGCCGATGAAGGAGGAGATGTTATCGACGGCTGGGTCCTGAAGCAGAATGTCCACGAGCTGCTGCTGGCGCTGGGCCATCGAAGTAAAGCTCACCGTCTGCGGGGCTTCGCTGATGCCCAGAATTACGCCCGTATCCTGCACCGGAAAGAAGCCTTTGGGCACGACCACATAAAGCAGCAACGTGCCCACCAGCGTTGCGATGGTGACCATGAGCGTAATAAATCGGTAGCGCAGGACCACCTGAAGCGTCCGTCCATAAAAAGCGATGACGGAGTTGAAGATATCTTCCGACCAATGATAGAAGCGGCTCTGCTCGGCGTCCTTGTGCTTGAGGATGCGCGAGCACATCATGGGCGTGAGAGTCAGCGAGACCACGGCGGAGACAAGAATTGTAACTGCAAGCGTCACGGCAAACTCGCGGAAGAGCCGTCCCACCACGTCGCCCATGAAAAGGAGCGGGATCAGCACTGCGATCAGCGAGACGGTGAGCGAGATGATGGTGAAGCCGATCTGCTCGCTGCCCTTGAGAGCGGCGCGCATGGGCGTTTCGCCTTCCTCGATGTAGCGTGAGATGTTCTCGATCATCACGATGGCGTCGTCCACAACGAAACCAGTGGATATGGTGAGCGCCATCAGCGTGAGGTTGTTCAGCGAATAACCCAGCAGGTACATCACGCCGAAAGTGCCGACAATCGAGAGCGGCACCGCGACCGAGGGAATGATGGTTGCCGCGAGATTGCGCAGGAAGAGGAAGATGACCATGACGACCAATGCAATCGTCAGCATCAGCTCATACTCGACATCTTTTACAGAGGCGCGAATGGTGTTGGTGCGGTCGGTGAGCACACGCACTTGGACAGAGGCCGGCAAGCTGGTCTGCAACTGTGGCAGTAGCTTCTTTATGCGGTCCACTACCGCGATGATGTTAGCGCCCGGCTGGCGCTGAATGTTGACGATGACCGCGGGCTGGCGGTCCATCCAAGCGGCCTGCTGCGAGTTTTCCGCAGCATCGACAATTGTGGCCACATCGGAGGCACGCACCGCGGCTCCGTTGCGATAGGCAATGATCACCGGCTTGTAATCGCTGCTTGAAATCAACTGGTCGTTGGCGCCGATGGTGTACGACTGGCGATTGCCGTTGAGCGTGCCCTTGGCCTGATCGACGTTGGCTGCGGCCAATGCGGTGCGCAGATCTTCCAGGCTCAGGTTGTAAGCGGCCAGTTGAGCCGGATTGGCTTGAATGCGCACGGAAGGTTTTTGTCCGCCGGCAATCGAGACCATCCCTACGCCGGTGACCTGGGAGATTTTCTGCGCCAGGTTGGTGTCGGCCGCGTCTTCGATCTTGTCCAGAGGCAGCGAGTCGGAGTAGAGCGCCAACGTCATGATGGGCGCGTCAGCGGGATTCACCTTGCTGTAGACGGGAGGGTTGGGCAGGTCGGTGGGCAGAAAACTGTTGGCCGCGTTGATGGCCGCTTGTACCTCCTGCTCGGCCACGTCGATGTTCTCGTCAAGGTTGAATTCGAGAGTAATGACTGAGCCGCCGCCCGAGCTGACTGAGGTCATCTGCTTGAGTCCCGGCATCTGGCCAAACTGCCGTTCCAAGGGCGCAGTGACCGACGAGGCCATAACCTCAGGGCCGCCGCCGGGATAGAAGGTGAGCACCTCGATGATTGGGTAGTCGACTTCGGGCAGCGCAGAAACCGGCAGCTGCTGGTAGCCGACAAAGCCCGCCAGCAGAATGGCCGCCATCAGTAGCGAGGTCGCTACCGGGCGCAGAATGAATGGCCGGGAAGGACTCACTGCTGTCCCCTTGTGTCGGAGTTACCATTGGCGGCAGCGGATTGGCCCGAAGAAGTCGGGGAACCTTGTGCCCTTCCTTGGCGTGTGGGGCCCTGACCGCCCTTCACGTGAGCGTTGCTGGCGGTCACAATCTGTCCGGGGCGCAACCGGTCCGCGCCGTCCACCACGACGAATTGTCCCGGTTGCAGGCCACCGTCCAGGATGGTCACCTGTCCCTCGGAAAGAGCTACTTTGACAGGTTGAATTCCTGCGGTCGCGGCCCCCTTGGCATCGCTACCGACCACCCAGACATACGAGCCTTGGTTACCGGTCTGGATAGCCGCCGATGGCACGACCAGCGCCTTGGGCCTGTTTTCCATCACCAAGTGAATGTTGACGAACTGATTGGGGAAGAGCGACTGGTCCCGATTTTCAAAGACGGCCTTCAGCTTGTCGGTTCCAGTGGTGGTGTCGATCTGGTTGTCCGCAGTGAGCAGAAAACCGCTACCCAGTTTGCGCGTGTCGGCCTGGTCGTAGGCGTCGACGGCCAGACGCTTTTCCCCCCGCAGCTTGCTCAACACTTGCGGAAGCTCACCCTCGGGCAGAGTAAAGTAAACCGCGATGGGCTGAAACTGGTTGATGACGACCAGGTTGGTGGTGTTGGCCGTGATGATGTTGCCGGGGTCCACAAGGCGCAGTCCGATTTTGCCGTCGATTGGCGACTGGATGGAGCACCAATTCAGCTGCAACTGGGCAGTCTCGATGGCCGCTTTGTCGGACTCGATAGCGCCCTGATACTGGCCCTGAGTGGCTTCATCGGAGTCGAGCGTTTCCTTCGACACCACGCCCGCGGCGTAGAGCGCCGTGTACCGCCGGAACTCCGCCTGAGCATCCTTGAGCAAAGCCTCATCGTGGGCCAGTGCGCCCTTGGCCTGATCCAATGCTGCCTGATAAGGCCTGGGATCGATGACCATGATAGTCTCGCCCTGCTTCACCTGCTGGCCTTCTGTGAACTTGACCGGCTCCAATTCGCCGCTGACCCTTGCCTTGACAGTGACGCTCATGTAAGGCGTGACGGTGCCCAGCGCCGTGAGGAAGACAGGCATAGGCTTCTGCTCGGCTGCCGTTACCTGCACGGGAACTGGCCGGTTCTGCAACGCGGCTGCCTGACTGGCGCTCGCTGCGGCGTTCTGCTTCTGGTTCTGGTAGATCCGCCAAACGATCAAGCCCAAAGCCGTGGCCACCACCAAGTACACGACGATGCGCACCCAGGAATTCTTGTGAGCTGGCCGTTGTTGCTGGATGCCGGATGAGGTCAAATGGGACCCCGGAATGCCTTCAATGGACATGATGTCGATTCCCGTCGTTTTCTTGAGTGAATGCCCGCAAAACGGGCATCAAGGTGACCATTCCGGGCAGAAGACACTCTACCCGTCTTCGTTTCTACGGACGCTTGAATTTGCCTAAAGGTTTCGTCCGCCCAAGCGCCATCCATTGCTGGACGGCGCATTTTTCCCAAACCTGGAAACACTTCCCTCATGAATGAAAGACGGAACTATTGTAAGCGAATTGAGCAGATCCTGGGCGTTTGCGGCGCGCACCCGCGAGAGCAAACGCATCTTCATTTTCCATTTATGACCTACTCATGACCACAAAGCGGCTGCCATGTTGTCTATGCCGCATACCCTGTGACGGTATACTTGACGCTGTGTTTACACCCCGCTGCGTTTGACCTTGGGCCGTCGCGCTATTCCCCCGATGAGGGTGTTGATTCCGCGGCTGGCTTGGTTTTGCCGGCTTCATGAGGAACAATTGCTCCAGTATCCCGATCTCGAGACAGCCGCGTCTGCCAAACATAGTGATCTGGCGCGGCCGTTGTGCGTTGATCTGGACGGCACGCTGATCAAATCCGACTCGCTCTTCGATGGGCTTTGTCAGTTTATGCGCCGCAATCCGGCCGAGTTCTGGCAACTGCCGCAGTGGCTGGCCGGGGGACGCGCTCGCCTCAAAGCCGAAGTAGCGCGCCGGGCACCGCTCGACCCTGTCCGGCTACCCTACAACACCGAGCTGCTCGGCTACCTGCAAAGTGAGCGGCGCAAGGGCCGGCAAATCTTTCTGACGACTGGCGCGGATGGGCCGCTGGCCGAGCGGGTAGCCGCGCATCTGGGCGTCTTTGCCGGCGTGCTTGCCTCGGACGGCACGACCAACCTGACGAGCACGAAAAAACTGGAATTCTTAAAGGCTCGCTTCAGCGAATTCGACTACATTGGCAACTCTCGCGCTGATTTGCCTCTTTTGGCCGACGCACGCCAGGCGATGGTGGCTAACCCTACGCAGGGACTGCGCCTGGCCTTGCACATGCGGCGAATCCCTGTAGCTCGCAGCTTTCAGGACCAGCGGCCGCCACTGCGCACACTCGCGAAGGCGATTCGCATCCACCAGTGGACCAAGAACACTCTCCTCGTGCTGCCGCTCCTGCTCTCGCACAAGTTGCACCCTGGGGCCGTCGTCGCGGTCGTTGCAGCGTTTTTTTGCTTTAACTTTATGGCCTCGGCAAATTACCTTTTCAACGACCTGCTGGACCTGGAAAGCGACCGGCGTCATCCTGCAAAACGCTTTCGGCCCTTTGCTGCCGGCGATCTGGCGGTCTCTTCGGGCATCGTCCTCGCCTTTGCGCTGATTGCGGCCTCGATCGCGATTTTGCCGTGGCTTCCCCACAAATTTGCACTGTGGCTGGCAGTCTATATCGTGGTCACGACGGCCTATTCTTTCTATCTCAAGCAAGTGGCGCTGGTAGACGTGCTGGTGCTCTCGGGACTCTACACGCTGCGCATGTTAGCAGGAGGCGCGGCCACAAAGACTGTGATCTCCCCATGGCTTGCCAGCTTTTCCATCTTCCTGTTTCTTTCGCTGGCCATGGTGAAGCGCTTCTCGGAGCTAGAGAATCTGCGCGAGCGCGGTGTCGCCGCAACCCATGGACGAGGCTATCTGGCCGCTGATCTTGAACAGATTCGCAGCTTCGGCACGGCCAGTGCCACGGCCGCCGTGGTGGTGTTTTCTCTCTACATCTCGCGTCCCGATGTGGAGGCTCTCTACAAGCACGCCGGCCGGCTGTGGCTTATCGTGCCGCTGATGCTGTTCTGGCTTTATCGAGTGTGGCTGCTAGGTTCGCGCGGCGAAATGGACGACGATCCGGTCATCTTTGCCCTTTGCGACCGGGTCAGCCTGGCTGTCGGACTGTGCGTGCTGGCCGTGGCCATTTTCGCGGTGTGATCGGGTGATTGCCAGTACGTGACCTTCCCGTGCAACCTGCATCTTTTAAGCTCGCCGGAACGTCCTTATACTTGAGTAAGCAGTTCCTTTTGCCGGCGTGCGCCTTTATTCGCCGGCATCTTCGTCTACCATTGCAATATGAACAGGATGTTGGAACGGACCTGGGCGATAACGTCCGCCGGTCCCGCAACCCGGTGAGCCGGCTATGACCGGATCAGGACGCGTGTCAAACGGTTCGGTCGCGAGCAATCCGGCTGAGGAGCGAATACCAGCCCTATGATGTGGATTGTCCGGCTTGCGCTGCGGCGGCCTTATACCTTTGCCGTTTTTGCGCTTTTGATTTTGATCCTCGGCGCTTACAGCATCGAGTCGATGCCCACGGACATCTTTCCGAACATCGACATTCCGGTGGTTACGGTGGTGTGGAATTTCAATGGCCTCTCGGCGCAGGAGATGTCCACCCGCATTGTGACCAACAGCGAACGCGGCATGACCACCACGGTCAACGACATCGAGCACATCGAATCGCAATCGCTGAACGGCATCGGCCTTATCAAGATCTTCTTCCAGCCGCACGTCAACGTCGGCAATGCGGTGGCCCAGGTGACGGCCATCAGCCAGGTGCAGTTGCGTTCGCTTCCGCCCGGCACCACACCGCCGTTCATCATTCAGTACAACGCTTCCAGCGTGCCGATTCTGATGCTGGGCCTTTCCGGATTGGGGCTCAATGAACAGCAGTTGAACGATCTCGGCCAAAACAACATCCGCACCCAGTTGGCTACCATTGAGGGATCGCAGACGCCTTTTCCCTATGGCGGCAAGCAGCGCCAGATTCAGGTGGATCTCGATCTGCACGCGCTTCAAGCCAAGGGCCTGTCGCCCGCCGATGTGGTCAACGCCATCTCCGTCCAGAATCTGATTGCGCCCTCTGGCACGATGAAAATCGACCGCTTCGAGTATGCCGTCGAAACCAACTCCGCGCCCCCGATCGTCGATGAGCTGAACAATCTGCCTGTCAAAGCGGCGAATGGCGCGGTCATCTACGTTCGCGACGTGGCCCATGTGCGCGACGGCTATCCGCCGCAGACCAACATTGTGCGCGTGGACGGCAAACGCGCCATCATGATGAGCATCCTGAAGACCGGCTCGGCCTCCACGCTGGATATCATCAAGGGGGTTCACGAAAAGCTCGAAAGCGTCAAAGATCAGCTACCGAAGCAGTTGCGAATCAATGCCCTTTCCGACCAGTCGATCTTCGTCCGCAGCGCCATCGGGGGCGTGGTCCGCGAAGCCATTATCGCCGCCTGCCTTACTGCGATCATGATCCTGGTTTTCCTGGGCAGTTTCCGTTCCACGGTCATCATCGCGGTCTCCATTCCGCTCTCCATTCTCTGCTCGCTGATCACGCTTTCCCTGTTGCACGAGACCATCAACATCATGACCCTGGGAGGCTTGGCGCTGGCCGTCGGCATCCTGGTGGACGACGCTACAGTGGAGATTGAAAACATTAATCGCAACCTGGAATCGGGCAAGGAGGTCGAGCAAGCGATCCTCGACGGCGCTGCGCAGATTGCCACTCCGGCATTGGTCTCGACCCTTGCCATCTGCATCGTCTTCGTGCCCATGTTTCTTTTGAGCGGCGTGGCACGGTACTTGTTCGTGCCCATGGCCGAGGCGGTGTGCTTCGCCATGCTGGCAAGTTACTTGCTCTCGCGCACCGTGGTGCCCACCATGGCCAAGTATCTGCTTAAGGAGCACGACGACGCGGAGGTTGAAAGAAAACTATCGAGCCGCAATCCTTTCATTCGCTTTCAAATGGGTTTCGAGTCCAGCTTTGAGAGTTTTCGCCACGGCTATTTGCGGCTGCTTGCTTTGTGCGTGGACCATGCCCGTGTCTTTCTCGTCCTTTTCACGGTCTTCGCGCTGGGGTCGATCGCACTGTTGGGACCATGGCTTGGCCAGGATTTCTTTCCTTCGGTGGATGCGGGCCAGTTCAAGATTCATGTGCGCGCCCGCACCGGCACGCGCATCGAAGAAACGGCAGCGCTCTGCGACCATATTGATTCGACCATCCGCAATCTGATTCCCGCCAAAGAGGTGGTCACGATTGTAGACAATATCGGCCTGCCTTACTCGGGATTGAATCTTTCTTACTCGACCTCGGCGCCTATCGGACCGGCCGACGCAGACATCCAGGTCCAGTTGACGCACGATCATCATCCCACCGCGACTTATGTCGGGAAACTGCGCAAGCAGCTGGCTGTCCAATATCCCGGCGTCACGTTCTATGTACTGCCGGTGGACATCGTGACCCAGATTCTCAACTTCGGCCTCTCAGCGCCCATCGACATTCAGGTTGTCGGCCCCGATCTCTATGGCAATCGCGCCCTCGCCGAGCGCATGTTGAATGACATTCGCTATGTTCCCGGCGCCGCCGACGCGCGCATTCAGCAGCCCTTTGACAATCCCAACATGACGGTGAATGTGGACCGCAGCCGCGCCCAGGAGATCGGCCTGACGGAGCAGAATGTAGCGCAAAGCGTATTGGTGGCGCTCAGCGGCAGCTTCCAGACCACTCCAAGCTTCTATCTCGACCCCAAGAGCGGAGTCACTTACAACGTAGCCGTTCAAGCGCCGCAGTATAAGCTTGACACGCTGGCCGCTCTCGAAAGTCTGCCCGTGACCGGCGCAATTATGGCGCAAGGAAGAGTCGGTAGCACACCCGGCGCAGCACCCGACGCGACAACCGGTACAGCTTCAACCGGCGCTCCCGGCACTTCCAGTCAAGTGCAGGTCCTCGGCAACCTGGCGTCCATCGTACCCGGAACGGAGTTAGGCACAGTAAGTCATTACGATGTGCAGCCGGTCATCGACATCTACGCGAATGTGGATGGAACCGATCTGGGCACGGTAACGCGCAAGATGGAAACGATCATCAACCAATACAAGGCCGAGTTGCCGCGCGGCTCGCACTTCATCCTGCGCGGCCAGAGCCAGACCATGAAAGCTTCCTACATCGGCCTGCTGGGCGGACTAGCGTTTTCTATTCTGCTGGTCTACTTGCTGATCGTGGTCAACTTCCAGTCATGGCTCGATCCGTTTCTCATTATCTCGGCGCTGCCAGCCGCTTTGGCGGGCATTGTCTGGTTTCTCTTCCTTACCAATACGCGGCTCAGCGTACCTGCACTTACCGGCGCGATCATGTGCATGGGCGTGGCCACGTCTAACTCGATTTTGGTAGTGAGCTTTGCCCGCGAGCAGTTGGAGATACTGGTGGGCGACGCCCGCAAGGCTGCGATGAACGCCGGTTTCGTCCGCTTGCGCCCGGTGCTGATGACCGCAATGGCAATGATCCTCGGCATGATGCCCATGGCCCTTGGCCTGGGTGACGGCGGCGAGCAGAACGCTCCGCTAGGCCGCGCTGTAATCGGAGGTTTGCTGCTGGCCACAGTAGCCACGCTGTTTTTTGTGCCTGCATTTTTCTCTTTAGTTCACGGCTGGCTTGAAGGCCACCGCAAGACGCTTCACGGCGCGGAACTGGCCGGATCATCCGACGAGTTCGACGAGATACCGGAGTAGTTTTTTATGGCAGACAGACCCAATCCGAATTTGCAACCGGCGCATCAGGACGCCGCACCCGATCAAGCGGTCATTCCACCGCGCAAAGCCATGCTGGGCGTAGCCGTTGTGCTCGTCGTGGCGGCCGTCCTGGCGGGCTTCGGCATTTGGCACCGCACTCATGACGATACTGCGCTTGCCCAGCGCACCAACGAAATGGCCGCGCCGACGGTGATCGTCGCCGCACCCAAGCCGGGCGCGCCTGTAGACAGCTTCGTGCTGCCCGGCAACGTGACCGCCTTAATCGATGCACCTATCTATGCGCGGACTGCTGGATATTTGACACGCTGGTACTTCGATATCGGCGCAAGGGTCAAGAAGGGGGCGCTGCTGGCCGAGATCGCAACGCCCGAGTTGGACCAGCAACTGGCTCAGGCAGAAGCCGAGCTGAATACCGCGCAGGCCAACGCCAATAACGCACACACTCAGGCCGACCGCTACACGGGATTGGTCCAATCGAACGCCGTCTCCCGCCAGGATACCGACACTTTCGTCAGCCAAGCCGCGGCCACTGCTGCCTCAGTCAAGTCCGCGCAGGCCAATGTCGAACGGCTGCACGAACTGCAATCCTTTGAGAAGGTCTATGCGCCCTTCGACGGCGTAATCACCGCCCGCAACATCGATACCGGCCAGTTGATCGACACTGGAACAGGTAAGGAGCTCTTTCACCTGCAAGCCATCCAAACCTTGCGCGTCTACGCGAGTCTGCCGCAGATTTACTCGCGGAGCGTGAAGCGCGGCGCGAAAATCGACCTTACTTTCGCCGAGCATGCTGGCGAAGTCTACAAAGGAACACTCGTCCGCACAGCCGACGCCATCGACCCCAGCAGCCGGACTTTACTCGTGGAGATCGATGTGGACAACCGCGCCGGCGACCTGCTGCCCGGCTCGCTAGCTGAAGTCCACTTCAAGACGCCGCCGGCCGGCTTCGCCTTCATCGTGCCCGCCTCGGCGCTCATCTTCCGCAAAGAAGGGCTACGCGTGGGCACGGTCGTCAATGGCAACGTGGCGCATCTGGTTCCGATTGTCATCGGCGAGGACGACGGGGCCAATGTGCAGGTTGTCAACGGGCTTGGACCTGGCGATCAAGTCATTCAGGATCCGCCCGACTCGCTGATCGAAGGCGAAAAGGTTCAAGTCGAGAGCCCCGCGAGCCAAACCAATGCGGGAGGCAAGTGATCATGCCTTCATCCGAGGCTGCGGGAAAAGGAATGTTACGAAAAATTTTGCGGAAGAAACCGCCAATTTCCGCCGGCTGTTTCGCTATTTTTGTCTTGCTCGCTGGCTGCAAACCCGTCGGCCCTAACTACAATCGCCCCGGCTACGATGCGCCGCCAGCTTATAAGGAAACAGGCGCGACCGCGGTCCTGCAGCCGCCACCCGCGCCTACCGGAGGCGCTTGGCAACCGGCTTCGCCCTCAGATGGCATGTTGCGCGGCAAATGGTGGGAGATTTACCAGGACCCGCAATTAAACCGGTTAGAGGATCGCATCGCCGCGGAGAACCCAACCCTCCGCCAGGCGCTGGAAACTTATCTCGCCGCGCGCGACCAGGTTAGCGTGGCCCGAGCCGGCCTTTTTCCAACACTCTCTGCCGGAGCCTCCGCTCAGCGCGAGAGAGTCTCGAAAAACGGTCCCGACTACGCATCTACCAAGCCCGTCACATACAACGACCTTGTGCTGAGCGGGCAAGCCAGTTGGGAACCGGACTTCTGGGGGCGCATTCGCCGCACTGTCGAAGCCGCTCGCGAAAACGCTCAAGCCAGCGCCGCGGATCAGGCAAACATAGACCTTAGTCTTCATGCCGAAATGGCTGCTGACTATTTTCAACTGCGCGGCCTCGACGCCGAGACCAAGTTGCTGACCGCGACCGTTGCCGACCTCGAAAACCAACTCGACCTGACCGAGCGCCGGCTTGGCGGCGGCATCGGCACCGAGGCCGATGTGGCCCAAGCCCGCACGCAGCTTGAAACTGTGCGCGCCCAACTGATCGATGTGGGCGTCGATCGAGCCCAGTTCGAACATGCCATCGGCACCATCGCCAATTTGAAGGTAACCGATTTCAGCGTTCCGTTCTCGCCGCTTGACTTGCCCTTGCCTAAAGTTCCCGTCGGTGTGCCTTCGCAAATGCTGCAGCGCCGTCCGGATATCGCTGCCGCCGAACGCCGCGCAGCAGCCGCCAACGAGCAGATCGGCATTGCCGTCAGCGCTTTCTATCCCAGCATTAATCTGAACGGCATGGGCGGCTTTGAAAGTGAGAACGCCGGAACCTGGATTCAAGGACCGAGCGCGCTGTGGAGTTTGGGAGCGCAAGCAACGGAGCTGCTCTTCGATGCCGGCCAGCGCCACGCTCTCACCGACCAAGCGCGCCATACCTACGAAGCCGAGGCAGCGGCTTACAAAAGCACTGTCCTCACGGCCTTCAACGATGTAGAAGATCAGCTCTCCGGTCTAAGAATTCTCGAGCAAGAAGCGACCGTCGAGCAGAAGGCGGTCGATTCAGCCCAACATTCTTACGATCTATCCAATCAGCGTTACAAAGGCGGCGTGACGAGTTACCTTGAAGTGCTGACGGCGGAAGCTGCGCTGCTCCAGAATCAGCGCACCGCCATCGATCTTCAGACACGCCAATTTGTTTCGAACGTAGGTCTAGTCCGCGCCCTCGGCGGCGGCTGGGATGTGAGCCAATTGCCGAAGTAGCGCGGAAGGCGCGGAATAACACCTTAACCAGTGAGTGGGCGGGGCGGGAGGGTGGTTCCCGGCTTTGAAGGCCAGTGCTATACCAAGTCGAGCTTATCCTGTCCCTCCGTTTTCGCCGGTATCGTTTCTCCAACCTCAGCGAGGTCTAATAGCACGGACTGGAGCCGCAGGTGGTTCAGCATCACCGGATCGGTTCTCCATCGGAATCGGCTCCAAGTCATGTATAAGCCAGTGGCCGTGAAAACGCCGCAAGCACCCAAAAAGTACCGCGTCCAGAGACTTGGCGCGAATGGCAGAGCGAGAAACCCGGCAAGCCCGCAACCAAGTGAGGTTCGCATCGTCGTTATTCCTTCCGCGACCCTCGGGAGTGGTTTACCAAGAACGGAATACCAAACATGCCATTCCTCGCCATCAGGGGACAACGAATCCATCACGTCTATTCCATAACGCTTCTTCAACAGTTCTTTCGAGGCGAGACCTAGGCATTTCATTACAGGCCGCGCGCTCTCGTATCGCTTTGGCACTCGGGCAGCGAAAACTGTCCACGAAAAGAGCCGAACGAAGTATCCGCGTTTATTGGGGGGCGTCGAAATCTTGGCAAGCCACTTGTAAAACGTGTGAGATCCAAACGTGATTCTGATTCCGAACCGCCAAGCCCAATAAGCCGCACCCAGGAGCAATTCAGCAAACCAAGCAAGTTGTATGAAAATGTGCCCGAGCACAAACCCGGAAACAATGAAACAAATGAGAATGGCGTATGGCGGAAATGGGAACACCTGTCTTATGTCGGAGATGATGCTCCGGGCAATCTCGGGCGCACCAAATGCAACACTCGCCTCAAAAAACAAACCAGGTATCACGCCAACGAGATAGGGAACTAATCGCGGTGAAAACGCCTTTGAAAAATCGACCTTTATCATTTGCTCACCTTCCGACATTGTGCCCCCGGATTCGCCAAGTGTCGATTCTAGGACGTGGGACTCTCAGCCGCCTCAACATACTCGCGAATTGCCATCCGAATGTTCGCAAGAGCTTCCTCCTCGGTTGCACCCTGCGACCAGCAGCCCGGCAAACCGGGGCACGAGACGCTGTAGCCTTCCTCGGAATAGCGGAGAACGACGCGATAGTTTGCCATGGAATGAATGGTATACCCTTCGCAAAATCACCCGCAAAAGCAAATAAGGTATGTTTCTCTATTCCCTATTCCCGATTCACTGCTGCCTGCTTCACCGAATCCTGCCGCAAATGACTGAACACCGCCGACGGCACGTCGGTCAGCGGCAGCGCGGGGCCTTCCCATAGTAGGCGAGGCGAGCCTTCGCTGAGCGAATGCAGACCTTCCAAATGAAATGTATGTTTGCCGGCGCGAAGGCCCAGCGAGCCGCGATCATAACGCATGGCATTTCCCGGCGAGCCACAGACCTGCGCAAAGGGCGGGCCGGTCTTGGCCACCTCGACGCCGTCGATCACTAATCGCGCGCCATCTCGCGCCAGCAGATGAAAGCTATAACCGCCGTCAGCGGGAATGTCGATGAAGCCGTCCCACGCGACGGCGTAACGCGTAAAGCCCTGCGAGTCTGTGTGCAAGTTGGGCGAGTCGCCGGTGAAGAGCGGGCGCTCGGCGGTCAGATCGGGCAACTCGGTCCATTCACCAGGATAGATGCCCCAGGAAAGGCCGGACAGCGTGGGGCCCCAGATCGAGACAGCGTCGTGCCAGTGGTCCACGGCAACCACTCCCTGCGCGGCCCAGTCTTCATTGGTTGAATCAGGTTTGTGTTTCGGGCCTTCAACGTGGAGCAGAACCCGGAAGCGTCCCGAACCGTCGAGTTGCGTACCTTCGGCATCGGGAAAACGGTGGCTCACGCGGCGACCATGCGCTCCTGTGCCGTCGCCGAAGAGCCATGTAAAGTGCGCGCCGGGCGAGGGCTGCGCAGTAAACGTCACCGGCTGGCCCGGCTTGAAGGTCGGCGGGTCCACAGTGAACGCCGCCACCGGACCGTGCGCGTCGACATAATGAGGTGGCTGCACGTCTCCCGAGACCACAATCGGCAGATCGGCATTGCTGACGGCGCGGTGCTGACCGACCTTCACATTGTCGAAGGTCACGCCTGTCACATCGCCGATCAAGGTCGAATCGGCCAGCGGCGGCTGGTCCAGCGCCCAGATGTTATGGAAGTTGAAGCCGTGCAGGCTTGGATATTCCTGCTCCAGTTGCACCAGCGAATACCAATCGTCGAGAAACAGATTCTCGAAGGTGAACTCCGAGTGATCGCCCTTGGCCGCTTGAGCGCCCCAGAAGCCGAGCAAGCCAAAAGTCTGCCCACACGCGCCGATGCCGCCGTGAAGAATGTCGGAATCGCGCAGAGTAAAGTTGCGCGAGTTGAATATTTTTCGCGGCCATCCTGCGCGCACGATGTTCGAGATGCTTGTAGAAAGCACGCTATGCTCGATGAGTATGTTATCGACATCGTGGCCGGGGCGCAGCATATCCGCGTCTTTGTAACCGTCCCAGTTTCCCTCCATGGCAAACACATCATCTGACGCGCGCAGGAAAGAGTCGCGCACAATAGTATCGCCGCCGCCCAGCCAATCCATGCCATCCTGGTTGGCATTGGCCGTGTTGCCGCCGATCAAGCGCAGGTCATCATACACAAAGCCAAAGGAGTCCTTCATTTGGATCGACCAGGTCCTTGCGCGAACGATGCAGGTCAGCCCATCGATCTCCACGTTGCGTGCTTCGAGCGCGCCGATGCAATGCCAATCGGGCTTTTGCATCCAACCTTCATCGCTGTTGGGATCCTGTGGACCTTCGTAAACAAAAGTTCCGCGGCCGAGAATTTTTACGTTTTCCACCTTCCACAGATTCAGGCTGCCAAAGAAGTAAGAGCCGGGCGAGAGGTAATAGGTCTCGCCGCTCTTGGGATTCAGACTCTGGCGATAAACACCCGGCTGAAAGGCGAGGATCTTCGAGTTGCGCGGCAGAGGCGGCGGCGGCGAGCCGGCAAAAAGAAACAGCATAGTGGCGTGGTTGAGAAAGTCGCCGGGGCGGGAAATGGAAAGCTTGGCCGGAGCCGCGAGCCGGAAGCGAATGGTTTGGCCTTGTCGCGCGGGCCGCAGTCCCAGCCGCCAAGGCTGAATGTCTACGCCTTTATCCCAGAACCCCGGCTCGCCCGCAGTTATCTCGACGTTCACTGGACCAATGATATCGAAGCTGACGAAGTCATAACTTGCCGCAGCGTGGGCCACGTCCACAGGCTGGCCGTTGACCGTAACGGTGAAAGCCGTCGAACGCATCTCCGGCGGAACTGGAGCGGCCTGAACGCGGGAAGCGGCGTGGGCGGCGATAGGCAGCGCGAGAAGAACCACGAGCAGCGAACGATGACCCAGCACGAAAACGAAACTCCAAGACGAAGTGGGATATGAAACCACTGTAGCACCGTGGGGAGGGCCGCGGTTTCAGATGCCTTCGCCTGACGTATGGCCGAGCAGCTTCTGGGAAATTATCTCTCTTGGGCATGGCGTGAAGACGCGAGGCCCTTCCAAGCCCCATAATGATGGATGGACACGGCGATTGTTGCTGGATAAACTGGCAGTCTGTTTTCGCAAACCTGAAAATACGAGGGTTCACTCCGCCTTGGTCACTTCTCAACTGTCGTTTACAGGATTTGTCTGGAAGAATCTTTGGCGCCGACGGCTGAGAACGCTGCTGACTCTTTGCGGCATCGGCATGGCAATCGGCGCCTTTGTCGGCCTGGTGGGTTTTTCGCTCGCCTTCGAACATGAATGGCTGCGTATCTATTCCAGCAGCGGCACCGACATTGCCGTTATTCAGGGGACCTTTCTGAACACCTCGCTCGACGAGTCCGCAAGCTCAACGCTGAAGGCGCTGCCTGTGGTGGCGCAGGCGACGCCGATGATCTACAACGTGATGGATTTGACCCCTGAGGTGAATGCGCTGGTCTTCGGCTGGAAGGCGGATTCGTACGAGTTTCAGTCCCTCCAATTTCTCTCGGGACGGCCCTTCCGAGACGGTCAGCCGGAAGTGATGTTGGGCGAGCTTCTAGCCGCCAACCTGAACAAGAAAGTCGGCGACACGCTGGAGATTCAAGGCGCTCCCTTCAAGGTGGCTGCGGTCTACCATGGGGGATCGGCGCTCGAGGCCGGAGGAGTCATCATGCCGCTCGACCAGTTGCAGAAACTGAGCAACCTTGAAGGCAAGGTCTCCACCATTCATGTGCGGCTGCGCCCTGCTCCACCCGGAGAAGCGCCCGAAGCCTATCTGAAGCGGGCCCAGGCCGAGATCGAGACGGCTCTTCCCGGATTGCGCGCAGTTCCCGCAAACGAGCGTGCCAGCAACAACCAGTTTGTGCGGCTGGCGCATGCTTCCGCCTGGGGCACCTCGTCGATCGCCTTGCTCATCGGCATCTTGGGAATCGCCAACACCATGGCCATGTCCGTCTTTGAGCGTACAAAGGAGATTGGCATTTTGCGCTCTCTCGGTTGGAAGCGCCGACACGTGCTGATTCTGATCCAGCTTGAAGCGGTGGTCCTGGGCCTGGGCGGCGGCATTCTGGGCGTCGCCATGGGATGGTCTGCCTTGCGTCTGCTGGCCGCCCTCCCAGAAACCGCGAGCATCGTCACGGCGTCGCTTCCTTTGCCGCTGCTGGCCGAAGCCCTGGGAATTGCCGTCCTGGCCGGGCTGATCGCCGGGGCAATGCCTGCATGGCGCGGCGCGCAACTTTCTCCGGTCGAGGCGCTGCGCCACGACTAAGGCCTGTAGAGCTGCGCAGACTGTGCAAGAGCTACGACGACGCAAGAGAGTTAGATTGCACACAGTTCACCTCTTGCGAGAATCGCTCCTGCAATTCCCTTCGCAGCACCTTGCCGTTGTGATTCTGGGGCAAGTCGCCAGCTTCGACGATCCAGATGCGGCGCGGCGCTTTATAAGGCGCGAGACGCTTGCGGCACCACTCCAACAACTCGTTTTCGCTGGTCGTGGAATCCGGCTGTAGTTCGACGGCCGCGACGGGAATCTCGCCCTTCTCCTTGTGGGGCAAGCCGAAGGCGACAGCACGTGCTACCTTCGGATGAGCCTGCACAGCTTCCTCCAGTTCGCGCACGTACACCGAGTAGCCGCCACATTTGATCACGTCCTTCATGCGCCCCACCAGCCGGATCAGGCCGAGGCGATTGCGCGTGGCCAGGTCGCCGGTGCGCAACCAGCCGTCGCTGGTCAGCAAGCCCTGACTGTCACCTTTGTCCTTCCAATAATGCGGAGCCAAGCCGCAGCGTCGGATCTGGCACTCGCCCGTCACGCCGGCTGCCACGGACCGGTCGTCCTGATCAACCACGCGGATGCGAAACGGCGGCACAGGGAAGCAGAGGTCGCCGCTGCCGGGCAACAGCGATAGATCGACTCCCATCATGGCGAGACCTCCCAGCTCCACCATGCCGTAGCCGTTCAGCAACACTGGCGGAATGCGCCGCCCACCCGGCAATCGGATTAAAGCGCCGAACGCACGCAGCCGCTCTCGAACGGCAATGGGCAAGTGGTCGCTGGCCGAGAGCCACAAGCGCACACTCTTAAGCCGTGCTGGCTCCGGATTGCTGTTGACCAGCCTCGCCAACATGGCCGGCACGCCAACGAAAGCGGTGATGCCATGGCGCTCTACAAGGTCCAGCGCCGCAGCAACCTCAAAACGATCGAGAAAACAGCCGCGGATGCCTGCCATCAGGCCATATAACGCAATGCTGACAGCCATGATGTGCGACCAGGGCAGCGCAATTAGCGCCAAGTCTTTAGGTCCGAGAAACACTCCGGCCAGAACCGTGGAAGCACGTGCTCCCAGCAGCGCGTTGCTCGAAAGAGCTGCGCCTTTGGGAAATCCGCTGGTCCCCGATGTGTGAAATATCGCCACGGTCGCGCTCGGATCTATGGAGGATGGCGGAAACGACGCGCTAGTATTTCTATAGTCGATGGCCACGCGCAGGAATCCGTCCAAAGTTTCCGGCTCATTGTCTGCTTGGATCCAGGTGCGCACCGGTAGGGCATCGCGGTCGGCTATGTTGCGCTCGAAGACCGCCTTGTCGGTCACCAGGATATCGGTGCCGCTCTCGGTGAGAATGCGGCGCACCTCGGACAGTGAGAGAAGTGGATTCAGCGGAACCGCGATGCCACCCGCGCGGATGATCGCCAGAAACCAGTGAAAACACTGCCGGTCGTTGCTGCGGTAGATCGCAACCGGTTTGCCCGGACTGAGCGCGACCGAGCGGCGCAGAAAAGCATCGATCGATCGAACATCGGCGTGCAGATCCACGAGATGAAAGGGGCCATCTTCCGCGACGGCGACTTCGCAATCCCCTTTCCGTCGAACCAGCTCATCAACGAGATTGGCCACCGTGACGCCCTTGTCACACGAGAGTTGATAGCGGCAAAAAATGTTCATTGAGCAGGCACCGGCTTGCGGCCCCAGTCGCTGGCGACGCAGTAATGAAACAGGTGGTCAAGATAGTCCAGCACCGGCGGCGGGCAAATTCCAGCAGGCCCGAGCAGGCGCTCCGCGTTTGTCGTATCAAACTGCATGCGCATGGTGAAGTAGTCGCGGTAGGCGCGACCATCGCGCAGCACACGGCGCTTTCGCCCCCATAGCGAAACCCACAGCAGCGGCCGCACTGCGGCGAAGAAGAGCCTCGGATTGACATAGCGCGGCTCAGGCGCGTTGAAATACTCCCTGGCGCGCTGCGCGATCTGCTGGATGGTGGCGCTTCCGCGTGGCCCGGCACATAGGTGGACCGTGCTTCCCAGGGCGGCTTCATCAAACACCAGCCGCGCAACGGAGGTAGCGACATAATCCACCGGCACAATATCGAGCACCGCATCGGGATAACCCGGCACAGTGCGCCATAGCCCGCGCGCATAGATCTTCAACGGCCAATACATCATCTTGAAGCTGGAGGTTGCGCCGCTGCGAGAGTCGCCCACAATGATGCTGGGGCGCAGAATCATGCCAGGCAAAGAACCGAGCCGCGAGTGGACCAGCGCCTCCGCCTCGGCTTTGGTTTGTTCATAAGTATTGCGGTAACTCTGTCCCACGGCCAGTTCGTTTTCGCGCACCAGGTCGGTGCGTTCGCCGGCTACATAAGCCGTTCCAACGTAGGCGAGGCTCTGAAGCCGGCGCGCGCCGGCGGCGAAGTCCAGCACGCGACGGGTGCCTTCGACGTTGATGCGACGCGCCTCGTCGATTGAGTGATCGAATCGCACCGTGGCCGCGGAGTGAATCACGCGCGTCGTCTCTGCGGAAAGGCGCTGATAAGCAGCGGTGTCAAGCCCGCAGTTGGGCTGGCCAACATCCCCGGAATAGACCTCCACGCGGGATCTCTGGACCGGAGGGACAATCAAATCGGCGCGTTGCTGGCCCGTCTGGCCGGGCCGGTCGCGGATAAGCAGCGCCAGCTTCGCCTCTGGTTTGCGGTCCAGCAGTTCATGCACCAGTTGCACCCCGAGAAAGCCTGTGGCGCCGGTCACAAGGATGAATTCTTCGCTATTCATTCACAAACCAATCTTAATGATCAAACAGTTTGAAGGCATAAGAACGACGACCTTTGGGTGCCTAAAAATTGAAGAATGTAATGCGCTATTATACCCGGAGCGCATGGATAGAGGTCGTTGTGTACCAACCCGCAGTGCCATCGCATGAAATCCATTTTGCAGATTATTTTTGTCGTTTAGTTACTCTCAAGTTAAGCCGACCTCTCGGACTAATCCCAACCGAATGTATCGTTCGGGGAAAAGGCACCCCCCTCCCCCCCATATTTACTGTGGAACTGTGAAACTGTGGTGGAATTGCGCAGCGATCATATGATCGGCGCGATTAGCAATTTTGGAGCACGTTGGACTTGGCATGAGGGAAAGTGGCCGCTCTGCCCGCGAATTGTAAAGAAATTTGCGAAATCATCCTGGCGATAGATTAGGATCCACCGGTTCGCTTGTGTGCTTGATTGATTGACGTCGGCGGCCGTTATTGGACGTCTCCGGGCCAGGGCTGGATCATCCACATTTCTACCTTGCAATCAGCGCTTTCCTTCTATCCCTTTCGAAGCCGCTTTCGCATTTTTATCCCACCCGTGAAATGACGAGAAGTTGCCGGCATTCCAAGCCTCACGGAGTCCCGGTGTGCTCAGATCCCAGTCAGGACGGATTTCGCTCATCATTGTGCGCAGATCGTGCCATAGGTCGATGACGGAAGGACGCCCCCAGAACCAGTAGCCGTTGTAGATGCGGTAGATCACCAGACCCGGCTTGAGAACCAGCGTGTGCGGAATCATCGGATTGTGCTCGGGGTCCGTGTACTCCTGGATGTCCAGGTCTTTCTGAACCTTTCGTTCAGGATCAGAAAGAAACGTCCACTGGGCGCCGAGTGACGCTCGGAATTCCTGCAATGTGTGGTGGTCGTCGGTGGAGATGGTGACGATCCGTGTATACGCCACAGCGATGCTGGGATAAAAAGATACCAGCTCGCGATGCTGCTGATGCTCCTTTGGGCAATAATGGCCGCGTGCGAGCGTAAGGATCAGCGAGTCATCGCCCTGCAATTCGCTGAGCTTACGTATTGTGCTCGTGTGATCGGGAAGCTCGTAATCGGAAAGAGTGCTTCCGGGAACAATGTCAGAGCGCATGGTCGGACTCCTTCGCGGGGAATATCGAGGCTCGCATGAGTTTCGCGTTTTCGTTGATCGATATATTCGGTTCTTGACGAGTACATCCTCGCCGATGCGATCAATTTATCAAGCCCTGAGGTTTGATGCTTACTACTGCTTGCAGGGACATAACTCTTTGGGGCCTCCCGAAAACCCGATTAAAAAAGGTTTAGGGGGTGTTTGAATACTAAGCGGTAGGACGAACTTCATCCAATGATCGCGACCATACTGAGGGAGTTCGTTCCGCGGGCGCTAGAGCGGTTTTCTCTTTATCACCCGAAACGGGAAGCCCTTTGCTTTTTCGAACATCATTCGTCGGCATCTTTATCCGGTGCTTGAGGAATTGGGGTGGGTTAATTCCTGCACCGGCACAAACAAAGCGGGCAACCATACCTTCCGGCGTTTTCTGAACCCGCATCTCCGAAAATGCACCGGGTGTTCAGAAGGACTTCGCAAGCACTGGATGGGCTATGCCGAGGAGAGCACGGGCGATCTCGATGACAAATCAAAGACGACGAAGAGTTCCGGAGAATGGACGCTCAGAAGTGCGGTTTCGGCTTCGAGCTAAGTCCGGCTGTACCGAGAATTGAGGCAAAAGCCTCAGAACAAACGGCAGCGTAAGTAGCTGATTTGGAAGAAGAACTAATGGTCGGGGAGAGAGGATTTGAACCTCCGACCCCCTGGTCCCGAACCAGGTGCTCTACCAGGCTGAGCCACTCCCCTTTAGAATCAGACAGTTGCAAGATTCCTCCCGGAATTTGACCCCTTGGGGAGGAATTTTCATGGCTGGTTTCGCTGACTTCATCAAGCACCGCAAATACTTCGTTTGTGTCTCGCCCGCAACTCTTGGCTGGTATGAATACTGCTTTGGCTTGATACCGGAAAACCCCACACAAGCCGACCTTCAGAACGCGGTGATTTCGATGAGCGAACGCGGGCTGAAGCCAACGGGCATCAACAGCGCCATTACATGCTGGAATGCCTACGCGCACTGGCTTGCGTTCCCCGAGACAAAATGCGGGCCGGGCTGCAAGCATCCGAAACTCTCACGACTCAAGGAACCACAGAACAACATGCCCGTATATTCCGAACAGCAAATTCATCGTGTGGTGGCCTATAAACCGGGCAAGGCCGAACTGCGGACACATCTCATCATGCTGTTCCTGTTTGACGTGGGAGCGCGTATCAGCGAAGTGCTTTCACTGTGTACGGACGCCCTTGACTTTGACAATTTGCTGGTGCGGTTGGAAGGCAAAGGCAGCAAGACGCGAATCGTTCCCTTTAGCACTGAACTCCGCAAATGCTTGGTGCGTTACATCGCAGATGCGGACACCAATCGGCTAGTCTTTGCCACACGGAACGGAACCAAGTTGGGCCGGAGAAATGTCCTCCGCAGCGTCAAGACTCTGTGCCGTAAGGTGGGCTTTGAACCACCCGCCCGGACACTACACGCGGCGCGGCATAGTTACGCTTCTAACTACCTTCGCAAGGGCGGGAACGCAATCGCCCTGCAAAGGACATTGGGCCATGCCGACCTTTCGACCACGCAGCGATATTGCCATCTCGCAGTTGCCGACTTGCAAGCCGCGCACCAGCGAATCAGCCTGCTCAGCTAGTGGTGCGGTGGATACAATCCGGGGAACGATCAAACACTATGGGGAGATGCAATGAAATTCTTTCTGATGCTCTTGCTGTTAGCTGCTGCACATGCGGAAACACTGCATGTGACTGCCGTGCGGAATCTCCAACCAACCGATCCACCTCCCGTATCCCGCGCGTTTAGGGTGTTCGTCATTGAAGGTGACATCGGGACGAAGCACTATACCGCACAACAAATCCATAGTTGGGGATCACAAGATTTCATCGTTGGTGACGACTACCCAATCGTGAAGCAGGACGCGCGTAGCTTAACCGTGGTCATGCACGACAAAAAGGGACATGAACTCAAAGAGCGGCTGGACGTAACGGGGGTGACCGAGAAATAAGAGGGACTCGTGTCAGCGGCCCGTCTCCGGGCGGGCCTTTCTCACAATAAGCCTAGTATTTTGAATAGTTTACTATTTTCCTAGAATTGTCCGTGTATGTAGATTTGTGGATTGCGGCGCTCTCACAGGGGAGTGTCGGCAAGATTTTGACCCACCCCCCCACACGCTTTCATGCGATGTGTCCAGCGGGTGAAAGGGACCGGGGGCGGGGTCAAATGTTAAAGAGGGTCCGTAGGAGAGCACACCAGTAGTCTTTTCTTCACACGCACAAGAATAAATCCCATTTTCGTCTTGTGTTCGTCTGCTAGTGCAAGCTGTTGTGCATGGCAGTTTCAGCCCGATGTGACCGGCTGCCATACGGAATTTCAATCATGGTCACACGGTCACCAACCACGGTAATCTCAGCATCACGTGTGAGGGCGTGTATGGCGACAGCCCACTGGTGCTCCGTGCAAGCATCGTTGACCGCCCGGCGCAACGCTTTGTACGACATTGACCCGGTGCCGCGTCTCGGGAGTGTTTGCCGGATTGCTGCCACTAAGCCGCACACAGTACGGATAGTCATTTCCTTTTTCATTTTGTCCTTTCATCGGGTGGCTGATTTGTCCCCAAAATCCCCATGTCCCCACGGGTCCCTGTAAAGACCAATACAACATATCCTTTATTATCATATACATACATATATGATAATAAAGTTCTACACATAAACAGGGACGGGGTGGGGACTGGTGGACACTACGCGGCTAGGTACAAGGTCCCGTCCTCTCTCTTGCCAACACGTCCATCCCGGATGAAGCCGTCAAGCGCACGGTTCCACAGTTCTGTGCCATCCCTTTCCGCGTGCATCACCTTTTGCAGTTCGCGTTTCTTCATTGGACCCTTCGTATCCAGGGCACGAATAATGCGCCCCTGCACTTTGGCAATGGCGTTGTCCGCCGAACTGGTCCGGTAGTATTCGTGCGATGCAATCTGGTACTGACCAAGGTTCACGGCATCTTGCGCGGTCTCTGCGCTGATGACCGTCTCGTGCCGTAGCCACGCTATGAGCAGTGCATTACGCCATGCGTGAACGTTCATCCGCTCTGAGCCTTCCGGCAAGTTGTCAGCCCACTCGCAAATGATGTCTTCAGCGGCAGAGGATGGCACCAAGCGCACGTGTGCGTCCTCAAGCTGCATCACCCGTGGCAGGAATGTACTCTGCAATTGTGTGAAGTCCGTGGGCTTCATCTTGCTGACGTTCTCAAAGCCGCCCTCAGTGCCGATGATGTTGAACCGGGACATCAAGCCACTGCCAACGGCATTGCCACGGCTAAGCAAGTCAAACCAATCTTCCTCCGTCACACCACACAGCATGGAGAACATCATTTCCCCATAGGCCGCATCGCGCGTGCCCGTGGCAGTGCCGTGGAATGTCACATCATCCCAAAGCTGACAAACAACGCCCTCCATGCCGCTTCCAACGCCCCCCTCAATGAACAAGGTGCTGAGGAAGGTTTTCATTTCCTCATGAACGCTGAGGACACGCGGCAGTGTATTGCCCCACGTCATTTGCGGCTTGTTCTTGATGGTTGAATCCAGGTCCCGACACAGCCGGGCCATGCCGGGCACACTGGACGCGGCGGCCATGTGTGCGCCTATGCCTTTTGGCTTCCACTCAAAATCGCGTTCACCGGAAAGCAGACCGTGAGTAAAAGACACGCGGACTCCGCTACTGTTGCCGCTCCCGCTCCAACCATCGCAAGGCTGATTAAAGAAGCGGACAGCACGGCGGATGGCAGTACCCTTCCCCTTTCCTTTCGGAGCCACTATGACGGTGTACGTGCGCGGCAATCCGCCGTCCACGCTTGGGCACGACAAGCGGTCACCAACTACAGCCCCGAGCACGCAGCGGAACGCCTCTGCATACATCTTGAGCGGGATGTTGTTGTCAGTTCCGCACAGCTTTGCAAAATCCGCAATGATGGTCCCTTCCCAAGCGGAAATGGGATATACGGGACGCACGCGCTCCGTCTGTTTGGCAGGCTCCGGCTGAGTCTTCTTGCTGCTCCCAATCACAACTGCAATTTCCGGCTCGGGCACAGCATACCGTGAGACGCTCTCTGCGATGTGCTCCAGGTCCGCATCCGATACCGGGTCCGCACAGATAGCCTCATTGATGGGGATGAGGGCCGCGTGGATGGCATCCGCATCCAGCCCGGATACACGCAGCTTCCCGGCAACGGACGTGAGTTGTGCATGTCTCCCGCCTCCTTCCGGTATTTTCTCCATCGGCCCCGCCTTCACTGGCAGCCTGTATGCCTTCAGGTTGCGGACATACGAAGGGGCCGGAACAATCGGCACATCCGCAAGGACCTCGTACCGCTCACCACTTTCCGGGTGAACGCTACCGGCTGCCATAACGTGCCCGGTTGCACACCGGACCTCACCTCCGTGCGCACCGTCCACCCATGGCGCGGTTGGCAGGTCATCCGCCGCATAGTACATCTGTGTTCCGAACTCAGCCTCTCCGGTCTTCCCATTGACGCGGCGGCCCGTCCGCACAGTGTATGTCTCGGGTAGCGTGTGTGCCGCTGCCCACGTGCGGAAGTCTGCTTCTGTGACGTTGCCGTGGTCACAGTCAAGGACGGCAAGCCCGCTCTTGCGCAGTGCAATTGCAACGTTGGCATTGGGAAACTTGGACCACCAATCCCGTATCTGTGACTCATCCGTGCTGGCGTTGTGGAAGGCACCGTAGAGCTGAGGTTCCTTGCTCTTGGGCTTGCACGGAAAGACAAACCATCCGCGCTGGATGCAATTCAAAGCAATCTGAAGGAAGGTCACCAGCGTGCTCCTTCCGCAAACGGAGAAACAACGCTGTCATCCAGCAATACCGTGTCGAAATAGGACTTTCCGGCATGATTCCGAATGAGCAGTAAATAGCCGCGTCCCTTTTCACAGCGCACCTCCATGCGCACCCAACGGCGGTCCTGCTCACCGGGGTCACGTTCCCACACCACATCAACGACGTGGGTTTTGCCGCCACAATCGCACGGTTCCTTTGGGTTGTCCCACGCGCATTTCAGAAAACCGTTCTTGCCGTTGGTGATAATGTCCAGAGCAAAATCGCCCCAATTCTGTGAGGGAATCTCACGGTCAAGGTGTCCGCATTGAGACGCCGTTTTGTCTTGGTTGAACATTTTTATTACTCGCTTTCTCCCGCTGACTGCGGGCTGCTCACATTCGGCAGTGGGCACGCCTATTTTTCCGGTGCGAATTTTCTACAACGTCCTCAGAGTGTCACGGACAGATTGCGGAAACCACTGTTATGATTGCTTACGCATGAATGCATCTATTCGTAAGAAGACAACAATGCTAAAACGGAATGGCCCAAAGGTTGTTTCTCCCTTTGTTGCCAACATCTTTTTTGCAAGCCTCTTTTCGCGTCTGAAAGAGCGTCCTGAAGACCCACAGACCATGCGCGTTGAGCACATCCTTGACCTACTCTGCAAATTTGGAGAGGGTCCCGGTTTAGGGTTTTTGCCCTTGCTCAAGCAGCTTGGTGAAGCCCTGAGTTGCTACAGATGGGGCAGCCGTGTTTCTTACTCACGCAAAGGTCTTCAATCGGCGTTCATTCCTGCGGATGCGGAAGGCTTAACGGCGGAAGATGTTTGGGAGCACGAGGCCGTCAGCGGATTGCTGTGGCTAACTCAGGACCCGCGTCTGCTATCTCGCATACGCCGCTGCAAGAATAAGGAATGCCAACGGCTGTTTTTCGCGGCGAATCGGACAGACCAAGAATTCCACGCCGGGAAATGTCGGCAGTACTTCTACGACAGCGACGAAGGAACACGCGCAAAGAAGCGAAAATACATGCGGAAGTACTACGAGGACCAGAAAGACCGTGCCCGAAATCCCAAGAGCGGCATCGGGCTGGAGCGGCGGACGAGTCGATCTAGCCGGAAAACAAAGTAAGCTGCGCAATGCAAGACTTCTGAGGAGCCACGCCGGAGCCTCACAGATGTAGACTTTCAAAAGAAAGCAAGAGGATTGTCAGACCCTATGCCGGAGCTTCAGTTCAAAGGGAAAGAGTTCGTTTACAACCACCATTTGACCGTGCCGTATCGTCCACTGGTGCCGGATGCGGGCAAGTCTGTGGGGGAGCCGTCCCTCAATGGCAATCTCATCATCCACGGGGACAATCTGCACGCGCTCAAGGCGCTCTTGCCGATGTATGCGGGCAAGGTGGACTGCATCTTCATTGACCCGCCATACAACACCGGGAATGAGGGCTGGAGCTACAACGATAACGTCAACAGCCCGATGATGAAGGAGTGGCTGTCCACTAATCCCATCAATGCGGAAGATATGTTGCGCCACGACAAGTGGTGCGCGATGATGTGGCCCCGCCTCACTCTTCTCCATGAGTTGCTGTCCGAGACTGGCAGCTTTTGGATGACGTTGGACGACAACGAGAGTCAACACGCGCGAACAATTCTGGATGAGATATTTGGCGACAAGAATTTTGTTGCAACCTGCATCTGGCAGAAGGTGTTTTCTCCAAAGAACACGGCTCAATTCTTTTCAGCGGACCATGATTATGTGATTGTTTATGCCAAGTCGAAAACAATCTGGAGACCCAAACTCCTTGAGCGCACGGAGGAAATGGAGGCACGTTATAGCAACCCCGACAATGATCCACGCGGGGCTTGGACCTCCGGGGATATGTCGGCAAGGAACTACTACAGCGAGGGCAGATACCCGATTACCACTCCATCGGGAAGGAGATTTGAAGGGCCACCTCCCGGAACATATTGGCGAGTTAGTGAGCAGAAATTCAAGACTCTTGACCGAGACAAACGAATTTGGTGGGGCGAAGACGGAGGCAATACACCTCGTATCAAGAGGTTTCTGTCGAATGTGAAACAGGGCCGCGTTCCACAGACAATATGGTTCTACGAGGATGTTGGACACACGCAAGACGCGAAGAAGGAAGTCTTAGCGATCTTGAACGCGAAAGGGGATGATGACGTATTCATCACGCCTAAGCCGACAGCCTTGTTATCTAGGGTCCTTGAGTTAGCTACGGATGATGACTCCTTGGTCCTCGATTCGTTTGCAGGTTCCGGGACAACAGCTCATGCAGTGTTGGCTGCAAACGTAAAGGACGAGGGAAGCCGCCGCTTTATTCTCGTTGAGGGCGAGGACTATGCCGACACGCTTACGGCGGAGCGCCTTCGGCGGGTCATTCAGGGCTACGAATTTCAGGGAACACAAAAAGAAGAGCTACTCCGTGAATCGCTGACGTGGACAAAGCTGAAAAAGGCCGATAAGTTGCTGGCGAGCGTTGCCGAGATAGAGGCGGCAAACACAGCGCGATTTGACGGCATCAGTAAAACGGTGAAAGACGGCGAACTGATTGTCACGGGTGAAAAGAAGGTCACGGAACGCACGGAAGGTTTGGGCGGAGAGTTTACCTTTTGCACGCTTGGACCCGAATTGGATGTAGACAAGATTCTGACCGGGGAATCATTGCCTGATTACCTTTCGGTTGGCGCGTGGCTTTTTCATACGGCAACTGGTGAAGCCTTTGAATCGGCCAAAGCAAAGGCGAAGGACTGGTATTTGGGGGAGAGCGCGGCCTATTACGTGTGGCTTGTGTACCGCCCTGATTTGGATTTTCTCAAGTCCGCCGATGCTGCGCTCACCCTCGCACTCGCAGAGAAAGTTGCAAAGGCGAAGCCCGCCGGGAAGAAGCATCTTGTGTTTGCGCCCGCAAAATATGTGCCCAACACCAAGCTGTTGCCGATGGGCGTTGAATATGCGCCCTTGCCATTCGCCCTCTACCGAATTGAGAAGGGCTGACGCGCATGGAGCTGAAGCCCTATCAACAGGACAGTCTTGACACGGTTGACCTCTACCTTGAGCAGCTTGTTCTATTCAGAGCCAAGGCGGAAAAGACCCGCGCCCTTGCGCTCGAAAACCCCGATGTGGAAGTGCCGATTCCCGATTTTCCAAGGCAGGCATGGAACGCGCTGCGCAACAAAGGCGTCCTTCCGGTTTCTCGCCGGAGCCATCAATACGTCTCTCGCAAAGATGGCATTGGAAACGATGTGCCGAGCGTTTGCCTGAAGATTCCAACGGGCGGAGGCAAGACTCTGCTTGGGGCGTATTCGGTTTCTCGCATCATGGGCAGCTATCTGGAGAGCAATTGCGGCTTTGTCCTCTGGATTGTGCCCAATGAAGCGATCTATTCACAAACAAAGCGGCAACTCACAAGCCGTGAACACCCGATACGTCAAATCCTTGACCGTGCGGCGGCGGGGCGAGTGAAGATTCTTGAGAAGGATGCCCCACTCAATGCAATGGACGTGCAAAACAATCTTTGCGTGATGTTGTTAATGCTCCAGTCCGCGAATCGGGAGACGAAAGAGACTCTGCGGCTCTTCCGGGACCGGGGCAACGTTCACGGATTCTTTCCGGCGGGAGACGATATACAGCGCCATTGGGAATTGATCGGGCGAATTCCGAATCTGGATTGCTATGGGCGCTCCGATACGATGGGCGCAACGGCGAAGGACAGCTTGGGCAATGTGTTGAGGCTCATTCGGCCCGTGGTGGTGATGGACGAGGGCCACAAGGGTTACTCCACCATCGCTATGAACACAATCAACGGATTCAACCCGTCCTTTGTTTTGGAGCTTTCTGCCACTCCGAAAGAAAACGCGAATTGGCTGGTGGATGTGCGGGGCGCTGCGCTGCAAGCGGCGGAGATGATAAAGCTGCCCATCAATGTGAAGGTGAAGGCTGGGGACGACTGGAAAGACTGTCTGCGGGAGAGCTTTGACAGACTCACCAGCCTGCAAGTGAGCGCGGACCGGCTGAGAGCGAACACATCCCGCTATATTCGCCCAATCTTGCTTGTGCAAGTGGAGCGGACCGGCAAGGAACAACGCGACGGGAAAATGATTCACGCTGAGGATGCGCGGGACTTTCTCCTTTCGATTGGGCTGGACCGGACACAGGTTGCTGTGAAAACAGCGGACACGAATGAACTGGACAATCCAGGTAACGGTGACCTGCTGAGTTCCACTTGCCCCGTGCGCGTCATCATCACCAAGCAAGCATTGCAGGAAGGTTGGGATTGCCCGTTTGCTTATGTGCTTTGCACGCTGGCAACGAATCGCAACCTCAACGCCCTTACACAGCTTGTGGGGCGGATTCTGAGGCAGCCGGAGGCGCACTACGTTCCTGAGGAGTTGGCCGTCCTGAATGAGTGCTACATCTTCTGCCACCATGCGAGCACAAAGGATGTGGTGGACAGCATCAAGACGGGTCTGGAGAAAGACGGCATGGCGGACCTTGCCGGGAAGGTGAAAGAGGGTGACGGCAGTTCCGATGCAAAGCAAACTACTCGCAAGGTGCAAAGGCGAGACAAATTCCGTACACTGCGGATTTTCCTTCCAATGGTGAATTGGGTGGACGGAAAGAAGTCGCGTCCTCTGGACTATGAAGAGGATGTCTTGTACCGCTTGAATTGGAAGGCGCTGGACCTCAAGCCGCTGGTGGAACAACTTTCAAAGGCTCCCACGGCGGAGGCAAGCTATGTTGTGCGGGTGGGAATCGGGACCGGCAAGGATTGGCTTGAGGAGACGGGACGGCAGACCGTGGTTGAAGCTGCGAGCTTCGACACTGTGTACGCAACCCGGCTAATGGTGGACATTCTGCCTAATCCTTGGGTGGCACGCGCACTCATTGGGGAGTTGCTTGCTGACCTACGCGGGCGCGGGTTGAGCGATGCGGACCTTGGCGGCGCGTCCGGCTACATCCTTGAGGAGCTTCGCAAGTGGCTGGTGAAAGAACGTGACCGGCTGGCAGAGACGCAATTCTTCAGTGACGTATCGGCGGAGCGGATTCAATTCAGGTTGCGGGCGGACCGGGCTGTGTGGGAATTGCCAATGGCAATGGAGACGGATCGGCCTGAGAAGGCGCGTAAGCTGGTGCGACCATCATCGGGCGGCCCCGTAGAGAAGAGCATTTTTGCGCCCGTCTATGAAGAGGATTTCAACACGGATGAGGCGGAGTTTGCCTGCTACTTGGATGAGCAAGCGGCCTTGGACTGGTGGCACCGCAACGTTGCCAAGGCTGGAAACTATGCACTTCAGGGGTGGCGCAAGAATCGGGTTTACCCAGACTTCGTATTTGCGCACCAGAAGTCCGGCAAGAAACAGCGGATTGTGGTTTGGGAGACAAAGGGCGATCAACTTGAAGGGAATCTGGACACCGTGTACAAGCGCAAATTGCTGGACGCGATGTCAAAATCCTTCAAGGCTGAGGACGTGGTTCACGCTGGTGAATTGGAACTGGTGGGCAAGGACGGTGCAAGCGTCACTTGTGAAATGGTTCTGATGAGCGAATGGAAAGGCCAGATAATCGCCACGCTCGGGTCTGAGGGATAGAGATTCCAGATGCAAGTTCCCGTCAAGTCAGAACGCCGAACGTCCGTGGTAGCGGAACGCCGCACAATGCGCCACATCCGCGAAGCCATCGAAAGTGGAACCTTGGTGCAGCCCTTCAGAGCCTCAGACGTGAATCGGGCCTTGGGCATCGACTACGGCGGGGTTTTCCTGCCTAAGCATCGGGTGGGGAATCCGGGTGGATTTACGCAGCACTTTATTCAAATCGAACGCGGCCTAATATCGCTTGAAATAGCGGAAGCCGAAACCGGAATCGGTTCATGCGGTCAGTCTAAAAACCGCGAAAATCCTTGCTAAAAATGACCCCTTGGGCCATACTATTCAGCACCGGGAGATTTGTTGTAACCGATTGATTCTAAAGATGGTCGGGGAGAGAGGATTTGAACCTCCGACCCCCTGGTCCCGAACCAGGTGCTCTACCAGGCTGAGCCACTCCCCGAACTTGGATTGCAGGAGCGTATCTTCGGGGCGCGGCCTAGCGCGTTTGCCCCCTTGGATTGCGCTTGAACCAGTGTAGCAGAATCCCGGACCCCGGACGGTGCTGGACATGCGCATACTCCAAGTGGAGCAACGATGTCCGAGGCATCTCTTTTGCATTTGGGCAGTTAAGGGATGGCCAATTTCGTACTTGACAGTTTGGGTGACCCTCCTCACAATTACAGCCAGTCTCCTTTATGGCGGACCGAACCTCCCCCGCCAGCAATTCAGAACAACCCAAACAAGCCACATAGGAGGAACTGTGAATCGCAGAATCAGTGTCTTTGTGTTGACTATTGCAACGATCGCGTCGACCGGAACATTGGCAGGCCACGCGGAATCGCTGATGACTCGCCATGTGCGTGAGGCAACCGTTAACGGACAAGCACCGCAAGTCGGGCGCCTTCCTGCAACCCAAATCATGCAGTTGGACATTGTTCTACCGCTAGGTGATCAGGCTGGGCTCGATGCGTTCTTGAGCGAACTCAGCAACCCAACCAGCCCCTCGTTCCGGCAATACCTGACCCCGCAGGAGTTCACAGCGCGGTTCGGTCCGAGCCAGGCGAACTATGACGCGGTTGTTGCCTTGGTCAAGGCCAACGGACTTACGGTCGTCGGTGGCTCACGCGATGGCATGGATGTGCAAGTCAAGGGCCCCGTTTCGGCCATCGAGACAACCTTCCACGTGAATATGCGGACCTATCAGCATCCCACCGAGAACCGTGTCTTTTACGCGCCAGACAGTGAGCCCTCTGTGGACCTGCCGTTCGCACTCTGGCACGTCTCAGGCTTGGATAACTTCTCGATTCCGCATCCCATGCTCGTCAAGCGGAGCGAGTTTGCGGCGTCCCTTGGAATCGACGCCAAAAATCTTGTCTCTCATGCCACCACTGGCTCCGGCCCGTCGGCGTCGTTCCTAGGCAGCGATATGCGCGCGGCCTACTACGGCGGAACGGCGCTAACGGGTGCGGGGCAGAACCTCGGGCTGCTAGAGTTTCTGGGCACCGATCTTGCAGACCTGACCACCTATTTCAAGAATGCCAAGCAAACCAACACTGTGCCGATCACGCTGCTTTCCACGGACGGAACCAGCACAAGCTGTGTGGATTCAAGAGCCGGTGGCGATTGCGACGACACCGAACAGACGCTCGATATGACCCAGGCGATCGGCATGGCGCCGGGATTGGCAAGCTTGACGGAGTACATCGGGTCAACCGATACGGCGATGATCAGCGCCATGACCACGCACAGCCCGTTGCCCACTACGATTGGCTGCTCGTGGGGCTGGACGCCGGCAGACCCGACCACCTTGAACCCGTTCTTTGAAAAGATGGCGGCTCAGGGCCAGAACTTTTTCGCGGCCTCTGGCGACGATTCCACATGGTCGACAAGAAATGAGGCTTGGCCGGCTGACAATGCGTTTATCGTTTCTGTCGGCGGCACGGATCTGGTAACAGCCAGTGCGGGCGGGGCATGGAAGTCAGAGACCGCTTGGGTAGACAGCGGTGGCGGCATCTCACCAGACAAAATTGCTATCCCCACATGGCAGCAACTTTCCGGCGTTATCAACTCCAGCAACAAGGGTTCGACCACTCTTCGCAATGGCCCGGATGTTTCGGCCAACGCTAACTTCACCTTCTACACTTGCTCCGATCAGACGACCTGTCTGGCGAATGAGTTTGGAGGCACGAGCTTTGCCGCTCCCATGTGGGCCGGCTACATCGCGCTGGTCAACCAGCAGTTGGTGGCCAACGGCGACGCTACAATCGGCTTCCTTGACCCACTTCTCTATGCCATCGGCGTGAGCTCAAGCTACGACACGGACTTCCACGACATCACCAGCGGCAAATCCGGCAGCTTTTCGGCTGTAACTGGCTATGACCTGGTAACTGGCTGGGGTTCACCGAACGGAACGGGGCTGCTCAACGCTCTGGTTGCCGATAAGTAATGAAGCTAGAAATATGCCCGCGCATGGGCGCTGGCACTGAACAAAGGACGGCCTGGACCTTTCAGTCTGGGCCGTTCTTCTTTTTCGGTAGAGTTATGGGCAAAACCTGATCCGCATGCCTTACCTATTTAAGCGAGTTATACGGAGTTACTAACTCTTGAGCGCTACCCGGATATGTAATTCCTTCAATTGTTGCTCGGTAACTGTTGTCGGCGCGTCTACCATCAGGTCGATGGCCTTGGCAGTCTTCGGAAAGGCTATGACCTCGCGCAGGCTAGGTGAGCCGGCAAGTAACATTACGATGCGGTCCACTCCGAGCGCAATGCCGCCATGAGGCGGAGTGCCATATTCCAGAGCGTCTAGGAAGAAGCCGAAACGCGCGCGGGCCTCTTCGTCTGAAATCCCCAACGACTGGAATATCTGCTGCTGCACGTCCTTGCGGTGGATACGGATGGAACCCGATCCGAGTTCGAGGCCGTTCATCGCCAAGTCATAACAGTTAGCGCGAACGCTGGCCGGGTCGGTGATCAAGTTGGCCATGTCGGCCTCGTGCGGCGCGGTAAACGGATGATGAGCCGGCATCCACTTACTCGTTGCCGTATCGTACTCGAACATGGGAAAGTCGGTAATCCAGATGGGATTGAAGGCCATTACTCCCGCAGCCGCAGTTCCGCTAATCGGCCGATCCGGATGAATTACTGCTTCGGTAATATCGAATGCTCCATGCCGGTCGGCGTATTTCTTGGCTAACTCGGTTCGGAAATTGCCAGCGGCCGAGTAGACATTGATCTCGCGCTCGCTCAGCCGGCCTTCAAACTTGGTGTCGCTGGCCTTGACCGGATGCGCCGGGTCGCCAGCCACGATAATGACGAAGTCGGCTTCAGCAGCGCCCGCCAGCTCGCGCACCTTGACCGCGGACTCGGGGAAGCCCTTGGCCAGGCGCTTGAAATCGTCGATAAACTTGGCGCCCTTCTTCAGGTCGAAGAGTGGATGGTTGTCTTCGCGTTCCTTGCGGCTCAACTCGCCCACGTTGGGAATGCGGAAGGCCACCACCGGCAGCGCCGGATCGATCTGCAGAGTCGCCAGCGCCGCGTCCGTAAAGGCCAAGCGCACGTCGACGAGCCCGGGCAGGCGCATATCCGGCTTGTCCGTGCCGAACTGCCGCATTGAATCATCGTAAGTAATCTTACGAAACGGCGTCGGCAGCGTGACGCCAGCCGCTGCAAATCCCGCCGCCATGAACTGCTCGACTACAGCAAAAACCGTTTCCTGCTGCGGGAAGCTCATCTCCAGATCGACCTGCGTAAACTCAAGCTGGCGATCGGCGCGCAGGTCTTCGTCGCGGAAGCAGCGGGCGATCTGAAAATACTTGTCGAAGCCGGAGATCATAAGTATCTGTTTGAAGATCTGTGGCGACTGCGGCAGCGCGTAGAACTGGCCCGGATGCACGCGGCTCGGAACAAGAAAATCGCGCGCGCCCTCGGGGGTTGACTTAGTGAGGATGGGCGTTTCGATCTCCAGAAATCCCTGGCGGCTCAGGTTATCGCGGATTGCCAGTGTAATGTCGTGACGCAAGCGGAAATTGCGCTGCATCTCCGGGCGTCGCAGATCCACGTAGCGGTATTTGAGGCGAACCTCTTCGTTTTGGATTGCTTCTTCAGAAGGCGAAAAAGGTGCCAGCCGCGCGTCGTTCAGAACTAGTAACTGTGTCGCCTCAATCTCGATTTCGCCCGTGGGCATCTTGGGGTTGATAGCATCCTGATCGCGCAGGCGCACCTTTCCCACCGCAGCGACGACATACTCAGGGCGGACCTGCTCGCCTTTCATGTGGCCGTCGGGAGTTAGTTCTTTGTCCAGCACGATCTGGCTTATGCCGGAGCGGTCACGCAAATCGAGAAAGATCAAGTTACCGTGATCGCGACGGCGGTTGACCCAGCCCATCAATACAACCTGCTGGCCTGCGTGGGAGGCGCGTAACTCGCCGCAATGATGCGTCCGTTCAAGACTACCTAAAAAATCGAGCACAACCTTATGTCCTTTACTCGCTTGCGGGGGTAGAAAGAAAAATCGCCAGTTCCTCGCGAGGAACCTTAGTCTGAACGCCCGTCGAAAAGTTCTTCACCGTAAGAATACCGGATTGAAGCTCATCCTCGCCCAGAATCACAATTTGCCGCGCCGTCTTGTCGGCCGCCTCAAAGGATTTCTTCAGCCGAAATCCGCCCTCGCCTAACTCAATCCACAGCCCCTGGTGCCGCAGATCTCGCGCCAACCCCAGCGCCGCAGCATTCATCCCCTCGCCCAGCGGCGCAATAAACGCATCGGCCTTGTGCTCAACCGACTTTCCTTCCAACTCGGCCAGCAGTGTCAGCACCAGCCGATCTTCGCCCATTGCAAAGCCGATTCCCGGCGCCCTCGGTCCGCCCAGCATCTCGCTCAACCCGTCATATCGCCCACCGCCGAGCAGTGCATTCTGCGCGCCCAGTCCGCCATGCGTAAACTCGAAAGTGGTTCGCGTGTAATAGTCCAGACCCCTCACCAGCCTGTGATTGCGTGTATACGGAACGCCCGCCGCATCCAGAGCCGCCGTCACCGCCGCAAAATGTGCCTTCGAGTCCTGATCCAACGCATCCGCAATCATAGGCAGCGTCTCGATAAGCGGTTGGTCTTCAGGCACCTTGCAATCCAACACGCGCAGCGGATTGGTGACGGCGCGCCGCTGGCAATCCACACACATCTGAGAAACCACTGGATACAGCGCACCCCGCAGCGCTTCGTTATAGCGCGCCCGGTCAGTCGCCGACCCAACAGAATTCAGATGCAGCGTCCATCCCTTGATGCCCAGCTCATCCAGCAGCGTAGCTAGCATCTCCAGCACTTCGGCGTCGCGCAGCGGGCTTTCGCTGCCAGCCGACGGCGGCCCGATCACCTCCGCGCCGATCTGCGAAAACTGGCGGTAGCGTCCCTTCTGCGGCCTCTCGCGCCTGAACTGCGGGCCGATGTAGTAGAGCTTCTGCAACTGGCCGCTCTCGCCGAGCCCGTGTTCGATGTAGGCGCGCACGACGCCAGCGGTATTCTCAGGTCGGAGTGTCAGGGATTGCGTTTTCTCCGACTGCGCCCGCGCGCGATCCTCCCAGGTGTACATTTCCTTCGAGACAATGTCCGTTTCCTCGCCCACGCCGCGGGCAAAGAGAGCGGTGTCCTCAAAGACCGGCGTACGAATCTCGCCGAAGTTGTAGCGGGCAAAAACGTCTCGTGCGGTAGCCTCAATCCGGTTCCAAAGCGCGGTCTCCGGCGGCAACAAGTCCCGCGTCCCGCGTACAGCTTTCAATGTGCTCATAACTCTTTTAGTCTAAATGTTCGTTGGGGTTTGGCTGGCAGGGCAATAACATGAACGCTATCCAATTCCATCACAGTCTCACAGTTTCACAATAAATAGGGGGAGGGGGGTGCCCATTCCCCGAACGCAACATTCCGTTCCGATCAGTCCGAGAGGACGACCCAACTTGAGGGTAACTGAACGGCAGAAATAATCTGCAAGATGCATTTCATGCGATTGCCATGGCGGAAGGTGGCTTTTACTTCCACACCAGGGGGCAAAAAACGATTCGTACGGTAGCGTTGATCCGGTTCCAAAGCGCCCGTCTCCGGTAGCAACAAATCTCGCCTGCCGCGAACGGCTTTCAGTGTGCTCATCGTGATAACCTTTTGCTCGACTCTTTAAGATACGAGGTGGAAGCCATGATCCTCCATGCAGCGTCGATAGCCGCTCTTTTCGTGGACCAACTGACGCAAGCGCCGGTTGTGGTTCAATGTGTCCTGCCACCCAACGCTGACCCTTGGTGGAAACAATGGATTCAACCTATTTCCAGTCTCGTGTCCATCGTGGCAGTCGTAAGCATTGCGATCTGGTCTTTCGGCGCAACCAGCAGGAAGGAGCATCGGCGCTGGATTCTCGATCAAAAGAAAGCAGAATGGCAAGAACTGCTGAGGGCAGCAGCACATATGCGGAGGGTGGTGTCGCTCGGACTGGAGAGTCCGCAAACCCGTGCGAAGCTAATTCAAGAGGGCCTAAAGCCAGCGGTTCAGGAGCTTGAGGTATCGGCGGCAAATTGTGTTTTTTTGAGTGATTTTTTTGGGAATGAAGTTAAGAGCAAAAGGTTTTATTCGTTCCTTCGTGACACCGACCTTAAGGTCGAATCTATAAATGCGTCCTTTTCGCGAACTCAACACCTGCAAGATCCTCACCCCGATTTGACCGACCAACAAAGAGAGCGAGGAAAAGCTCAGGCAATAATTGAAATTGGCGACCTAGCAGACACAATCGCCCAAGAATTCATAGGTTTCAATGATTGGCTTCGCAAGGAGGCCGCAATTTCTCTTGGCACTTTAGCCCCTGAAAAAAGGTCGGCTCACACGGAAGATGGGGAGACACCCTAGCTTGCCATCCGCTCTTCCCGTTCCAGCGCCTCATGAATCAGCATCTTGAGATAGGTCTGGTAGCGCAGTCCGCGACGCTCGGCCAACGTTCGGGCGCGTGAAATATCCTCGGGGGCAAGGCGAATCGTGGTTGGCGGTGTTACACCGCGCTGCTTCAGGGTTCCCTGGCGCACCCGGCCTTCTTGCGCTGCTTTTAGGAACTCCGTAGCCAGGCCTTCGCGATTCTCGTACAGCCAATTGGCCTCGTCTGTCTCGTTCTCAAACTTCGGAATCTTCAGTGTCTCCATAGAGCCGCCTCATTTCGGCCAGATAATACAACTTGAGTTGTTTGGGCGCATCCCACGCGGATATCACTCTCACCTTTCCGTCGCGCCAGGTTGTCATCAGCTGCAAAATCCTTCCCTTTGCTGTCTCTCCAATGTGCTGAAGCCTCTCTTCTCCGCTGCCGTCTTCCTCAATCTGCATTTCTATGTCGAGCGGGTCACCAAGTATTGCCTGCTCGACTTCTTCCTGCGTCACGTCGTGCATGGCGATATGATCCAGATTCGCCGCATCCCAATCAAAAACCAGCTCTTGCTCATTCATGAATGCTCCTAAATAACGCTCTGTAATATTCAATCGCCTATGTATTCGAATGTAATTACATTGTATTGCAACTGTCTTCGATAGTCAACTAAATTGTTGCGGTCAAGGTGACTGGGGGCGGGCATCCCTGGCTGATAATTAGGCGTTCATACACGCTGCGCCGAGCGCCTTGCATCCTGCCGCCTTCGTTATCATCGAAATCGTTATGGAATATCGACTTCTTGGAGGCTCGGGCCTCAAGGTTTCTGTTCTTAGTTTTGGCACTGCGACCTTTGGCGGCGGCACGGAGTTTTTTAAGGCATGGGGTGAGACGGATGTGGCCGAGGCGCGACGGTTGATCGACATATGTCTGGAAGCTGGCGTCAACCTGTTCGATACCGCCGATGGATACTCGGATGGCCGCGCGGAGGAGATTCTGGGCAAAGCGCTCGAAGGCAAGCGCGACCGAACGCTGATCTCGACCAAAGCCTATTTCCCCATGGGCGACGGACCGAACGACCGTGGCACATCGCGCTATCATCTGCGCCGGGCATTAGAGGGCAGCCTGCGCCGGCTGGGCACTGATTACGTTGATATTTACCACATGCACGGCTTCGATGCGATGACTCCGATCGAAGAGGTGCAGGAGACGCTGGATACATTTGTCCGCGAGGGCAAGGTGCGCTACATCGCCTGCTCAAACTTCTCCGGCTGGCACCTGATGAAGTCGCTGGCTGTGACGGACCGTTACGGCTGGACCCGCTTGGTGGCCCACCAGGTTTATTACTCGCTGATCGGCCGGGAGTACGAGTGGGAGCTGATGCCGCTCGGCCTTGACCAGAAGGTGGGCGCGCTAGTGTGGAGTCCGCTGGGTTGGGGCCGATTGACGGGCAAGATCCGCCGCGGCCAGCCGAGACCCGAGGTGAGCCGCCTGCCTAAAACCGCTGAAGCTGGTCCGCAGGTGCCGGACGAGCACCTGTACAAAGTGGTGGACGCGCTGGACGCAGTAGCCGCCCAGACGGGCAAGACCGTTCCCCAAGTGGCGCTGAACTGGCTCACGCAGCGGCCAACGGTTTCGTCAGTCATTCTTGGCGCGCGAACCGAAGAGCAGTTGCGGCAGAACCTGGCTGCGGTCGGCTGGAACCTGACATCGGATCAGGTAGCCAAGCTGGACAAGGCCAGCGCGGTGACGCCGGTGTATCCCTACTGGCACCAGCGGAACTTCCTTGACCGGAATCCACCGCCGGTGTAGGGTAGCCTACTTCTCTTGCCCGTCGAGTTTGGGCGGCTCCTTGAGGTAGATCTCCGTGTAGTCCAGATAATTCTGCGCGTATTGGAGGATAAGGGCGCGGTCCTTGTCGCCGAGTACACGGCGGAGCTTGGCGGGGACGCCAGCCCAAAGAGTCCGCGGCGGGACGATCGTTTGTTCGGGGACCACGGCGCCAGCGGCGATGATCGAACCTTCTCCGATGCGGCAGCCGTTGAGGATGGTGACGCCCATGCCGATCAGCACCGCGTCCTCGACCACACAGCCGTGGACAGTAGCGTTGTGGCCGACGGTTACCCAGTCGCCCACAACAACCGAATAAAGGTCGCGCTGTCCGTGCAGGACCGAACAATCCTGCACGTTGGAGTTCGAGCCGATGCGGATCGAGTGCACATCGCCGCGCAGCACGGCGTTCATCCATACGGAGGAGTGCTCGCCGAGCGTGACGTCGCCGATCAGTTGTGCGGAGAGATCGACGTAGCAACTGGAGGGAATCTGGGGCAGCCGCCCCTGGTAGCTGCGAATCATGGATCAGGCCTCCGGGTCAAGTTTAAGACATGGTGCGTGGCTGAATGAAGCGGATACTGGCTAGGCTGAATTGGCGAGCGCAGGGGCGCGGGACAAGCCGCTGGGGCCGAAAAGCCGTTCCAAATTGGGACCAAAGGGGCCGAGGGAGCAGTTTAGCCGAACTTCTTCACGATACAAAGAGATTTCTGCTGGATTGGGCGCTGTGCTTGACCTAAGATTCGATCTTTCAAGTATCATGGAAATGCCCCTTTGGCAGGTTTGGAGGTGGGACCCTTTGGCAGAGGTTCGCGTACAAGAAGGCGAGCCGCTCGAAAATGCGCTGCGCCGGTTTAAGCGGAAGGTACAACAGGAGGACATCATCAAGGAAGTCAAGCGTCACTCCTACTACCTGAAACCTGGCGAGAAGAAACGCGTAAAGGCGGCTTTGGCACGCAAGCGGAATCGCAAAAAAGCTCGCAAAGAGCAGGACTAGCATCACAATAATCGTGACATTCGCCGCCCCGGCGACCCCGCATCGAGATGCGGGCAAGAGATCAGAAAAATAAGACCGGGGCGGTCTGTCGCGATTCTTACTTTTGGCCCCATTGCTCTGCACACGGATTGAGTGATCGTCGAATCCAGGTCTTACCGGCTCGCCGGAGAGGCTTGGTATTTGCCGCTGGACTTGTTGTGGTCCGGGCCCTGGTTATTGATTGCAGTACGAAGACAGGGAAGCGGGACCGGCAAGTTCTTACGGATATGGCCGATTTCAATGCTCTTCTCGTCTTCGGGAAGCCGGCCATGGAATTTAAGGACAGAGTTTTGAAGTGTACCGATTGCGGCGCCGAGTTTGTGTTCACCGCCGGCGAGCAGCTATTCTTCCACGATAAACAATTCACGAACGACCCCAAGCACTGCAAACAGTGCAAGGCGAAGCGCGTTCGCGGAGGCTCAAGGGCGCGTCCGGAAACCCGGACCAACTGCGCGCAGTGCGGCGAGACGACGACAGTGCCGTTTAAACCCAGCCAGGGCAGGCCTGTGCTTTGTCGCGCCTGCTTTCAGCAGGTTCAAGGAAAGGCCGCGTCGGCGTCTGAAGTTGCCAGAGAGCCTCGGGCTATGCAAGGGCCAAGCTGAAAAGTATGTCCCCCTTGAATCCCGCGGGGAAGCCGGCCGTGCGGACCAGCGTCGCCAGTTGCGCCCAATGGCGCTGGCTATGGAAGAGCGCGTGTGCGCCGATCTTGCGCCGGGAAAACACCGAGGCCTCTGGCGACAGCCACGGCAAGTCGAGCTTCATCGGCTCGTCCCAATTCAGGGAAGTATCGTTGAGCAGGGTGCGAAAGACCTCCATGGCCTTGATGTGCAGTCCAAAGAGAGCATCCAGCGGACCGGCCGGAACATCTTCCTTGGCCAGAACGGGCAGGCCCGCGATTCGCTGGCCCCAGCGCAGTTCCACTCCCCAAATATGTGCGACGAACTGCTGCACATTCGCGGCTCCGCCAATGCCGCAGGGCAATTCCAGCAACGCCGGGTTGGCGTCGAGGTGCGTTTTCCAAAAGCTGGAAGACTCATGGTTCCAAGTCAGGAGTTCTTCCAACGTGACTGCTGGCTTCATGGTTTCCTCCGCAGGGCGCGATGACCTATGTTTCTCGTTTCCTTGGGTTCCGTACTGATGGTTTCGATCGGAGACCGGTTCCCCCGCTATTCCAACGCAGAGCTGGGCAACAGGTCGCCCAGAAATCCGGAGGGAAATCCTTGAGAGCGGACCAGCGTGGAAAGCTGCGCCCAATGGCGCTGGCTGTGCAGAAGAATATGGGCCAGGGCCTTGCGTGGAGTGGGCTTTTGCGACTCAGGGCGTCGCCACGGGTAATGCACAGATTTTTCGTCCCAGTTGACGTGTGGGTTGTCGAGAAAGGCCCGGAAGTTCTGGACGGCTGCGAGATGCAAGTCGTTCAGCGCGTCCAAGGGGCCGTGCGGCCAAACGTCGTAATCGGTCACACGAAGGCCAGAGATAATCTGGCTCCAAACAAGTTCAGCTCCCCAGATGTGGCGGACGAAGGCCTGAACGTTGGCATTTCCGCCGATTCCGCAGGGCAACTCAAGCAGAGCTGGGTTAGCGTCGAGGTGCGCTTTCCAAAAGCTGGAAGACTCATGGTTCCAAGTCAGGAGTTCTTCCAACGTGACTGCTGGCTTCATGGTTTCCTCCGCAGGGCGCGATGACCTATGTCGCGCCGATAGTACATTCCGTTGAAATGAATCAGCGCCATGGCCTCGTAGGCGCGGGCCAGCGCCTCTTCCAACGAGGGAGCAGCGGCGGTAACTCCCAGCACGCGCCCACCCGCCGTCAATATCTGATCGCCTTCCCGCGAAGAGCCAGAGTGAAATATCTCGACCCCCGGAACCCGAGCGGCGGCAGCTAGGCCGGTGATGGGCAAGCCAGTCTTGTAACTCCCTGGATAGCCCGATGAACTGGCTACTACACAAGCCGAGGCACCCGGGCTCCACTGCAATTCAGTCTCCGCGAGCCGGCCATCCACACAAGCTTCGAGCGCGTCCACCAGATCGCTCTCCAGGCGCATCAGGATGGCTTGAGTCTCAGGATCGCCGAAGCGAGCGTTGAACTCCAGCACTTCAGGGCCGCGAGCCGTCATCATCAGCCCGCAGTAGAGGACGCCGGCAAAAGGAGTATCTTCCTCGGCCATGCCGCGGACGGTAGGCTCGGCGATGTGATGCATAATCCACTCGGTCATGCCTGCGTCGAGCATCGTATCGGTGGAGTAGACGCCCATGCCGCCAGTGTTGGGACCAGTGTCCCCCTCGCCGACGCGCTTGTGGTCCTGGGCCGGAGCCAGCGGCACCACGTGCTTGCCATCGGCGAGGCACAGGAAGCTGATCTCATCGCCTTCAAGGAATTCCTCGAAGATAACTTGCTGCTCCGTCTCGCCGAGCAGCGTGCCGGCAAACAGGCTCTGGGCGGCCTCGATGGCGGTGTGGCGCGACGTACAGATGATGACTCCCTTGCCGGCATGCAGCCCGTCGGCCTTGACGACGATAGGCGGATGGAAGAATTCAACGGCTTTTTCCAGTTCGGCGGCGTTTTTGCAGACGGCGTAATTGGCGGTGGGAATCTTATGTCGCTGCAGAAATCGCTTGGCGAAGCTCTTGCTCGACTCGAGCATGGCCGCGGCCCGCGTGGGTCCAAAGACGCGCAGACCGCGCTCCTGAAGAGCATCCACAATGCCCAGCGAGAGCGGCAACTCCGGCCCCACAATAATCAGGCCCGGCTTTTCGGCCTCGGCCAGGCGGACCATAGCCGCAATGTCTCGAAGATCCACTGGAACGCAGCGCGCAATCTCGGCGATACCGCCATTGCCAGGCGCACAGACCACTTCACTAACGCGGCTGCTGCGCTTAACCGCCCAGGCCAGCGCATGCTCCCGGCCCCCCGAACCCAAAATCAACACTTTCATGATTGCGCCCCATTGCTCCTTGTTTTCGCAGACCCCGAAAGGCTATTCGAGCAAACCGAGGTGGGGAAGTCAAACATGAGAGGTCAGGGCAGTTGCATGAGCGCTACGCAATTCCACCACAGTTTCACGGTTCCACAGTAAATAGGAGGGGGAGGGGGTGCCGATTCCCTGGACGCAGCATTCCGTGCCTACCAGTTCGAGAGGTTGACTAACTTGAGGATAATTGGACGGCGGAAATGATCTGCAAGATGCATTTCATGTGATTGCCGTGGTGTTCGGTCGCCGATCTGGACAGAACCAATTCAAAATTGGGTGATCTTTGATTTGGCTGTGATTCAGGGACAGCGAATATCCGGGCATCTTCCGTACCTAAGAACTGCATGGAGCTTCCACACTTCCCCATCGACCGCCCAAGCCTTTACTCTGCAGAAGAACCGTATCGCTCGCTGCCGAAAGGATTTCGCAATGGTCCGTCTCCGTTCGCAGGCCGCATGGGCCGGCCTCGCCTTTAGTTTGCTTGCACTTTCCGCTGCCGGACAGACGGCACGTCCCGCCCCGGCGGCCTATCCAGACCTTCCCAGTGAAATGCCATCCAAGCTCGTTCCAGCCACCACGGGCTTCGATTATCAGCGTCGCGAAGCGATGATCCCGATGCGGGATGGGGTGAAGCTCTATACCGTGATCCTGGTGCCCAAGGGCGCGAAAAACGCGCCGATCCTGATGACGCGCACGCCCTACGGCGCGAAGGAGCTGACCGGCAACGCTCCAAGCTCGCACCTGGCTTCGTCCCTCTATGGCTATGACAACGCGACGGACGTGATCGTCGAGGGCGGCTACATCCGCGTTGTCCAGGATATTCGCGGCAAGTATTGCTCGGAGGGCGATTATGTGATGAACCGGCCGATTCACGGGCCGCAGAATCCTACTCCCGTAGACGAGGCCACGGACACCTACGACAGCATCGATTGGCTGGTGAAGAACATCCCCGAGACGAATGGCAAAGTCGGGATTCTGGGCATCTCCTACGACGGATTTTTGCCGCTGATGGCGCTGGTGAATCCGCATCCGGCGCTGAAGGTCTCCGTGCCTATGAATCCTATGGTCGATGGCTGGATGGGCGACGACTGGTTCCACAACGGAGCCTTTCGCGAGCAGAACATGCCTTACATCTATGAGCAGGAGGGCACGCGCGAGAATGACAAAGATGCGCGATGGTGGACCTCGAACTTCGACGATTACGACCTCTATATGCAGGCTGGATCGGCGGGCGAGCTGGGCCGCCGGCATGGCCTCGAACAGATGGGCTTTTGGAAGAAAATTCTGGACCATCCGAGTTACGACGCTTTTTGGAGCGACCAAGCGGTAGATAGGGTTTTGGCCGCGCAGCCGCTCAAGGTTCCGGTACTGCTGGTGCATAGCCTCTGGGATCAGGAGGACATCTACGGAGCGCTTGCCGTTTATAAGGCGATCAAGCCGCTCGATACGACGAACGATAAGGTTTTTCTGGTGATGGGCCCCTGGCACCACGGGCAAGAGATTGAGGACGCAGCGGCGCTGGGACCGATTCGTTTCGGCAGCGACACGGGAACCTGGTTTCGGCAGGCCATACTGCGGCCGTTTCTGGATCGCTATCTGAAAGACGATGCACCAAAAACGGAGATCGCAACCGTGACGGCCTTCGAGACCGGCGTCAACCGCTGGCAGAGTCTTGCCGCGTGGCCAGCGGTGCAGGCGACCAAGCCGCTTTATCTTGAAGCGGGGTTCAAGCTTGGCTTCACCGTACCCACCTCATCCGACACGGCCTTTGACGAGTACATTTCCGACCCAGCCAAGCCTGTTCCCTTTCGCGCTCGTCCTATCCAGCCCATCGGCTACGATCCGCCGCTGACCTGGGCGCAGTGGCTGGTGGACGACCAACGCGAAGCCTCAGGACGGACAGATGTGCTGACCTATACAAGCGAGGTACTGACCAGCCCGGTGCATATCGCTGGCCAGCCCATCGCAAACCTCGTGGCCTCGACCAGTGGCACGGACTCGGACTGGGTGGTCAAGCTGATCGATGTTTATCCGGACGAAGTGGCAGACCATCCCAATCTTGGTGGTTACCAATTGATGATTGCCGCAGATATTTTTCGCGGGCGGTATCGCGAGAGCCTCTCGACGCCCAAGGCTATTGAGTCCGGCAAGCCGCTCACTTATCGGTTTGCGTTGCCTGCAGCCAATCATGTCTTCCTGCCGGGACACCGCATTATGGTGCAGGTGCAATCGAGCTGGTTTCCGCTCTACGATCGCAACCCGCAGAGCTTTGTGCCGAATATCTTCTGGGCCGAGCCAGGGGATTACCAGAAAGCCATCCAGCGCATCTATCACGCACCGGGAGAGGCCAGTGCGATTGAGTTGCCGGTGGTGGCGGCAGAGTAAAGTCCATTTGGCCAGGGGATAAATTTTGAGTCGGCTGTGATTCTCCATCAATCCCTGGCCATGAAATCCCCACAAGCGCCCAGTACCTATGTTCATTTGATCTGTCGCTTTCTCTAGCGCAGAGGCATTCCTGCCGATGTGATTGTCAGCGCGGCTCCGCTGAATCCGGCGGCGTATTTGTGTCTCAAAACGGGATATGTTTTCGCGCAGACAGGAGAAATACTCATGAAAGCGCTTCTGATGATGCTGGCATATCTACTGGGATTTCCTGCCATTGTTGGGCTTATTCTTTGGATTTGCGGTTTCACAAATTTTCCGCACAATCTTCATTACTTTGGATATGGACTGTTTTGGATGGCCCCAGAAGGCGTGGTGATCTGGTCGCTCTATAGGTATTACACGCGCGGGCGCGAGAGCTTCTATGCCGCTCTACCAGCGGGCACCCGGTTCCGCTATTTCTCCGAGAGCACGGGAATCGCCATTGACGAGATCAACAGGGTTCTCATTCTTCAAAGCGGCACATTCACGGCGCGCTATGATTTCAAGGCCATCCGATCGGTCGAGTGGCATCTCCATGAGGGCGGAAAAGTTGTGGCGCCAGGAGCCGGTGTTCGCGCGAGCTTTGAGGCTGGAGCACATAACATTGCCAATCTGGTAGAGAACGAAGACCACAGCGGGCTGTTTGTTACGGTTTCGGACCTGGAGCGGCCGATCTGGCAGGTGAGAATGACCTCAGAGAAAGAGCTCAGGCACTGGAACGCGATTCTCTCACAAACCGCGTTGGCATAGGGATTGAACTGGTGCCTTCGGCGGAAGCCTCGCCTCTCGATTGCCGGAATACGTTCCAGCAGTGGCTAAAGCGCAACTGTCGCAGGGAGGATGTCTTCTACATCGACCCACTCAGTGGGGTAGTTGCCGGTGTAGCAGGCGGTGCAGTAGCCGGTGTGCTCGCCGCCTCCGCAACAGTTGAGCAGGCCTTCGAGCGATAAGTAGGCTAATGAGTCAGCTTCGATGAAGCGGCGAATCTCTTCGACGGAGTTATTGGCTGCTATTAACTCGCGCTTGCTGGGGGTATCTACGCCGTAAAAGCAGGGCGAGACCGTAGGCGGACAACTAATGCGCAGGTGAACTTCACTGGCGCCTGCGCCGCGGACCATGCGGACAATCTTGCGGCTTGTGGTGCCGCGGATAATCGAATCGTCGATGAGGACGACGCGTTTGCCTTCAAGCAGGTTGCGGACGGGGTTGAGCTTGAGGCGGACGCCGAAGTCGCGGACACGCTGCTCGGGCTCGATGAAGGTGCGACCGACATAGTGGTTGCGAATGAGGCCGAGTCGGAAGGGGACACCCGCTTCTTCCGCGTAGCCCAGCGCCGCAGTTACGCCAGAATCGGGAACGGGGACAACAACATCGGCGGGGACACTGGATTCGCGGGCGAGCTGACGGCCCATCTGGTCGCGGCTTTCCTGCACCCAGCGGCCGAAGATCCGCGAGTCGGGGCGCGCGAAGTAGACGTGCTCGAAGATGCAACTGGATTGTGCGACGCCGGTCGCATATTGGCGGCTGGTGACGCCGTCCTCGGTGACCATGACCAGCTCGCCGGGGAGCACGTCGCGATCATAAGTGGCGCGGAGCAGGTCGAAGGCGCAGGTCTCCGAGGCAAAAACGATAGTATCGGGACCGTCTGGATTTTTGATGCGGCCCATCGAAAGAGGACGGAAACCGCGCGGATCGCGGGCGGCAAAGATGCGGTCGCGGGTCATCATGACGATGGAAAAGGCTCCGTCGATCTGGCCGAGCGAGTCGGCGATGGCGTCGACCAACGTTCCGGCGTGACTGTGGGCGATGAGCTGGACGATGATTTCCGAGTCGGAGGTGGTTTGGAAGTAAGCTCCATCGCGCTCCAGGCGTGCGCGCACGTTGCCGAGGTTGACCAGGTTGCCGTTGTGAGCGATGGCGATGAGGCCCTTGGTCGAGTCGACGCGGATGGGCTGCGCATTGAGCAGAGCCGAGTCACCGGTGGTGGAGTAGCGGGTGTGGCCGATGGCCATTTGGCCGGGAAGCTTGGCGAGAACGTCATCGGTAAAGATTTCCGAGACCAGCCCCATGCCTTTGATGTTGGCCAGATGCTGGCCGTCGGCGGTGGCGATGCCGGCCGATTCCTGGCCGCGATGCTGGAGGGCGTATAGGCCAAGATAGGCCTGGCGGGCGGCGTCGGGATGGCCGTGGATGGCGATCACGCCGCATTCCTCGTGGAGCTTGTTGTCCGCCGAGACAGTGGACCGTGGACCGCGAACAGTGGTCAGTTGCCCGGTCGTGTCCGCAACGCTGGTCACGCCTTGATAGAGGCGCTGGGTCATGCCGTTACCTCGCCGTGGAGGGTGGATTCGAGGGCCGCGGCCCAAGGCTTTCGCAGGTCGTCGAGCGAGGCCGAGATGAAAGGCTCGCCGTCAACTGATATTTCCAGGCGAGTTCCGCCGGTGGTTCCGATGCGTGCGGCGAGAAAGCCGTATTTGCCGGCCTGAGCCTCAATTTCGGGGACGCTGCCAGCGTGGGTCGTAACGAGCAGGGTCGAAGCCGGTTCGGCAAAGAGGCCGAAGAACGGATGAATCATGAGCGACTGTTCTTGCTCGACGGTCGCGCCGACTCCCAATGGAAACGCGGCCTGGGCCAGCGCTACAGCGATACCGCCATCGGAAAGATCGCGCACGGAGTAAAGCAGTTTGCGTTGGGCTAACTCGACCAATAGCTTATGTAGGCTGGCTTCGGCATCGAGATCGAGCGGTGGCGGCGTGCCCCAGATTCCGCCCAGTACGACCTTTGCGTATTCCGACGATCCGAACGCTGCCAGTTCCTCAGTGGCAACAGCCTCACTGGCCTCCGGTATCACGGGCACAAAAGGCTCAGGCTGATAAGCGGGGAGAGGATATTGGCTCATAGGCAAAGGATCTAGGGAAACTGCCAGCGCGGGATCAGGCTCCTCGCCACGCGAAACTGGCCAAAGCAAAACGATGGCATCGCCCGCGCCCTGGAAGTGCGCCGGAACGGCTTTGCTCACATCGTCGAGAATGCCGACGATACCCAGGACCGGCGTGGGGTAGATGCCCTCGCCTTTGGTCTCGTTATAGAGAGAGACATTGCCGCCGGTGATGGGTGTGCCGAGAGCCGTGCAGGCTTCCGCGATTCCGTCGATGGCGGCAGAGAGCTGCGCCATGATCTCCGGCTTCTCAGGATTGCCGAAGTTGAGGCAATTGGTGGCGGCCACGGGGGTTGCACCGCTCATGGCAACCTTGCGCGCGCACTCGGCTACAGCGTGCATGGCGCCCAGCTTAGGGTCGAGATATGCCCAGCGGCCGTTGCCATCGAGAGCCATGGCGAGGCCGCGCTCGTGCCCGGGCGTGCTGGTGCCTTTGATGCGCATGACTCCAGCTTCACCGCCGGGGCCGATCACGGTATTGGTCTGCACCATGGTGTCGTACTGCTGGTGAACCCAGCGCTTGGAGCAGACGTTGGCGCTGGCGAGGAGCTTTTTCAGGTCCAAGGTGTAGTCGCGGTCTTTGGCCAGTTCTACGCGGATTTTGTGAGAAGGCTCAGGCTCGATAGGAGTCTTCCAGACGCCGACGGGGCGATGGTAGAGCGGAGCGTCATCGGTGAGCGATTGGTTGGGAATGTCGGCGACTATTACGCCGTGATGACGGATGCGAAGGCGCGGCTCAGGCTGAACGGTGCCGACAATAACTCCATCGAGGCCCCACTTTTCGAAGACGCGCAGGACCTCGTCTTCGCGGCCTTTGATGGCCACCAGCAACATTCGCTCCTGACTTTCCGAAAGCATGATCTCATAGGCAGTCATGCCGGTTTCGCGCTGCGGAACGAGGTCGAGTTCAACGTCGAGACCCACGCCGCCGCGCGCTCCCATCTCGCAGGTGGAGCAAGTCAGCCCGGCCGCACCCATGTCCTGAATGCCGACGATGGCGCCGGTTTTCATGGCTTCCAAACAGGCTTCAAGCAGCAGCTTCTCCATGAACGGGTCGCCAACCTGCACGTTAGGCCGCTTGGCCTCAGAGCCTTCACTGAACTCTTCAGAGGCCATGGTCGCGCCGTGGATGCCGTCGCGTCCAGTCTTGGCGCCTACATAAATAACAGGGTTGCCTGTGCCGCTGGCCTTGCCGTAAAAGATCTCGTCCTTGCGAACCAAGCCGAGGGCGAAGGCATTGACGAGCGGATTGCCGCTATAACACGCCTCGAACTTGGTCTCCCCGCCCAGGTTGGGCACGCCGAAGCAGTTGCCGTAGCCGGCGACGCCGCTGACCACGCCTTCGACGACTGCATGGTTCCTGGCGATGAGCTTCCGTTCTTCAGCGGACTCCGCAGTGCCAGTCTCCTCAGTAATCGTTCCGAAGCGCAGCGAATCCATCACCGCCAGCGGACGCGCACCCATAGTGAAGATGTCGCGCAAAATGCCGCCCACGCCGGTGGCCGCGCCCTGGTAAGGTTCGATGTAGCTGGGGTGGTTGTGGCTCTCGATCTTGAAGGCGCAGGCCCAGCCGTCGCCGACGTCGATGATGCCCGCGTTCTCGCCTGGCCCTTGGACGACGCGGTCGCTCTTGGTGGGCAGCCGCCTTAGATGCACGCGGCTGGACTTGTAGGAGCAGTGCTCGCTCCACATCACGCTATAGATGCCCAGCTCGGTCAGGGAGGGCACGCGACCCAGCGCGGCTTGAATGCGGCTGTATTCATCGGCGGTGATGCTGTGCTGGGCCAGCAGTTCCGGGGTAACCGCAACCGGCGAGGGAACGACCTGCTTGGGTGAGTCGGTTGTCTTCACGATGCCTCCATTGTCGCATGGGAGTCGCCTTTTGGAGTTGGTTGCGCGAATGGAAAGCCGGGAGGACGTCCCAGATAGCGCATACCGTGTGCGATTGCGGGACGGTGCTGTGGAAGGATTCCAGCTGCACACGCGAGCAGGGGTTGCCCTGCGGTGCCCGAGGACGTGACGCAAAGGCAAAGGCTGTGCGATACTTTGAAGGCGGATTCGCACTCCCGGGCCGGGATGGTGGAACTGGCAGACGCAGCGGACTCAAAATCCGCCGACCGCAAGGTCGTGGGGGTTCGACCCCCCCTCCCGGCACCAACAAAACAAAGAGTTTATAGAGAAAATGGCCACTCGAAAGCGAGTGGCCATTTTCGTCTGGTGCCTGTTTTGGTGCATGTTGTGTTATTCAGTGCCTGGGCGTGTTTGGCCGGTGCCGGCGATGCGCTCGACCACAGATTGTCGATGCTCGGGCGACAGATGGCTGTAACGGGCCGACATGGTGATTGTCTTGTGCCCCGCAGCCTCCTGAATCTCCTTGATGGATGCTCCTGCCATCGCCAGCCAGGAGCAGAAAGTGTGGCGGTTCGAGTGCCAAACGTATCCTGCAATCTTGGCCTCCGCAAGGCACGGTTGGAACCACGAGCGGGTGTCGAATCTTCCCTTTGAACCCTCACGCGGAAAAACCGGGTCAGTCGGACGCTGTTTTGGCATTTTTTTCGATTGAATTGCTGACATGGCGTCGGAATTCAGGTGAACAGTTCGGGCAGAGCCATTCTTGGTCTTCGTCAGTTCGATCGTGCGGCGGTCCAGATGCACTTGCGCCCAGGTGCAAGAGTATTGTTCACTCAGCCGCATCCCCGTATGAATGGAAACGATGAACTCTGGAATATGCTCCGGGAATCGTCGGGCAATTACAGCGTATAGGCTGTCATATTCCTCACGGCTCAGGAACCGCAAGCGACCGCCTCCCTCTTTCCGCTGTCGAACCAGCCGGGCCGGATTGGTTTCGATCTTTCCATTGCGAATGGCTTCGCGGTAGACGAGGCTTAGGAATGCCCTGTAGCGGTTTGCCGTTGCCGATGTTTTGAACCTGCTCGAAAACCAACGGTCAATTTCCTGCGGCGTGATCTCCGAGGCGATGCGTTCCCCCATTGCCTCTTTTAGGATTCGGCCCTTGCATTCGTAGTCCCGCACGCTCTTATTGTGGGTGCGCGCGAACTCCAGTGCGCCGTCGATCAGTGCGGAGAGCGTCACCTTGCCGTTTCGCAGATCGGGCAGCTTGACACCGCGTCTCGCATCCGCCTTGCGAATACGGTAAAGGTCGATGGCCGCAGACCGCGCCCCGACTTTCTCCCGGTGCTGCTTGCCGTCCTGGTAGAAGTTGATCCACCACAAGCCTGAGCCTTTCGGACGCTCAAAGACGCCCCTTACTGCCTTCACTTCTCGTCTTGACATTCTCGTACTCCCCCGTGGTGCCTGTTTATTCGGACTATATTAATTATACATCCGATATAACAGGCACTCAATACAAATATTTACCGTCCTCGGTCGGCTGTTTGCCTTCTCTTGAAGCGTGGAGTCTGCATTGCCGCCACTTCAAGGGTTTCGCCTGGGGCATCATCGACGGCGACATGGGCTGGGGATTTGTCTTCAATGGTCTGAGCACGAACGATTTCGTTGTCGTCCGTGATTTCTTGATCGACCGTAAGGGTCTTTGAAGACGAAAGCTCATCGGTTTCCGCATCGACAAGTTCCTCGACTTCTTCCGTCTTGCCGAGCAGTTCCTTGTCGATCTCCGCGAGACGCTGCTCGTACTCTTTGAGCTTCGTCTCGTAGGGGCTTTGGTAGCCGAGAGCGTTGTGCAAGCGGGTCAGCGTAGACTCGTTTTCGAGAATGGATGCCTCCGTTTCGTGGATCTTCGACGGCAAGTCGCTGCCACGGCGCAAGACGGAAGTGAGTAGGGATTGGGCTGATGGCAACCCCATGTTGGCTTCCGGGCGCGGCACATCGAACCACTCGCCGGCCAAATTGTAGCGGACAGCCGTGATGTCCGTGATGGTGCCGAGTTCATCCTTGATAAGGGCGTCGCTGACTGCCAGGGGAATGTCGAGGCCGTTGACGGTGAGCTGCGTTGTACTGTCGAGGGTCACAGTTCGCAGGTATTCATTGGCGTCTTTGAGCTTGGAGAATTCAAGCCCGTTGAAACGAACCTGGAGGCTGAGGAGCTTGCCTTCGTCGTCCCGCCGTTCATGCGATTTGAAAGTTTCACTGGCCTTCTTGAGTTGGGGCAGCTTGTCTTGAAGATGCGCGATCCGGTACTCGACGTTGAGCAGTTGCTGGCGGTTGTTGTAGTGGTC
>JBEKRS010000002.1:0-216480 GCA_049518535.1 Occallatibacter sp. | reverse complement strand
AGGAATGGACGCGACTGGCATCACTTGCTGGAACTTTGCGGTCTGGTTGAAGCGCGGGTAATCGATCCGGACGGTGTCTACGATCCGTGTCGCGCTAACGATCGGTTACTGTTGGGCATGAACCTGCGGCCTTGTTCAGCTTCGCCGTTGGGCTGACCAGTGCGGCTCCGATTGCATTTGGGCAGTTGAGATGAGCCTTGCAAGCGGGCTCTTGGTCCTCGAAGTCGGGCAGACCGGCCGTTCCGCCATTCGGTTTTTATCCCATGATGACTCGATCTGGAACAACACCCTCCAATTTCGGAATGGCGACACGCGATATGTGTGTTTCCGTTACGCCGGCCAACGGCTTCGTCGCCTACGGAGCTTTGACGGCATCAAGATCCACGCTGCCAACGGAAGCCTTCTTCCCATCCCGCCCACAGTATTTTCCTCTGGGGATTGTCTGACGTATCTCGATCCTGGGGCCCGGCTCGCGGCCACGCCGAATTGGCTCATTGAAGGAGGACGAGAGCCTTTGGAAACGGAAGATGGAATTGACAATTCACTTGCCGCATAGCTCTGGACCGCGGAGGAGCGCTTCGGTGGTCCTACGCCGGCAGGAAGCGATGAATCGCATTATTTCTAACGCTGAGAGGCGCACACCTTATTCACGATTCTTTACTGCTCTGGTTTCTTACCATGACCTGCTTGCAACTAAAGCAAATCCGCGAAGCGCTGGTTTACGGCGCGGCAAACATCTTTAAGGGTCCGCTCAGCCATATCAATAAAATCACGGTGCCGGAATGGGCTGCCGACGAGCTGCGCCGCAATCCTGCCGCCGAGCTTTGGCAGATCCACTTTAGCGGTAAGGAGGCAGCCGGACCCGCGGTGCATGAGATTCTCCCGCAGAGCATGGGCCCAGTGCTCGAAGAGTATCTTATGCAGCACCGCCGACTTCTTGCTGGCGACAACGATCCCGGAACGCTATTCCTTAATAAACGTGGCGGAGCCCTCGGGGCGCGCCAGTTGACGGCGCTGGTGGGCGAACTCACTGCCAGCTTTGGAAGCTGCCGGATGACGCCTACAATGATCCGGGAGTTGTTTTCGCTCTGTCGGGCGGCGGGAAAAGCTCATGATTACTATACTCTCAGTCGTGTGCTTGGGCACGACTGTATGGGTACTATGAAGTCAAATAGACCTTTTCGACAGGACTAGCGTTCTGTCAACCAAAGTGAGTTTCTCGCCTCTGTGGGTGACCACCGGTCCGATAACGAGAAGCACTGGATGAGGCGTGTCACCACGGACGAGATGAACATGCTTTGTTAGACAATAGTGGTGCTGGCGCCTGCGGCAGCTACAGCCCGCGGGCGACATTGGCGCTTACAAAAAGCCCGTCGAAAAGCATGGGTCTGAGGTCACGTACAGGTCAGTGATGACGTCCGCTCCCGCGGCAATCTCGTTCAGGAGTTTGCTCTCTTCGTAACCTCGGGCCTCAGGTGCCGGCAGAAGGGAGCCTGTCGTAGCCAAGAAAAGCAAGAGTAAGGCAAAGGGTAGTGGGCGGATGTTTCCGGTATTGCATCCAGATGCGGCCGGCGTGAATATCGGCGCAGAGATCTACGTTGCCGTCCCACCGGATCGTGACGCGGAGCCGGTGCGGTTCTTCGAGACGCTTACTAGAGATCTATACCAATTAGCGGACTGGCTACAGAAATGCCGCATACGCACGGTCGCGATGGAATCCACAGGCGTGTACTGGATTCCTCTCTATCAGATCCTCGAAGCACGAAGATTCCAGGTTTTTCTGGTGAACGCGCAACGTGCCTGGCCGAAAGAGCGACGTGTCTGACTGTCAGTAGATTCAGTATCTACATTCGGTTGGGTTGTTGAAGGCCAGCTTTCGTCCGCCTGATGAGATCTGTGTTATCCGCTCGCTGTGGAGGCATCGGGAGAGCCTCGTACAGATGGCCGCGGAGCACATTATGCACATGCAGAAAGCGCTGAGCCAGATGAATCTGCAGTTACACCACGTGCTCAGCGAAATCACAGGCATCAGCGGCCTAGCGATTCTGGCAGGCGAACGAGATACCGCAAAGCTCGCGCGCCTATTCGACTGGCTTGTAAGAAGCTCGCGTGAAACGGTCGCGAAATCCCTGGAGGGAGACTATTGACCAGAGCACCTTTTTACGCTGCGGCAATCTCTCGTCGGCTATCGCTTCTATCAGAAGCTCATCTCGGAGGTCGACCAAGAACTGGAATTGAGGATGCACGATCTTCCGCGAGCCGAAGGAGCGCCCGCGCAGATGCCGCTGCGGACCAAGGCCTGTGTCTACCAACGCGCAAGCAACGAACTGGCATTCGATCTGAAGGCGGAGCTGTTTCGCATCGCAGGCGTAAACTTAACGGATGTGCCCGGCATTAGCGCCATTACTGCGCACACAATCCTGATGGAGGTCGGGCCAGATGTTTCGCGTTTCTGAAATGCCTCTGCATTCGCCTCCTGGCTTGGGCTCTGCCCGGAAAAACAGGTGAGTGGAGGCAAGACTCTTTCCACGCACTCCCGAAAGGTAAAGAACCGTGCAGCAATCGCACTGCGACTTGAAGCACACTGCCTCTACCGCGCCAAGAACTATCTCGGAGAGTTCCACCGCAAGATGAAGTGGAGGTTGGGCGCACCCGAAGCCGTGGCGGCAACAGCTCACAAACTTGCCCGCATCATGTATCACCTGCTGTCCACAAAAGAACCATACTCGGAGAGCGTCTTGATCAAATGCGATCGGCGAGCCAATAACCGAGCTGAGGTGCGCTTGCGCAGGCAGGCCGCCAAAGTCGGCTTCCAGTTGACGCGCCCACCGGAAACCAACTCATAGGGTGTTGTTCATCAGGAGGCGATTTTATGGACAACGGTTTCGTTTCTGCACTGCCCGCGCCCGTTGTGCCACGATCTCGAGTTGAGCACTAATTTCGCCCCGCAATAAAGTATTGCTCTCCTAGGCATTACGGTACAGGAACGTTTTAGACTACCGTGCCTATATGGGCATGAACCTGCCAATTGATTCCGGCGCGTTGGGCGGTCAGATGGAAAGATCACCATCCTTTCCTTCAAATGACCGCGAGGATCCGGACGGCAGTCTGCTCGACGCCGAGGATGTTGCGAGATGGTTGAAAGTCAGCGTGGATTGGGTCTGGGATCACTCCGCACGGCGGGCGCCATATCTTCCGGCAATCTGGCTCTCCGATGGCGCTTTGCGCTTCCGCCGCAACAGAATCGCCGATTTCATAGACGAAAGGGAACGCTTGTCTGCCAGGCGCCATAGGCGCCGTTAAAATGGCGGCAGGCCCAATTGTTCCCGCCACAGAAATAGAGGAATAAATGGGTAAGGCAACGTACGGTACTGGGTCGGTAATTCTGCGAGGGAAGAAGTGGTACGGTTATCCACCCCGTGATCGAACACAGGACTCAATTACAGGCAAGAAACTTGCATCGCGTAAACCGATTGTCCTCGGGCTAAAGTCGAAGATGACCAAGAGCGAGGCGCGTGATGCTCTGGCTCGCGAGATAGCAAAGCGGCGGGGGTGGTTCAGGACCAACGGGCAGATTATGAACGATGGCTCTGTCACCCTCAATTGGTTTTGCAAGAACCGTTATTTCCCGCTTAAGGAAAGCGATTGGAAGGAGGAGACAGCGAAGATCAAAAAGGCCCTCATCCAGACGAACATCCTGGACGATCTTGGCAAAATCCAACTGAATAACTTCGATCGATTCACCCTTCAGATGCAAATCAACAAACTGGCAAAAATCTGCTCCAAAGATACCGTACTTCAGATGCGCGCTTACTTGCGCGACATGTTTGCGGAAGCCGTGGATCAGGATTTCCTATTCAAGGATACTGCGGCTCGGGTGAAGGTTCCGCCGCAACCGCGCGAAACTGACAAGACGACGCTCACGTGGGATCAGCTGCGAATGGCGCTCGAGGTTCTGTATGAGCGCGATCGCATCCTCCTTGAACTCGATATGACCGACGCACTTCGGCCGGGTGAATTGTTCGCTCTAAGGTGGAAATGCTTCGATCCTGAATATTCGAGGCTGGTCATTCTGGAGACGGTGTACAAGGGCAATATCCGGCCTTGGGGAAAAACGCGCAAAAGCCTCGCGCCGGTTCATCTTCCGCCGGTGTTGGTTTCCGATCTCAAAGCCTGGAAGGCAAATTGTCCGGATTCGTCTCCTGATGCGTTTATCTTTCCGAACGACGAGGGAGGTTTCCTTGACAGCGGCAATTACCGGAAGCGTGTGCTTCATCAACTTGCTGAGATTCTGAATCTGTCGAATCTGACGTTTCAGATTATCCGTCGAACGATAGCGACGCTTAGCCAGACGAAAGGATCGGTAAAGGCGACCCAGGGTCTGCTGCGTCACGCCCGTACTCCGACGACAACAGATGTCTATATGCAGGTCATTCCTGAGGGAGTAGAGAAGATGGTCGATTCGATTCACGACGAGCTTCGAAAGCCGAGCAAAGCAGCGGCCGAGACAAGCAAAATCAGGGCAAATCTGCGCGCGAAAAACCAGCGGCGTTGAGGGCAGAATAACGCAAAATTGGCACCAATTGGCACCAAATCTTCGGAGTACCGGGGAGGGCTATCCGATATTAAGTAGCTGATCTTGAATGATTTATTGGTGGACCTGGTCGGGATCGAACCGACGACCTCTTCCATGCCATGGAAGCGCGCTCCCAAACTGCGCCACAGGCCCACGTGCGGAGGAATGCAACTTCCCTATTGTCTTCGCTGGGACAGGATTCGTCAAACCCGGGCTGCCGGGCTGCACCCAGTGTTGACCCGCCTCTCGCTTGCGGTGCTAGGCCCTCCCAGCATCGTCACTGATCCCCACTCCCGCAATGCCGGAGCCCTCAAACTGCCTTTGGCGGGGGAAACTACAGCGTTCGGGAACAGTTTGGGTGGGGTCCGGTGTCTAAGACAATAGAGCACGCGGGACATCTGGACTCAAACCAGTCTCCCGTTTTCCCGCGCACTCCAAAGCAGCATTGGAATTCCAGCAGCGTTTTGAGAGCCGTTGGGGCGAGTGGCGGCAAGCGGAAACCGGGTCTTTTCACCCTATGCAAATTTGGTTGATGCCAAGTATGCTTCCGTTGCGGTAAAGTGGGAGGAAACTGAATTGGCGGACCTCACCATGGGCAATCTTGCCAGCACGCTGACCTTTCCATCCGAAGAAGCGGCTCTGATCGCGGAACTTCAAGCCGGCTCGGAGGAGGCTTTTGCGTGGCTGATTGCGCGCTATCACCAGCCCATCTACTCGCTACTGGCGCGTGCCATACAGGATCGCGCCGATGCCGCCGACCTCACTCAGGAAGTCTTCGTGAAGGTTTTCCGGGGGGTGGGCAGTTTTCACGGCGAGTCGTCTTTGCGGACATGGATTTACCGCATAGCCCTGCATGAGGCCTCCAACCAGAGGCGCTGGTGGATGCGGCACAGGCAGCCGGAGATTCCCATCGAGCAGGAGATCACCGAAACCGAATCCAGGCAGGCGGTGCGCTTGAAAGAGACGCTGGTCGACCCGGCCGAGTCGCCATATGAGATGGCAGTCCACGAAGAGAACCGGGAGCGCGTTGAGGCGGCCTTGAGCCAAGTACCTGAGCCCTTCCGCACCACCCTCATCCTGCGCGACATCGAGGGTTTTGTTTACGAGGAAGTGGCGGAGATGCAAGGCGTGAATCTGGGAACAGTGAAGTCGCGGCTGGTGCGTGGACGCGCGGCCTTGAAAGCGATTCTGACCGCTCCGGCACCCAACGTCTGTTCCCCGGCGCGAACGGAGTTTGAAATGCCCCTGGGAGAGGAGGCGCGATGAACGGTTGCAATGAAGTGCAGACAAAGTTGACGGAGTACATGGATGGCCGTCTGAGCGGACGCGAGATGCAACTCATCGCCGCCCATCTGGAGAATTGCCGCGGATGTGCCGGCGAGCGGACGTCGATCGAGCAGATGCAGTCGTCGCTCTCCGCGCTGGGCCCGGTGCCCGCGCCCGAAGACATGCTCCTGCGCATTCGCGTGGCCATCAGTCAGGAGCGTGCACGCAGCCGCCAAGGCCGCTTCCATGCCTTCAATCTGGCCTGGAGAAACACCGTCGGTCCTTTCCTACTGCAAGCTGCGGCCGGTTTTGCTTCCGCGGTCCTGCTGATGGGCACTGTCATCGTGCTGGTCAGCATGTTTGCCCAGCCGGAGAGTGCGCAGGCTACAGCCGACGAGCCGCTGGGCATGGCCACCGCTCCACGCTTCCTCTATCTGTCCAGCGTGGTGGGCGGCAACCAGATAGACGCCATCTCGGGTCCGGTGGTGATCGAGGCCTATGTCAATGGCCAGGGTCAAGTCTACGACTATCGCATCGTCTCAGGTCCCACCGACGAGGTCACCCGCGCGCAAGTTGAAAACCTGCTCTTGTGGAGTCGCTTTGAGCCCGCTCGCCGTTTCGGACAACCGGTCCCAGGCTTGGCCGTGCTCTCCTTCTCCGGCGTTTCGGTGCGCGGATAAAACCGCGTCTTTCAGGCAACTGCCGCGCACGCCGAATTTTGGGCGGATTTTGGCAGCTGTCGGCTGGAGCAGGACGCAGCTAGGGGTTTATTCCGGTGAGGGGTAGAGGCCCGGTAGCGGTAGTTCGGGGTGTGAGCTTCGCCACAATTCGCACCGCAATAATCACAGACAGGTAGGTGCGACGCAAATCCTCGCGAGATGTCTGTCACATTTTTACGCGTTGTTTTCCACAGGCCATGGCGCTGCTAGTCAACCGCTGCTAGGTGGTCCATTACACGGTATTGCCGTAAGTGATTGATTATAATAAATTAACTTGCCTTTCTTTGCGCATGGATGAGTGCCGGCATCGCCACTATCGCCGCTTTTTTCATCTTCTCTCAACCTTCGCCTCATTTTTCGCTTTCACAAATGCAGAAAAACAGTCTAGTCTTTTCTTGCGTACTTTGTGCGCCAGAATTAGGAGAGCTCCGATGAAAAAGACACTGCGCATCGCCCTTGCCGCCGCCGTGCTCGCATCCTTTGCACCCGTCGCTTTGGCAGATGACGCCCCGGGCGGAGGAGTTCCGCAGCCCCAGGCAACTCAAGTATCGACAGTGAGTGCGGCGATTACTCTAATTCTCTCTGTTCTTGGCCTCTAAAGCCGGAGAGAATAGAACCCACGAGGTGCAATGAGCCTGTCGTCGCTTGATTACGCTTTGTGGGTCGCCTGCTTCCTTAGTAATGCAGCCCTGTTCGCCGTCCTTATCGTTCGGAACAGGTGGCGGGAGTTCCCTGTCTTTACCACGCTCATCGGCTATGAGGCTATAGTTTCTGCCGCGCTGTATTTAATCTACTCGCGCGGCAGCTACGTTTGGTTTACGCGGATCTACTGGCCCTACGCTCTTTTCGATTTCGTCCTTCAGTTGTGGGTGATTTGGGAGATTGCGCATATCGTTCTTAAACCCACCGGAACCTGGGTACAGGACGCGAGAAAGCAGTTCATCCTCTGGGGTGCGGCCGGCATTTTGTTGGCCGCCACCCTTCCCTGGCTGGTCACGCCACCCGCCGCAACTCTATTTCATCGCCTGGAAGTGAGGGGGAACCTCTTCACCAGTTTGGTGATCTGTGAGTTGATCGCCGTCGTCACTCGCACATCAAAGAGCCTAGGGCTGGGCTGGCGCAGCCATGTGATGGCCTTGGGCAACGGGTGGACTGTCTGGGCCGTGGTCGCGATCATGGTCGACGGGCTGCATAGCTATCTTGGCGCCGAGCTCTACTTCAGGCAACTCGAACATCTCAGGATGTTTGCCTACCTCGCCGCCCTCTCCTATTGGATGGTCCGATTCTGGCTGGAAGAGCCGGCCCGGCGTCCAATTTCTCCAGAGTTACGTGAATATATCCTAGTTTTGCACCAGCGTATAAAAAATGATCTTGACACACTGAACGCTCAAAGGTAACATGCAACTGATGACCTTTGCGCTCTCATATCTCGTATTTGGAGTGGTGCTCTGCGGTTTCGCTGCGGCAGTGCTTGTCGGCTGGCAGTCGTCCCGCACTATGGCGCAGCGGGAGTGGCACGATCTTGTCGCTGAACTACAACCGGTGGATTTCGAGGGAGTCTCTGCCGTTGCGACAGATTACCTTACCCCCCGTCGCGGTCAGATCGATCTCGAACCTATCAAGATTTGGCAGTTCCTCGGCGGCTACGAAGGCCTCAAAAAAATGCGTAAGAATGCTGAGATTATGCTCGCCTTGGCGGCCTACGCACAGCGCTGGAACTTCGAAGAAGCTGTGGTCGTCACTGAGCGCATGAGAATGGATGCGGTCTCTTTGCGCCGCGCTATCCGTCGTGTCGAGCTGGGTCTGATCCCTGCCAGACTGCTCCGGCGTTTTCGGTTTACCCTCCCCCTCTATGCTCAGGAGGCGTCTTCGGCCTACTATCTGATGCGCCAACGCCTCCTCGCCCTCTATGAAACCAGCCACGTCAGCCGCTATCCCGTTCTTGCCGCCTCTCTATAAAATTGGCCGGTGTTCTGGCACCCTGCTCCGCTCCCGTTTGACCGTGCCGATGCGTCTAGAATGAGACAGGGTTCTTCATGACGTTCAAAATATTTCCGTCTTCCGCCATTCTGCCTGCTGCCGCATTTTGTCTGCTGCTAGGTCTAATGCCAGCTGTAGTCCGCGCCCAAGCTCCCGGCAACAGCCCCGCCAAGCCATCCGGGTCTGCTCAGAGTTCATCCTCCAATGCGACCTATGTCCAAGAAAAGGCGCCATCGCTGGTCGATCCCGCCGGGCCAACCATCTCCCTGGTCAGCTCCGAGCCGGTTTTCCTCATGGCTGCGGCGCTGAATGCCTGCGGTTACGACGAAGGCTTGGAAGAGAGCGCTCCGGTGCGCAAGCGCGTTCGCGACGAGATGAACCTTGCACTCGCAAAAAGCGAGGACGCGCGCGCCAAACGCGACAAGGTCTGTCTGTACATCGCTCAGCATCGCATGACGGGCAGCGAGCGCGACATCTCGCAATACATCTCGCTGGCCCTCTATCTCACCCCACCGCCGGAGCTCGAGACCTCGGTCGAGCTGACCGAGATGCCTCCCGACTCAACCCAGGTGGTCGAGATCGTTCCCCTCCTGCGTGACTTTGCCGCCGCCGTTGACCTCAACGGTATCTGGCTGGCGGTCCATCATATCTACGACGCTGAAGCTGATCAGATTCACGATCCGCTCTCGAAGATGATTGTTTCCACCAACCTCTATCTCAGAATGCCCGCCGAAACCTATAACGGCCGGCGCTTTATCGTGGTCACTGAGCCCCTATTTTCGCCGCACATGGTCAATGCCCGCATCTACGGCACCGACTACGTGGTGATCGTTTCGCCCACCCACGGAACCATCCCCTTGAACGATGTGCGCCACACCTACCTGCACTACGTAATTGAGCCGCTGCTCTACGCGCGTGCCAATGCCGTAGACCGCATGCAGCCTATCCTCAAGGAGGTGCGCGAGGCTCCCCTCGAATTCCGCCTTCGCTCCGACACCGTGCCTCTCACCATCGAGTGCCTCATCAAGGCCATCGAGGCGCGCACCATGGACACAGGCATTCCCGAATACAAGATTCCCGCCAACGCCGATCGCTCGTTGGAACTGCCCCGCTATGAGCATGAACGCCAGCAATATCTGCAGAAAGTGGACGCGGTTCGTCTTGCCGCCATGCGCCATGACATGAGCCAGGGCTTCGTCCTGACGCAGTATTTCTATGAGCAGTTGATCCAGTTTGAAAGGGATTCACCAAGCCTGAAGGACACCATCGGCGAAATGGTCTACAGCATGGACATCGACCAGCAAATCCATCGTGCCCGCGCCATCGAATTCGACAAGGAAGCCGACGGCGACGTGCTCACGCGCAGCAAGCCGCGCAAACTGACGGGATTGGATCTAGCCGAAGCGCGCCTTGCAGCCGGCGACGTAGCTACAGCCAGCGCCATGGCCCGCCAGGCGCTCACCACGCACTCCGAGTCCCCCGATGCCTCAGCTTCTCTCGATGTGGCTGCCGCGAGCGCCCGCGCCGACTTCATTCTGGCCCGAGCAGCCATTCTGACTGGCCATCCGGATCAGGCCATCGACGGATTTCAGAAGACATTGGCTGCCAGCAAGGACCCGCGCCTGCTCTCTTGGTCGCACATCTACCTTGGACGCATGCTGGATCTGGACTGCAAGCGTGACCAGGCTCTCTCCGAGTACCAGGAGGCATTGAAGACGCGCGATGGGCAGCTCGATACACGGCTAGCCGCCGAGCGCGGCGTCAAGGCGCCTTACGCCGTCAACGGCCACAGTTGTGACGAGGACGCCGATGACAGTGGCCCTCCCCCTCCTGGCAAATCCGAGCCAGCCAAGCCCGGTGCCACCGGAACAAATGAGAATGAAAAGCCGCAATAATCCCGCGCGATTGAACGCTGGGAAAGTGCGGAGCATCTAACAACGGAATGGGGGCTTTTCCTGGGCCGGAAATTCCGGTTCAAACTGTAGTCCCGGAACAGCGTATCAACGAGCCGGATCGAGGCGTATTTGGAAGCCGTTCTTATCGAGTTGGAAGCCGCATTGGGGCATTGCTTTCTGCGCCCGGAGTTGCTGCTGCGCGCGCTAACCCATCGATCCCTAGCCAACGAGCGGGGAGCCCACGAACACCCAGGCAAAGATCTGTCCGCTGACAAGCAAACCCTAGCCAGCGGCATCGAGGAAACGGATTCAGTCGGCGACAACGAGCGCCTGGAGTTCCTGGGCGACGCCGTGCTGGGGCTGGTAGTAGCCGAAGCCCTCTTCCTGCTTCACCCCGAGTGGCGCGAAGGCGAGCTGACTCGCGTGCGCGCCCAGTTGGTCAGCCGCCAGCACATGGCCGAGGTAGCAGCTGCCATCGGCTTGGGTGTCCACTTGCGCCTCAGCCGCGGCGAGGACAAGAGCGGCCTTCGGCGCAAGAGCACGGTGCTCTCGAACACCATGGAGGCAGTTCTCGGCGCGCTCTTTCTGGACGGTGGCCTGGAGCCGGTCAGAACCTTTGCCCACCGCTGGGTGATGGGCGAAACCGCCGAGCAGCTAGCCAGGGACCTGCGTTCCGGCGCTGCCCTCGGTAACTACAAATCGGCCTTGCAGGAACACTTGCAGGCGAGCCACGTCGGCGCGCCAATCTATCGCGTCAAGAGCGAAAGCGGTCCCGACCACCACAAGCGCTTTCTCGTCGAGGTCAGGCTCAAACCAGTCGAGGGAGAGCCGGGAAAGCAATTGGCGCGCGGCATGGGCAGCACCAAGAAACACGCCGAACAGGACGCCGCACGACGCGCGCTCGAGCGTTTGCAAGCCACCGCGAAGGCCACCGGCGCGACGGCGGAAGCCATCCAGTTGGCCGCGAACGAACAGGAGCAAGCCGCGCCATGAGCACGCTTGCCCCACGATCCGGCCTCCTCCAGCGGCTTGCGCGGCTGCGGTTCCACCTGCCCACCGTGCCCGAGGCAATGGCCACGTTGCTTTCGCTGATCGTGGTGGCGCTGTTTCTCAACACTTTTGTGCTTCAGCCCTACCTGATTCCCACTCCCAGTATGGAACGCACTCTACTGGTAGGTGATTTTCTGCTGGTCAACAAGCAGGTCTATGCGCCGTCCAACAGCTTCACTCGCCTTCTGTTGCCCTATCGTGAAGTCGAACGTGGCGATATCGTTGTCTTCCACCATCCCGAGCATCCGTTTCTGGTCAAGCGGGTGGTGGGCATTCCCGGCGACCGGTTGCGCATCGACGATGGCCGTGTCACCGTCAACGGCGCGCCCCTCATCGAGCCTTACGCCGCCTTTGAGCCCGCCGCCAGCAATCCCTTTCGCGATGACTTTCCCGCCAAAGTCTATACCGACCCCAACGTCGATCCGCTCTGGTGGAAGCAGATGCAAAGCCTCGTCAGCAACGGCGAACTGGTGGTACCCGCAGGCAAGTATTTTGTCCTCGGCGACAACCGCAACCACAGCACCGATTCCCGCTACTGGGGCTTCGTTTCGCGCCAGCAGATCGTGGCCCGCCCCCTGGTTATCTATTTCTCGGTCTTCCGCCCCTCCTCCACCGATGTTGAACCGGTAGCGCTCCAAGCCACGCCCCAAGCCACGGATGATAGACTCGGACACGACAGGCAGCTTACGGCTCGACTCTCCGGCTTTGCCCGCTGGAAGCGCATCTTCCACGTAGTGCATTGAAACCAGCTGTCAGTCAAGAAGCCGGACTACTGACATCAGAAAGCTGATTGCTGATAGCTGAAAAAGAGCGATAGGATGACCAAGAAAAAAACTCCCGCCCCCAAGATGCCGCCTCAAGCCCAGCCAACCACCCAGCCCGATGAACAGCGCGTGGAAGAGACGCCCTTCGAGGCCTTGGCCAGCATCTGTTCCGTCCTGGTGGTGGGGCTGTTCATCCTTACCTTTCTGGGGCAGAACTTCGTCATTCCCTCCGGCTCCATGGAAAAGACCCTGCTGGTCGGCGACCACCTGGTGGTAGACCGCATCACCCTCTCCCCGCCCACCCACTGGATGCCGCTGGTTCATTATCGCGAGCCCAAGCGCGGCGACATCATCGTCTTCCTCAAGCCCGTACCGGACATGGTAGATGGACAACCTGTGATCCAGTTTCTGGTGAAGCGTCTCGTTGGCGTGCCCGGCGATCATATTCACCTGCGCAACGGCATCGTCATCATCAACGGCGTGGCCCAGAGCCAGCCGCATGCCCAACCCACGACGCCCGAAAATCATCAGGACTTTCTCGACGAGTTTCCCTCCGTGCCGCCCGATCCGGAGCCCGGCAACTACATCACCGAGGCCTGGGCTGTCGATATTTCCAATCACATTGTGGACGGCGATCTGGTCGTCCCTCCCGGCAAATACTTCATGATGGGCGACAACCGCCACAACAGCGCCGACTCTCGTTTCTGGGGCTTTGTGCCCAGAGAAAATATCATCGGCCGCCCCCTCTTCAACTACTGGTCCTTTGAAACTCCTGAAGACCAATATGAACAGTCCGGCATGCTCAACAACCTGGCTTGGATGGGCCACGTCGCCTTGCACTTCTTCACTGAAACCCGCTGGACCCGTACCCTGCATCGGGTGAAATGAATAGAGCAAACAGCTGACAGCTATCAGCGAACAGTGGCTAGTTCAACATCGGTGCGACTGTTAGCGGTAGGCTCTCAACTGTAAGCTGCTAGCTGTCAGCTCTCTCAAGACCATGACCGAAAAGACCGAAGGCCGGCAAAGAAAGCGCAAGCGGCTGTGGCTGTCCTTTGCGGCGCTCGTAGTCATTCTGGCGATTCTGATTGTGCCCCCGCTGGTCAGCGTGAGCCACTACAAAGCTCAGATTACCCGCCTCATATCCGCTTCGCTAGGCCGCCCGGTGCGTCTCTCATCAGTAGAGATCCGACTGCTCCCTCGTCCCGGCTTTCTCCTCACCGACCTTACCGTCGAGGAGGACCCCGCCTATGGCGCCGAGCCCGTACTTCACGCCAACACAGTCACCGCCTCCATTCGTTTGCTCTCGTTATGGCGCGGTCGCCTTGAGATCGACTCCATCAGCGTGGATGAAGCCAGCCTGAACCTGGTCCGCACCCCAGCTGGCCGATGGAACCTTGATTCGCTCTTGCGCACCGCTACCGCACAGGCCCAATCAGCGGCAAGTAGCGCACTACAAGGTAAGCCAGACCACCCCGTCAAGCTGCCTTATCTCGACGCCACAAACTCCCGCATCAACATCAAGAGCGGCGCGGAAAAGCTGCCGTTTTCCCTGCTCGATGCTGAAATCTCCCTGTGGCAGGAGAATCCAGGCGACTGGCGTGTCCGGCTGCGAGGCCAGCCCTCACGCACCGACCTCAGCCTTGAACAAGCCGACACTGGCGTCGTTCGCCTGGAGGCAGACCTCCGCCAGGCGTCTGAATTGCGCCTCATGCCAGCGCACCTCGATCTGGAATGGCGCGAAGCGCAACTCGGCCAGCTTACCCGCCTGCTCCTCGGCTCCGATGCCGGTTGGCGCGGCGACCTCACCGGCGAACTCCATGTCGACGGCACTGCCGAGGCGGCCCAGATCAAAACCCGCCTCCGCGCCACCGGCGTCCATCGCGCCGAATTCGCTCCAGCCGCGCCCATGGACTTCGATGCCAACTGCACCATGGTCGCCCACTACTCCAGCCACGCCATCGACAACTTGGCTTGCGACTCGCCGCTAGGCTCCGGCCGTATCCGTCTAAGCGGCAATTTGCCGGCTAATCTGCCAGGCGGCGGCCCGTTGCCGCAGCTGACCGTCGAACTCGACCACATTCCTCTCGCTCTCGGTTTGGATGCCCTGCGTACCGTGCGCAGCGGTTTGGCCTCCGGTATCGAGATTGCCGGATCGGCGAGCGGTAAGATTGCCTATGACCCTAGTTCCCCCCAAAAGACCGCGCCGAAAAAGCCGACTCATCCCATTGTGACTCGCTCCGCCAAGCCTCGTCCGGCAGTGCAGGGACCGCTCACCGGCAGCATCGCCGTCGAAGGTTTGCAACTGAGCGGCAACGGCCTCAATCAGCCCATTCGTGTTCCCAAGTTCCTGCTTGCGCCAGCCAGCCAGCCCCCCGGTGCTTCAACAGCGCTTACCGCAACCGCGGCCATTCCCTTTGGCGCAGCCAGTCCGCTCATCGTTTCCACCCGCTTGTCGCTCTCTGGCTACCAAGTCACGCTGCGCGGCCAAGCCTCTATTGCCCGCGCAAAGGAACTGGCGCATATGGCCAGCATTCCCAATGCAGCTGCCGTAGATGCGCTAGCCGGCGACCCTGTTTCCATGGACCTGACCGCTGAGGGCCCCTGGATGCTTGTCCAGTCGCCAGTCCAGTCGTCAGTCCCATCGCCAGCGCAGCCTCCAATCCCGTCGTCGACCGGGTCCTTTCCGACCGTCAGTCTTTTACCCGCTCCGTCCGCCGACACCATAATCGGAACCGTGACCCTCCGGAACGCTAACTGGAAGGCCGATTACCTGGCCAACCACATCGAAATCTCTCAGGCCACGCTCCATCTGGCCAATGGCGAACTACGCTGGGATCCCGTCGCCTTCTCTTACGGTCCAGTGAAGGGAACGGCCAGCCTCTATCTACCCGGCGCCTGCGTCACTCCTCAGCCCTGCCCGCCAACCTTCCAAATCCAGTTCGGCGCGCTCGATGCCAGTGTCCTTCAGGCAGCTTTCCTCGGCGCGCGAGAACGAACCACGCTGCTCTCCACGCTCATCAATCGCCTTCGCCCCACGTCCGCTCCTGCTTGGCCGCGATTTGACGGCACTGTCAAGGCCGAATCTCTCATCCTCGGCCCTGTCACCCTCCACGAGCCAACGGCCATCCTGCGCACACTCGCCGACGGAGCCGAGATAACCGCCTTCGACGCCGCTCTGCTCGACGGCCGCGTCCACGGAACCGGCACGTTCCACGCCGCCCAGACCGCGCAGGACAAGCCTTCTTACGCTCTCGATTGTCAGTTTGAAAAACTCAGTCCAGCGGCCGTTGGCCAGTTGCTCGGGCTACGCTGGGTGGGAGGCGTCATAGACGGTAACGGCAAAATCGAGCTTGCCGGCTTCACCGGCAGCGATCTTGCCGCCTCGGCCAAAGGCGCTCTTCACTTCGACTGGCGTCATGGGAGCGTTTCCGCAACCTCCGCATCAGCTCCCGTTCCATCAGCTCTGGCCCGCTTCGACCGCTGGACCGCTGACGCCGGAATCGCCAACCGAGTCCTTACCCTCAACGAGAGTCTCAAAGCAAATCAGCTCAAGCGCGGCGCACACACCGTTCTGGTCCAAGCCGCAGTCATCCTGACCGACCCACCCAAGGTCACCTTCCCCGCAGCCAAATCAGCCCCGGCAAAGCACTAGCTTTTTCTCGACGGCCCCAGCAATCCCTCTTCCTTGATCAGTCTCTGCGCAACCAGCGTACAGGGTGGTCGCCAAGAGGAAAGAAGTTCTTGTCGTAAGCGTTCCCTCGACCCTCCAAGGTTTGCCCGTCATTGGAGAGCGTGAGCGTAATATCAACCTCCGAGTACGGGAACCCGGAATCTCTTCCAGATAGCCGGAAACTAAGCTGCCTTGGTTGGACTTCGATATTATCGATGGCCCGCGAAGATTTCGAGCAGCCGTTTGTAATCGACCACCGTCCACCGCTCTGCTTGACCACATAGTCGCATTCGGGATTAGACTGGCCACCGGCAAAATATACGTTCGGCGTCGAAGCTTGATACCACTTTCCCTCGACGGAAACATTCATGCCGTCGATCGCAGCACGCTCTGCTCGTTTCTTATCCTCCAGAGATAAACGCTGCTGTTCTTCCGTCTGTTGCTTTGCCTGCTCATCCGCCGCTTTCCGCTCCAGCGCCTTCAGCCTGTAGATCTCGTCCTGAGTATTGCGAGCTTCGGTCGGTTGCGCCAGCAGATAAAAGTTCAGCGTCGCAATGGCGTCGTCATACTTGCCCGCGGCTGTCTGCGCTGTGGCCAGCTTTTTATACGCATCTCCCCACCACGGAGCAGCCAGCAACGCTGCCTTAAACTCTTCAATGGCGTGCTGCTCATCTTCAGGACTGCCCTCTGACGAAGTCGCCAGCACCACAGCCATCACATAATGCCCGCGCGCTTCTTCGGGAATTTCCGGCGCAGGCTTCATCGTCTGTGCCTGCCTGATGATTCCCATCCGCACTGTGTCGCTGGGATTCGAGACGAACTGCTGCAATGTCTGCTGAAACTGCTGCGTCGCTTGCTGAGCGTCAAGATCGCGCCTCAGATTCTCGGCTTTCTGTATGTCGCCTCCAGGACGCACGGCCGCCAGATAGAAATCCAGATTGCGCTTGGCATCGTCATAGTCCTCTGCCTTGCTGTAGGCCGAGGCGGCGCTGAAGTCCGCATCGGCATACCACGGAGCTTGCACCGCCGCCTGCTCAAACAGCTTGGCGGCGGCCTTGTATTCCTCCGGAGCCACAGCGCCATTCACCTGCGCCGTCGCCTGGGTAAAGTTAGCCCGCGCAAGATCGGGAATCGCCGGAGCAGGATTGATCGTCTTCGCCAGCTCCACAATTTCGTTGCGCAGCGTGGCGTCATCAGGAGTTTTCTGAAAATCTGCCAGATAGGCCGCCAGTTGCCTGCGCGAGGCCTCGTCGGCAACCTGCCGCGATCCGGCAGCGTGTTTGGCTGTTTGCGCCGCCGTAGGAATGGCGATTGCGCAGCTCAGCGGAAGAAGCATCAGCCCGAAAAGCATCGATCTTGTGTTCATGGTTTCTCTCTCTCTTAAATACCCAACGATTCGAGACGAGTGGTACACAAAATTATAGCCGCACCAGCAAAGGTATATCTATGCCCTCATTGCCCGCCCGCCTCAAAGCCTCTCTAAGTAATCAATTCTGCATAGAGATAGACCCATGCTCGATACCCTCCCAAGCATCGGCCTTGTGCCCCGTTAATCAAGCCATAAACTTTGGGTGCCCCCATCCTTGATCCGCCTACAAAGATTGGACGGGTGCCCCACATCTCGATTTTGAGATGTGGGAGACGAAGAATTTCAACCACACCGCTCTGTATCAGGGCATGCTTCAGTCGTATCGCAGATGCAGCAATCGAACTCCGGCCTTAGCCGCTGCGAGAAAACAACGTGTTGAAACGCATTCGTTCAGCGGCTAAGTTCTGGAACAGGAATTCCTGTATCAAACTCTGTGTAGTTGTCGAGGTGATGTCTAATGACGTTGTAGCATTCGCAGGCGGTCTTTCTGAGTCCCGGAACATCGAGGATTTGAATTTGTCCGCGAGAGTATTCGATAAGCCCCTTTTCCTTGAGAATGCCCGCTATCGTCGTAACCGTGGGACGGCCGCCACCAAGCATGGCCGCAAGAAATTCATGCGAAATCCTGAACGCGTTCCTATGCACGCGATCCGCACAGATGAGCAGCCAACGGGCTAAACGCTGTTCGAAATTGTGCCGCGCATTGCAACCGGCCGACTGCATCACCTGAACGAGTTGCGTCTGGACATAGCGTAAAGCCAGTTTGTGGAAGTCAGCGCAAAGTTCAAACTCGCGTCGCGCGGTTTCCACGCGGCAGGAATATCCGTAGCCGGCAATCGCCGTAAAGACGCGGTTCAGGCTCTTCTTGGTTCCCATTAGTGCTGAAACGCCTATAACCGACTCGTAACCGAACATCCCTACCTCGACCTGAGCCCCATCGCGGAAGGTGGTCGTCATCGACGCCATCCCCTCCTCGACAAAATAGAGACGATCGATCGGGCGGCCAGGATATTCGATTTCGTGCATCAACTCAAATTGAACCGGTTGTAGGGCTAGACGTTGGATCACTTGCGCAGCTAAAGCACTCAAAAGAATATTGTTAAATTTATTCCCGTGCAAGAAAACCTCGTAGGCGAACCCAGTTTCCGGGGTCCAAATCGGATCTATGTCCGACACAATACATAGGATGCACGTTTTCACTATATTATTGATTTAGACAGTCTTTCCCGCTCGTCCTAATACGAGACTGCGCCGGTGAACGCATCGTCACCAATTTCGATGCGAAAGCTAATCGGTTACATTCAGACCCAATTCTGGGTCCTTCGATTCCGACACTCGGAATCCTTCCTGATCGTGCGAGTCCCCATGGGCACTGCCTTGAAGCGAAAACCGAGTGAAACCGGTATCAGCGGAGACTTTGCGTCTCGCGTTATCGATACGCTCTCTCCGTTCGTCGACGTGCTTACTCTTGACGGGTTGCTTATTGAAACCAACCATCCGCCGTTGAACGCTGCCAACATCGTTCTTGACGACGTACTCGGCAAGCCGTTCGCGGACGAATATTGGTGGTCCTATTCCCCCTTGGTCCAGGAACAGATACGTGACGCGATTTGCCGCGCCGGCAATGGCCAAGCGGTACGCTTCGACGTGAATCTCAGAATTTCGGAAAACGAGTTCGCGCCAGTGGATTTCCGCATCCTAGCGATGCGAAACGATTTCGGAACCATCACCCATCTCGTTGCCTTGGCTACCGTAATCACCAAGCGGCGAGCAGTTGAATATGAGTTGCAGCGAAGCGAGTCACGTTTTCGCAAGCTCTTCTCGCGATTCCGCAAGCTCTTCGATTCTGACCTTATCGGTATCGCCTTTCCCGACAGGTTCGGCGGCTTCAGCGAAGGCAACGACGAGTTTCTGCGCATTGTTGGCTATTCGCGTGAAGAATTGCTTAATGGGCTCGTCCGTTGGGATCGAATGACGCCGCCTGAATATCGCGAACTGGATGCGATCCACATAGCTGAGGCTGCCAAGCGCGGTTCGTGCACACGATACGAGAAGGAGTACATCCGCAAAGACGGCAGCAGGATTCCGATCTCAGTTGGTTACACGCTGCTTGATGGATCGCAGGATGAGTACATCGCTTTCCTCATTGATATATCCGCGCAGAAGCAGACGGAAGAGTCTCTTCGAGAGAGCGAAAGATGGTTCCAGGCTTTGGCCGAAAGCCTGCCGCAATTAGTCTGGGTGGCCAATGCCGCTGGCGAAAGAACCTTCTGCAATCAACGATTCGTTAACTACACAGGAATACCGCTGTCGGAGTTGACCGGTACCTCGTGGTTGAGGTTTGTTCATCCCGATGATCTGGCCCGAAAGATCGAGAAATGGAAACATTGTGTGCAAACAGGCGAACCTTATGTGAATGAATATCGTCTACGTAGACATGATGGTGTGTATCGGCATTTTCTTTCGCGAGCCAATCCGATACATGACCACAACGGTGAGATTGATCGCTGGCTCGGAACTTCCACCGATATTCACGATCAGAAAATCGCGGAAGAGGCGTTACGTCGCTCTGAGAAGCTGGCGACGGCGGCACAACTTGCAACTAGCATGGCCCACGAGATCAACAACCCGCTTGCCGCAGTTACGAATCTGATCTATCTCGCGATTCACGATCAGGGCTTGAGCAATGCGGGCCGGGAGCATCTCAAAATGGCCGAGGAGGAATTGGCGAGAGTGGCACTGATCGCCAAACAGACACTGCGATTCCATAACCAGTCCAGCTTTGCGGAGATGGCCGATCCTGCAGCCCTCATGGACTCCGTGCTTGGCTTATTCGCTCGACGTTTGGACAGTACCTTTAGTGTTCTGGAGCGAGATTACCGGCCCACGGAAAAGCTATATTGCTTTAGTGACGACTTGCGTCAGGTATTCGCGAGCTTGCTCGGCAATTCGGTCGACGCCATTGGTCATAGCGGACGGATACAAATTCGCATCAGACCCGGTCGCTGGTGGAAAGGGAATGGTGAGCGCGGTATCAGAATTACTGTGGCCGATAATGGCTGCGGTATCCCGCACGCTTTGCGGCACCGCGTGTTCGAACCGTTTGTTTCTACAAAAACGATCACTGGAACAGGCCTTGGCCTATGGGTTGCAGAAGGAATCGTTCGTAATCATCGTGGCCAAATCGCATTTCGCAGCAACTCCACACAAACCAATCACGGCACGACTTTTTCGTTGTTCTTCCCATTCGACGGCGTCAGTCCAAGAGAGCAAGCGACGTAAGGCATCTGATCGCACTGTTCCAAAGCTTACTATCTCTGACGCATTGTTAACCATAAGTTCCACAGCGGACAGAAACCAATCCGGCGGCGTGTTAGGCGGCTCGTCGGTGACTTTCTCGAAGGAGATACATCGATGCCCCACCCCAGCAAGCAACTTCGCGTTTTTGTCGTTGACGACGAGTTTGTGATCGCGTCCACCCTTGCATTAATTTTGCGCCATACAGGCTTCGACGCGATATCGTTCCAGGCGCCTCTTGAGGCTCTTGAAGCCGCTCGGTCCCAGGCTCCAGACCTTCTGATATCCGACGTAGTCATGCCGCAGTTCTCAGGCATCGAGTTGGCAATTCAGATGCAAAAGCAATGTCCCAACTGCAAGATACTGTTGTTTTCTGGACAGGCCGCTACCGCAGGTTTGCTTGAGACCGCACGAGAGCAAGGGTATGATTTCGAGGTCCTCTCGAAGCCAGTGCACCCGACCGACCTCTTGAAAAAAATTGCCGAGGCGACAGGGGAAGGGACCGCATCGCCATCAGTCTCAGCTGTAGCACCCAGCAATGGCAATCATTCCGCACGCACCGTCAAAGACATAAGTGTTCAATAAGAACGGCAACCACGTCCGCCTGAACAACAAGATTCAATTCGGGACAATAGAGGACGTGAAACGCTACAACTCCAGGTCTCGCGTTCGAGACCTGGAAGACCACGCGCCTCAACTACCAGTTTTGTATCACCGCACAACTCCAGCCCCGCCGCAGACACAGCGATAGATGTCCGGCTTTAGCCCCTGCGTGATGTTGGTGGTTCGCGCCAGTCACGATTCTTGGGTGGACCAACCGAAGAACACTGGCCGGCTTATATGAAGATCACGTAAATTCGAGTAGTACTTCCATCAACTCGCCATCTTCCCATCTAAACGCACAGATTCCTTTCAGTAAATATTAACCCCGTGATAACAAGAGCCCTTGCTCTGGCCCATTTTTATGCACACGCTCATGTGTTGAAGCTGTGCTATGCTTGCTCCGACCTCCAATGGAGACAATATCCGGTCGCCTGCGTTCTCTGCGGCTCGCCGGGTAGTGTTTTTTGCCGTTGTTCATTTGCAGATGAATGAATGACGGCGCGCAAGTCCACCCCCCACCGTTCAGGAGCGATTCTGCCATGATCTCAATACCTCTCTCGATCTATCCAGCGATTTTTCCCAGTTCCTCTCATCGTGTTTCCAGCCGTCCGCAGACGCGGAGATGGCTGGTTGCGCTATACACTATTCTGGCCGTGCTGTTCGTCGGCGCAGCAGGCATCGCGTCTGCCCAAACCGCCCACTTCAGTGGGGCACAAACTACACTGGGCAGCGGCTTCAATCTTCCCACTGACGTGGCCGTGGATAAATCCGGGAACGTCTATGTTGCAGACGCCGGTCACAATGCGGTGAAGGAGATTCTGGCGGCCAATGGCAACGTTCTAACCTTGGGCAGCGGTTTCAATAATCCCACCACCGTAGCGGTAGACGGCAGCGGAAATATCTACGTCGCCGATAGCGCAAACAATGCCGTGAAAGAGATTTTGGCAGTCAACGGCAGCATCCCGGCCTCGCCAACTATCACCACTTTGGGCAGCGGATTCAGCAGTCCCGGGGGCGTGGCGGTGGATACCAACGGAGACGTCTTCGTCTCCGATACCGGTCACGGAGAGCTCAGAGAGATCATAGCGGTCAACGGCAGTATCCCAATCTCGCCTACCATCATTACGCTGGGCAGCAACTTCATCCCCTATGGCATTGCAATAGACGCCCAAGGAAATGTCTATGTCGCCAGCGGCAACCCAACCCTTGAAACCTCCCTTAGCGTCGAAAACGTCCACTCCGCTCTTAGCAGCGAAAGCACGGTTACTGCAGTTTTTAACAACGATTCAATCAATGAGATTCTGGCGGTCAATGGCAGCATCCCCGCCTCACCCGCCGTCATCACCCTGGGCAACGGCTTCAATAATCCCACTACCGTGGCGGTGGACGGCAGCGGAAACGTATATGTCGCCGACGAAGGCAACAATGCGATAAAAGAGATGCTCGCGGTCAATGGCAGCGTCCCCGCCTCACCCGTCATCATCACGCTCGGCAGCGACTTCACAACTCCCACTGGCGTAGCGGTGGACAGCAGCGGCAACGTCTATGTCGCCGATACAGGAAATAACCGCGTCGTCACGGAATCGATGTCGGCCGCGAACTTTGGATCGGTGAACATTGGAACCTCAGGTTCGGCGTTGACCTTGACTTTCACCTTCGATTCGCCCGGTACGCTCGGCTCGACGGCCGTATTGACACAGGGAGCAACCGGGCTGGACTTTGCCAACGCCGGCACGGGAACCTGCACCGCGAATATCACTTACGGCGCCGGCGCGGCCTGCACAATCAACGTAACCTTCGCGCCCAAGTTCGCCGGAACCCGCAATGGCGCTGCCGTTCTTTACAACACTTCAGGAACCGCGATTGCCACCGGCAACCTTCAAGGGATTGGTGTGGGGCCGCAAATTAACTTTCTGCCTGGGACCGAGAGCACAGTCGCATCATCCGGACTGATCGATCCATACGGGGTCGCAGTGGACGGAAGTGGGAATGTGTATATCGCTGATTCCGCCAATAACAGGATACTGAAAGAGAGCTTGTCGGGAGGTGTCTACCACGAGAGCACGATTCCCACGAGCAACCTAAATTTCCCTCTCGATCTTGCGGTTGACGCAAGCGGTAACGTTTATATTTCGGACACCTATAACTACCGGGTGCTGAAGGAGACACCGACGACGGGCGGTTACATTGAGACTGCTATAGTCGATTTCTTGCCTGACGACAACGAACCCTTAGGAATTGCAGTTGATGGCGACGGCAATGTATATTTCACCACTTCCTACGGGATTCTATATGTGGAAACGCTGTCGGCGGGTGCCTACACCCAAAGCACGATTGAAACCGGATCATCCGATCTAGGGAATATCTCGGTCGATGGCAACGGCGTCGTTTATATTGCCGACCAAGCAAACGATCGAGTTCTGTTGGAGACTCCTTCAGCCAATGGCTATACGCAAAGCACGTTATCGGCGAATGGATTAGGGATACCTACTGGGATCGCAGTGGATGGAAATGGAAACGTCTATATTGCAGACCCAGATAACAACACGGTGCTGAAGGAGACGGCGTCGGCAACTGGCTACACTCAGAGCACGGTTTCAACTACTGCGTTGAATATACCTCAAGGGATCGCCGTAGATAGTGATGGCAACGTGTACATCGCTGATACGGGCAACTTTCGGATATTGAAAGAGAACTTCGCTGACGCGCCAAGACTGAGCTTTGCCAGCACAACCTTTGGTGCAACTAGCGCAGACAGCCCGCAAACAGTTACGGTCGAAAACGTCGGCAATGCCCCATTGACTTTCCCAATTCTGTCAACCCGCAACAATCCGAGCATTACCGCGAACTTTACTTTGGATGACAACGGCACATCGGCTTGCCCGCTTCTGAGCGGCGGTTCCTCGGAGCCGGGCACGCTGGCGGCTGGAGCCTCCTGCCAGTTGTCCATCAGCTTTGTACCGGCCGCAGTGGGCTACCTCTTTGGGTCGATTGGCCTCACCGACAACAATCTGAATGCCGGTGCGCCATTCTACTCCACGCAAAACATCACGCTATTCGGCATCGCCACTCAGGCCATGCCGACGATCACCTGGATCGCTCCTGCAGCCATCACCTATGGCACCCCGCTGAGCGCAATGCAGTTGAATGCCACTTCGAATGTCGCCGGGAACTTCAGCTATTCACAGGCGGCCGGGACGGTATTGTGGGTTGGACAGCAGACACTGACGGCATTCTTCACACCGACCGATACCACGGACTACACGATGGCTATGGCGACAGTGACACTCACGGTAAACCAAGCTACGCCGACGATCACCTGGGCAGCACCCTTAGCCATTACCTATGGCACTCCGCTGAGCGCAACGCAACTGAACGCCTCCTCGAATGTGGCCGGCAGCTTTACCTATTCTCCGGTGGCCGGCACAGTGCTGGGAACCGGAGCACATATGCTGACGGTGACGTTTACACCGTTCGATTTGACGGATTACACGACGGCTACGGCGACAGTGACGCTCACGGTAAGCCAAGCTACGCCGACGGTCACCTGGGCAACGCCAGCGGCAATCACGTATGGCACGCCTCTGAGCAGAAGGCAATTGAATGCCAACTCGACAATCCCTGGAACCTTCACCTATTCACCGGCAGCGGGTACGGTACTGGGAGCCGGGCAGCAGACGTTGACGGTAACCTTCACACCCGCCGATACAACGGACTACACAACGGCTACGACGACAGTGACACTTGCGGTAAACCCGGCGACTCCTAAAATTAACTGGGACACGCCGGAGGATATTCGCTACGGTACGCCGCTGGGTGGGAGGCAACTAAACGCCAGATCAACCGTGGCCGGGAGCTTCACTTATTCACCTGCTGCTGGCACCGTGCTTGGGATTGGACACCATATGCTGACTGCAACCTTCACTCCAACCGATGGCGCAGATTATACGAGCGCGACGGATACTGTGACATTGACCGTCCTTAGATAAGCAGTTCAACCGGCGGGCAGCCCATCTCTGACCCGCCATAAAACGTGGTCTCCCAGGTCTTGCGTCTGAGACCTGGGAGACCGCGAACCTCGGGCACACTGCTCTTTATATCAAGGCACGACTTCAGTTGTGCCGCAGACGGAGCAATATTTTCCAAGACTTGAAGGAGTCTGCCCCACCGCAGATGGCTTGCCTAAAATAACCCTCCACTAGCGCACAATAAAACTATGAACAATGACCAGAGGCGCGGGCCATCACTTTCCACGGACCACTGTTCCCTGACCACTGTGCACCCCCCTCCCCCCCCTTTTTATATTTTCAAAACCTTGCAGTTAATTAAGCGGTAAACAGCACAGCCGAACGCTCCAATTCCCCAAATCGGGAGCGAACCATCTCTCCACTTTCCCAAAATACAACAACTTATAGCTTTACATTCGATAAACACCACTAACTTATATCTTCACAATCGCCAAAAACACCTTCACAATCGTCAAAAATCGGTAATTTGACATTCGCTGATGTCAAGCTGCGTCTGCGGGTTTCTCTCGTTTGAGCGACTCGGCAAACGGTGCCCGCAACACGCCGCGCTCCGTCACAATGGCCGTGATGTACTTGGCCGGAGTCACGTCAAATGCCGGATTACGGATGCCGACTCCATTCGGCGTGAGCTGCTTGCCGCCGTGGTGGGTCACTTCGACCGCCTGCCGCTCCTCGATAGGGATAGAATCACCCGTCGCGGTAGCCATGTCGATCGTGGACCAAGGCGCAGCCACATAGAACGGGATGCCGTGTTCCTTGGCCAGGATGGCGACGTTGTAAGTCCCAATCTTATTGGCCGTGTCTCCATTGGCAGCAATGCGGTCCGCGCCCACGACCACTGCCTGAATCTCTCCTGCGCGCATCAGGCTAGCAGCCATGTTGTCGCAGATCACCGTCGTGTCGACGCCATCAGCCATCAGCTCCCACGCGGTCAGCCGCGCCCCTTGCAGAAACGGCCTCGTCTCATCGGCGAAGACACGAATGCGCTTACCCTGCTCCACCGCCGACCGGATGACCCCCAGAGCCGTTCCATACCCGCAAGTCGCCAGAGCCCCGGCATTGCAATGCGTGAGCACGCCGCCCTCTTGCGGCAGCAGTGCCCCGCCATATGCTCCCATTGCCTTGCAAGCCGCAATGTCTTCTTCATACATAGCGTGCGCTTCGGCCAGGATCTGCTCCTTTACCTCGAAGAGCCTTGCGCCATTGCGGAGAAGACCCGCGAATAGCCGCTTCATGCGGTCGATGGCCCAGAACAGATTCACCGCCGTGGGACGGGTTGCGGCCAGCCGGGCGCAGATCAGCTCGAACTCCGGCGCGAACTGCTGCGTCGTAACGGCCGTGGTGCGCAAGACGCCGAGGGCAACACCGTAGGCGGCCGAGACACCGATGGCCGGCGCGCCACGGACGACCATGGTGACGATAGCGTCTGCAACTTGCTCGCTTGTGGTGGCAAGCACATAGCTCTCTTCCAATGGGAGCTTGGTCTGATCAATGAAGCGGACGCCTTCCGGGGTCCAAGCAAGGGTAGGAATCATGGAATTTCAGTTTAACCTGCGCGGGAGCGAGGCAGAGAAACAGCGCGCAATGAAAACCTTTTCAGATTTTGCTGGACTCGCCTCCGTCCTCTTGCGTACAGTGGTTTCGGTGCCAATCCGCGATTCAAAAATCCGTTCTTACCCAAGGAGCCTTGCGTGTTGAACCTTACCTCAGTCGATTGGCTGATCATGCTGCTGTATTTCGTCTTTGTGCTGGGCATCGGCTTTGCCCTCAAACGCTCCATGAAGACGAGCAAGGACTTCTTTCAGGCTGGTCGCGCGCTGCCCGCGTGGATCTGCGGACTGGCCTTCATCAGCGCCAACCTCGGGGCGCAAGAGGTCATCGGCATGGGCGCTTCGGGCGCCAAATATGGCCTCGAGACTGCGCATTTCTACGGCATCGGCGCCATTCCAGCAATGATCTTTGTCGGCATCTTCATGATGCCCTTCTACTACGGATCAAAAGCGCGCAGTGTGCCCGAGTTCCTGCGCATGAGGTTCGACGAAAAGACGCGCGCACTGAACGCCTGCTCGTTCGCGGTGATGACCGTCTTCAGCTCTGGCATCTCGATGTACGCCATGGCGCGGCTGATTCAGGCGCTGCATGTCTTTGATGGCCTTTTTCGCACGCTGGGCTGGGCGCCAGAGGGAATCTTCACCTTCTCCATCGTTCTCTCGGCGGCCATTGTGCTGCTCTATATCTTTCTCGGCGGACTCACCAGCGCCATCTACAACGAAGTCTTGCAGTTTTTCCTCATCATCGCCGGCTTTTTGCCGCTGGTGCTTATTGGACTGCGCAACATCGGCGGCTGGAGCGGTCTGAAAGCCTCTGTGCCGATGGCCTACATGCACGAGTGGAAAGGCGTGGCCCACGCCAGCACCAATCCCATGGGCATTGAGATTATCGGCCTCGGCATGGGCCTGGGATTTGTACTTGGTTCGGGCTATTGGTGTACGGACTTTCTGGTGATCCAGACAGCCATGGCCTCGAAGAACATGGAGTCGGCGCGCCGTGTGCCGCTGATCGCAGCCGTGCCCAAAATGCTCTTTCCGTTCCTTGTGATTCTGCCCGGCATTCTCGCCATCGGCCTGCCCACGCCGCATACCACTACCGTCGAACACACAGTGAATGGCGCCATCATCCGTGAAACCACTGTAGTTTCGCCGCAGGTCGAGCAGGGCAGGGGACTGGTTCCGGCCAAGATCAACCCCGTTACCGGCAAGCCGATGTTGACCGCCAGCGGTCAGCCGCTGCTCGACTACGACATGGCCACGCCGAATATGCTGCTGCACTTTTTCCCCACGGGCATTCTTGGCCTTGGGCTGACGGCTCTGCTGGCCAGCTTCATGAGCGGCATGGCAGGCAACGTGACAGCCTTCAACACGGTCTTCACCTACGACCTCTATCAGTCCTACATTCACAAGGGCGCGAGCGACCGGCATTACATGGCTGTGGGCCGATGGGCGACCGTCGGAGGCATTCTGCTGTCGATAGCAACGGCTTACGCGGCCATCAACTTCAACAACATCATGGACACACTGCAACTGGTCTTCTCGTTTGTGAATGCGCCGCTGTTTGCCACTTTCTTGCTGGGCATGTTCTGGAAGCGTGCCACTGGACACGGCGCTTTTGCTGGGCTGATCGCGGGCACTGCGGCGGCCATGCTGCATCATGGGCTGACGCTGCCCATCGAGGCGCACACCGGCATCCACGGCGGATGGATCGCCGTCTTGCACCACTATCCCAGCGACATGGCGCAGAACTTCTGGGGCGCCATCTTCGCCTTTAGCACCAACTTTGTGGTTGCAGTGGTAGTGAGCCTCGCCACCAAGGCGCGTCCTGAGGCGGAACTGGTGGGCCTGGTTCATTCACTTACACCCAAACCGGCTCGCGCGCACATCGCATGGTGGAAGCGGCCCGAAGCGCTGGCTGTGGGCGTCCTTGTGGGCGCCATTGCCATCAACATTTTCTTTTACTGAGTTTTCCTGCCCGGCGAGCGGCAGCGTAGGAGACAACGATGATTCTCGATTTGCGCATTCCGATGGGATTGATGTTCACTCTGACCGGCTTGATTCTCACCCTGTTTGGCCTGAGCACGAACGGCAACGCGGCTCTTTACGCCCGCTGCCTGGGCATCAATGCGAATCTGTGGTGGGGCTTGGTGCTGCTGGCCTTCGGGCTAACTATGCTGCTGCTGGGCCGCCGCGGCCAAAAGCGGCTGGAGAGTCACCCGCCGGAGGCGACAGAAGAGGGACATGAGCGGCGGGGACATTGAGAAAAACAAAAGCAGCGGAGAGGTATGCGCTTACAGCACTCTTGCGGACCCAAGCCGCTCCGTGCGCCAATCGCCATAGGCACGATGCCCCCTCAAAACGAAAAGTTCCTGGTTCGAACGAGTAATTCTTCAGCCTGTATAATCGTCGCGAACAACTGTGAGGTTGCTGATGAGAGGGTTTTTCGCAATACTGGCCGTGGGCTTGCTGGCATGTGTGCCGGGACAGGCACAAAAAGAGCCCTGCGCGATGGCCGGCAACAACAATGATTTTCTAGGAATCCAGACCGTCCGCTTGTGGCCCGGCGACGCTCCCGAAGCGAAGGGCAAAGCCTGCGAAGACACACCCACGTTGACCATCTTCGAGCCCGCGCATGGCCAGGACAACGGCTCTGCGGTCGTGGTGCTGCCGGGTGGCGGCTATGTCCGTCTGGCGGCCAACCATGAGGGCCGTCAGATAGCCGACTGGTTTACCGCACGCGGCTTTCGCGCTTTTATCCTCAGCTACCGGCTCGCCTCGCAGGGCTACATATTTCCAGTGCCGCTACTCGATGCCCGTCGCGCCATTCAAACGGTGCGGGCACGCGCCCGTGACTACCAGATCGATCCCGACAAAATTGTGGTGATCGGCTTCTCAGCAGGCGGTAACCTGGCGGCGCTCTCCGCCACGCAGTTCGTTCCCGGCAACCCTGACGCGGAGGACCCCATCGACCGCGTCTCTAGCCGCCCGGACTTCCTTGTGCTCGGCTACCCATGGATCGGCGCCCTCTCGCCTACAGAGACCCACTACCTGAACTTCTGCAAGGTGTTCAACGTGATGGATCGCTGTGAGGCTCTTCGCGCCTCGTACTCTCCGGACTTGTATGTCACCAAAGACACCCCGCCGACGTTCTGGTATCACACCTTCAGCGACCAGACGGTTCCGTTAGAGCAGGGGCTGCGGTTTTATGAGGCGCTGGTCAAGGCCGGTGTTCCAGCCGAAGCGCACGTCTTCGCCAAAGGCCCCCACGGGACCGGTCTAGGCAAAGGAGACCCCGCGCTGGACCAGTGGCCCAACTTGCTAGAGAACTGGCTCCGCGCTCAAGGCCTGCTCACGCAGGAAAAACCGGTTGCCAAGCCGTAGCTGAGGGGTGGTAAATGGGGGACAAACTACAGGCAGGGAAGTGAAAAGGTCTCAAAATGTAGAGGCGGGCCGCCGACTCCAGGAGTGGAAGGACTTCCTGAAGCCGACCGCCCGCTGGACCCTGGACCGGGTCTAGGTGATAATCTAAGTCTAGGCTTGTTTCTCGCGAAATCAAGTTCTTTTTTGAACAATTATTCCCAATAGTGACCGCCGTCACCGGAGTCCCAAAAATCGACCCGTTTGCGTTGACTTGATAGTTAGCTCCTGATACAAAAAGATGTTCACCCACGCGAGAGAGACTACAAAGATCGCCTGAACAGTCTGGACGAGTCGGACCAGCATGCAAGAAATTCTTCAACAACTCGAGACGCTTTTTCTTGGCGCCGTGCCCACGATTCTGCTGTTCATCGTGATGGTTTTCGCCTACCAGTTTCTGGTGCAGGGACCGCTGACGGCCACGCTGAAAGAGCGTCGCGCCCGTACCGACGGCGCAATCGAAGACGCGCACAAGGCCATGGCCCGGGCCGAGGCGAGGGCGGCCGAGTACGCCGCCAAGTTGCGTCAGGCCCGTGCCGAGCTCTTCAAGGTTCGGGAGCAGCGTCTGATGCAGTGGAATGTCGAGCGTGACGCGGCTTTGGACGCGGCTCGCAAGGCTGCCGGACAGAAGGTGAGCCAAGCCAAGGCCGAACTGGAAGCCGAAGCGGCTCATGCCAAGCAGTCCATCCAGGCCTCCGCCGGGGATTTGGCCCGTCAGGTGATGCGTGCTGTGCTGCCCGTGACCACCGGGGGTTCCCGTTGAGAGTTTTTATGCCGCAGGCACGCTTTACCCATCCAATTCTTCGAATCTTATTTCTGGCCGTCTTTATAGCCGGCACGACATCAGCGTCCTTCCAGTTGCTGGCCCAACAACCGGCTCCGGCAGTCGATCCCGTCGTGCCGCCCGCTGTTTCTTCATCGAACGAAGCGGCCAAGCCCGAGGCGCCCGACTCCGCGGAAGCTCAGAATAACGTCTTCCGTCTCGAAGGCCCACTGGTTAAGGCGACGGCTAAGGCGCTCAACGTAAGTACGGAGACCACAGCCCGCGCCTTTGAGATCATCAACTTCCTCATCATCGTGCTGGGCTTGGGTGTTCCCCTCTTCCGCTGGCTGCCCAAGTTTCTTCACAATCGCCGCGAAAAGCTGCGCGCTGACCTCGAATCGGCCCGCAAGGTGACCGAGGACGCCAAAGCACGCCTGAGTGCCATCGAAGCCAAGCTCTCAGGGCTGGATACTGAGATTGCGCAGATTCGAGCTCAGGTGGAGCAAGAGAGCAAGCAGGACGAGGCGCGCATCAAGGCCTCAATCATTGAAGAGAGCGCCCGCATTGTCGCAGCCGCCGGGCAGGAGATTGGCGCCTCTGCCGCCCAGGCGCGGCGTTCGTTGCGCAACTTTGCTGCCGATCTGGCTATCGAACAGGCCACCAAAGAACTGGTTCTCACGCCGGAAAACGATCAAACCCTGATCGAGGAGTTTCTTCGCGATGTGGCCCAAACCGGTGCGTCTGGAGATGGCGCGCATAAGGGAGGGCAGAACTAGATGGCAGCTTTTGTTGCTCGTTACGCCTGCGCCTTTGCCGACGTCGTGACCCAGGAGAAATTGGACACAGCGGCACTGGACCGGCAACTCGACGATTTTCTTGGCACCTTGGACGGGAGCGCCGCGTTGCGCGAGCTGTTCGTCAACCCGGCCGTTGCCGCCGCACAGAAGATTGCGTTTCTAGACAAGATGAATGTGAAGCTGGGACTGCGGAAAGAGCTGCGCAACCTGCTGGCGGTGCTCATCTCGAACGACCGCATCGGCCAGGTGCGCGAGGTGGTAGCGGCCTACCGCGCGGAGTTGCAAGAGCGGTTGGGGATTCGCCAGGTGGAGATTGTGACCGCCCGCCAACTCGGTAAGCAGGAGAGCGGCGTGCTGGTGGCGGGCATCGGCAAACTCGCCGGTGCGCGCATCGAGGCCAGTTTCAAGTTGGATAAGTCCATCCTCGGCGGAACAGTGGTGCGCATCGGTTCGACGGTGTACGACGGTTCGATCCGCGGACGGCTGGAACGGTTGAAAGAACAGTTGACAGCGGACAACTAACAGTTGACAGGTTCGTGGCTTTTGAAGCGAGAGTTTTTTGGGCGATTAGAGGTTGATGGTTTGAGAGTGGCCTAAGAATCGCTGTAAGTGAGAACGGTTAGCTGTTAACTGACAGCTATAAAGGACAGAGATGGCTCAGATCAAGGCAGACGAGATTACGCAACTTCTTCGCGAGCAGATCGCGAACTACGATGCCAAGGTTCAAGTAGACGAAGTCGGGACGATTACATCACTGGGCGACGGCATCGCCCGCTTGCACGGACTGGACAAGGTGATGGCCGGCGAGTTGCTCGCTTTTCCGCACGGTATTGCCGGACTGGCCCTGAGCCTGGAAGAAGACCAGGTGGGTGCGGTGGTGCTGGGTGATTACACCGAGTTGAGTGAAGGCGACGAGGTGAAGCGCACGGGGACAATTTTGAGTGTCCCGGTGGGCGAGGGCATGATCGGCCGCGTGGTGAATGCTCTTGGGGCACCGATCGACGACAAGGGCCCGATCGCTTCGAAGAATTCGTTGCCCATCGAGCGTCTGGCGCCTGGCATCATCGACCGCCAACCGGTGCGTGAGCCCATGGCCACGGGACTCAAGGCCATAGACGCCATGATTCCCATTGGCCGCGGCCAGCGTGAGCTGATTATCGGCGATCGGCAAACAGGCAAGACCGCAGTGCTCTTGGACACGATCATCAACAACGCCAAGAACGATCTGATCTGCATCTACTGCGCCATCGGCCAGAAGCGTTCCTCGATCGCTCAAGTTGTCCAGACGCTAACCGAAGCCGGAGCGATGGGACACACGGTCATCGTCGCCGCCTCGGCCTCCGAGCCCGCGCCGATGCTCTACATCGCTCCCTACGCGGCCACAGCCATCGGCGAGTACTTCCGCGACTCGGGCCGCCACGCGCTGGTGATGTACGACGATCTCTCCAAGCACGCCATGGCCTACCGCGAGATCTCGCTGCTGCTGCGCCGTCCGCCGGGTCGCGAAGCCTATCCGGGCGACGTCTTCTATCTTCACTCGCGGCTTTTGGAGCGCTCGTCGAAGATGTCGAAGGAAAAGGGCGGCGGCTCGTTGACCGCACTGCCAGTGATCGAGACTCAGGCCGGCGACGTTTCGGCCTACATTCCGACCAACGTCATCTCCATTACAGACGGGCAGATTTTCTTGGAGACTGACCTCTTCAACTCCGGCGTCCGGCCGGCGGTGAACGTGGGACTTTCGGTTTCGCGCGTAGGCTTTTCGGCGGCCATCAAGGCGGTCAAGCAGGTGGGCGCGACGCTCAAGCTCGATCTGGCGCAGTACCGCGAACTGGCGGCCTTCGCGCAGTTCGGCTCAGACCTCGATCCGCTGACGCAAAAACAATTGAATCGCGGCCAACGGCTTACGGAACTTTTGAAGCAACCGCAGTTCCAGCCGCTCACTTGGCAGCAACAGACAGTGGTACTCTTTGCCGGCACGCAGGGCTACTTGGACGATTTTCAGGTCGCCGACATTCGCGCCTTCGAAGTTGGCCTCTACAAATACCTTGAGAGCGCGCAGACGGCGCTGATCGATGAGCTGACGAAGAAGAAAACGCTTGACGACGATCTGCGGGCCAAGCTGCATGCCGCGCTCAAGGAATACGCGGCCAACTTCAAGGCGGAGCTTGAGGCGGCCGCAAAAGCTTAAAGTCCAGTGGTCAGCGGTCAGTTCTCAGTCAAGACCGCCTGCCGCAGAGTCAACTGGCAATGGAAGACTGACGACCAGGAACTTGCAACAGTTAGCTGATCGCTGATGGCTGACTACTGAAAGCTGATTATGGCAAACGTACTCGATCTACGGCGGCGCATTCGCAGCGTGAAGAACACGCGGCAGATCACCAAGGCTATGAAGATGGTCTCGGCGGCGAAACTCCGCCGCGCGCAGGAACGGGCGCTCTCTGCGCGGCCCTACGCCAAGATGATCACCAGCGTGCTCGAATCGCTGACCCGGCGCACGGAGATTTTCGATCCGGCGACCGGCGAGTTGCGCCATCCACTCTTTGCCACGCGGCCGGAGAAGCGTGTTCTGCTGATCGTGGTCAGCGGCGACAAGGGCTTTGCCGGCGCATTCAACGCGAACATTTTGAAGACAGCCTTTCAATTCATCAACGGGAACACGGACAAAGAAATCGACATCGAGGCCGTGGGCCGCAAAGGTCGCGACCAGATGCGTCGCCGCTATCCGGCAGCGGTGTATTTGGAACAGACTGACGAGAATGGCCGTGCGGTGCAGGTCCGAGAGCGCAAGGCTCCTGTCGAAGTCACTGGCGACCATCCTGGAATGTTGTTGAAGCTCGAAGCCAGCCGTGTCCTCGAGTTAGCTCAGAGCATCATCTCCCGCTATTGCCACGAGGAGATTGACGCGGCTTACATCGTCTACAACGAATTCAAGTCGGTGATCTCACAGCGGCTGGTGGTGGAGCTGCTGTTGCCGATCATGAAAATCGGCATTCCGCAGATCACCGGAGCCACCGAGCCGACCGAAGCCGAGCGCGAGCGCATGGCCGAGGCCGCTCTCTCGGCGGGCATCGCCATCGAAGCTGTGGATACAGCCGAGGCCGACGATGAAGCGCGCAAATTTGGCACCGCGCAGGTGGACTACATCTACGAGCAACCGGCTGAGGAACTCTTCAACGGCCTGTTGCCGCAATACATTTCATCCATGCTGTACCACGCCATGACGGAGTCGGTTGCCGCCGAACACGCGGCCCGCATGACGGCGATGGATTCGGCAACCAACAACGCCTCGGATATGATCGACGCGCTCACGCTGCATATGAACCGCGTGCGCCAGGCGGCCATCACCAAGGAAATCATCGAGATTGTTTCCGGCGCTGCGGCGCAATAAGAGTTTGAAGATGAAAGTCCGTGAGCTTTTGCATATCGACCTTTGGAGCAAAAGGACATCACGAAAGGTTTTTGTCGGAATCGGAATTGTATTTGTGATTGTTTACGCGGGAAATGCTGCTCTGTCTGTGGTTGAACGGCATTGGCTGACACCCGGAGAGCGCAGTGCAGCCAGAGCGGCACTCTTGCAGATCGATGAGTTGCAGAATCTTGTTCAGTCCAGCGACCAAGATTTCAGTACAAAAGCGAAAATTGCGTAGCGAAGCGTAGATCTTGCGGAAAAGGCGGCATGGACCTCTCGTGACAGGCAGATCGTTGCTGAATTGATGGGATACTCTTTCATGACTGTGATTGATCGACACACTATTCGGACGCGGATACCGATGCAACATGACTTGAACGAAAAGTTGAACTCATCAGGGGTCAAATTGTCCCGCATGGAATTGCACAAAGAGCTGGATTAGCAAAGTTTAGAACTCGAAAAGGCAGAAAAATGGCAGAGAATATCGGCAAGGTAATTCAGATTTCTGGTCCCGCGGTGGACGTGCAGTTTGAAGAAGCGACGATGCCGCCTATCTATCAGGCGCTGCACGTAACCAGCGAGGGTTTCACCGTGCCCACGCCCATCTCCGTAATTCTCGAAGTCCAGCAGCATCTGGGCGAGGGGCGGGTTCGCACAGTCGCCATGCAGGCTACCGACGGAATGGTGCGCGGCATGAAGGCTACCGATCTCGGCGGCCCTATTCGCATGCCCGTCGGCAAGGAGACGCTGGGTCGCGTGATCAACGTGATCGGCGAGCCGGTAGACAATCTCGGCCCCATCGGCGAAAAGCTGCGCATGCCCATTCACCGGCCGGCACCTCTGTTCGATGAACAGTCGACCCATGAGGAAATGTTCGAGACAGGCATCAAGGTTATTGACCTGATCCAGCCCTTCCTCAAGGGAGGCAAGATCGGCCTCTTCGGCGGCGCCGGCGTGGGAAAGACGGTCGTTATTCAGGAACTCATCAACAATGTGGCCACCAACCACGGCGGCTATTCTGTCTTTGCCGGCGTGGGCGAACGTACCCGCGAGGGCAACGATCTTTGGCGCGAGATGACGGAGTCCGGCGTGATCAAGCCAGGCGACTTTGCCAACTCCAAGTGCGCGCTAGTCTTTGGCCAGATGACTGAACCGCCTGGAGCCCGCCTCCGCGTGGCCTTGAGCGCGCTGACCGTCGCCGAGTACTTCCGCGATGTCGAAGGCTCCGACACGCTTCTTTTCATCGACAATATCTTTCGCTTTACCCAGGCCGGTTCTGAAGTTTCGACGCTCTTGGGCCGCATGCCTTCGGCTGTTGGCTATCAGCCGAATCTCGCCACCGAAATGGGTGAACTGCAAGAGCGCATTACCTCGACCAGCAAAGGCTCTGTAACTTCGGTACAGGCCGTCTATGTGCCGGCTGACGATTTGACCGATCCGGCACCGGCCACCACCTTTGCTCATCTGGACGCGACCACCGTGTTAAGCCGCCCGCTCTCGGAACTCGGCATCTATCCCGCTGTCGATCCTCTAGCCTCGACTTCGCGAATCTTGTCCGCGCGCATCGTTGGCCAGGAGCACTATGACGTTGCTCAAGGCGTCAAGCGCATTCTACAACGCTACAAGGACTTGCAGGACATCATTGCCATTCTGGGCATCGACGAACTTTCAGATGACGACAAGCTCACTGTGGCCCGCGCCCGCAAGGTACAGAAGTTCCTTTCGCAGCCCTTCCACGTGGCCGAGCAGTTCACCGGCATTCCGGGCAAGTATGTGAAGATTGCCGACACGGTGCGCAGCTTCAAGGAGATCATCTCGGGCAAGTACGACGACATTCCCGAGCAGGCGTTCTACATGAAGGGTGCCATCGAAGAGGTTCTGGAAACCGCCGAGAAGCTCAAGGCGACGGTGTAGAGACAGCAGACAATTACCGTTTTTAACTGTCGGCTGTTCGCCGATGGTTGTGAGCTCACCCGAAGGGAAATTATGGCTGACGAGACAAACCAACTCCGCGTCCGGCTGGTCACGCCCGAGCGCATTCTCTTCGATCACCCGGCTTCGGCGGTCGAATTGCCCTCGAAGTCGGGCTATATGGAGGTGCTTTACGGGCACGCGCCGCTGGTGGCCGAACTGGGCGCCGGCGACGTGACTTTGCACTGCGGTCCCGATGGCGACCAGCGCTACAACGTCAGTTGGGGCTTTGCCGAGGTTCTGCCTGACCGGGTCACGATTCTGGCTTCCGACGCACTCAAGCCCGAGGAGATCGACGTACCACGCGCCCAGGAGCAACTGGATCGTGGCCACAAGCAGTGGAACGAAGCTGGCGATAGCGAGGAGGCTTATACCGAAGCTCTCCATGTCATTGCCGAAGCAGAAGCCAAGCTTGCCTCGGCTGCGGAAAAACGCTAAGACTCTTTTACAGTTGCTGATTCAATCGAAACGGCTTCGCTCGCAAGAGCGAGGCCGTTGTCCTTTGATCGTGCTGCCTTATTTCGTGAAAGAGCACGCTTGCGAGTGCAGTCTCGCTATGGCATTTCCCGAATTGTTGGTCCTGGACCGAGAGCTATACGAGCTGGATTAGACGGACGAGGTCCACAGTTTCACAATTCCACAGTTGGTGGAATTGTGTGCGGAATATGCGTGGAATTCTTTTATTTTGAATAAGTTATATAGTAACTAGGAAATTACCTGCAAGGTTTTGAAAATATAAAAAGGGGGGGAGGGGGTGGGGTGGATCGGCCGGAGTTTTCCGGTTCGCTTGAATCCACTTTCGGCGCTCGACCACGGTTTGCCATCTTTGCCTTCACCGAACTCCTTCTCACATTGTGCGTCAGTGAAAGGTAATTTTCTGCAAGGACTTGCCGTCCACGCGGACCGCCTTCGGCGCGGGACTAACGGTGTCGTCCACTAACCCCTCGCCAGAGAAATTCAAGGAGGAGGATTACATCGGAGCTCTTCACGTTATCGCCGAAGCTGAGGCCAAGCTTGCCTCGGCCTCAGAAAAACACTGAGACTCTTCCACCAGAATCGACCCGCTCACAAGAGCGGGCAGTTGTCCTTTCATTGTGCTGTCTTTGCTTTCAGGAACCGGGCTATCAGTTGTAGTAAGGGCCTAAGTGGATACGCAAAAGCACGCACCAAAGGGTGCTGACTCCGAAAATACTGCCCATTGAGTTTCCGCTTCCAGGTATCCGCAACGTCTTCTTTGTCACGATACTCAGGGTGGGTCGTCGCATGAATGTGATGCCCGATTTCGTGAAAGAGCACGCCTGCGAGTGCAGTCTCACGAATATAGCCAATCTTCAGCCACCAGCTTTGTTCAACCCCACGCAGCTTGTTATCGACAAAGATTTCAATCCAGGCACGCTTGCCATGCCATGCCGGGTGGTAACGGCCACCTACCTCAACAACTCTCCCCTTGCGTTTCCTCGCTTTCGTCACGCTTCTGCGCAGCTTTCGCGAAAGCGCGCCTGAATTTGTGAGAACGACCTGTTTCAGGCCCATCAAATATTTTGGCGGAACGGAAGCTACCATCCTCTCCACGAGTGGAACTGGATTGAAGGGCGGCGTATACCCCGAGAAGCTTGCAATAACCGTCGGGCGCTGCGAAGAGGCCGCGACAGCGTTCTCTGTCGTCTCCGATCGTTCATCGTTCATCGGTCGGTCAAGCACGCAGAGATTATCGCAGGACGCTCTGTTCGCCGTCCTTTATCAAAACTATAGTTGCATCGTCATCGTCTTCGATGTATCTTCGTGTGTGCGCGAGTAAACTAGTGTGGCCCTGTCTTGCAAGACTTCAAGTTTGAAGCCAGGCATGGCGGGGACGGTGTTCTGCTGTACTACGTCAGGTTCTGGGAAGAGCTCGCTGCGGACGAAGAGAAGTACCGGATTCACGTGTTCATCCTACAACGCCGATAAGGGTATTGAAATCGCTATGCAACGTGCGCCGCGAGCGCATACAATTTTGAGAAAGCAAATGGCCAAGGCGAAGGAACGAATTCTCGAGGTTGCCTGCCCGGATTGCGGGGCGATGCTGAAGGTTGACGCGACCACCGGGCTGGTGGTGAGCCATACCCCAGCGCCGCGTAAGCGCACCTTTGAGGATCTGGAGACGGCGGCCAAAGCCATGCGCGAGCAGGATGAGCGCAAGGAGTCGATCTTCCGTCAGTCAGTCGAGGCGGAGAAGAACAAGGGCGATCTGCTGGAAAAGAGATTTGCCGAGGCGCTGCGCAAGGCCAAGGACGCCCCGGACGGCAAGCCGCTGCGCGAGTTTGATTTGGACTGAAGGTTGTTGCCGCGGAAGCTAAGCGTGAGTTCACGTGCCGGTTTTTGCTCAGTTGTGCGCTGCCGGCGATTTAGGGCGATACTTGATACACCGTTTCCTTTACCGCGTTGACTGCGGTCCGGAGCGGGAGGAGAGAAGATGGTGATTGTGCCGCTTTCAAAACCAGCGAACGATTTTGCGATAACACCAGACGCCCCGGAGTCCGAAGCCATGAACTGGATCGGATTTGCGGCAGGCGGAACCCTTGTAGCGGCTGGCTTGCTGCTGCTCTCAGGCCAGCGCCGCGCCGGAATGGTGGCTGCTGCTTCGGGCACGGCCTTGGCCTTAGTCGATCAGAAGGAGACGCTGCGCACTTGGTGGAATGCGCTCCCCGGCTATATCAATCAGGTGCAGGGAGTCTTGGGCGAGGTGCAGACTAAGGTCGATGAAGTAGCCACAAAGCGCGAGGCCCTGCGAGGAGTTCTTGCCAGGTGAGAGCACGCAGCTGCCTCCGGGCAGCTCATGGGGCTAAACTCCTGACGACCGGCTTTGCCGTTGCGGTGGGGTGTGAATTGGGCTCCTAGACCAGATTGACCGTGGCCTTGCAGATATTGGGCATGCCGGTCTGGCGTTCTTCAGATGCTTGAAGATCAGCCTGCCCGGCCGGACCATTCGCCCTAGCCAGCGTCATGACTGTCTTGGTCTGAAGCCCTTATTCAGGCGGTCTCGAATCCGAGCTTGGATTGATCGCAAGCGAGTAGGTGTTGCAATCCAATAAGGCCGAATCGCCAATCGTCCGGTGGAATAAAAGTGCCTCCCAAAAACAAGACAGCGGCAGAGTCCCACGAGGCTGTTTTTCCTCGTCTCTGGGAATCTCTACCGCTGCCGTCTTCACCGTTGCTATGGATGGAATGGTATTCCATCCATAGCAAGGAAACCTATCTGGTCTGTGTCTCGTCTCTGTGTCTCGTCGAACCGATCTCGAGCGCAACAGACCTGGTTGGAGTTTGTATTGTGAGACGACTTCAGGACGATTGAGTGTGACGGCGAATACTTGTTTGGGTGCGCGCAGCCGGTGGCGTAGCATTTTGGAACATTCCGGTGTCTTCCGTCCGAAAAGGAAAAGGGGCAGCTTGGAATTCAAACTGCCCCTTTTGTGTTGGCGAACCCGAAGGCTCGCGGGTTATGGGAGATAGTAGCGGAAGCTGGTCCAGAACATGTTGTCGATGCCCTTGGCGCCGATACCGGCTGTCCCGGTTGCCCAGCCCTCGCGGACCGCATAGCCATACTGGATGCTCTGGCGCAGGCGGCCGCGGTCGCCCTTGTAAATGTCATACCAGTAGCCGCCGGTTATCTCCTGCACATCTCGGACTTGCGCTCCGCAAGAGCCGCCAGGGAGGAAGCCGGTTGAACTACCGGTGTTGTAGCCGGGATTGGTGATCGTGTTGCAACTTGCATTGCTCGAGGAGAGCGGGAACCTCGAGCCGTAGCCTACAGCCTGTTGCGTGGTGGGCACCGACCAGTGGCCGCCCCAGGTTCCAATGGTGCCGCTAAGGGGGGTGGTGGTACACGTCGAGGCGGTGGCTGCGGTTACGCCAGTGGGGCAGAAGGTTGCGGTGGGAGAGCCTAGTGTAGTGGCGTTTGGATTGGAGAAGTCGGCGCGGCCGGCATAATCGCCGCCGTAGTTGAGATAGATGGTCATGCGCGGTGTCGGCGTGGCCTCGACGGTAAGCAGGCCGCTGAGGTTGTGAATAGGAGCGAGATTGCCGTTTGCATCAGCCGTTACATCGGCGAGCGTCGAGTCCCCGTAGCGGCCCATACCCGGCCCATAGAGTCCCTTTGCACCCACGGTGAGCTTATCTTTGATTACAGGAGCGCGGAAACTACCACCGATGCCACCGAGGACGATGCTGTCGGAGTGCCAGCCGGCCGTGGTGGAAGAAGCAAATTTTCCTCCTGGTGTTCCGCCGTTATAGCCTTCGATGTCCGCCTGACCGCCGTACTTGACGCTGTTGGTGGTCACGCCGGGGTAAACGGTCTCGTGCGCGAAACCGGCGATGCCGATGATTTCATAATGGCCGAAGCCAGGATCGAAGGCGGCCTTCACGATGATATCGGGAGCCTGGTTGAAAGAGATGTTGGCTATGTTAGTGTTAGCGACGATAGTGGCATACGAGGGAACGTAGACCGGGGTCCCCGCGCAAACTGTTGGGCTGGTATACACATTGCACTGATTGGTGTAGTTCTGGATGTAGGTCGTGGTTCCGCTGGCGCTGATGGCGGCGTTGTAGTTGCCACCGTTGGCGCCTGCGCTGCCGAGGACGGCGTAGGGCGTGTTGCCGGCGATCGAAGCGGTGTAAAGGAGCTGCGGATTCTCCGCTGCGATGCCAAAGGCTGCGTGGTCGAAGGTCTTGGTCACGCGGAAACCATACTGGCGCGTCCACACAAAGCCCGCAACGTAGTTCGGGTCTATGGTCTGCGGAGTGAGAATGTCTCCGGAGAGGTTGGAGATGCCTTTTTTGTCTTCAGTAGCCAACGACCACAACTGACCGCCCGTGAAGGCCCAGTGGTTGTTCGTTTCGGCCTGCGCCCAAAGCACGCGCTGGCGCAGCACGTAGCTGTTGGACTGATTGTTGTTGGAGGTGATGCCGGTGCCCAACCAGTCAGCCTCATAGTAGCCGCGCAGGGTGCCCCAGCTGGTCTTGCCTTCGGCCATGAGCGAGGCGCGCGACTGACGAGCGCTGCCGTAGAACTCGCTCAACGAATAAGCGTCCGCGCCCTCGTAAGGAATGGCATTGAAGGCGGTAGGGATGTCGCCGCCGGTCGCCTTGGTGCGGTAAACAGTTTCACCCGCCAGGAAGCCGCCTGGAGTGAGGCCAATGCCTTTGTAGCGGAGGACGTTAGGGTTGGCGAAGTCCTTCTTGATCTTGGCCGTTTCGTCGGAGACTGTAGCAGCCAACGAAGCTTGATTGCCCTTGAGGTCGGTAACGGTGGATTGCAGCGTGGTGACGGCTACCGCATTGTCGCTGACTGCTTGCTGCTGGGCCGAAGCCGCTGCCTCCGCTTTGGCCGCGGCTGCCTGGGCATCGGCTGCCGCCTGCTGGGCCTTCTGCAACTGCGCATCCTTGTCGGCCAAGTCAGTCTTCAAGCTGTTGATCTGGCCCTGTAGCTCCTGCCGCAGCGCCTGAATCTGCTCTTCAACGCTCGGTGATGGAGGCGTCTTGGCCCTCCTGGCGGAAGTTTGCTTCTTAACCGGCGGTGTGGCTTCGCTTGTTTGTCCATAGGAAGTTAAAAGACTGACTGCCAGAATTGCCGCGGCAGCGATATTGAGTCTGAAATTCATTGGGCCTCTCTTTTTCTTCGCAGATTGGGTTGATTCGTGGTTACGCTCGCTGGGCATATCGAGCACTTTCAGCTCCCGCATCCCCGAGATTCTCAACATGAATCCGAATCTTATCTCAAAGGGGAGACGGGGTAAAAATCAACGACCAGGAAAAGGAGTCCGTGCAAGCGTAACTTTCCCGGTCGCTTTCGATTCCAAGACTCGCAGATCAATATGAATATTTGACGAATTCATCGATTTTTAATGGTATCGTCCATCTAACTCCAAATTTATTCGAGATAGCGCTGGGAATTAATAGTTCTTTGATGCGCATAGATATCCTGACCTGTTTACTACTCCTGACGAGTTACAAGCTTCTATGGATGGGCCGCGGTATTCTGGCGCGCGCTGAGCAGGTTGGCTAGTAACCGGTAAGCTCCGGGCACTAACTCGGGAAGCTGACGATAAAGCGCATAGGCGACATATATGTAAGTACCCTTACCGGGGTGCGCCACCAGCAGGCCGCCACGCTGTGGGTCCTGGCCTTGGTCGGCGGTCTCAGTCAGCGCCGTGTAACCCGCGTCCCAGCTATCGAGGAAGGAGTGGCCGCGCTCCTCGACCCAGCCGTCGAAATCCGCCGCGCCGATTGCGTTGGGCCAGGTGAGCAGGGGATCTGTCGGGTCGAGCAACTTCACCGACGCCTGCTCGTCTACCACCCGCTCCGGCATGCGCCCTCCCATCGACAACGGCAACGGTGCAGGAAAATTGCCGCTCTGGTATTGGACAATCAACGTTCCTCCATGGCGGACAAACTCGTCCAATCTCGGTTGGGCCGCGGTTAACTCGGGGCGCACTGAGTAGGCGCGAATGCCGATGACGATTACATTCCACACAGAGAGGTCGCCAGAGGATAACTCCGAAGCGGTGAGCAGATGCGGCGTTGCGCCGAGGCCCTCGATGGCTTCGGGAACCATGTCGCCGGTGCCCATCACGTAGCCGATGCGTAGTCCTGGCGCCAGCTTCACATCCACCTTACGGGTCTGTAACTGTGCCGGCCGGTAAAGGTTGTAAGGCCGCAACCCTATGTAGCCCACACCCTGCCAACCGGACGAATAGCTATGCCCGGCGGAGTGCGCTACGGCCTCGATGTTATACGCACCCGCTTCGACTGCGTTCGGCGTTACGGAAAAGAGCAACGGCTCCGTGTCCCCGGCACTGTCCAGATGAAAATGCGCCTCGACTGGCTCCACGCGCCAACCGGCTGGCAACTCTAACGCGACCGTGCCTTCAGCAGCAGCTTGCGAATGAATGGTCGCATGGACTGGAAGAGCAGAGCCGTCGAGCGGCAGAATACGCGCCTCGGGATCGATGCGTACGGCGATGGCAGGCGTGACGACCAGCGGTTCATAGATGCCGCCCAGGCCAGCAACGCGTTGCATGGTTTGTACCACCTGGCCCAGACGAATCGGCAGGCCGTCGAAGGTGAACTCCGCCCAGGCGGTCAGCGGATAGGGTGCGAAGGAACGCAAGCGATATTCCGGCTTTGTCAGGTCGTAGTAGGGTTGTTCAATGGAAGGGCGCGTGAAGTAAGGCGCGGTTGGCTCTGCATTTTCTGGCGCATGCACACGAAAGACAGGGTCGGCTGTCGAGGCTGCCGGGTCGATAACCCCGGTCGAGATTTCGCTTTGCCATGCATCGCCGTTGTGGCTCTCCAGCCAGACCTTGTTGATTCGCGTCTCCGCCGTAGCCTGTGCCGTGTGCACCCGCACGTGGAACTCCTCGCCTGGCGTCACGCTGCGCGGGGTCTCATCGGCAGAGCCTCCGCGCGACGAACCGCTGCCTTGCGCGTTGTCGGACTTGGTGGTGAAGGCAACGATGTCGAGGCCGAGCAATTGCTTGAGTGCTGCCTGAAATTGATCGATCTTCGCGTCCAGTTCAAGGAGCAAGCCGGCCTTGGACTCCTCGTCCAGTGAACTGGTGACTACTCGATTACGCAGGGCAATTGTCTGCTGATAAAACGGAACTAACTGATGCGCGAACCCGATTTGATGCGCCCCGGCACCCAAATGTCCCTGCCGAAGAATTTCAAGGCGCTTGAGGCCGGCGGCAATCTGCTTTGAGCTCGCAGAGAGCCATACGGGGGCGGTGCCCTTCGCGAGGTTGGTCAGTCCTTCAAAGCTGGTATCGATATTGACCTTGCTGTTGTGGAAGAGGTCATCATTCTCGGCATTTGTTCCCGGCTTGGCCGCCGCTGCCGGCGCTACCGCCCACAAGTGATAGCTCGTCGTTGCCGGGCCGCTCAGCGCGGGGTTCGAGCCGCCATTCTGCGACTTCTGCTGACCCCATCCCTGACGCGCGATTTGCGCATAACTACGCCCCAGAACGGGGTCTCGTCTTCCCACCGCAACCGTCACATCGGCCGAAGGCACGGAAGTGCTCCACTCGCCGGTCACGTAATTCTTGAACCGCGCTGGAGCCCACTTGCCCGTTGCGTAGTCAAACATTCCTTTCTCAGTGACTGGCGCAAACGGGACCATCGAGTAGACAGCCAGCGGCTGCCATGGCTGTAACCCGTCTTTCAATTGATCGGGAAAGACCTTGGGATCGCCGGCCGCTTTGAAGACCTCCTGCGCAATCTCGCCTGAGACCTGGTGATGGCCGTGGCCGTCGGTGATGCCGCCGACAAATGTGGAGACGATCACCTGCGGCCGTTCGCGCCTGACAGCCAGCACCGCGTCGTAGAGCACGCGGTCGTGGCTCCAGCGAGCGAACGATTCCTCTTGAGTCTTGGAAAAGCCAAAATCTGCCTCCGTGCCCCAGAGTTGCTTCGCGCCGTAGAACTCGTCTGCCTTCAGCAGTTCATTGGTGCGAATTAATCCCAGCGCATCGTCCGCGTCGGCACTCATCGCGTTCTGGCCGCCTTCGCCGCGAGTTAGTGTCAGCAGTGTCGCGCGCACGCCCAGGCCGCGTGAAAGATAAGTCAGTAGCGCGCCGTCCTCGTCGTCGGGATGGGCCACGATCATCATCACGCTGGCGGTCGTTCCCAGCCGTCGCAACGATTGCTCCAGCGCAGCCTGTCCGCGGTCTTCGGGCAAGGGCAGGGCGATCTCGCTCGGTTCAGGAAGGCCAGACCAGCCATACCCAATTCCCCGTGCAAGGCCGGCCGCCGCAGGCACGGTTTGCTGCGCCGTCATGCGCATGGTACAAGCGCTCACTAAAATCAGGCTGGCGAGTGCCGCACCCACGGTTGCTCGTTGAAATCTTTCGGCTCGGATCATACTTCCCGTCAGTGTACAATCCGGGGAGCGCATTGGTCCTGTTTAAAAGCTCTCGCCGAACACTAGGACTGCGGCAGATCGGAACTTTTTCCTTGATGATCAAGAAGCCAAAGGGTTGAGACTTCCAGACTCCGAGGTGTGCTTTAATCTTCAAGAGTTACATTTCAGGGACTAAAGCCTGGTTGATTCTGCCTATTTTTGCTGAGTCTAAATTCCAGCTTACCAATCCTGCCTTACCCCGAGCGAGTATTCTTCAATCGGAAGCTCAGCCGCATGAATCAGTCCGTCGCCATTCCGGGGAACTCCGCAACACTTCAGCGCCGTATAGGCTTGCGCTCGGCCGTGGCGCTGAACATGCTGGAGATGATCGGGGTCGGCCCGTTCATCACGCTGCCGTTGGTCATCGCCACTGCGGGTTACCGGCTATCGGTGTGGGCGTGGATTTTGGGGGCTGCGATCGCCGTTGCGGATGGCCTGGTCTGGGCGGAGCTGGGCGCTGCGTTTCCGCGTGCAGGCGGCTCTTACGCATTTCTACGCGAGATATACGGCCCGGAGCGCGCCGGTAACTGGCTTAGCTTTCTCTACGTGTGGCAGGTAAGCTTTTCCGCGCCGCTTTCGATTGCGTCGGGCTGCATCGGTCTGTCGAGCTTTCTGGCTTGGTTCTGGCCGGGGCTCGATCGCGCTCCCATCGCAACCTTGCCCGCACTGCACTACTCAAACTTTGCTGCGGCTGTTACCTGCTTATTGGTGACGGCGCTGCTCTATCGCAATCTGAGTTCCGTAACGCGAATGGCCTGGGTGCTTTTTGCCGGGGTTCTGGCGGCCATCGCTGGGGTCATCGTATCCGGCTTTGCCCATGCGGCGGCTATTGGCGGCTGGACGATGCCGGCTGCGCCGGGCCTGCCATTCGCTCTAGGCGGCCTTGCGCAGGCGACGCTGCTCACCACTTACTGTTATTGGGGTTACTACAACATCTGCTTTCTAGGTAGCGAGGTGCGCCGACCCGAGCGAACTATTCCCCGCGCCATTTTGCTCTCGGTGCTCTTCGTTGCGGCGTTTTATGTAGCTATGAACTTGGCCGCTCTGCCTTCGATGCGCGATGCCGCGTCGCAAGTGAGTTCTGGAGCCGCGGTTCGGCTGCAACTGGTAGCCGACATCGCGAGGTCCGCCTTTGGCAGCGTGGCCGGACATCTGATGGCCGCGCTGATTGTCTGGACGGCATTCTCGTCGGTCTTCTCGCTGCTGCTTGGCTACTCCCGCGTGCCTTATGCCGCAGCGCGCGACGGTAACTACTTCCGGTATCTCGCCGCCGTACATCCACGGCACAACATTCCCCATCGCTCACTGGTCGCACTCGGATTGGTAGCCTCGTGCTTCTGCTTCTTCTCGCTGACTCAGGTCATCACAATGCTGGTGATTACCCGCATCCTGCTCCAGTTCTTTCCGCAACAGCTGGGTGTGATGTTACTCAGAATTCAGAGGCCGGAGCTGGCGCGACCTTTCCGCATACCCCTTTATCCTTTGCCTCCGCTGACCGCCATCGCAGGTTTTGTTTTCATGCTGGCCAATCGCAGCCACGCCCTCAGTGGCCTGGCCGTTGCCGCCGGAATCGCTCTCTCTGGCACCGTCATCTATCTTATTCGCGCACGCAGTCTCGGCCAATGGCCCTTCATCCCCGCTCGATAAGCCCACAAACTCGGATATTTGTCACAGCCAACGTGAGCGCGGCATGGCGAGCCTTCACAAGGTTTCAGGACTCAGGGAATTGTAACGCGGCCTGCGACACTGGGTGATAACTCTTGCGGTGCAGCGGTGTCGGGCCTAGACGCTCGAGCGCGGCCAAATGCGCGGGGCAGGCGTAACCTTTGTGTTGTGCAAGTCCATAGCCGGGAAATTCACGGTCCAGCTCCACCAGCATTTGGTCGCGATAGACTTTGGCTAGCACGCTGGCGGCAGCGATGGAATAGCTTGTTGCGTCGCCGTGAATGACGGCCTGCTGCGGGCATTCCCAATCGATGGAGTCGCAGCCGTCAATGAGCAGGAAGTCCGGACTGAGCGCGAGTTGCTCGACGGCGCGACGCATGGCTAGCAGGGACGCCTGACGGATGTTGATTCGGTCAATGGTCTCGGCGTCAACGGACGCGATGGCCCAACTGACGGCGTTCGAACGGATAACTACATTGAACTCGGCGCGCTTCTTTTCGGAAAGCTGCTTGGAGTCGGTCAGGCCTCGCAGCGAGCAACCACGGGGCAAAATCACAACGGCCGCGACCACGGGTCCGAAGAGCGGTCCGCGGCCCACCTCATCCAGTCCGGCAATGCGCAACGCTCCACTCTTGCGCGCGGCTTCTTCGAGTGTCCATCCGCAAACCGGGGCCTTCGGCATGAATCCAGTATAAAAGGATGATCGAGCGCCAGAGGTAAACGGAGGCGATTAAAACAGTTCAATGGCGGGCCGGCTGTGGTCCTGGGTATTGGCGCCGCCGGCCACATTCATGTGGGTAACGGTTTGGCTGGCCATGTGGTATCGATTGAGATGCTCGGCCAACAAGGACTTGAAGGTGGTTTCAAACAGGCCATCCCAGCCGGGACGTTCCGGCTTTTCGCACAGGCGCATCAAGTGGTCGCGCATTTCTACCAGAGATTCCTGCACGTGTTCCATTCTTTGCCGCATCACGTCCTGGAACTGGATATGTCCGAGAGCCTCCGAGAGTCTTTGCACATTCTCCGCGTAGCTTGCATCCACCTCGGTAATTACTTCCAGAAGCAATTTGCTGTTTTTGTCGAACTCGTGTTGCATCCCGGTCAGACCGGCGACCAGATGAGTCATGGCCTCATTCGACTCGTGCTCTTCCAACGATGCATGAGCCTCGGCCATCTCCCGGTCCACTCTCTCGCAGGTAGCATTGATCTTGGCGGCAATGTCGGCAGCGGCCTTGGTGGAGGAGACAGACAGCTTTCTTACCTCGAAAGCCACCACCGCGAAGCCGCGCCCGGCGTTGCCAGCCCGTGCAGCTTCAATTTCAGCATTCAGAGCCAGCAGGCTGGTCTGTTGGGCTATGGAGGTGATGATTTTGATAAGAGGTGTAAGGGCGCGCACCTCGGTAGCCATATTTTGTACGCGCTCGAAGTCTTCTCTCAACTCGTGAGTTTGCTGCTCCAGTTGCATCTCGATGGCAGCAACGATCTGCTTGTTGTTTTCCGCGCGCTGATGGGTGCTTTCAGTCAGAGCTTTTCCACTTTGGATGGATTGAGCGATGCGCTCCCGTTGTTGATTGCTCCTCTCATTCAAGTAACCGATCTGCTCGATCACCTGCAAGACTTCGCGCTCGGACTCGGACATCGAGTCGCCGATCTGTTCGCGCATCACATCGATGAAGGGTTTGGAGTCCTTGACGTCGACCTCGATCGCCTTGTGAGCCGCCAATTCGCGCGATACTTCTTCGTAACTGAGCGCGCTGAATGCCCACATATCGGAGACGGCGAGACGGGCCTGTTTCCAGTTAGAGCGCACGAGAATCACGCCGGGGAGCAAAATAAACAGAAGAAACATTCCGGCAACCGGAAGCCTATAGGGAACAAAGCCGGGACCCAGCATAAACGACAAGCAGAACAACAGAAGCAAATTGCAAACGACTCCGATTGTCGTCTGAGCGAGGAGACGATTGCGGATATGATCGAGACGCTGCTTGGCATCCGTCATGATCCGATCTCCCAGGACCACGAGAGGCAGGCTTCCCGGTGATTGATTGTTCTCTGTGCTGAAGGCGCTTGCGCCATGTTCTTACGCTCCCGGCAGAACTTTCTTGATGACCCTGATGAGGTCGTCTCCGGCCACTGGCTTGACGAGCCAGCCTGTCGCCCCTTGACGTTTGCCTTCGTCGCGCTTGGATGCCTCGCTTTCGGTGGTCAACGTCAGGATCGGAATGAAGCGAAAGCCCGGCAAGGCACGCACCTTTCCGATCATCTCCAAACCGCCCATGACTGGCATGTTGACATCGGTCAGTATCAAGTTGGGCTTGATTCCCGATTTCAGGCTGTCCAGCGCCGCTTGGCCGTTGTTGGCCGTCTCTACCAGGAAGCCATTCATGGTCAGCGTGGTCTTAAGGCTCATCACCATGGTGACCGAGTCATCGACGACGAGAATTGTCATTGCCATGCGAGCTCCTCATGTTACAGATTGCTATGCGTTCTCTAGCTATCTCAGCAGCCGTTCGATTGACGCCTTGCCTTCTTGCTTAAGCGCCGCGCCGTGAGATGCAACTCGGTCTCCGCTGACTTCCAACAGAAGACACAGCACTTCGCCGCCCGCCTAAACTAGAGACACAGCTAATTCATCGTCCGAGTTTGCCAGATGGTTAGCGGGAATCGTCAGCAGTTCCTGGTGAGCCTTCAAAATGACGGTGTGCTATGCAGAATGGCAGCTTAAACAAAGGAGATGCCGACGCCGACCGAATAAATCGATCGGCGTTTCTCGGCGGAGCCAATGGAGGATTTGAATGCGGCAGGAGTCCATGCAATTCTGAGAAGTCTCAAAGAATAGTGTTCAGGCTGTGTAGCTGATAAACGGTACGCAATATCACCACAGTTCCACAGTCCCACAGTAAATAGGGAGGGGAGGGGGTGTCTTTTCCCGGAACGCTGCATTCCGTTCCGACCGGTCCGAGAGTTCAACCAACTTGAGGATAAACTGGACGGCAGAAATAATCTGCAAGATGTATTTCATGCGATTGTCGTACGTTCTGCCCTCCCAAACCTTTGCCCTGCTGAGGTAATCTGATTATTCAGGAGACTGTTGTAGAAAATGCTGAAGCAGAGCCGCTTTTTCCCCGCCGTTCTCGCCGTTGTTGCCCTTGCGGTCACCTTGGTTTGCGCCCAGCAGCCGACGCCGGATGCGCCCAAGGAAAACTACATCCGCGCTCACTACACGAAGTACGAGTTCCGCATTCCGATGCGCGATGGCAAGCGGCTATTCACTGCGGTTTATGTGCCCAAGGACGCTGCTCTCGGGCCTTATCCGTTTCTGCTGAACCGCACACCCTACGACGTAGGCCCGTACGGCGAAGACCAATATCCAACCCATCTCGGCCCGAGCGAGGAGTTCGAGAAGAGTGGATACATCTTCGTTTACCAGGATGTGCGCGGGCGTTGGATGAGCGAGGGCAGTTTTCAAGAGATGCACCCACACATCGACGAGAAGAAGTCGCCGCAAGATGTTGACGACTCTTCTGACACTTACGACACCATCGAGTTTTTGCTCAAACACGTGCCGAATAACAACGGTAAGGCCGGCATTTATGGCATCTCCTATCCGGGGTTTTATACTTCGGCCTCGATTATTGACTCGCATCCGGCGTTGGCTGCAGCCAGCCCGCAGGCGCCTATGACCGATCTCTTTTTAGGAGATGACGCCTACCATGGCGGCGCGTTTATGCTCTCGGGCAACTTCGGTTTCTATGGACCTTTCTTTCATCCGCAGGAAAACCCGGTGGCTCCCAAGCCCATGCTTCCTTTCGACTTTGGCACGCCGGACAGCTATAAGTTCTATTTGCAAGCGGGTAACATCATCAATCTGGACAAACTTTATCTCAAGGGGGCTAACTGGTTGTTCAACGATCAGATGAAGCACGACACTTATGACGCTTACTGGCAGGCGCGAGACCTTTCGCGACATATGAAGAATGTACATTGCGCGGTGCTGGTGGTGGGAGGCTGGTTTGACGCCGAAGACTTGAGCGGCCCCTATCGAACCTTCAATGCCATTCAAAAGTTCAATCCCCAAACACCGGCGACGCTGGTAGAAGGCCCCTGGGTGCATGGCGGCTGGGCGCGCAGTGAAGGCGACCACCTGGGCGACGTCGAATTCCACTCGAAGACTAGTGAATATTTTCGCACCAACGTTCAGTTTCCCTTCTTCGAGCATTACCTGAAGGGCAAGGGAGCGACGCAGCCTAAGGCGGTGGTCTTTGAGACTGGAACCAACGTTTGGCGCAACTTTGACGCTTGGCCGCCCAAGGCGGCACAGGCTAAGACGCTCTACTTCCGTGCAGGCGGAAAGCTGAGCTTTGAGCCGCCTAGCGAAGCCAAGGGTGTGGACGAGTATGTTAGCGATCCTAATCACCCCGTTCCATTTGTGAGTTACACCACGGACACCGTGCCGCAACGGTATATGGTGGACGACCAGCGTTTCGCCAGTTATCGGCCCGACGTGCTGGTCTACGAGACAGAGCCTCTCGAAGAAGACGTGACCATTGCCGGGCCCATCTCGCCCAAACTGAAGATCGCCAGCTCAGGCACCGACTCAGACTTCGACGTGAAGCTGATCGACGTTTATCCAGAAGACTACCCTGATCCGGAGGAGAGTTCGCACGGCAGCAAGCGCGTGATCGACGCGCCACCGCTGCACATGGGCGGTTATCAGCAACTGCTGCGAGGGGAGCCGTTCCGAGCCAAATTCCGCTCGAGCTGGGAGAAGCCGGAGCCGCTAACGCCGGGCAAGGAGGCCGAGATTGACTTCACTATGCCCGATCTCTTTCACACCTTCCGCCGCGGCCACCGCATCATGGTTCAAGTGCAGAGCTCCTGGTTCCCATTGACGGATCGCAACCCGCAAACCTTCACCGATATTCCCGAGGCCAGGCCGGAGGAGTTCCAGAAGGCCACAGAGCAGGTCTTCCGCCAGAAGGACGCAGCTTCGGGAGTAGAGGTGCTGGTGTTGGCAAAGCCGTAACCTCTGCAATCATGCTCTTCCACTCTTGGCGCGAAAATATGGAAGCGCCAAGGTGGAGAGCGCGGCTGGGGTTACCGGAATCATAGAAGCGCGCTGGTTTGCCGGCTCGCCAACGTGACAGAAAGGGCCCGTTTCGACGTACAATCGAGAATAGCGTCACATCCCGCGGAGGGATGGGTGAGCGGTTGATACCGGCGGTCTTGAAAACCGTTGTACCTGAAAGGGTACCGGGGGTTCGAATCCCTCTCCCTCCGCCAGTCCATATTGCGTAGTCTTCCGGTCGGCTAGTTGCTGAAAGCTTCGTACGGCCGCAAGTTTAGTTAATAGTTATTTTCACTCTCTATTTGTTGTGAGAGCAGAGTCGTGCACTCGAACTTGACGCACGTCCATAATCTGGATACACTGCGTACGGATTCCTTGCTAGCCATTCAAAACGATAGTCTTGGCGACGCAGTTTCCATTTCCCCAGCTTATCGTACAGCACGAATACGGCATGCCCGATGTGAGCTCTCTTACCAAGAGTTCCGATCTTTCGTTGTGAGTTTCTGAGCGAGCACATCGTGTAGACATGCTGGTATGCGGTTTCGAATCGTCGTCGCCTTGCCGACAAATTCTCGGAGCTCGACCGCATCTCATAAGTAAGTATGACGACTATGTCACAGGCTGAACGTGGAGGTGGAATCCGTGGCTCAAATCATACTTGGCGACATAACCGCTGGTGCCCATATTCAGGCGATTGACGACTCGCGGGCAGGCACATCTCAGCTTTGCAGCATTGGCACTTTCCTCAAGAATCTTTCTCAAGCAATGAACAAGGAAGATTTTCATGCTGCAACAACGAGCGCGGCGCCCAATTTGCCCTCCCTTCCAATCTATAACCAACTCCATTACTTGCGCCCACTCTTTAACAAGTTCAAGAGGGATGTTCTCATGGCCTTATTTACATGCTTGATATTTATTGTGGCGATGGATACGTATGGTCAGAATTCATCATATTTTGCCGAATCGCGGCTCGCTTGTGCGCAAGGACTCGGTGAACAAGGAGTGGATCGCGCACGCGCCATGGGTATCCAGGTGGGCATCGCTGACATGTGCGTTGCGGCATTGAAGTGGGCGGCGACCAATGGCAGATTGCTTGATATCTATATAAGTAGTACAGGCCCAGGAGGTGCACGCCTTCTTATTAACCACCTGACCGATAGCGCCGAATTATCGACGGGTCAGTTTCGTCCCGGCAGTTTGCCTCTGGAGATGTGGAAGAATCACGAATTGACTCCGAGCCTGGCCTTTGATGCTGGCTTCGCTCGAAGCTTCCTAGAGAAGCAGAAAGGACCTTCAGGATCGATAAGTTCGGGCGAACTCAAACATAGAACTGAAGCGTGTCTTAATCTGACTGAATCACTTTCTGCGTGCGTTAATGCAGGCCGAATCCAGGGTACCCTTGCGTATCAGATAAGCGATAGCTTTTCCAATAACAGCACCACTCCCGCGTCAAAATCGGAATCTCAGGGACCAGATAGAGCGCAAACAGCGGCAGCCATCGATCGAAAGTTCCAGAACTGGTCTCAGAGCTGGCGCTTGGATCACTATAGCTCTGGAAGTGTGCAAATTACCGATATGAATTGTAGTGAGCAGTGTAAAGCTTCAGGGCAATTCTCATTCACTCGCTTTGGAGCGCTTCACACCATTGCCTTTGTAGCTTTCTTGTCGTCCGGTGGTGATGGCAAGTATTCGCTTGGGCGCCTCTGTTATAAAGACGATACGACCGGCACGCTTGATTGCACTGACTGAACCGGCGAGAGTTCCAGACTGAATGACTCGCGAGTGGAGACTTATTCCAAACTTCGCTGCGGTCACTGAGGTCAGAATCTCCTGTGCTGGCTTTAGGCTGGTTTGTTTCTCTATGCATCTTAGGAAATCGAGTCTGCGAGGGGCCGAGCAATGGATTCCAATTTGAATCCGAATGAGTCATTCGACTATGTTCTGAAGGATCTTGATCCGCTGGTGATTGCGATTGGGCTGGCCGTCGCATCTTTGGCGCCCGGGCCGGCCGGCGAAGCCGGAGCGATTGCGGCAATAGCCTTCGACACAAAGCGCCGGCGGTGGGATGGCGTAGTTTTGAGCGCCGCATCGATGATTCCTGTAGTCGGCTATGTGCCGGCTGTCGTGAAACTAGGTTGGCTTGTTTTCTTGCTAAATCAGCGATTGAAACGGGTAGAGTCATCCCTCTCCGATTTGACGCAATCGCCCGAGCATGCGCTAAAAATACTCGAGATATTTGGAAAGTATCAACGTAGCATTCCGAAGTGGAAAATCACACGCAAACTCCGGGAGCGGGTCGATCGGATTGTAGCGAGCGTCACTCCGACTGATCCTCAAGACGAAAAGAGAGCTCGACCATGATGCCGTAGTGATCGGAGATAGTGACCCGCTGGCTGCCGTTAACGGGAACAACGGGGTCTTGCAGGCAGATCCGACTGGATATGGGCTCGATTATTTTGCTGTTGAGATCCTGCGCGCGAACAAACACATGATCGATTCGCTGTGGAGGGCAATGCCGGTGAGGCCCCCGGGAGTTAAGCGGATTGAGAGGGTCCCAAGTAGGCTGCGCCAACCCGCCATTCACCAGATCATGGATGCTGACAAACCCCGCATCGAGAATTTGCCGGAAGTTAGTTTCGGATACTCCCGGTCCTGCATTGAGATCGCCAGCTAAGATCACCGGCGAGGGAAGTCTGAGCTGTTCGTCGAGCATTTGCCGGATCTGCAGCGAACGGACAATATCCATTCGATTGCTTTCGGGGTGGTGAAACATACCGCCCGCAGTGGTGTGGGTATTCAGGATGTGAAGATTGTGACCTTGTGCCAAGACGTGCGTGCTGTGCAGGAATCCCTTGCTGTCGAGTAAGCTCTCGTCAACGGGAGCATCGTGGAAGAGAAAGGTCTCTCCGGACGCAGGAAAACGAGACAGGGTCATGATCCCATTCTCGAATCCCCAGTGCCGTCGCTTTCGCGGGTACAGTCCATACGGGTACAGGTCTGAGAGCGACTTCGCCAGTTGACGGCGATCTGAGTCGCCATAGACCTCCTGGAGTAAGACGATGTCTGCTTGGGTTTCGTGGATCTCCTCCGGCAAACAGGCGCGGCGTTCTTTGACGAAAGGGGAGGGCATCGATCGCCCAAGGATAGTCAACAATCCAGCATTCAGGGAAAGAAGGCGAACAATCATGTCCAGTGCCCAGTTACATAATTGAGAAGGCGCGAAAGCAAGGCTCGTGCGGCATCGGGAGTGGAATTACAGTGCAGCCCATCCCAGAACGAATCCAGAATTTCCTTACCGATGTTGTCATAATGATACACGAGACAACGGAACATAAGTTGTTCGAACGACCAACTGAAAAAGACCGACAGACGAAAATCTGGTTTTCGATCATTGACCACTTCAGCGTAGAGTTCAGGACTTTCCAGCAACTCCAAAAGATATTTGTCCACTTGTTGGCGGTATAACACGCGAATATTAGCCAAGCTTTGAAGAATTCTTGTCCTAGCCTGGGCAATCGTTTCGTGTGGAAGTGGAATCAATTTGCGCTTCGACTGCTCACCGCGTGCCCCGACACCTTCCAGGATTCTGGTGAACACGTCAAAGAGATAGCGAGGTTCCACAAGCGTTCCGAGCAGGCCGAGGTTCTCACAGATGTATAGATAGTATTCAGAGTCCTGCGTGGCAATGGCTTGGTCAAGCGCCTGAAATGCGAATTCCATACCCCAGCGGTTCGTTCCGAGCTCCGATGTGCTGCTCGGGTGAAGGTGAAGCGCCCGACCATAGGTGCCGATGATATTGAAATTGTGTGATTTTCCCAAAAAGCGGACACGTCCCTTTCTTTGGCTCAGAATTTCGGTAGCCATTTTCCCCATCAACTGCATTGATTCTCCGTTTGCATATCGGCCGAAACAATTGATGTGATACACGCTTAAGGACGAACAATATTCAGCAAGATCATAACGTGGTTCCTGGAAGAAGCATTCTTTCGTCAAGGCGAGGATTTTGTGGCGATCCTCATCGGACTGCGGTCGCTCGTATGCTGCTGAGAGGGTGAAGGTCAATAGTTGGACGAGAATCCCATTCTCACACTGAACCAAATGACGGAAATCCTCAGGGCTGCACATTGATGGAGCCTGGTGAGAGCCTAAAAGATTCAAAATCCTCTCGGCAAATGGAAGCAACTTGTCGCGGCTCGCAAAATAGGCGTCTAGTGAGGGAAGTTGAACTGGATTTGGTAACTGGCCCAGGACTTGAAGCAGGAAGTTGACTAACATCGAGTTCACAAGCACAGCAGCGGTTTTTCCCAGAACGTTGACCTTGAGCCGGCAAAACGCGACGTGAGCGAACTCGAGTGCCTCCCGATAGCGATCTTCGGCCGCTTCAGGCAACACGAGGAAGAACTCCGCGGTAAGGTTACGAAACAAGGCTCTGCCGGCGCTCGACATGGACATGAGAATGAGCGGCCGGATTTCCTGAGTGAGACGGCCCGTGATTTCTTTAGCATCATGAAAACGACGATCCTGCTGACTCTGCCACATGAAGAACAGGTAAAGGAGCGCCGCTGTTGAATCAGTGTCGTCGCTGCTTTGAAACGCTTTGACAAAGTACTTGTAAAGAACGGAAAGATGTCGGTCCTGGATTTTGGTCCCTTGCTCGCCTAGCCAAAGCCGATAATCGTCGTCCTGGAGGACTCGATAAACCGATTCCATGAACGGGAATGTGTTTTGGTCTCTGCGTTCGTGCTTGGCCAGCCGGCTCAGGAGGTCCTGCAGCATCTCAATTCCGTTATCAACATTTCTAGCTGTTGTGGCGAGCACAGAAATCACGAGCCATTGACCTCTAGCGTCAATCGCGGCTACCGCACGCAATATCGATGCGTAATTAGGCTTTCCCTTGGTAGCGTTGAGAGTGCGCTGAAGAGCACCATAGACAACAGCCATCCTTTGCGAAGGAGTTAGGTTAGCCGCCACGACGGCCGTCGTGGCGGCAGCATCGTCCATGCCGGCCGCGACCCTTTCCCTGATCATATCGATGAAGCGCAATGAAAGCAGGTATTCGGCCAAGCGATCATGGGTAAAACGTATCTGTAGTTGCGCGCCGAACTCATCTGTCGATTCCCACCGACGGAGTAAGTTCTTTTCTAGAAGGGAGAAGCCCGGGGATAGCTCGTTATTGAAGTCAAGGTCGTCATATAGCCTGCGGTTGTAATCGAGCAGCAGGTCACGGGGGAAAGCGGTTCGTTTGACCGCATCGCGAGGGCCCTCGCCCATGAACAACGCCCTCACGATGGATTTAAGGTTATCCTCGTACTTAGTGAGATCTGGATGGTGTAAGTAGGCTTCGAACAAGGCCCCAGTGTCGATATCCCGGGGAATCTCCTGATTACGGTATGCCAGTTCGGCGATTGACAGTAGGAATGGATCGCGCAAACGAGACTTCGCAACCTCGGTGAGATCTTTAAATAGAGTTTTGAATCCGCACGTAATCTTGTATCTCTCGTATGCTCCTTTGAACTCTTCTTCAGAGAACCAGGAAAGCAGCCACGCGACCTCCTCGCCGGGACGAAAGTAAGCATCCGGATCTGTGCGAAAGAGTGACTGCACGTTATCGATGGCATTACGCCACGTTTCGGGCCTACAGGTGACAATGAACTTGATTTGAGGGTAAGCAGATTTAAATTTGCAGATCAGGCGATCCAGTACGATGAGAAGCTGTACGGGACGGGGATTTTCGTGGCCCTGGTTGTATTCATTTACGGCATCGATGCAAATTACAATCGATCCTCCCTGCCATGCCGCTCCATCGTTGAGGAAGAGCCAAAACTGGTCAAGATTCCATAAATCGCTCTTCCATCCAAGACGCGAAGCAAGTTCAGCTTCGATGGTCTCCAGTTCGGGAGATAGCAGGCTGCTCTCGACGATGGCCAGGAGGTTCTTTGTGGAGGCTTGTTCCAGCGCGAGCCGGGCAAGAAGGGTTGTCTTCCCCATGCCCGAGTTGCCAACGATAAACATGCCAGTCCGATTGCTGCGGAGAAACTCCTGCAGACTGCTTTCAATTTGCCGAGGCTGATAACGCTTGTCGTCCGCCCGCCTGTAGAACTCGGGAATGGCCGAAATCATTCCCCGGCACTTATCCCTCGCCAACTGCCATACGCGCCCCGCGGGTGTCAGGTCCCACCAAGAGGAGCTTTGTTTATGCAGCTCCCTCAGTTGTGGTTCCAAATGAGGGCGCTGCTCGAATACGTAAGAGATCGGAACGGCGGCAATTCCTTCCGCCGCAACTCTGTCGAGCGAGATCGCTGCAAGTCCGCAAACGACTCCCCGCTTCTTGTTCAGAATCGGTGATCCGCTGAAACCAGGGGCCGGATAGAAGGGACCGTTCAGCTTTTTGTAAGTGGGGCCGAGTCTGTGAATCCCGTCAGTGTCATTGTAGGAGAATGTCAGGGCACTGCCGCCGGTGAAGTCGTCTTCGGGATATCCCCAGACATAATAGTGGTCTCCCGGTTCCCAGTCATTGGATAAGAGAACAAATGGGATATCCGGAATTTCCTTATCCCATGTGATTTCATCGAGGAAGGCAATATCTGCACAGCTACGGCACTCTGCTGACCTGACGCAGGTAACTCTCGCCCTTCCCTCGACTCCATTCCAAACAACAGTCGCCTCCTTGGGGGGAAGAGGCCATCTCTCAATGTCTATGAACAAATGTGCGCAGGTAAGTGCAGTCCTTTTATCAATAAGGAATCCGGTCCCGCGGTCTTTTACTTCCACGACGCACGAGCGGTATAAATGATCGAGCGTACCAACATCGACGGCCATCAAAGTCACCACTCCGCCGTGATTTTCAGGTTAGCCTTTCCGGAGCCTTTCACGATAAGCGCCGTTATTCCCCCTGTGTCAGCCGCAATCTCGACTCCAAATTCCACCACCGTTCGTTTGGCTTCCAATGGCTTCAGACTCGTCATGACTGTAGCCGCAACCTCTTTAATTCTCCGTCCGATTTCCTCCAATCGCGCCATTGCAATCTCAGCCGGCCCGCTCTGAGGGCTACCGCCGTCATAAGATCGCGCGATTTCTCCCGACCTCCCGGTTTGAGGTCCCGGTTGAAGTTTGGTTACCTCGAAAAGAACTCTGACGGGCGCTTTCCCGTCGTCTACCTCGGCTTGCGTGAATGGAGAACCTTCGGCCATGTGTGACACTCCTCCTATTGGGACTTCTGTTTTGCATTGTTGTCCTGACAAACATCTGCCCGTATGCCGAATCGCTGGCGATTCGGCATACGGGCTTTCAACGGTGATCTAAAAAGAATGGTCCTTTGGAACCAAGTTTCGGTTCAATGCGAGTATCCGCAAATATTCAGCTCGCGGTGTCGGACAATGAATTGTTGTAAGGCGTCGGGATATCCTGGATCAGGATGTGAACGATATTATTCAGATGTTCGTAACCTGTCAACAGGCTGATGCACACGCTCAAATATCGAAACAACACTTAGTGAACTTAAAGAAAAAACGCTCTCGAAAATTCGATAGACCGCGTGCCGCCATTCCGTAAACGCCGCAATGTGCAATAGATTGACATGGCGATTTATTGCGTTGTTTGTCAAGGCAATTGGAGGCCGTACCGATGGCAAAGAACAAAATGAAGCGCAGACAGGCAGCGAAATCGATTCTGAAACTCCCGACCTTGAGCAATCCAAGTCAATCGTGCTCAATAGCTTGACTTCTCTGAGCTCACGGCGAACTCACGGTCACGCGATCCGGGAATTTATCGAATGGCATTGCTCGGAATCCAGGCTTGCTTTCAACCAAGCTGCGGCCATCCGGCACTCTCCTTCGCTTCCATCAATGGGGTTGGCAGAATTTGGGAATAGGCTCCCGGCCCAAGGTCGTTCGGAGCGTTGTGAAGCAGAGTTAAAGGATTCCTACAAACGCAGAACCAGCGAGGGAACCGCGAACCTCCCAGGAGCGATCGATTACACCTGGGAGATCGCGTAAGTTGCGGACACTTCTCAGTTAGTCTTCCGGGATATCAGAACTGCCTGATTCATAACCAAGAAAGCCCGGCTTCGTGGCTTTCGCGTTGACTTCATTTGAAGCCGCACTCTCTCCGCTTCCGTTGGTTGCCGTCACTGCATAGTAGTATGTCTTGCCCGGTTCAGCGGTGAAATCGTATGCGTTGTTTGTGCTGATCTGAATGATAGTCGTGAAAGGTCCACTCGGACTATTGCCGCGCTTTACGTTAAACTCCGGGCCGAACTGCGGAGTGGTCAAGGGATCGGGAATCCAGCTCAGGAAGACAAATCCATTTCTTTGCTGGGAACTAAGCACGGGAGGCTGATGGATTGTTTCCACAGGCGTGGCCGTCACTAACGAGGACTTGGCACTTTCACCGGCCGGGTTCACTGCGGTTACAGCGTAGTAGTAAGTAGCATCGTTGCTAATTCCCAGGTCGGTAAACTGAGTTCCGCTTTGCGGTAACGATGTGAGTTTGCTGAAGGTGATCCCATCTGTGGAACGATACACATTGTAACCCGCCGCATTCGTCACTTGCGCCCAGGAAACGATCGCAATAGCTCCTCCGTAAAAGGGATCGAAATCGCCGCCACCAGAGGCTATATCGACAGATCCAGGAACTGAAGGCGCACTGGAAGGACTAGGAAATACACTCGCCTGTGAAGATGGAGCGCTACTTCCTATCATGTTTGCAGCCCGCACCACGTAATAGTAAGTGGAACCGTTGGTGACCGTGCTGTCTAAATAGGTGTTAGCGGTCAAAGTCGCAACTGGCGAGTATGGACCTCCGCTTTGTGTGGAGCGCTCAACGGTATAAGAGTTGGCCGTCGCGGTGGTCGCCCACGAGAGGGAAACTTGCGAGTTACCGGATGTCGCCGTCAGGTTGGACGGAGCTGAAGGCACTGCAGCTCCTCTTCCTCCAGATAGCAACTCGATCAAGATGGCTCCACTTGCGGATGGCAGGACTGTTACGTCCGTCGTTGCTGCGGCCAGGGAGAGACCGTGGAACCCGCTGCCGAGAGTAAGGGACAGAGGTGACGATAGGCCGTCTGAAGTACCCAGAGCCAGAGTCCCCACCAGCATGTCGTCCATCAGCACGTTTACCGAGGCTGAACTATCGCTGGCATGTCCATACAATTGCAAGGAGTAAGTGCCAGGCACGATGGCGCGCAGCAAATAGAGATTCGGCGATCCTTGTTGGATTTTAAGTCCCGATCCTGGAGGAGCTTCACTGGAAAATATGTCTGGAGTGCGCTGACTGGGATCGAGTGAGGCCGTTTGCCCGTGGATGAAAGGCAGAACCTGTCCCGCTGTAATTGCCGGCGGCTGCGAGTTGAGAACGGCGCCCGCGGCTTGATACGTTGGAGTGGCGAGATGCTCGAAGTCCTCCACTAGCAACCAGTCTCCAAATTCACTTACAGCTCCGCGAATTGCATAGTAATTCGCGACATCCCCACCAACCGCAAACCAGTTGTCAAGAAATTGGTGTTCAATGCTCGGAATCATGCGCTGGTCACGAATAACATAGGCGCCGGTCCCCGCGGCTAGAGACCCCGGTCCACACTCATAGGACACCTCACGCAGACCGTAATACGTCGCCACTGCCTGCCAGCCAATCATTGCGCGGCGAGTAACATCGCTTCCCGTCCACATCGTCGCAAAGGTTGCGTCTACCGTAGAAGTATCGCTCGCGCCGTAATATGGAGCTTCGCCAGTTCCGTAGAGGACATTCTTCGCCAGTTGCCCGCTCTGCTGCTCTTCCCACCCAATCGTATTAAAGAAGGTTAACTCTGTCTCTTGTTGCCACAAAGCTACCGGTCGCACTCGACCAGTGCCGTTGGTTGCGCCAAAAACTGACTCGAAAATATGAGCAATCTGGAAGGTGCGTTCCATGTATCGCTCATCCACGGTGATCTCTTCACTATTCGCTTGGGCCAGATTGTATATAGACTGTGGGAAGCTGAAGTTCCAAACCTCATTACTGTATTCGACATAGACATGAAGATCCGGATCCAGTCCCTTCGTATATTGATCTCCGTTCCGGATCAGGTTGGCCAGCTGCGTTATATAGTCGTCGTCCGCCGAAACAGGAATGTTGATCCACATGTCATGATGCACCGCATTCGCGAACATGATTATGTATTCCCACGCCACTCCCTGCGATTGGTTGCCATTGGTGTTCCGCGACGCCAATCCAGCCTGATATGCATCTGTGACCTGAACCCGGTCCTGCCACGTGGTCGTAACCAGGCTAGTCCCGAAGAACGTCTGATACCCATTGCCGGAGTCGGGTCCAAGAAAGCGGACCGCGGCAAACGGTTGCTGATAAGCCTTTAAAGTGCTCCGCGTAAAGACTTGGTCGGTGTCAGCGGGATAGCCCGGTTGGATCAGCCGCATGTTAGTAAACCCCGTTCCGGGCTGGTCGGTAGGCAACCGCTTAGTGTTTAAGAACTGCAGTTGCAAGAGAGAATGGCCGGGCTGCAAAACCAGGTCGGCCGTGGTTTGGTTTTTCTCTGCATCGTAATTCTGATTCTGCACCAGAAGTCCACCCACAGCGGCTTCGGTGTTTGGCACAATCGTAGCTTGGCCGCTAAACGAGAGCTTATAAACGCCGGCTATATCTTCATTGATTGCTGGTGCATCTGGACCGCGCCAAGGCATGTTCCTCCGCACGTCGTAGTCCATGCCGGCATCGCTCATTGGCCATCCAGAGGCATCCTGAGGAACCGATGTTTCAGTACCCACAGTGTTCCAGCTGGAAATACCGTTGATCAGGTTGACCCAATCCCAGTCGCCATTCACGCCAAACGGAAGGCGGCTGCTCTGGGTGGACGGGTTGGCAGACTCGGCGTAGAACTGGGCCGAAATCATCAGGGCCGCTGCAACGAACAGGAGCTTCCAAGACAGAAACGCACAGTGCGTTCTATTGAGGGTTGACGATTGGTGCTCCATAATAACCTCCGGGGGAAGGTCATTCCCGGTACACTTTCCACCAAGCGATAGTCGATTGTCAAAGAGGTGAATCCTGCGTCTGAGTGAGTTGCCGCGCACGTCTCGCATTAATGCAATGCTTGGAATACTTTGTCCTCTGTCTGCGACTTTTGAAAATTGAGGTCTATGAACCGCGTGTCATGAAACTTCTTAACCTATCTTGTACGCGCGAGTATCTAACGGCCGTTGTCGGTATGACTCTTGCAAAGCCGGCCTCTCATTCGATGTTGCGCGAGCAGCGCGACTGGAAGTCGATGGGACAGATCTGCGGAAAAGCCGCCAGAATTGACGGCTCCTTATGCTCAATAACTCGCAACCACCCCTGCAATTCCTTACATAAAGACGCGACCGCGATTCCTCCAAAATGCGCGGGACAGGGTTCGAGCCGTTGCAACGCCCTTCGCAATAAAGAGAGCGCTCCCATGGGATTGCCAGCCTGCAAATGATGGAATGCCGCCGTCACCTGAATCAATGCCTGAAGAAAACTTTTCTCGGGCTCTACCAATGTTAACCAGACACTCTCCCAATGCTCGTGTGCCAGGAAGAACTCCGCTCCCTTATAATAAGCAAGGCCTTCGGCGAGCGCTCCACAATTCCAGTCAAGAGGCACGCCTTCAGGATTTGAGATTTTATGATATTGAATGTTCATTGCTTGATTCTGTCATTATTATTTGGCTGATGCGATGGCTTCTTTCATTTCTGGACGAGAGACGCAACTGGTCTTGTATAACGTGCAAGCGTTGCCTGCGTGAGCCGGGTGCGGCAGGAAACTGCGCTTTCAGTCTTGGCGTGTCATCATCGCCTTTTTCCAATACCTATTAAGGCAACGTCCCCTTAATCTTTCATAAAATGACTTGCCAGGAAAGGTCTACAAAATACCGGGCTCTGCCGATTTTTGAAATGTCGGCATCGAGTTTCTCCAGAATTTCATATCATTCCGTTCCAACAGAGACAATGGCTCACCAATAAGCTACGCAATTTCTGTAGCTTGCGATTATTTTTCATGGTCGATGAGTTTGGCATCCTTCGTGCGTGGGTCATAAGACATATCGTGTGTGGTATTCCCTGGGGATCGAGCCAATTATCTGTGCGCTCTCTGGAGAAAACAACAGGCATGCTCTTCGCCTGACGTCCCCAATTCTTCTTGTTTTTGACTTGCGAAAACTGGTCAACCCAACCTAGACGCCGCTGCGCTACACGTGTCTCCGAAAACTTTAAACAAGAAGCACAGCGCCCGCCCCGCAAACCAATTGGAGGAATTTCAATGCGTAAAAACATTTCCCACAGGGTCGTATGCATTCTGTCTGCAATGTTTCTGACTGTAGTAACCGCGATGGCTCAAGTAGAAACCGGCCAGATCGCCGGAGCTGTTTCAGACCAGACGGGAGCGATGGTGTCAGGCGCAACCGTCACGGTGAAGAATCTTGGTACGAACTCCGAGCGCACAACTCATTCATCCGCGAGCGGACTCTATACCGTGACGGGTCTTACGCCTGCCACCTACGAGGTCACGGTCACTTCGACGAGTTTCAAGCCCTTCGTCGCCAAAGCGGAGGTGACGGTGGGAGCACGTGTCACACTCGACGCCAGGCTGTCGGTTAGCGCCAGCACTATGGAGGTTCAGGTCGTCGCGGAAGGCGGGGCTCAGGTCAACACCGAGACCCAGGAGATTTCGCAGATTGTTGACTCTGAGCAAGTTGCACAGCTTCCAAGCCTCACCCGCAACCCATACGACTTTGTCGAGATTTCGGGCAACATCTCCAACGGCGACGGCGGGACCTCTGGGGGCGGCACCAGCGCCAACACCAGCCTGACCCCCCAGAACAGTCAGAACTCGACCCTCCGCGGCGTGGGGTTCAATATTAATGGCCAACGCTCCTCCGGCACCGAGATCCTGCTCGATGGGGTTGAAAACATCTCCGTCTTTTCCGATGGTATCGGAATCTTTATCCCCCTTGATGCGATGCAGGAGTTCCGGGTCTCCACCAGTAACTACGAGCCTCAGTTCGGCCGTGCTTCTGGCGGTGTCGTGAACGTGACTACCAAGTCTGGTACAAATCAATTCCACGGGAGTGGGTGGGAATACAACCGGTTGTCGGCCTACACCGCGAACACTGAGACCAACGACCAGGAAGGCGCCCCCAAGGGAACCTACACGCGCAATCAATTCGGCTTTGCAGCGGGCGGACCGATTATAAAGAACAAACTGTTCCTGTTTGGCAGTTCGGAATGGACTAGAGTACGCAGCGCCGCGGTCCTGACCGCAGGCGTTCCCACGTCTCAGTTCCTTGCGCTTACGGCACCCAATATACAGAGTTACTTTTCCACTTACGGCGGCAGCCAGAACTTCACCTTCAATCAAACCTACACTGCCGCACAAGTGTATGGAACCGATTCGTCAGGCAATTCTCTAGTGCCCACCGGCCTCGATCCCACCACGCCCACCTTCGGCACGGTTGTGTTCACCGCTCCGGAGAATGCCGGCGGCGGCATTCCACAGAACACATACAATTACCTGATTCGGGGCGACTACAACCCGACTGAGAAGACCCAGCTCGTCTATCGCTTCGTAGACTACAAGGAGGTCGACCAGTCCGGCGGTGATTTCGCATCGCCTTATGCTCAATACGACGTAGGGGGAACGGTAAACAATCAGGCTCACCTGCTCAGTCTCTCCCACGCGTTCAGTCAGTCTCTGGTCAGCAATTCGAAATTGAGTTTCAGCCGTTTCAATACCTTCAACGCCTACAACACCTCTTTGCAAGACGTTCCCACGCTATTTGTCTACGCCAACGCGACGATCCCAAACACCTCCACACCGATTCAGTTGCCAGGGTTTTACGACACCAACCCGGCTAACGGCGGCCTGCCCTATGGCGGTCCGCAAAATACGGCGCAGATCAATCAGGATTTGAGTTGGCTGAAGGGCAAACACAACCTCCAGTTCGGCACGCAACTGATATACATCCAGGACAACAACGCTTACGGAGCCTACGCGCAGGCCAATGAGGAACTGGGCAATAGCGTGCCTGTCGGGTTGGCGAATCTATTTAGCGGCGGCCTATTCCAATTTGAAGCGGCAGTGAGTCCCAATGGCGCGCTGCCCTGCGTGGAGAATCCTTACACCGGAGCACTAACTCAAACTCCCGGATGCATGATCACGCTTCCCGCTACAGCGCCGAGCTTCGCGCGAAGCGATCGCTTCAAGGAATGGGCAGTCTACGCACAGGATGCATGGAAGTTGATGCCGAAGCTTACCGCAGACTATGGTGTGCGCTACGAGTTTTATGGCGTTCAGCACAACGATAACCCAAATCTGGACTCTAATTTTTACTATGGCATGGGATCGAGTCTCCCGGAGATGGAACGCAATGGACAAGTCTTCACCGTGCCAAACAGCCCGATTGGCAAGCTATGGAACCCGCAATACGGTACCGTGGCTCCGCGCGTGGGCTTTGCGTACGACGTCTTTGGCAACGGACGGGATTCAGTCCGCGGAGGCTTCGGTATCTCTTACGAGCGCAACTTTGGCAACGTCACTTTCAACTTGATTCAGAATCCGCCAAATTATGCCGTGATCGTATTGAACAACAGCGCGACAACCCCACTTTCGGTTACCAATTCCAACGCGGGTCCTCTGGGAGGATCTTCGGGCAGTGTCCCGTTGCCGCCGACGAGCCTGCGGCACGTTGACCAGAACATCCGGACTGCGCAGACGCAGTTTTGGAGTCTCGCCCTGGAACACGAATTAGCCAGGAGCACCATGGTATCTGTTGAGTATGTCGGAGCGCACGGTGTGCACCTTTATGACATCAAGAACTATAACGGATTGGGAAGCGGGAATGCCGAGCTAGGCGATCCCAACGTCGATCCAGTCACTTTGAATTACGGGTTGACCCGGCTCAACGATCAATACTCGAACGCTAATAACCGCGGGTCGAACGGCATCTCGGCTTATGACGGTCTGAACGTGCAGTTCCAGTCTACAAACCTGCACCAATCGGGCTTGGGGCTAATAGCGAACTACACGTTCTCACACGAGTTGGATGAACTCAGCACCACATTTTCAGAGACCAATAACGCATTCAGCCTGGGCTACACCGATCCTTTCAACCCAAGGCTCGACTATGGCAACGGTGACCTCGATATCCGGCAGAGAATGGTATTGGCGCCGATCTATGCGGAGCCATTCTTCAAGTCCGGCCCGGGCGTGCTGACCGAGTCTCTGGGAGGCTGGGAGCTGGCGGGCATCTATGTAGCGCATACCGGGACACCGTTCAACTACTACGACACGACAAACAACGCTACGGGCTATAATGTCGCTCGGTATACGCCCATCGGCGCACTGACACAGCACACCTTCAAGTCCATACCCAGCGGAAATGCGGCCGGCGTCACGAACAACACCTATGTTTTAGGCCAGCTTCCGGCGGCAAATTCGTGGGGTAACCCAAACCTCTTCCCGCCGTTACCGGCGAATCCCACGACTGGCGCTCCAGCGAATCCGCAAGCACCGGATACTACGGATTTCCCCAATGGCATCTCCGACTGGGGTCCCTGGCCATCAAACATGATCGCGCGCAACTCCTTCCGCGGGCCCGGAATCTGGGGGCTGGATATGGCGTTGTCCAAGACCTTTCCCATCCACGAGCGTCTCAATGCCGAGTTCCGCGCTGAGGGGTTCAACCTCCTGAACCACCACAATCTGTTCCTGCTGGAAGGCGGCTTTGACGCTGCCGCCTTCTCGGGTGGGGCACCGGAGGTTGAAGCCGCCAAGGGCGGCATCGGCAACAACGGTGGCGCCAACGACGAGCGCCGCTTCGGCCAGTTCTCGCTGAAGTTCAATTTCTGAATTCTAGCGATCATCCGCAAACAAGCGGGGAGCCTTCGGGCTCCCCGTTCTTATCCAAGTCATCTCCGATGCATGTTTTGCTGCCCTTTTAATACCGACGAAAACCTATTCTTTCTTGCCAGCACATAGTATTTTGGTAGTCATCGCCGAACATCATCTTATAAGTACCCGGACAAAATGAACGGGCTAGATTGAAGATACGGAGCCGTCATCGAGAGCAGAGTTCAGCCTGCCTTACGTTTGGGAGTGTTATCACTCAGGTTCTCTGCACCGAGCCAGAGAGTATGGATTCAGCGGCCTTGAGGGTAACTCCGCGCAGCAGGAAGACCTTGCTTCGCGATAACTCGCCCGCTATCAGTTCAACTTCACTTTTCGGTACATTAAAGGTCTCGGACAGAAAAGCGATGAGAGCATGGTTGGCCCGGCCTTCGAGCGGAGGCGCGTGGATGGCAATCTTCAGTTGCGCTGCCGCACCTTCGCCATAGACGCCAGTGATGGCTGTTTTCTTTGCGCCGGGCTGGGCGTGAACGGCGACGGTGACGCCGGCTGCGGTAGCGCGCAGCATCAGACTGGCTCCGGGCGTGGACTGCGCGTGGCGGGCGGACGAAGGCCGAACAAGGCCGTGCCGACGCGAATGCAGGTTGCGCCTTCTTCGATGGCCAGCGCGAAGTCGCCGCTCATGCCCATCGAAAGCACGTCGAGCGAGAGGCGTGGATGCGCCGTTGCCCAGCTATCGCGACAAGCGCGCAGGCCGCGAAAACAGGCGCGCATCTCTGGTTCCGGAACATCAAACGGAGCAATGGTCATCAGCCCGCGTACTTTCAGATGAACCAACTCCGGCAAGCGCTCGAGCAATTGCGCGGTCTCGACAGAGTCCGGAGCGAGGCCGGTCTTCGACTCTTCGGCGCTGAGCTTGACCTCGATCAGAACCGGTAGACGCTTGCCTAACTTGGCCGCCGCTTCGTTCAATCGCTCGGCCAGGCGTATCGAGTCTAACGAATCCACAGCGTCAAAAAGTTCGACCGCGCGCAGTGCCTTGTTCGATTGCAGGTGACCGATGAGATGCACGCGTACAGGGTTCGCAGCCCGCTCGCGCAGTGGGCCGATATCCACTGACTTGGCTGCAAACTCCTGCACACGGTTTTCGCCGAAGAGCGTGAGACCAAGCGTTGCGGCTTCGGTTATTGTGGCAGCTGGATAAGTCTTCGAGACAGCCATTAGTTCAACCTCGGTGCGCGGGCGGCCGGCTCTGCGGCATGCGTCCGCGATCGCCTCTTCGAGACGTTCGAGATTCTCGGCGAGCGCCGTCATCGCTCCCTCGTGCGCATCCAATCGGTTTCTGCAACGTTGTCCATTTCCGTTGCGTCTAAATTTGACATGTGGACCATCGTTCTTCTCATCTTCTCCAACATCTTCATGACCTTTGCCTGGTATGGCCACCTGAAATTCCGCAATGAGGCGCTGTGGAAGGTCATCCTTGTTAGCTGGAGCATTGCGTTGTTCGAATACTGCTTCCAGGTGCCAGCCAATCGCATCGGCGCAGGCCGCTTCAGCCCCGTTCAACTCAAGGTGATGCAGGAAATCATCACCTTGGTGGTCTTCGGCGTCTTTGTCACCTTTTACTTCGGCCAGCATCTACGCTGGAATCACGCTGCCGCTGGCGTGTGCCTGGTGGCGGCGGCGTTCTTCGTCTTCCACTCCTGGTAGCGATGCGGAAACAACACGCTCAGAGTTCGAGGTCATCGAGGAACTTCTCGGCTTCGAGAGCTGCCATGCAGCCGGAGCCGGCAGCGGTGACGGCCTGGCGGTAGCGGCGGTCCTGCACGTCGCCGCAGGCAAAGACGCCGGGGACCACAGTGCCTTCCCGTGTCACAAAGACGTTGTCCTTGGTGCGGATGTAGCCTTCGCCATCGAGATCGATCTGGCCGGCAAACATTTTGGCGTTGGGTTCGTGGCCGATGCCGAGAAAAAGGCCGTCGATGGCGAGCGTCGTTACTTCGCCGGTGCTCACATTGCGCAGGCGCAGGCCTTTCACTTCTTTCTCGTCGACGCCCAATACTTCTTCGATGATTGTGTTGGCGCGCAACTCGATGTTGGGATGAGCCATGACGCGGTCCAGCATGATCTTTGAAGCGCGAAAGGCCGAGCGGCGATGGAGCAGCGTGACCTTGGAGGCAAAGCGCGTAAGAAATAGTGCCTCTTCCATAGCCGAGTCGCCGCCGCCCACCACGGCAATCTCACGTCCGCGGAAAAAGAAGCCGTCGCAGGTGGCGCAGCTGGAGACACCGTGACCGATGAGCGCCTGCTCACTGGGCAGACCCAGCCAGCGTGCGCTCGCGCCCGATGCAACAATCAGTGTGCGCGTCAGAATTTCGCCAGCCGAAGTCTGAAGGCGAAACGGATTTGCGCTCAGATCCACGGAGTTTAGATGGGCTACCTGAAAGGTCGCGCCGAAGCGGGTGGCCTGCTTTTTCATGTTGTCGATCAACTCCGGCCCTTGGATGCCTTCCGGCCAGCCGGGAAAGTTTTCCACTAATGTGGTCATCGAGAGTTGACCGCCGGGCTCATGGCCCTCCAGTACAAGCGGGTTAAGGCCGGCGCGAGCGGTGTAGATGGCTGCGGTCAGTCCGGCACAGCCGGAGCCGAGAATAACGGTCGAACGAACGTCTGTCATGAGTGTCCCTGAATTGATTTTAGCTCTTACAAAGGGCAGTCTTTCAATTTGTGGCCTGTCCCCTATTATGATGAGTCACATGGCGAATTTGACTCTTATCTATGGCTTGCGACTGCTGCCTGAGGGCGAAGTGACCGAAATTGAGGACGCACGGCTCAAGCTGGCCAACGGCCACCAAGCCAGCGTGACCATGCACATGATCGAGGGCTCGCGAGAAGAGATCGAAGTCCAACTCAAGCGCAGCTTGGACGCATTCTTCGATTTCTATCCGGAGATATGAGAAATTTCGCCGTTGAGCACGATCCGTGAAACAGTTTTTGCTCTTGGCCGCAGACATTGCCGGTTGCGAAGTACGACGCCGTAATTATCTGCAAGGGGCAAAGTGGCTGAAGAATGGTGCGGCTTGCGTTCCCGCCATGTATGTCGCAGATGTTGATGATTCATCTTCGTTTATTTAGGCCTTACCGGCTCTTTCTAATTATTCTGCAAAATTTAACGGCCAAGAAAAAATATAAATAGGGGGGAGGGGGGTACCCCAGCGGGATAGGAAAGAGCGGACAGTGTTGGTCCGGTCAACTGACTGCTGTGATTGTGCATTCGCGGAAGATAATTTTCTGCAACCACTTGTGATGGGGTCGGGCGCCCGTTCAACGCTGCTCGGGCGGACTCTTCGCAAGACGGATTTTTGAACCCCGAAGATTACAAATCTGAATAGGACACGGTGATCCTGCCACTCATTGCCTCCTTTGCGCATCTTGTAAGAGAGGGAGGTGCGCATGATGGGCGAATTGACCGAAGAGCTTGGCGAGCCACTGAGCCGCCGTCCCCGAGTGGTGATTGTGGGCGGCGGCTTTGCGGGGATTCACGCGGCCAAAGGGCTGGCCCACTTGCCGGTGGACGTAACGGTGGTGGATCGCCGTAACCATCACACCTTCCAGCCTTTGCTTTATCAGGTGGCGCTGGCGGTGCTGTCGCCGGCCAACATTGCCCAGCCCATTCGCAGTATTGTGCGGCGTCAGAAGAACACACAGGTGCTGATGGACGAAGTGGCGAACATCGACATCCGTAAGCGGGTGGTCAAGCTGAGAAGCGGCGCAAAACTTTCTTACCACTACCTGGCGCTGGCGACAGGGGCCACTCATTCCTACTTTGGCCGCAATGAGTGGGCTCCGCTCGCGCCGGGACTGAAGACCATTGAGGACGCGATCGAGATTCGTCGCCGCGTGTTGCTGGCTTTTGAGTTGGCCGAGCGCCAGCTGCTCGAGTACGGCTGGCACCCGCCGCTCAATTTTGTAGTTATCGGCGGCGGACCCACTGGAGTGGAGCTGGCCGGGGCGATCTCGGACATTGCCAAACTTTACATGCGGCACGACTTCCGCCACATTAACCCGGCCAAAGCAAGGGTGCTGCTTCTGGAAGGCTCGCCGCGGATTCTGGCAACTTATCCTGAGGACCTTTCCGCCAAGGCTAAGGCGGCTCTGCGCCGGCTGGGCGTAGAGGTTCACACGAAAACCCGCGTCACGGGGATCGGGCCGGGCTGGGTGGATGCCGAGTGCCAGCGCGGCGATGTTCGCGTTGAGGCGAGCGTGACGCTTTGGGCAGCCGGGGTACAGGCTTCGCCGTTGGGCAAGATGCTGGGCGTGCCTCTGGATCGCCGTGGCTGCGTGCTAGTGGATGAGCGGCTCAATCCGCCGGGACTGCCTGAGATCTTCGTGCTGGGTGATCTGGCCCACTTCGAGCAGGATGGTCGGCAGGTGCCCGGCGTGGCGCAGCCTGCAATGCAGATGGGCGATCACGTGGGCAAGATCATTGCCGCAGACCTTGCGGGCGCGCGCCGGCCTGCGTTCCGCTACTTCGACAAGGGCGACATGGCGACTATCGGGCGCATGGACGCGGTGGCTAAGGTCGAATGGCCTTTCAAGGCGCACATGAGCGGATTTTTTGCGTGGGTGACCTGGATGACGGTGCATATCTTCTTTCTGATCGGCTTCCGCAATCGGATTTCGGTATTTGCCGCCTGGACCTGGACCTATTTCACTTTCACGCGCAGCGCACGCCTCATAACAGGCGACCAGCGGCTGCCTGGCTGGCAGGATCAGTTAGACGCCGGACCTGGAGGCACGGTGGTTGAAGGAATGCGCAACCTTGAAGACGTTGCAGAAGAAAAGGAATCGTTGAGGCGCTAAAATGCGCGCGACGAGGTGGGTATGTCCAAGACCTTTCAAGTAGCAAGGCTTCTGCTGGGATTGATCTTTGTGGTTTTTGGATTGAACGGGTTCTACACCTTTATTCCAATTCCTTCTCTGCATCCGTTCATGCAAATTTTGGTTTCGAGCGGTTACATCTATTTCATCAAACTCGTGGAGTTAGCGGGCGGGATACTGCTGCTGGTCAACCGTGCGGTTGTGCTCGCGCTGGTGCTGCTCGGCGCAGATATTGCAAACATAATTGCGTACCACCTTCTGCTCGACCACCGGATCTGGTTTGTGGCGCCCGTGCTCGCCGTTCTCTACGCAATCACGTTCTTGGGGAATTGGCCTCAATTGAAACTTATCTTCCGATGGAGAGCCTAGCGATTCGTTCGTGGGAGGGTATTTTGCAGCTAGGCTGGGGATGAAACGATCCCCAAATCACTCTAGTAAACTGAAAGAGCGATGCTCGACCTGGGATTTGTTCGGGGAAACCTGGAATTTGTTGAAGAAAAACTGCGTGCGCGCGGGGCGGACCCGGCGGCGCTGCTGGGTGATTTTCGCGTTCTGGATGCTAGCCGGCGCGAGGCGATCACGACGGCTGAGCGGCTGAAGGCGCGTCGCAACGAGCTGAGCCAGCAGGTGGGCACACTGAAAAAAGCCGGCCAGGACGCTACGGCTGTCATGGACGAGACTCGGGCGCTCAAGGAAAAGCTTGACGAGTTGGACGCGACTGCGGCGACCTTGGACGACCGATTGCGTCAGTTGCTGGCCGGAATTCCGAACCTGACACGGGATGAAGTGCCTGCTGGAAAATCTGAAGCTGACAACGTTACGGTGAAGACTTGGGGCGAGAAGCCTAGCCTTAGCTTTGAGGCAAAGCCGCATTGGGAATTGGGTGAGGCGCTGGGAATTCTGGACCTCGAACGGGCAACAAAGCTGAGCGGGGCGCGCTTTGCGGTTTATATGGGTGCGGGCGCGAGGTTGGAACGTGCGCTGATTAATTTCATGCTCGATCTGCACACGGCGAAACACGGCTACACGGAAGTTCTGCCGCCCTTCATGGTGAATAGCAAAAGCTTGTTCGGCACCGGGCAGTTGCCCAAGTTTGCCGAGGACCAGTTTCGGTGCTCCGATGCGGATTTTGAAGCCGTGGCTCGCGGCGAGTTCAAAGACAACGATCACTGGCTGATTCCGACGGCCGAGGTTCCGGTTACGAATCTTTATCGCGATGAAATTTTGGACGAGGCGCGGCTGCCGATTTGTCTCACTGCTTACACGCCTTGCTTTCGCGCCGAGGCTGGTGCGGCGGGCAAGGATACGCGCGGCATTATTCGCCAGCATCAATTTCAAAAAGTCGAGATGGTGAAGTTTACTCGGCCCGAGGAATCCGACGCCGAGCACGAGCGGCTGACGCGCGATGCGGAAGAGATTCTGGAGGCGCTCAAGCTGCCTTATCGGCGGATGCTGCTTTGTGCGGGCGACACCGGTTTCTCTTCGGCCAAGACTTATGATTTGGAAGTTTGGCTTCCGGGACAGCAGTTATACCGGGAGATATCGTCTTGTTCTAACTACGAGGCCTTTCAAGCGCGACGCGCTAACATCCGCTATAGGTTAGTCGGGTCCAAGGGCAAGCCCGAATTTGTGCACACATTGAATGGCAGCGGACTGGCCGTGGGACGCACCTGGCTGGCGATCATCGAGAATTATCAACAGGCCGACGGCTCGGTCCTGATTCCTGAAGCGCTCCTACCTTACATGGGCGGGCTGGAGCGGATTGAAGTGAAATGAAGAAGATTCTGAAGAGCTATTTTTACTGGACGTACCCGCGTGGCTGTTTTCATTACGACGTGATGGTGACGCTGATTTTGGCGTTTATTTTTATTACGCCGTGGCTGTGGAATTATGGTGACAAGCCATCGAAAGCCGCTGGCCCACAGCATCCTATTGAAGTGATCGGCGATGGCGGGCGCGGGCTGATTATCACCGTGCTGGCTGCGGACGTGGACCTTGACGTAAATACCAAAGACTCACCTCAGGTGGTGAAGAAGGTTCTGCGCAAGGCCATTGAACCGGTAACTGGCGACGCGGTTGCGGTGGAGCATTGGGAAACGACGAAAGATGCCCAGGGCAATTGGGCGTGGAAGGTGTGGGCGCGCCGCTAATTCTGATTTCACGGTACCCTCCGGCCTGGAATTGCGTCTAACAAGCTAAGGATAACTATGCATCTGAGAAGGACTTTTGTTTTTGCAGGCTTGATTGCGCTGTTTTTGATTACGACTCTTGCTGCGGTTGCCGCCGATGAAGCAGCAGTGGCCACTCCAGAGTTATCACCCGCTGGTGGCGTCTGTTGTTCGACTCAGACAGTAAAGATCATCGATGCCACGCCGAATGCAACCATTTACTACACGACGAACGGGGAGACACCAACCAATTCGTCAACTAAGTATTCGGCGCCGATACCGGTCTCTAAAACGGTGACCATCAAGGCCATTGCTGTGAACACGGGACGTGTGACAAGTGCGGTTGCCTCGGCGACCTACACGGTCCTTGATCCGGATTGGGTGCTGCGCAAGCTTGACCAGACAGCGAAAACCTTCCGCTCCACTACAGCTGATTTCGAGTTTGATTCGGTTGAGACTGATCCTATCCCCGAGAAGGATGTGCAGAAGGGCACGGTTTACTACGAGCGCAAGGGCAACGCCTTCCAGATGGCCGCGCACATCCGCGAAGAGGACGGCAAGCCGGTTCCCAAGGACTACGTTTACTCCGGTGGAGAAGTCAAACTCTATGAAAAGCTGATCAACCAGGTGACAACCCTGAGCAAGCTCAGCCAGTACGAGAGCTGGTTCATGCTGGGCTTTGGCGCCAGCGGCAAGGATCTCGAACAGAAGTGGGAGATCTGCTACCTGGGATCGGAAACTGTGGATGGCGTGAAGACCGAGAAACTGGAGATGGTTCCCAAAGACCCCGCCATCCGCAAAAATCTTCCCAAGGTACAGTTGTGGATAGATCTAGACCGCGGCATTAGCCTGAAGCAGATTCTTTACTTTGCATCAGGGCAATACAAGGTTTGTTTTTATTTCAACATCAAGGTCAATCAGGCTTTGCCGGCGGACGCTTTTACCTTCAAGACTGACAAGCAGACGGTGTTTGTGAACCGGTAAAGGGCGACGCCGCCAAGAGCAAAGAGCATGGGGAAGCATTCGATGGTGTAGCGGGCCTCGGGCGCTTCGACGGTCGCGAGCAAGGCGCTGCGCAGTAACATGTAGGCCAGTATTGGCAGCCAGAAGCGGGGGCGCAGGCACAGGCCGGCTAGTCCTAGTAAGAGATAAACTGCGTTGAGACCGGCGTAGGCCCAACTGAAGCGGGTCTCGCTATGGTGATGCGCGTAAACCCACCAATCAAGGTCGATGGGAAGGTTTTCGACGCGCGGGCGCAGCCACATGTCCGCTACGCGCCCCAGCGGCAGCCAGAGATAAGAGCGCAGCGGATGGGCGGCGATGCGTTCGTCGGCCAGCTTGGCAAAACGCGCATCGATCTGAGGCGTGAGCTCCTGGTGCAGGTTGTAATCGGCGGCGAGGGCGAAGGTTTCGGCTCTCTGGGTTGGATTGTCGAAGGCGCGTTCCGGCAGCTTGGTCACGTCCAGAAAGTCGTCGGGGACGTTCCAGTAGATGTAGTAGGTGGAGACGAAGTCCAGGCACCAGCTCTTGACCCAGCGTTCCCAACCGGGATGGGGATCCTCGCCGGGATCGGTGGCCAGTCGCGGAGCCAGCGGTTGAAAGACGTGGAAGACTTGCCAGTTGCGCCAGGTCCAGGCGGCGAAGGGCATCAGCGCGAGCAGTACGCAGACTGCGGCCATGCGGGCCAGCTTCTTGACGGGAATTGTGCCGGTGCGTTGCAAGCCCAGCAGCAAAGCCGGCGCGAGGACCACGGCTGCCAGTGCGCCGTCCGGGCGGAGCAGGGCTGCATAGGTGACCGCAAAGGTGAAAAGGAGCGCGGTTGGCCACCCCGGCCGGTCGCGGAAGCGCGCTGCCGACCAGAGCGCAAGCGCCAGCACAAACAACGTAAGCGACTCGGTGAGCGGCTCGACGGTGTAGATGGCCGTGAAGGGGCAAAGCGTGGCGAGCCACAGAGTGCAGTGCGCGGATCCGGCCTTGAGCGAAGTCGGAGCGATGCAGCGCGCAAAATCGGCGAGGAGCAGGCACCCGGCCAGTTCCAGCGCAATTTGCACCCAGGCGGCCGAGGCGTAGTTTTCCATTCCAAAAAACCGGAAGCAGAGGGCCAGAAAGAGTGGGTAGCCAGGCAGCCGGATTAGTGTGGGATACATCTCACCGCTGGCAACAGTGAGGGCGTAGCGGCCGTGCAACAGCAGGTTCTTGGCAACTCCGCCGTAGATCAGCGCATCCCCGTTGACCAGAAAATACTTCTTCAGCATCCACAGGCGCAGGGCGAGGCCGACGGCCAGGGCAAGCGTGACGGAGAAGGAGGGAGCGAGACGGGGAGGAACCCGGCTCAAGGCTGTCGATTGACTCTCGTGGGCAGCTTCCATACGATTCGTACTGTATAGCGTAGACCGTTTTCAAGGTTTTCGTACAAGGATAAGCCAGACCCCTTATGCCTGATAAACAGATATTCTTCGACCCGCAACGCAAACGATGGAAACGGCTACGCCGCATTTTCGATACGACGGCGCTGGTTTTCACGCTCGTTTTGGCCATTTTTATATTCAATGTGCTGCGCTATCAGCAGTTGCCGGAGCTTTTGCTACCCACTCCCAGGCACAACTACAAGGCATTGCCCGAGAGGCCTCCGCTACTGCACGGCGTAAAAGGCCCGCGTCCGGCGCGGCGCAAGACCACTCGCAGACCCTCCGATATTCCCTTCAATACCGGCGAAGGTTTGCGCGCGGCCTTCTACGTGGCCTACGACCCGTCGAGCTACTCGTCGTTCAAGGAGCATGTCCATCAGATCGATTTGCTCTTTCCCGAATGGCTGCACATTGACGCTCCCCAGGGAACGCTGATGACCATGAGCAGCGACAACCGCCATGAGTATGCAGTGATTGAAGGAACCACGGTTCACGACCCCGACGAGCTGAACAAGATCAAGCGGGTCATCCAGGCGGCCAAAGAAGACACGGAAATTTTTCCTCACCTGAATAACTTCAACCCCAACACTCAGAGTTGGGACCCGGCCATCGCCGACGTTCTGTCGGATAAAAATAAACGCGGTGCCCTGCGTCAGCAAATCATGCGCTTCCTTACCGCCTATCCGGCTTATGGCGGAATTTCGCTGGACATCGAAAATCTGCCCGACGACGCTGGCCCGGTGTATATGAATTTTCTGCAAGAACTTTATGGCGACCTGCACCCGCGCAATCTGCGGCTCTACGTGAACACCGCGGTCGCGACCACTGACGACGACCTGAAGCAGATTGCAGCCGACTCCGACGGCGTGGTGCTGATGAATTACGACGAGCACCAGGTGGAGAGCGATCCGGGCCCCATTGCCAGCCAGGAGTGGTTCGTCAACAATCTGCGCCGCGTCCTCAAGATTGTTCCCAAGGAAAAGCTGATCTGCGCCGTGGGCAACTACGGCTACGATTGGACTCTGTCGATTCCCAATCCAAAGGATCGCCGGCATCCCAAGCCGCGCATCTTGAACACGGAGGATCTGCACGTCTCTGAAGCCTGGCAGCGCGCCTCCGACGCCGACGCCGACATGGACCTCGATTACGACACGCTCAATCCGCACTTCGAATACATAGACGAGGACTTGAACCAACGTCATGTGGTGTGGTTTCTCGATGGCGTCACGGTTCTGAACGAGTTGCGCGCGGCTCGCGGTTTGGGGCTGCAGACCTTTGCTCTGTGGCGCCTGGGCGAGGAGGACAGTTCGCTGTGGAGCGTGTGGGACAAGCCGAGCAATCCGGACTCGCTCCAGGCGCTTGGCCAGGTTCAACCTAGCCACGACGTGGACAACGAGGGCGACGGCGACATCATCCGCGTCACGGGCGTTCCTCAGTCCGGCAAGCGCACGGTCGAGGTCGACACGGACGAGCCAGATCCGCGCAGAAAACTCATCGTCGATGAGCACATGGATGTATACCCGCGGACCTACACCATCGAGCAATACGGCTACCACGCCAATGAGGTCGCGCTCTCGTTCGACGACGGACCCGACCCCAAGTGGACGCCGAAGATTCTCGATATTCTCAGGAACAAGGGCGTCAAAGGCACGTTCATGATGATTGGCGCCGAGGCGCAGGAGAATGTCGGCGTCATGAAAAGGGTGGTGCGCGAAGGCCACGAGATCGGCAATCACACTTACACGCATCCGGACATCAGCGAAATCTCGACCCGCCAGCTCGATCTCGAACTCAAGTTCACGGAGCGCCTCTTCGCCAGCAAGCTGGGCATTCAGCCGCTCTATTTCCGTCCGCCTTACGACATCGACGAGGAGCCGGACACAGATGACCAGGCCGCACCTATCGAGCTGATTCAGCAGGCCGGCTACACCATCATCGGCAACAAGCTGGACACCGATGATTGGAACGAGAATCCTCGCAAGACACCGAAGGAAATTTCCGATTCAATTCTCGCGCAGTTGCAGACCATGAAGGTGAAGCCGCAGTTCCGCGGGTCGATCATTCTATTGCACGACGGCGGCGGCGATCGCTCTGCAACGGTGGCTGCGTTGCCAGTGCTGATTGACGCCCTGCGCGCTCACGGCTATTCGATCGTGCCGGTCTCTGCGCTGATGGGCAAGACGACCGCCGATGTGATGCCCAAACTCACCTTCCGCCAGTACCTGCGGGCGCTGCCCGATTCAATTGCGTTCTCGAGCATGGCAGTCGCCGTGAAGTTTATTGTGTTGGTCTTCTTCCTGGGCGACGTTCTGATGAGCGCGCGCCTCATTCTGGTGGGCATCTTTGCCGTGATCGACCGCCTGCGCCGGCCGCGCCGCGAAGCTTCGCCAGGCTTCAACCCTCGCGTAGCCGTACTCATACCCGCTTACAACGAGGAAAAGGTTATCGTGCGCACCATCCGCTCGGTGCTCAATTCCGACTATGCCAATCTGCATATCATCGTCATCGACGACGGCTCTACGGACCGTACCTTCGAGGTAGCGCGACAAGCCTACGCGGCCGAGATCGCCGCCGGTCGCGTTCAGGTGCTCGTGAAACCCAACGGAGGCAAGGCGGCTGCTCTCAATTTCGCGCTCGACCGGATGACGGAAGAATTTTATGTCGGCATCGATGCCGACACGGTCATTGCGCCCGACGCTGTTTCGAAACTGATTCCGCATTTTGAAGATCCGCTCGTCGGCGCCGTTGCGGGCAACGCCAAGGTCGGCAATCGCGTTAACCTGTGGACACGCTGGCAGGCGCTGGAATACATCACGAGCCAGAATTTCGAGCGCCGCGCGCTGGATTTATTTAACGTTGTCACGGTGGTTCCGGGAGCCATCGGCGCATGGCGTACAGGCCCTGTCAAGGCAGCTGGCGGCTATCCGGTGAACACGGTGGCCGAGGACGCCGACCTCACGATGAACCTGCTCGAACAAAAGCTCAAGGTGGTATACGAGGATCGCGCCCTGGCGTTCACCGAAGCTCCCGTCGACGCAAAAGGGCTGATGCGCCAGCGCTTCCGTTGGTCCTTCGGAGTGTTGCAGGCTATCTGGAAACATCGCGCTGCCTTCGTCCGCAACAAGGCGATGGGCCTGTTCGCGCTGCCTAACATTCTTATCTTCCAGATGCTGCTGCCCCTGGTCTCGCCTTTCATCGACATGATGTTCGTCTGGGGCATCATCAACTACTTCATTGATCGCCATTTCCATCCCATGGCCGCCTCCGCTGCCAGCTTTGACAAGCTGCTGGTCTACTTTCTCGGCTTCCTGATGATCGATTTCATCACCTCGTCAGTGGCCTTCTCTCTGGAGCGCCGCCACCCTGCCAACAAGGGCGATGGCTGGCTTCTGTTCCACATTTGGCTGCAACGCTTTGCCTATCGTCAGGTTTTTTCGATCGTCCTGTTCAAGACGCTCAAGCGCGCCATCGACGGCAAGCCCTTCAACTGGGACAAGCTGGAACGCACGGCCAAGATGAGCAAGAGCACCGATGCGCTGACAGCTACGATGTAAGGGTGACTTGCTTTTGACGGGCGTGCGGCGCTCTTCGACTCGTCTTCGAGTCGCGTCTTGGGGTAGAGCCATGCCTTGGGCTACAATCTAACCGCTATGGTAACCAAACAATTGGTCAATTCGATTCAGCTGTCTTCGCCCCAGGGCGGCTTCCGAAATGAAGCTTTTATCGATTTCAAGACGCCGGAGAATGCGCGCGCCATGCAGACCGCGCTCGATGCAGTCGCTTCCCAACTAGGCCGCGAGTATGATTTGATCGTCGGTGGCCATCGGATCAAGACCGAGGGAAAGATTCGCTCCTTGAATCCGGCGCGACCTACGCAGATTGTCGGCATTCATCAGAAGGCTGGCGCCGAGCACGCCGAAGAGGCTATGCAGGCGGCGTTGCGCGCGTTTGAGACTTGGAGCAGGACGTCGACCGAGGAGAGAGCTTCGCTGCTGCTGAACGCGGCAAGGATTATCCGCGATCGGACCTATGAATTTTGCGCCTGGCTCACTTACGAAGGGGGCAAAAACTGGGCCGAGGCCGACGCAGACGTGGGCGAGACCATCGATTTTCTTGAGTTTTATGCCCGTGAGGCGCTGCGGCTTGCTGCCTCTCAGACCCCTATCCAATTTCCCGGCGAACGCAACGAATTGCATTACATTCCGCTCGGCGTGGGCGCGGTGATTCCGCCCTGGAACTTTCCTTTCGCGATTATGGCCGGCATGACGGCAGCTGCCATCGTCACTGGCAATACGGTTGTTTTGAAACCTTCATCCGACGCTCCCACCATCGCCGCAAAATTCATGGAGGTTCTCGAAGAGGCGGGAATGCCCGACGGCGTGGTCAACTTCTGCCCAGGGTCCGGCGCGAGCTTCGGTAATGCGATCGTCGAGCATCCGAAGACTCGCTTCATCGCCTTCACCGGGTCAAAGGCGGTGGGATTGGAGATTCACGAGCGCGCTGCGAAGACGCACGCAGGCCAGATCTGGATCAAGCGAACGATTCTGGAGATGGGCGGCAAGGATTCGATTCTGGTCTGCGCCGACGCCGATCTGGATGCGGCTGTCGAGGGCGTGGTGGCTTCGGCATTCGGCTTCACCGGGCAAAAATGCTCGGCATGTTCGAGAGCCATCATCGAAGCGCCCGTCTATGACGTGTTCGTCGAGCGGCTGCGCGAACGCGTGGCCAAGCTAACAGTGGGCGACCCGGCAGCCAACCACAATCTTGGTCCGGTCATCAACAAGACAGCTCTCGATTCGATGCTGGCCTATATCGAGACGGGCAAGAAGGAGGGCCGACTGATTGCCGGCGGCAAGGCTCCGGAGATAGATGGCGGTTATTTCATCGAGCCGACTGTTTTTGCCGATGTCGCTCCGGATGCGGTGATTGCTCAGGAAGAGATTTTTGGGCCGGTGCTGGCGGTGATCAAGGTTGCGAACTTCGAGGATGGTCTCAAGGTGGCGAATAACACCGAATACGGGTTGACGGGATCGATTTATTCGACCGACCGCGAAAAGCTCGATTACGCCCGCCGCGAGTTCCACGTGGGCAACCTCTACTTCAACCGCAAATGCACCGGCGCGATGGTGGGAGCGCATCCCTTCGGCGGATTCAACATGAGCGGCACCGATTCGAAGGCTGGCGGTCCGGATTATTTGCTTCTGTTCACCCAGGCCAAGAGCGTGGCGGAAGCATTGCGTGCGCCGGATGCTCGCTGATTGCTCGCACGGACATTGTGGGCGCGGTTTTGCGTGGGCAGATTGGCTTGTTGAATCGTCTTCCTCTATAGCTACTGGAGAACCGCTGTAAAGAACCAAAAGCAACAGGTTAACTTTCCTCAATTTGACTACGGACCTATCCGGAGATCGTGTGAAGAATTGGCAGAAATCACTCATCACAATACTGATTACGCTGGTAATTGGCGGCATCTATCTTTTTTTCGTATGGAGGCATCGGCAGAATCCAGGAGTGGTTCCTCAGAACGACACCGGCCAGATTCTGAGTAAAGACCAACTGGTTGTGATGCGGGAGTTCTTTCCAATGCATTTTGAGGACACACTGCGACTGGAAGGCACGACGGTGTGGATGAAGAACGGCTATACCATGCCCTACTACCCGTATGCGGGCGGGCAAGTTCTGTTTGGCAAGCGGGTGGGGGTGATTCCGGCGGCGGAGCAGATGCAGGTGAAGAAGATTGTGAAGGCTGCCGTGCCTTCAGGTGTTGATGACAGAATTGAACACGGCAGCCGGCAGGCTTTTGCTGTTTTCCTGCTGCCGGGAAGTACGACGCTTTTTGCCACGCCTATCGGATATATGCAGGGCAATGAGGAAGCGTATTACACCGATCTGCTGTTCTTCTATGACGATCCGCATACGATCTATGATCACTGGCCCAAGGATGTTTGGGCGGCCATCGATGCGCACCAGGTTCTGCCAGGGATGAGCGAGGCGGAAACGTACATGGCTATCGGGCGGAACTTTCACACTGATGGTGGCACGGAAGGCGACCGCACGCTGGTCTTTGACCAAGCAGGCAAGCATTGGACAGTGACTTTTGTGAAGAACCGGGCGACGGCGATCAAGACCGAGTAGAGCGGTTCTATAGTTTGCCTGATGGCTCCGGCAGCGTGGATTCTATAAAGAGCAGAATCGAAAATGCTGTGGCGGAGCTTGATCGGGTTAGGCGACGGCTCGTGGTGCGGCAGCCTCCTCGGCTTCCAGCTTGCTGCCCACTTCGGCGGCGGCAGCGGCCAACACGCGGTGATGGATGGTGAAAAGGGCCAGTTCAAGCCGGTCGCTGACGCCAGTTTTGTCGTAGATGGAGCGTAGATAGTTCTTGATGACCTGCTCGGTGGTCTTGAGCCGGTTGGCGATCTCACGGTTCTTGCCGCCCTGGACGATGAGCGCGACGATGCGCATCTCTTTGGGTGTAAGCCGATCGCGGACGCGGGTTCCCACCATGTCTTCCTCGGGCGACTCGACCGCCATGAGCTGAGGAGGCATCCAGGTGTCGCCGGCGGCTACGGCACGAACGCACTCGACCAAAGCCGGCCCGGTGACGCTACGGAAGACGACTCCGCGAAAGCCCTGCTGCAGGTAAGTGCCTGCGGCGTCGTTGTTTTCGGCAATGACGATACCGCGGCTGCCCGTGGTCTCGAGCAATGCGCGCAGTTTTCCCATATCCGGCCGCAGCGAGGCGGCAAACAGGACGATGGAGCTGGGAAACGTGGTGATGGCATGATGCATACGGTCAAGGTCCGTGCATTGTGCGATGATGCGCACGTCTTCGTCCATAGCCAGCACCTTGGCTGTGCCTGCCCTGAAAATCGCCTGTGAATCTGCCAGGATGATCTTGTTCATGATGCGCGCCTCATCCGCAATATTGTCCCGATGGCCAGGTTGAAGACCGTCTGACACGCTGTTCCGGCCACTCCGGAAAACGGCGGTAAGAACTCGCTCTTTGGCCTCTGCTCTATGGGACGCTATCGGCAAATTCTCGCGATACCCTCGAACTGTCTCATTCTGCAACGCTGGCAACTGGGTCATAAATTCTTTCAGTTCCGTTCCTGGGAAAGAACCTTTACTTTCAGGTAATTTTCTCACGAATGAGAGTACAGCCTGTTGACATCAAACGTCACGAAAATTCGTAGACTTTGGTTGTGGATTTTGTTTACTTATGAGGGTCGTGGATGGGGGGCGGAGAGTTGGCGAAGACTGGTCCGACCACTGCTTCTCCACTTCGGAGTTCTCTTCCCTAAGAAAAGACAAACCTTTTTCTCCACAAGGTAATGGGGTTAAGTTGAGGTGCGTCGTGCCGATGTAGAAGATGGAGAGGCATGGATGAGCGATCGCACGGAACTTCTTGAAGCCGCGCTGGACAGCCTTCCGGAGGGCGTTGCGCTGCTGAGCGCAGAGGGCCTGGTTTTGTTCTGGAACCGGGCTGCCGAAGCCATTACCGGGTACGCGGGCATGGATATGTTGGCGCGTCCGGCGCCTGAGGCGCTGGAACTGCTGCTGACCGGGTCGCGTCCGGCGGCGCAAGATCCATGCGCGGAATCGGAGGCCGGACATGGCGCCATTGTGCATGTGGATCACAAGCTGGGCCACGACGTTTCGGCAATGGTGCGGACGTATGTGTTGCGCGACGGGATGGGGGGGCGGATCGGTCTGGCGTCTGTTTTTCATCCTGCCGAGAGCCTGGATGCATTGCCTCATGGAGAGCGCGGCGAAGGTTCACAGTTGGACGCAAACCATGCGGAACTCGAAGACAGGCTGCAAGCGGTCTTCGCGGACTTTTGCCAGGGCGGAGAGAGCTTTGGAGTGCTGTGGATTACCGTCGATCAGGCCCACGAGCTGCGCAAGACGCACGGCGCGGCGGCCTGCGAGGCAATGATCGAAAAGGTGGAACGGGCGCTAAGGAACGGGCTGCGGCCGGCCGAGGAGATGGGACGTTGGGGTGACGATGAGTTTTTAGTGCTGTCGCATGAGCGCACGCCGGAGATGCTGGGGGCGCATGCGCAGGCGTTGGCCGGCCTGGCCCGGACGGCGGACTTCCGCTGGTGGGGCGACCGGGTATCGCTCACCGTGAGCATTGGCGCGGCGCAGGCGGAACGAGAGGGCAGTTTGGTCGATCTGCTGGAACGAGCCAAGGCCGCAATGTTTACCAGTTTTCATGCGGGCGGAAATCGTATCGCGTCCGCGTCGGGGGGGCAAGAATGTTCGCCATCATAGGCATTGTGATAGTTTTCGGTTCGGTCATCGGCGGTTTTCTCATGGAGAAGGGGCATATGTCGGTGCTTGTGCAGCCGGCCGAGCTACTGATCCTGGGCGGAGCGGCGATCGGCACGCTGCTGGTGGCCAATCCGATTCACATTATCAAGGCGATCGTGTCGGCTCTGACGGGGATTATGAAGGGCTCTCCGTTTGGCAAGGCGCGCTACCTCAGCACGTTGAAGATGATGTATCAGTTCCTGAATAAAGTCCGCAAAGAGGGACTGTTGAGCGTGGAGATGGACGTCGAGAAGCCGAAAGAGAGCACGATCTTCAAGAATTATCCGGAGTTTCTCGGCGATCATCATGCCAAGGATTTTGTGTGCGACACGCTGCGCATGGCCATCACCGGAGGCGTGGAGCCGTTCGACATGGACCAGATGATGGAACTGGACATGGAGGTGCATCACCACGAGGCGACGCAGCCGATTGCCTCGCTTAGCACGGTGGCCGATGCGCTTCCGGGTCTGGGCATTGTGGCCGCGGTGCTGGGAGTGGTGATCACCATGGGTTCGCTGGGAGGCCCGCCGGAGGAGATTGGCGCACATGTGGCGGCGGCGCTGGTGGGGACTTTTCTGGGGATTCTGGCGTGCTACGGCGTGGTCGGTCCGTTGAGTTCGAATATGGCCAAGACGGCCGACGGGCACAACGAATATCTGCATGTGCTTCGGGTGCTGATTCTGTCCTTTCTGAAGGGCTCGGCTCCGATGATCGCGATTGAGATGGGGCGGCGGGCAATTCCCGCGCATGTGCGGCCCACCTTCGACGAGATGGAAAAGAACTGCAAGAGCCAGGGCGGCGACGCGGCGGCGGCATAGGGTCAGCGAAACCCGTTGGGGAGAAACAGGGCATCATGGCAAGCGACAAGGGTCGACCGATTATCGTCATCAAAAAGGTGAGTGGCCACGGCGGCCATCACGGCGGGGCGTGGAAGGTGGCTTATGCCGACTTTGTAACTGCCATGATGGCGCTGTTTATTGTGCTGTGGCTGATGGGCTCGAGCGAGAAGGTGAAGAAAGCTGTGGCTGGTTACTTCAACGATCCCAAGGGAACCGGCGCCATGCTTGGCACTACCATGAGCGGCACCGGAGAAGCCATAGCGCAGGCCACCGACGACCAACTTCAACAATTGAAAGCCAAGCTCGAAGCAGAGATCAAGGCGAGAAAAGAGCTGCAAAAGCTCTCCAAGCAGATTGAGCTGACGATCACGCCCGAGGGATTGCGCATTGAGCTGATCGAGGGCAAGAACGGTACTTTCTACGAGATTGGAAGTGCGAAGTTAAGCGAAAACGGGCAGGAGCTTCTGGCGTTGTTGGGAAAAGAACTCAAGACACTGCCTAATTGTCTGCTGATCGAGGGTCATACTGATTCGACGCCTTACTCAAGCGATAACAGTTATAGTAACTGGGATTTATCGGCTGACCGCGCTAACTCGGCGCGCCGGCTGCTGCAGCAGGACGGCGTTCGTACCGATCAAGTGTCCCAGGTGCGCGGCTACGCTGACCAGATGCTGCGCGACAAGAACAACCCGACCGACCCTTCTAATCGTCGCATCTCGATTTTGGTAAAGAACGATGTTGAATCGGTGCCGACATTATCGGCGGCCAGCGTGGTAAATGGAACTACGCCGTTGCCGGGAATGGCGAAGGGAACTGCGCCGGCGAGTGAAGCCAAGCAGCCAGCTGCGCAGCCCGCCTCTGGATCTCAAGCCAAGCCGGCTGGCTCAGGCGCGCCGCCAGCACCTGCCGCTCCGGCTAGCGCGACTCCGGCGAAGCCTGCGGCTCCGACCAGCGCTCCAGCCACAACTACTCCACCGGCCAAGCCTGCGGCAGGTACGCCAGCAGCCAAGCCGGGGTTGATGGACAAACTGAAGGGAATGCTGCCGGGCGGGAACAAGTAGCCGAAAGGCCGAGCCGACCGGGGACGTGAGTGGTGGGTCAGCGCAATGTCCGATGTGCGATGGCTCACTGCTGGATGAGCTCGACACTTGGCGCGGGATCAGCCTGAAGCGTGCAAACGAATTTTGTCGAGCTAATGACCGCGCAGCCTTGAGAGTTTTCTAACCTGAGCGTTGGTTCTGGCGCGAGCTACGGCCTTGCAATCCGTCTCGGGCAGGGGGCAACGCCTATAATCAGCCTGTTGTGCATACATCTCTTTCATCTCGATTTGGCGGGGTTGGGCAGTTGACCGCCACTCTGGGACTGGGTCTTCTGATTGCTCAGTCCATTACGGTTTGCACGAGCGCCCAAACGGCGGCGGAGACCGGAGCGACTGCAAGCGAGGCAGGGGGTCGCGGCCGCATTCTTTTGGTGTTGCCTTTCGACAACCGAAGCGGGCAGCCAAGCCTGGAGTGGATTCGGGAGGCTTCGGCGGAGATTTTGAGTAGCCGGCTGGCCTCGGCAGGCTTCGCCCCGATGAGCCGCGCGGACCGCATGTATGCGTTGGATCACCTGGGATTGCCGCAGGGCTTTCAACCCTCGCTGGCCAGTTCGCTGAAGCTGGCCGAAACGCTGGACGCCGATTCGATCATTGTGGGCAGCTATCTAACCGACGGCGCGGGCATTGTGGCGGAGGCGCGGCTGGTGGACGTCCCCCACCTGCGTATGGGCCAGCCAGTGACGGCGCGCGGCGAGATGCGTGCGATGATCCCGGTGTTTAACTCGCTGGCCTGGAAGCTGACCCGTCAGCTTGATCCTGGCTTCAAAGGCTCGGAAGACACCTTTGTGACTGCCGGCTCCGGAGTCAACCTTGCCGCCTTCGAGCAATACATTCGCGGTATTACCGAACCCGATCAAGCCGAGCGTTTGCGCCATCTGAACCAGGCGGTCGGGCTCAGTCCTCAGCTTAGTGAGGCCTGGATGGCGTTGGGCCGCGAGGACTATGCCAGCCAGCAATACGAGCAAGCGGCCCAAGCCTTCGCCAGAGTGGGAAGCAATGGCGCCGAGGCCGACGATGTCCTTGAGGCTGGCTTCTTCCGCGGCCTCTCGTTGCTGTTCTCAGGAGATTACGCGCGTGCCGAGGAGGCCTTTGCCGGTGTGGCTCGCGTGCTGCCGCTGGCCCAGGTTCTGAACAATCAGGGAGTTGCACTGGCCCGCGACGGCAAGGACGGCATTCCGCTCTTCCTTCAGGCGATGGCTGCCGACCCCAATGGCGCCGATTACCACTTTAACCTGGCTGTCAGCCTCAAGCGCCGCGGTGACCAGGCCGCGGCCTTGTCGGAACTGGGCCAGTGTCTCAAGCTGCGTCCCAACGACAGCGAGGCCGAGGCGCTCCAAAAGGCTTGGACTGAGCCGCCGGCCGCGAAGCCGACAACTGGCTCGGGCGAAGCAGGCAAGGTGGGAGTAGTTGCAAGTTTGCAGGGTGAAAGCGTGGCCAAGGCCGATCCACTGGAGCGCATCGAGCGCGGCTTTGACGCTGCGGCGTTTCGCCAAGCCGCCCTCATGCTGGATCAAGTGGGCGCATCGAGGCTGGCCGCTCTTTCGCCGGCTGAGCGCGCGAAAAAGCTCTCAGTTCAGGCCAAGGATTACCTCGACCGCGGTCTGCTGCTGGAGGCGGAGCGGCTCTATCAAGCCGCAGTGACCGCAAACCCTAAGACCGCTGCGGCCCACGCTGGGCTGGCCGAGGTTCGCGAGCGCACCGGCGACACCGAGGCTGCGCGCAAGGAAGCCGTGGCATCGCTGGAACTGATGCCGTCAGTGGATGCGTATTTAGTTTTAGTGCGGCTTGACCTTGCGGCCAACCGTCTCAACGAGGCGCAACAGAACGTTGCTGCTGCCTTGCAAATCAATCCGCAAAGCAAGGTGGCGCTGGAGCTGCGCAGGCAGATTGGGGCCAAGGGCGGCCTGAAAAAGTAGCATTGGTTTCCCACTTATTTTGCAAAAGCGCGAAAAGATGGGGCACACGAAGAAGTAGGTCATGTGGGCAGGTATTCAAGGAGCAAGCCATGATGCAGCGCGTACATGGGTTTGTGGTACTGATTGGTTTGGTTGCGGGTTTTGGGCTGGGTTCTCCGGCCTTTGCGCAGCAATCGCTGGTGGACAAATTTGTGCTCTCCGATACCATCCAGCCGGTGACGCAGAGCGAGCTGGAAAGGGCCATCGCGCAGGCCAATTCGGATGGCGCTCACGCTCTACTGATTGAGCTGGACACGCCGGGCGGAATGCTGGATCCCATGTACGCGATGGCTGGCGCCATTTTGAATTCGCGTGTACCGGTGATCGTGTATGTATCCCCTGCCGGAGCTCGCGCAGGTTCGGCTGGATTCTATCTGATGGAGGCGGCGGATGTGGCTGCCATGGCTCCCGGCACCAACGCCGGTGCCGCCCATGTGGTCTCCGAGTTCGGCAAGATGGATGACACATTGAGCCAGAAGATTGAGAACGACGCGGAGGCGCATCTGCGCTCCTATGTAACCCCTCGAAATCGCAACGTCGAGGCCGCCATCGCTGCCGCCGCCTCGTCGCACTCTTACACGGACAAGGAGGCGCTGGACCTGCATCTGATCGACCTGATCGCCAACAACGATAACGAGCTGCTGGCTGCTCTGGACGGACGCACGATCACTCGTAACGACGGCAGCAAGCTTGTGCTCCATTTGGCCAGCGCGCGGATAGAAGTGCTCAAGCCCACACTGCGCGATGAGTTGCTGGGCTGGCTGGTGAATCCCAACATAGCCTTGCTATTTCTTGTGGCAGGCGCACTGCTGATTTATCTCGAATTCAATACTCCAGGTACCATCGTCCCCGGGGCGCTGGGCACGCTGATGGTGCTGCTGGCGATCTTTGCGCTCGACCTGTTGCCAATTCGATTCACCTCCGTTCTGCTGCTTATTGCCGCGCTGGTTTTGCTGCTGCTGGAGGCTAAGTTCGGCGGGCATGGGGTTCTGGCTATTGCGGGGATCATTTGCCTCACGTTTGGAACGCTTACGCTGGTCGCCGCGCCGGTACCAGAGATGGCTGTCAACCTTTGGGTGTCGATCGCGGTCAGCGCAGCTTTCGGAACGATCACCGTCATTCTTGTCGGCCTCGCTACGCGCGCACGGCGCATGAAATCCAAGCTGGGCCCATCGGCTCTGGTTGGTAGCCGCGCGCGGGCTATGGAGGCGCTAACTCCCGAAGGTCACGTGCTTGTCGATGGAGAAATCTGGCGCGCCGTGGCGAGCGAGCCTGTGCCGGCTGGCGCGCCTCTGCGTGTCGTGAGTCTCGAGAAGTACTTGTTGCACGTGGAGCCGGCTCAGCCGCAGAGGCCATAACTATCCTCTGCATAACCCTGTTGGAGTACAATTCGGTCGTAAGTTAAGAAGGGAATTTCAATGCCTGATTTAACTGTGCCGGTTCTGATTTTTGCCGCAATCGTCGTTCTCTACCTGCTTAATTCGATCAAGATACTTCGCGAGTACGAGCGCGGAGTGATCTTCCGGCTGGGCCGCGCGTTGCCCGAGCCCAAAGGCCCGGGTATCATTCTGGTTTTTCGGCCCTTCGATCAGATGGTGCGCATCTCACTGCGCCAGGACGTGCTCGAAGTTCCGCCGCAGGACGTGATCACCCGCGATAACGTTACGCTGAAGGTGAATGCGGTGGTCACGCTCTACGTGGTCAATCCCAACGACGCGGCCATCAAGGTGGCCAACTACGTCTATCAAACTTCGCAATTTGCGCAAACCACGCTGCGTTCAGTCTTGGGCGAGGTGGAGCTGGACGAGTTGCTCAGCCATCGCGACAAACTGAACCTGAAGATTCAAACCATCATCGATCAGCGGACGGAGCCGTTCGGCGTAAAGGTGATTTCGGTCGAGGTGAAACAAGTAGACTTGCCCGAGCAGATGCTTAGAGCCATGGCCAAGCAGGCCGAGGCGGAGCGCGAAAAACGGTCGAAGATCATCCATGCCGAGGGCGAGTTCAACGCCGCCCAGAAGCTGGTGGACGCGGCTCATTTACTGGCCACCGAGCCGATGACTTTGCAGCTGCGCTACTTGCAAACCCTCACGGAAATCGGCGTCGAGAAGAACACTACCATCGTCTTTCCGCTGCCCATGGAACTGATGACACTGTTGAACAAGATGAATGCGCCCACGCCGGCTAAGGCATAGGCGGAAAAGAAGCAGCTGGAAACGGTTTTTTTGCGGTGAACGATGCGCCATGTCCCATCCTTTCGCTTTAGTTCCTGGCAAAAGGGTGGGATACAGCGAAGTTCAACTGGACTTCTTCCACATTGGGCAGAGTTGATAGAATGATCGTCAACCTGAGAGCGAACGATGCAAAGACTCTTTGACGAGGACAACGCTGAGCCGGCCGAACGGCTGCGCGACAACGACGACGTGGTTGAGCCAGCTGAGCGCCGGGCTGACACGGACCGGCCTGACACCGAACTGACGCTGGGACCGATGCTGCTGTGGGGCATCTTTTTTGGTGTGGTGCTGCTGTGCGGTCTCAGCTTTGGACTGGGCTACTCGATGGGCAGCCGCGGCGCCAGAGGAGCTTCGACGAACGTTCGGCAGGCCGGCACCGACGCATTCGCGGGAACAGTCAGCTCACAATCCAAGCCGGCCGCCGCTCCTCAGAACATCACCTATCAACAGCCTGCCGCGACTGATCTGCCGCCGTCTGAGTCTTCCAGCGCGGCGGCCAATTCGCAGAATTCTGGCGCGACTTCTTCCACTAGCGCCAACTCTTCGCGACCAGTCGTCAAACCCGCATTGCCGGTTGCGAGCACTGTGCCGACGACTGCTCCCGGCAGTGCGTTGATGGTCCAGATTGCCGCCATCTCTCATCAGGAGGACGCGGACGTGCTGGTGGGCGCGCTGAGCAAACGCGGCTATGCGGTCACCGTTAGCCGCGATCCGGCGGACAGCATGCTCCACGTGCGGACCGGCCCCTTCAGCAGCCGCGACGAGGCTAACGCGATGCGCCTGAAGCTGCTCGGCGATGGCTATAACGCTGTTGTGCAGCCATAGAGATTCAGTTACGCATCCACTCTGGGAGGCCCGAAGCGATGGCCGCGCGCACGGCCTGCGATAACTCATCGCGTGTGCTGTAGTCGCTGGGATTCAACGGCGTATGGAAGACGATGTGCGCCGTACCGGGCTTGACACGCAAGCTGCCCTTGGCCAACATCGTTTCGGTGCCGTAAATGGAAACGGGAATGCACGGCGCGCCGGTCTGCATGGCCAGATAGAACGGGCCTTTCTTGAAAGGCAACAGGCGCCCGTCTCGCGAGCGCGTGCCCTCGACGAACGTGGTGATGTGGACGCCCTTATCCAGCAAGGCTCGCGCTGCGGCGACGCTCTCCTGTGCGCTGGCCGCGTTGCCGCTGCGTTCGACAGGAATGAACTCCCCTAACCGAAAGCCATAGCCAACGATGGGAATCTTCATCAGCGAGCGCTTCAAAAATGCGGAAGTGCGGCCGGGAATCTCCGGGATCAAAGCCTGCGGATCGAGATTGGAGACGTGGTTGGCCATGAAGATGCACGCTGTTCGCGCTGGCACGTGCTCGCGCCCCTCGACTGCAATGTGAATTCCCGCCACGCGATAGGCGGTCCGGACCAGCCAATTTGTGGCGTGATAGAGCGGCACAACGTTGCCCGTGATGAGGGTCCAGGGAATAAATATGAGTCCCACAAAAATGATGAGAGGTACAAGAGTGGCCAATAGCGCGAGAGAGCGGATCATGCGAATCTTTCCAGGTGTTCAGCCTTGAAGTTCTTTGAGTCGTGCAGGAAGTTTCTCATAAATGCCATCAAAGCCGCCGTTGGAAAGGATCGCCACCACATCGCCAGATTGAAGCTGGGGCGCAATGGCGTTGATGATGGCGTCCACGCCGGGGCAAAGTTCGGCCTCGGTTCCCGCGGCATTGAGCGCACCCACCACCTCTTCGGGATTGAGGCGCTCGGCCTCTGGAATGCGTTGCTGCTGATAGACGCTGGCGAGAATCACGCGGTCGGCCAGGCGCAGGCTAGCCACTAGATCGGGTTCGAGCACTCTGCGCCGGAGTGTGTTCGAGCGTGGCTCCAAGACTGCCCAGAGGCGCGATTTCGGATAGACGGAGCGCAGAGCGCGCAGCGTTTCGCGGATGGCAGTGGGATGATGCGCAAAGTCGTCGATGATCGTCACGCCGCCGATCTCGGCACGCACCTCCAGCCGCCGCTTCACGCTCTTGAAACTTGCGAGCGCCGCCACGATGAATTCTTTGCCGATTTCCTGTCCTGTGGCCAGCGCCGCTGCGGCAGAGGCGTTCAGCGCGTTGTGCTCGCCGGCTAGTTGCATGGCTAACTCAGCCCATAACTCGCCGCTGTGCCAAAGCTCCCAGCGAGTTAGTCCGTCTTCATGACGTAGTTTGCGGATGCGCCACTCTGAAGTTTCGGAAAACCCGTACCGCTCGACGCGGCAGAGCGCGTGGCTAACGCACTCGCTGACGTTCGTGCTGCCGTCATAGGCGACGATCAGGCCTCGTCGCGGAATAAGATTCACCAATCGCTTGAAGGCTGTCTTTACGGCAGTCAAGTCTGAATAAATATCGGCGTGATCGAACTCAACGCTGGTCAGAATCAGCGCATCGGGAAAGTAATGCAGGAACTTTGGACCCTTGTCGAAGAAGGCCGTGTCGTACTCGTCGCCCTCGACAATGAAGGTGCGCGTAGGCCTTAGTTGAAAACTGGAACCGAAGTTTTCCGCCACTCCACCGATCAGGAACGAAGGCTCAAGCGCTGGATTTTCGCGCGAGGCAACCTGGTAAATCCAAGCCAACATGCTGGTGGTTGTGGTCTTGCCGTGCGTTCCTGCGACGACCAGAGACTCGCGGCCTGGGAGAAATTCTTCGTGCAAAAGAGCGGCCATAGAAGTGAAGGGAATGCGCTCGTCCAGCACGCGCTCCACCTCTGGGTTGCCGCGCGAAAGAGCATTGCCGACGACGACAAGGTCTGGCGCAGGATCGAGATTGCTTTCCGCGTAAGGTTCCATCACTGGAATGCCCAGCCCGGCGAGCAGGTCGCTCATCGGCGGGTAGGCCGCTTTGTCAGAGCCCGTAATGCGGTGGCCTTGCAATTGCAAAAGGCCCGCGAGCGAGGCCATGGCCGTGCCGCAGATGCCGCTGAGATGAATGTGGCGGGACGGTTGCGTCATTTCGTCACCGCCGGCTCAATCAGGTGCAGCTGCGCTTCTTTCTGAACGATCAACTCCGCATCAACACCAAAAGTGAGAGTGACGTTCTGGCGCGAAACGTGGCCGCTGCGCAGGCCGATGGCGATGGGTCCCTTGAAGTCCTCGAAGGCGCGCATAATCACCTCATCGAGTAATTGAGGCGACGCGCCGGGCGAGACGCAGTCCAGCATTTCGCCGAAGACGACGCCTCGCACGCCTTCGAGCTTGCCCGCCTGACGCAGTTGCCAGAGCATGCGATCGATCTGATAGGGCTTGGTGCTTACGTCTTCAAGGAAGAGGAGCTTGCCCTCGGTCTGCGGCTCATAGGGAGTGCCCAGCGTTGAAACCAGAATGCTCAGGCAGCCGCCGTAGAGCGTGCCGCGCGCATGGCCGGGGTGCAACGTGCGCAGGCCTTCGGCAGTCCCTACGGTGTAGGGCTGGCCGCCGAGCGTCGCTTGCAAGCTCGCCAGATGCACGCCGTCTTCACGCGCAAAATCGGCCGAGAGCATGGGGCCATGAAAGGCCGGCAAGTGAATCTGGTCGAGCAGCCACAGATGCACTGCGGTTAAATCGCTGTAACCGACGAGGGGCTTGGGATCTTCCGCGATCAAGTCGAGGTCAAGCTCATCGAGCAGGTAGTTCGAACCGTAGCCGCCTCGCGTGGAAAAAATGGCACGCGTCAGATCGTCGGCGAAGGCATGATGCAGGTCGCGAAGGCGCATGGCAGGCGTGCCCGCAAAATAAATCGGCCCGCGGGTGAGCGTGTGCTCGGCTGCTTGCGGGGCGTAGCCGAGGTGGCGCAAGGCCGCCAACCCGAGCTCGACGCGTTCAGGTTTTGGGGTGGAGGCGGGCGAGACGACGGCCACTTGGGCGTCGGGCGGAAGAGCACGCGGCTTGAGAAGGGCAGTCATGATGGCCAAGCCTCGCCACGGGCAATCAGGCTTGCAGGTCCGGTGAGCCACAACTGCGTGCCAGGGCCGTCCCACTCGACGGTCTGCGCGCCGCCGGGAGCAACCACCGTGAGTGGCGAGCGGCAGCCGTGTGCAGCGATAGCGGCTGTGGCACAGGCTGAACTACCTGTGCCGGATGAGGTCGTTGGGCCGACGCCACGCTCGAAGATGCGAATTTCTATTTCGCGTTCACTCATGATGCGCAAAAACTCAACGTTGGTCTGCTGCGGGAAATCGGGGTGGGTGCAAATCTCCGCGCCGATCTGCTGCCACGATAACCCGGCGACATCAAACTCTGAGTTATCGACCACGATAACGAAGTGCGGATTGCCTGTTGAAACTTCGATGCCTGCGACCGCAAGTCCATTGGCCAAAGTGACGGTGCGTGGAGCAAATGATGGAACGCCCATTCTGGCGGTCACTTCAGCTGTGAATTTGCCATCGGTCTTCAACGCATTTACGCGGCAGAGGCGCAAGCCAGCATCGGTCTCGATGTGCAACTCGTCACCCGGCTGCAAGCCGCGCTCCAGAGCCATCCATGCTACCACGCAGCGCGTGCCGTTACCGCTGATTTCAGCGATGGAGCCGTCGGCGTTGTGCAGACGAATATGGCCAGAGTTGGGACCGGTCCAGCGAAAAAACTCGATGCCATCGGCGCCGATTCCCGTGTTACGCGCGCAGAGGCGCCGGGTCAGATTCGCCCAATCGTGGTTTGCCGCAGCCTCTTCGGTCACGATCAAGAAATCGTTGCCGCAGGCGTGAGCCTTTGCAAAGGGAATCAATCTTCCTCCGGATCGCGGAATGTAAACAGGGCCTCGATTGCCGGCTTGCCGAGCAGCTTTCCGCGCAGCCGCTCATGTTGACTTTTTGTAGCAGTCAGGGGAAAGCTAACTCTCTCTAACTCGCCGATGGTGTCGCGCTCGACGTCGGTCAGCCGCTCTCCTGCAGTGTCCATCGCGTCCAGAATCGACTCCAGCATTCCCGTCTGATCGCGGCCGCGCGCCTCGTACACCAGCGGATAGACTTTCACATTGGCGCGCTTCTCGATAAAGCCCACAGCCTCCAGAGCCACGATGACGATGATCGCCGCCACCGCTGCCGCAGCATACAACCCAGCGCCGCATGCCATGCCGATCGATGCTACAACGAAGACGCTTGCTGCGCTGGTCAATCCGCTTACACGGCTCCGGTTATGCAGGATCAAACCCGCGCCAAGAAAGCCGATGCCTTGCACGATGTTCGAGGCCACGCGCCCTTTGTCCGGGTTGGCGTCGCCGGCCAGCACCGCGGAAAGCAGCGTGAAAAACGCGCTGCCCATGCAGATCAGCAGGTTGGTGCGCACGCCGGCGGCCTTGCGATTGAACTCCCGTTCGAGCCCCACCGCTGCGCCCAGCAGGCACGCTACCAGCAGGCGGCCGATGGCGCCGTTAACCACCACGATCTGTTGCAGCCGGTCAAAGTCGAAAGGCTGCGCGAACTGTGCCACCGCCATGTTCATTGTGTTCCTATGCCCGATGCTATCATCGCGCCGTCCGGCTTGGTAATGGTCGCTGCGTCTGATGTTCCGGAAACGTAAATCGTCGCTGCAGGCTGTCCCTTGAGCGTGAAGCGGTGCACTACCGTCAGGCCCTCGGGATGAGCCTTGACCGCATGGTCGATTTCGTCGCCATCGAAGGCCAAGACAATTGGCGCGTGCACAGCTGGCGCGGCAAGCGCGGCAAGATAAATTTCATGATCGCTCTCGTTGATGGTCTGGCGAAGAGGAATGCCGGTGAGCGCGACGATCTCGGGAAAGACCGACGTATCCATCAGCACCACGCCGCCCGGCCGCTCGGTCAGCAACGCCTTAAGGACCGGAGGAATCTCGATCTCATAAGGTCGTCGCGCCTCAATGTTCTTTGTGCCTTCAACATAGACCAGGGGACGCTCGCGCACTACCTGCGCTGTGTTCAGAACTATAATCGCGAACAGTGCGCTGGTAGCCAAGCGCGCCCAAATTGGATTGAACTCACGCGGCTTGAACTCATTCACCATGGCCAGCGCGAACTGCGTCGCAAAGCCCAACCCCAGCGCGAAGGCGGGCAGCATCTCGAGTCCGTAGCGCGTGTTGTACCAGGAGTGCGGCCACCATACGGGCAAGAAGATGGGCACCGATCCGTACGAAATCGAATACGCATAGAAGACGACCGGGAACCACAGTAGCAGTATCCATGTGAGAGCATGGCGTCGGCTCGTCAGCCAGGCGCAGGCCGTTCCCAGCAGGCTTACGACCAGCAGCGTTTTGCCCCACGCCGCCGCAGCTGCATCCAATTCCGCGGCCTTGATGAAAAAAATCATCGAGACCCACGGATTATGCCATCCCGGATGCGGCGGAAAACCAGGCACAGCGGTGCGTATCTCGATAGCTTTGGCGGAATACGGCCCACGCGCGAAGTAGAGCCAATCGCCGAAGCCTGCAGAGTTATAAATAAACCACGCCGCCGGTGCAGCTACCACCAGTAAGCTTGCCAGCCAGAAACTCAGGGAGCGCAATCTGCCGCGACGGGCCAGGGTCACGCCCACGCACACCCAGACGACTAAGGCCAGCACCCAACCGTCGTAGCGCGTGAAGACCGCTGCCACCAGCACCGCTGCGATCAGGCATTGCAGGCGGGTGGCTCGCTTGGTGTTTTCGTCAAGGCTTGTGCGCCACTCGACTAGCCAAAGCAAAACCCATACCATCTCGCAGACAAACAACGGTTCAGTCATGGCCGTGGTTTGCAGATAGAGCAGGTTGGGATTCAGCGCAAAGAAGGCCAATGCAAGCGCCGACGAGGCAGGCTGCAGCCAGTGACGCGCAAGCCGGTAGATGCCCGCGCAGGCGGCGAGATATGCCAGCGCGGACGGAATCACTCCGGCCAATCCATTGGCCCACCAGCTATAAATCTGCACAAAAGGAAGCAGCAGCAGATGAGGCAGCGGCAGCCATACCGAACCCAGTAGCGTGAGCCGTGGATGATGCGAGTCGAAAACCCGCCGCGCAATGTGCAAGTGGGCCACTGCATCGCCGTAGTTGAGCATGGCTCCGTGTTGCCAGCTCCAAACGATAGCCGTGATGGAAGCCGTCGCGCACGAGACCAGCACGGTGATGCTTTCAACGCGAGAGATGGTCCGCTTCGATATGGTGCTTTCAGGCAAGATGTGTCAACTCGCGCAGAAGGTTGAAGCGGTCGTCGATCTCGTTGCGGGAAAGCGCTTGCAAGCGCTCGGTGCCAAAGCGCTCGCAGGCATACGAGCCCATTACAGTGCCGTAGAAGATGGCATGACGATAGGTAGCCGGTGTGATCTCGGGCTGGGAGGTTAGATAGCCGAAGAATCCGCCGGCAAAACTATCGCCCGCTCCAGTCGGATCTACGACTTCTTCGAGGGGCAGCGCCGGCACCTTGAAAGTGTGTCCGTTTTGAGCATTGCCATGGAACAAGGTTGCGCCATATTCGCCGTGCTTGATCACCAGAGTCTTCGGCCCCAGCGCGAGAACGCCGCGCGCGGCCTGAACGAGATTGTCTTTGCCGGCCAGCATTCGCGCCTCGGTGTCGTTGATGAGCAGAATGTCCAGGCCTTTCAGGACTTCTAGCAATGCAGGGCGATGATCCTTGATCCAGTAATTCATCGTGTCGCCGGCCACTAACTTCACATCCGGCATCTGCTCGCGTACACGACGCTGCAAGACCGGATCGATGTTAGCCAGAAACAAGAATTCGGAGTCGCGATAAGCTGACGGAATCTTGGGATTGAAGGAGGCAAAGACGTTCAGATCAGTGATGCGCGTTTTGGCTTCGTTGAGGTTATCGAGATAGGAGCCTTCCCAGAAGAAGCTGTTGCCCGCGGCGTGCTCAATGCCTTGCGTGTCGATGTTATGCGACTGAAAAACTGCCTCTTGTCTCTTGCCAAAGTCTTCGCCGACCACGGCAATGACGCGCACGTCAGTAAAGTAACTCGCCGAAAGCGAAAAGTAAGTCGCTGCGCCGCCCAAGCAACGCTCACGCCGCCCCGCCGGTGTTTCAATTGAATCGAAGGCCACGCTGCCTACTACGGTAATTGCCATTTGTTCCTTTCTTAACTTCTCTATTCAGTTTTTTGGGGTCGCGTCCCACAGCTTTCGCTCTTTCAGCCACAGTTGACCATTCGGATCGTCCTCAACCCAGGCGGCATGAACGGCCTGCATATATTCAAGCCATAGTTTGAGGCTCTCGAAGATTCTGGTTTTTGGGAATACTGGATTTGTCTCTCGAGTTTTGCAATGCGTAAGGTGAACAATTGCCATACGGCCGAATCCGTCATTGAGAGCATACAAGACTTCATCGCAATCCTTTCTGCGCGCGACGACGGAAAGTTCAACGGTTTTAAGAACGTGGCCCGACGGTATCTCGCGGTGGAGTTCATCGACCAATCGTGAATCCGAGGTTGCAAACCAAGGCTCAAGGATTTCCATGTAGCTACCACCCAAGGTACTTTCCGAACAGCAGCTTCAGCTTCTCTTTCGTCGCGGCGGGAATCGCGTCCGGCTGGGTTAGTACAGCAAATTTTGCCGCCGAAGCGCACGAGCAGTTACGCTCGACGGGCATGGCGGCGACGGCGGCCTTGACCACCTTCGCTGCGTTTTCGGCGTTCTGGTGCAGCACGGCTACGATCTCCTCAATGGTGACTGCATCGTGGCCTTCGCGCCAGCAATCGTAGTCGGTGATCATGGCAACGGTGGCGTAGCAGATCTCCGCTTCGCGGGCCAGCTTGGCTTCTTGCAGATTCGTCATGCCGATCACGTCCGCGCCCCAGCTGCGATAGAGATTGGACTCGGCGCGAGTCGAAAACTGCGGGCCTTCCATGCACACATACGTTCCGCCCAGCTTGCCCACCACGCCTACCGTAGCGCAAGCATCGGCGGCGGCCTTGGCTACTGTCGCACAGACCGGATCGCCAAAGGCCACGTGGCCCACGATGCCCTCGCCGAAAAAGGTTGAGGCGCGATGGAAGGTGCGGTCGATGAACTGATCGGGCATGACGAAGTCGGTGGGCTTATGCTCCTCTTTGAGAGAGCCGACGGCAGAAACCGAAACGATGCGCTCGACGCCGAGTTTCTTGAAGGCGTAAATGTTGGCACAAAAGTTCAGCTCCGAGGGTAGGATGCGATGGCCGCGCCCGTGGCGCGCAAGAAAGGCAACGCGACGCCCCTCCAGCTCGCCAAGCACAAAGGGGTCCGACGGCTCGCCGAAGGGCGTATCCACGCGCTCTTCGCGCACGTTCGTGAATCCAGGCATCGAGTAAAGCCCGCTGCCACCGATGATGCCGATTTCCGCCTGAGCCAAAGCACACTCCTTTTATCCCAGCAACAAAGAGCTGTCGCTGGGGACGCTGAATTTTTTCGCACGCGCGGTCTCACGGCCTGCGTGCCCTATTCAGCAGACATCTCAGTATAAAGGCAGGCAGCGACTTGCTCTTCGGCCAACGCAGGGGGGGTGGCGTGGCTCATGCAGAAGAGGAGGGCAATGACGGGGATGCGGCGGGTTGGGGAATTATTGAATCAGCCCGAAGGTCTTTAGCTCTACCTGCAGCTTCGCAATATCGATGGGCTTTACCAGGTAGGAATTGCACCGGCCGAGCAGTGCTCCGGCGATGCTCTCGGTGTCAGTATGTGCTGTGGTCACGATGATTCTGGATGGATTGGCGGCTTCCATGGATGCTTCCTGCTTGCGGATCTCCCGTATCGCTTCTTGCCCATCCATCATAGGCATTCTGAGGTCCATGCAGATCAGGTCGTAGCTTTGATGAAGCTCGAGCGCGGCGCCAGCCGCCGTCACGGCTTCCTTGCCATCGACGGCGACATCGCATTGGCCGAAGCGGGAGAGGAATTTCTTCAGCAGCATTCGACTTGTTGCATCATCTTCGGCAACCAGGCTCTTCATCACGCTCCATCCCTTGTCTCGCGCCAATCGGCGCAAACCTCAAGCAATCAACCTGTCTTCACTTGCTCTATCGGCAGATTTCCCCTCGGACTTGAATTAAGGACGAAAGTTACGAGAAATTGCTATAAATCCTGGGAGATTCCGTGCCTCGCCGATGGATATGAAAGGGTCTTCCATAAACGGGGGTGAAGTGTGTCCTGGGCAATCGACGACATAAAGCAGATCGGTCCGCTTACGGCCGTAGATCAAGCGGCTGATGGCATTGTTATCACTGATCTGGAAGGGATTATCCGGTACGTTAACCCCGCGTTTACCGCAATGACGGGCTACACCGGCGAGGAGATTGTGGGGCAAAACCCGCGAATCCTCAAATCCGGACGGCAGGCGCAAGCATTTTACGAGGAAATGTGGAAGACGATTCAATCCGGGAAGGTCTGGAAGGGCGAGGTGGTCAACCGGCGCAAGGATGGATCCTTTTATACGGAGGCGATGAGAATCTCACCCATCAAAGTGCCGGATGGCCGGATTACCAGCTACATCGCCATCAAGCACGACGTGACAGAGGAGCGCGAGGCTCAACATGCCCAAGCCTTGCTGGCGTCGATTGTGGAATCCTCCGAAGACGCGATCAGTTCCGCGAAGCTCGATGGAACCGTCGTTACTTGGAACCGGAGCGCGGAGATACTGCTCGGCTATACGCGCGAGGAAATCGTGGGAAAGAATCTTTCTCTCATCCTCATGCCGGGGCGAGGCGAGTGGTTGCTCAAGATACTCGAAACCATTGGCAAGGGATGCGCCATCGGCACCTACGATGCAATTCTGCGAGCGAAAGACGGACAGGGTGTCGAGGTTTCGTTCTCGATCTTTCCGGTGAAGAATTCAGGCGGGGAGGTGGTAGGTGTTTCCGGCATTGCACGCGACAACCGCCAGCGGTTGCAATTCGAACAAAAGCTGCGGGAGAGTGAGGAGCGATTTCGCGATGCCTTCGAGCACGCTCCTTACGGCATGTGCGTGTCCGGGATGGATGGTCACTTCACGCAGGTAAATGCTGCGTTCTGCCGGATGGTGGGATATTCCGAACAGGAACTGCTTGGCTTGGATTGGTCCATGCTGACCCACCCCGACGATTTGGCGTCCTCGCTACGGTTGAAGGAGCAGATTTCCATGAACCCGGGCGGCTGGCACGAATCGGAAAAACGCTATGTACACCGAAGCGGTGCAATCGTGTGGGGGCACTTAAAACTCGCGGTGGTGCGAGACGCCGGCGGTGTCCCTCAATGCCATGTGGTTCACGTGGAAGACATCACCGAGCGCAGGCGCTCCGAGGTGGCGCTGCGAGAGAGTGAAGAGCGTTTCCGCATCATGGCTGACAGTAGCCCATCGATCATGTGGGTGACCAACTCCGCTGGAGAAGTTGAGTTCCTTAACAAGGCGTGTCGCGAATTTTGCGGCCCAACTGGCGACCAGGTTATGGGAAATTCGTGGAACCTGGTGATCCATCCGGACGATACAGCCCAGCGTGATGCGGCGTTCAGCAACGCGGTAAGGGAACAGACGAACTACAGCACGGAACTGCGAGTTCGCCGTGCAGACGGCGAGTGGCGGTTAATTGGCTCGAACGCAAACCCACGATTTTCTGCGGACGGGGAGTTCCTGGGTCATGTCGGTGTGAGTGCGGACATCACCGAGCGCAGGCAGGCCGAGCAAGCACTACGGGAGAGCGAAGAGCGTTTTCGGAATATGGCCGACAGCTCTCCATCCATGATGTGGGTTACAGACGCCGAGGGAAGGGTTGAGTTCCTGAACCGCTCGCTCCGGAATTTCTATGGAATAGTGGGTGAGGACTGGAACGGAATTCATTGGAATCTGCCGATTCATCCCGACGACCTGCAGCAGACCACAGCTCTGTTCGTTCAGGCGATGATCGAGCGTAAGCCTTTCAAGGGCGAATCGCGCGTTCGGCGGGCCGATGGTGAGTGGCGTTTATTTGGCACCAACGCCGAGCCGCGCCTGTCACCGGACGGTCAGTACCTGGGGCACATCGGCGTCTGTGCGGATATCACCGAACGCGAGCAAGCGAAGCAGCAGCGCGAGTTGCAGCACTCCCTCATTAGCGCTATTCAGGAGGTATCGCTCGACGGAATTCTTTTGGTAAATGACGAAGGTAAGATCGTGTCTCACAACATGAAATTCCATGAGGTCTGGCAGATTCCATTCTCCAAGTTTGTTGAATCTCAGAATTCTCCGGCCAGGGCCACCCCGAATGAACCCCTCATGGTTGAAGCCCTAAAACGCGTCAAGGATCCTGAGGCATTCTTGACGCGGTTGCAAGAACTTTACGCCGATCGTGATCGAAGAGAACAGTTCGAAGTTGAATTGAAGGATAGTAGAACACTCGAGGTCTACTCCACCACCCTACGGAACGAAGATGGCCGATATCTGGCTCGAGCGTGGTTTGCGCGAGACATCACCGAGCGCAGGCAGGCGCAGCAAGCGCTGCTTGAAAGCGAGAGTCGCTTCCGCACCATGGCCGACAGTTGCCCGATCGGGCTCTGGGTGACCAACCAACAGGGCGGGACGCGTTTCGCCAACCGGACTTACCGGGAATTTGCCGGAATAACTCAGGAACAGGTCGAGCCGGACGGGTGGAAGTCGCTGATTCACCCAGACGACACGCCGGAGTTTTTTAAAGCGTTCGAATACGCGCTAAAGGAGCATGGACGCTTCAAGGCCGAACGACGGAGCCGCCGGGCCGATGGCGAGTGGCGGTGGATGGAGTCGTATGCAGAGCCATACTTTTCAGCAGATGGGGAGTTCATGGGGCTCGTTGGCATCAGCAAGGACATCACGGATCGCGTTCAGGCCGAGCAAGCCATGCGCAGTAGCGAGGAGAAGTTCAGACAGCTTGCGGAGAACATACGGGAAGTTTTTTGGATGATGAACGCAGCAGGCACTGAAATTCTTTATGTCGGCCCCGCATACGAATCGATCTGGGGTCGAAGCTGCGCAAGCCTCTATGCGAACCCGTTGGATTGGATGAATGCCATCCATCTCGATGACCGCGAGCGGGCGCACGACATATTCATCAGGCAGTTAATAGGTGAGACGATTGATTCTGAATACAGGATAAGTACGCCCGACGGACAGGAAAAATGGATTCGCGACCGGGCGTTTCCTGTTCGCGATCAATGCGGGCAAGTAATTCGGATCGCGGGCATCGCTGAGGATATTAGCGAGCGCAAGCGAGCCGAACAAGCCAGACGCGACTCCGAGGAGTTTGCCCAGTCCACAATTGATGCTCTTTCCTCCCACCTCTGCGTGCTGGACGAGTCGGGAACGATCATTGGAGTAAACCAGGCATGGACAGACTTTTCGAGTGCCAACCGGAGAATGGGCCATGACGGCGATCAGGACCTTTCCCAGAGCTATGACAACCAAGGCATGGGAGCCAACTATCTGGAGGTGTGCAATCGCGTCGTCGGTCCGGAAGCCGCCGAGGCTCAGGCGTTCGCGAACGGTATCCGCTCGGTTCTGCAAGGGGAATGCGACCAATACTCGAAGGAGTATTCATGCGATGCTCCCCACGAGAAGCGATCGTTCCTCGGTAGAGTTACGCGATTCTTCAGTCATGGCCTTGTCCGCATCGCAATTGAACATGTGAATATCACTACGCGCAAGGCGGCTGAAGAAGCCATGCGCTTAGCCAAGCAGGAGGCCGAGCAAGAAAGCGCACGCGCCAATCGGCTTGCCGAGGAGGCGCAGCAGGCCAATGCATCCAAGAGCGAGTTTCTGGCCAATATGAGTCACGAGATTCGCACCCCGATGAATGGGGTCATCGGCATGACCGGGTTGCTGCTGGATACCGAGATGACCGCCGAGCAGCGCCACTATGCCGAGACCGTGCGTGCCAGCGGTCAATCGCTATTGACCCTGCTCAACGACATCCTCGACTTCTCCAAGATAGAGGCCAGGAAACTCGAATTGGAAGCTGAGGAATTCGATCTTGGCATCTTGTTGGGTCATCTTGCGGAGACAATCGCGGTGCAGGCACGCGCCAAGGGATTGGAACTTGCTTTGAGAGTCGATCCCGAGGTTCCCACCTTATTGCGCGGGGATGTAGGACGCCTGAGACAGATTCTTACTAACCTTGCGGGCAATGCCGTCAAGTTCACAAGGGAAGGCTCGGTGACTGTGCGCGTCTCGCTCGACGAGGTGGATGCGTCTGATTGCCTGGTGCGCTTCTCGGTACGCGACACGGGCATCGGCATCCCGGAAGAGAAGAGCGGTGTGCTCTTCAAGAAATTCAGCCAGGTGGAATCTTCTACGACCCGAAGATATGGCGGGACGGGATTGGGACTGGCCATCAGCAAGCAACTAGCGGAGCTGATGGGCGGCAGTATTGGCGTTACCAGCCAACTCGACAAGGGCTCTGAGTTCTGGTTCACGGTGCGGCTCGGCAAGGGAGATCAGCCTGCGAGAAGGCGGATAGAAGAGCGGGAGGCCGATGCGGCGAGCGGGCAATTGCAGCCTTTCGTGGGCATCAACGCACGCATACTACTTGCCGAGGACAATTTCACGAACCGGGATGTGGCATTGGCTATCCTGAGAAAGTTTAACCTGCGCGCCGACGCCGCAGCCGATGGCGCCGAGGCGGTGAGAGCGCTCGAGTCGATCCCTTACGACCTGGTGCTGATGGATGTGCGCATGCCGGTGATGGACGGTATCGAGGCGACGCGACGAATTCGAGATCGGCGCTCCGCAGTCCTCAATCACGATATTCCTATCATTGCCATGACCGCCGACGTCACGCAGTCGAGCCGGGAACTCTGCATCGAGGTTGGCATGAACGGCTTTGTGCCCAAACCGGTATCGCCGGAGGTATTGCGCGAGGCGATCGAAGAATGGCTTGGCCGCGGGAACTGCGACATTCGTGTCGTTACTGGGCGACCCGATCCATCTTCAGCTGATGAGGGCCAGACGCCTGTTTTTGACCGGGCTGGTGTATTGCAGCGCATGTTAGGCGACAGCGAGCTGGCCGCAGCGGTCATGGAAGTGTTTCTTGAAGATATGCCGCGGCAGATTCGGATATTGAGGGAGCTTTTGGATGCCGGAGACGCATCGGGCGCAGGGCGGCAGGCCCACTCGATCAAGGGCGCGGCTGCCGATGTCGGCGGTGAACGTCTGCGCAAGGTGGCGTTGGAGGTGGAGAAGGCGGCCGATTGCGGAGATATGGGTGCGGTTCAAGCCTACATGGCAGACCTGGAGGCGCAGTTTCTACTGTTGCGAGAGGCGATGAAAGAGGAGTGGCCCGTGGAACAAGGCAAGCAGACGGTTTGAGTAGTTACTCTTCGGAGTCGCATGATTGGTCGTCGCCACCCAACAATGCTGCCAACACTTCCTTAGGTTCAGGACGAACGCGGAAGTCGGCGTGGGCTTCCGCAAAGGCTACTCGCCCTTCACGACTTATAACATAGGTTGCCGGGAGAGGAAGCCGCCAACTTGGTTCGCCATTTACAAAAGGTATATTGATAAGGATGGAGAGATAGTGCTCGCGGAGACACTCGGGCACGGTGTAAACCAGGCCGAATTTTTCAGCGAGGGCGCAGCCAGGGTCGGACAGCACGGGGAAAGGAAGCCGGTGCTGGTCGGCCATAAAGTCGTTCTGCCGCTGGTTTTGTGGGCCGATGGCGACCATGAGTGCTTCGCTCTCGCGGATTTGCCCGTATAGGTCGCGCCAGGCTTCTAACTCGGTGACGCAGTAAGAGCACCAGCGGCCGCGAAAGAAGTTGATAACCAAGGGGCCGAGGGCGAGCATGTCTTGGGAGCGGATTAGACGGCCTGTGGCGTCGTGTAACTCAAACTCCGGAGCCAGCGCTCCGACGGATAGGATGTGGTCCTCGATGCCGGTTGCGAATAACTCCTCAACGGACCGCTCACTTACAGCTAGCCGCTCCGCCTGTACTAACTGGCGGGTGTTGGAGGTAATCTCGTCAAGTTGGTCTTGAAGGGTCGTCACATAAGTTCCGTTCTTGTCTGCTTAGAGAGTGGAAGGTTTCAAAGCTATCGTCCGAACCGTTGTTTGCCGCCCATGCCCATCGCACCCATGCCGCCGCGCATCATGTTTTTCGCCAATCCACCTTTGCCCATCTGCTTGAACATTTTGGCCATCTGGGCGTATTGGCGGAGTAACTGGTTTACATCCTGAACCGTTGTGCCGCTGCCCTTGGCGATGCGCTTGCGGCGCGTTCCGGAGATGATTTCGTGGTTGCGGCGCTCCTTGGGAGTCATCGAATTGATGATGGCTTCAAGGCGCGTGAATTGCTTTTCGTCTACACCCTTCGCGGCCTGCTGCATTCCCGCAAACGGGCCGACCGAGGGCAGCATCTTCAAGATGCTTTCCATGGAGCCGAGCTTCCTGATCTGATTGAGTTGATCGCGGAAGTCTTCTAACGTGAAGCCGTCGCCGAGGAGGGCTTTTTTGGCGAAGTCCTCGGATTTCTTGCGGTCGAGCGTGGACTCGGCTTTCTCGATGAGCGACATCATGTCGCCCATGCCGAGAATGCGGCCGACAATTCTGTCGGGATGGAAGGGCTCGAAGGCGTCCGGCTTTTCACCGACACCGATGAACTTGATCGGTTGGCCGGTGACGTGGCGAATGGACAGGGCCGCGCCACCGCGTGCGTCGCCATCCATTTTTGTCAAGATGACGCCGGTGAGGCCGAGACGCTTGTGAAAGTCGGCAGCGGAGTTGACGGCGTCCTGGCCCGTCATGGCGTCGGCGATGAACAAGATTTCTGAAGGGTTGAGGAGTTTCTTAAGGCGCTCCATCTCGCCCATCAGTTCTTCGTCGATGTGCAGGCGGCCGGCCGTGTCCACGATGAGCGTGTCGCAGCCCATATTGCGGGCCTCGCGGCGGGCTTCGGAGGCCAGACGTTCGGCGAGCTTCGATCCGGCAGGCTCGCCCTTCTGATCGCCTTCGTAGAGCTTGGCCTCGATTTGCTTGGCGACGACCTTGAGCTGCTCGCGAGCGGCAGGGCGATAAACGTCCACCGAAACGAGCATAGGGCGATGACCGCCCTTCTTGAGCCATGCGGCGAGTTTGCCTGAGGTGGTAGTTTTGCCGGAGCCTTGCAAGCCAGCCATCAGAATGACCGAAGGCGGCTGCGAGGCGAATTTGAAGCGGGCCGTATCCTTGCCCAGCATAGCGATCAGTTCGTCGCGCACGATCTTGATGACCTGCTCGGTGGGCGAAAGCGCGGTCAGCACCTCGGCACCGACAGCCTTGACGCGGATCTGCTCGATCAGGTCGCGGACGACGTTGAGGTTGACATCCGCTGCGAGCAGAGCTACGCGGATTTCGCGGAGAGCATCGGCGATGTTCTCTTCAGTGAGCGTGCCCTGGCCGCGAAGAGTCTTGAAAGCGCGTTGGAGTTTGTCGGTGAGGTTTTCAAACATAGGTCAATCTCAAGTGTATCGCGGTCCTGCACCATCTGCTGTAGGCAGCGACCTGCGGCGGTGCAGCCACCTGCGGTGGGGCAGACGGCGCTTGCGCGCCATAAGGTTCGTGATCTCCCATCCTTTCTCCAGAAAGAAAGCGAAAGGGTCGATCCACGTCACATATGTTCGAGGTAGCCTATTCCGCCGGTGCGATCAAGTACTGCTCCAACTTGCTGTCGGGATAAGTGTAGGTGGTGAGGCTCAGCTTCTTGCCAGGGTAGACAATATCAAAGCCGCGGAAGGTCATACCGCCGCGCAATTCAGTCTTAGTCTGGTGAAAGGTGAGCGGCTCACCTAGCGGCTCAAGGCTGTCACGGTAATCGGCTACGGCTTCGGCTGTGAAGTAGTCGTTCAAGTTGGGAGCAAGGAGTGTGCGGTCGATGCGGCCCCGCTGCAGGCCGTGGAAGATTGCGATGGCCTGCTTTTCAGCGTCGGTGGGTGGGTAGTCTGCCACCATCGGGGAGGTCAAGTTGGCGATGGTGGAGGCAGCGCCGACGGCGTCCTGATTGGTGAGCACGGCCACGGCCACACCGTCGTCAATGAGCACCTCGTTGTCCGAAACAAAGCCGGAGACCTCGCCGCTATGCACGATTGCACGATGGCCGTTGTGGTCGCGGATGCCCACGCCCAGGCCGTACCGAGTGCCCTTGCCGTCCTTGAGTTTGACTTCGGTAAACATCTGCTTGTAACTCTCGGGCTTGAGGATGGTCTGTGCGATCAGGCTTTCATCCCACAGAGCTAGATCGTGGGCCGTCATAGCTAACTCGCCGGCAGCGAACATCCAGCCGCGGCCCTCCTTGGGCGCTGGGCGCAAGGGGCCGAGCGCGTGGCGATAGTAGGGCGTGGCGTCGGCTTGAGTTAGCTTGACCTCGTCCGAGTTCCACACAGAATGCATTCCCAGCGGGCGGAAGATGCGGTGAGTGAGAAAATCCATTAGTGGCTCGCCTGTGATCTGCTCGACGATGCGGCCGGCGATGACGAAGTTAGTGTTCGAGTACTGCCACTGAGTTCCCGGCTCGAAATCGAGCACCTTTTTGCCCCACGTGTCGATGATCTGCTGGGCGCTCTCCGGCTTGAGCATGGGAGTCATCACGTAATCTTCAGGCCAGTAATCCTGATAGCCGGAGGTGTGGGAGAGAATCTGCCGGATCGTGACCTCGTTGCCGCGGGTCAGGCCGGGAACGTACTTGCCCACCGCGTCGTCGAGCGAGAGCTTGCCGTCTTCCTGGAGCAGCAGAATGGCCGTTGCGGTGAACTGCTTGGAAATCGATCCAATCGAGTAGCGCATCTCTGGCGTGGCGTCTACAGCAGGAGAGGTCTCGGTGGCCAGACGCGCCTTGCCGTAGGCGTGAGTGTAAGCCAGTTTGCCGCCTTTGACGATGGCTACAGAGGCTGAGGGCACACCGGTTTGCTCAAGTACCTGAGCGACGATCCGGTCGATTTTGGTTTGGAGCGCGGGGTCGAGCGCGTTGATTGTCTGCGCCTGCGTGGCGGCGGAGACCAGCGCCAGTAACATAAAACTCGTGCAAACAAAAATTTTCGCAGGCTGTTTCATCGACACAAATCTCCTTGGCACGGGTTGCGCGCTGATAGATCCGACATCGCTAAGGTATCAGGCTGGAGGGTAGTGCTGTAGGCTGGCAGAGGTGGACCGAAGGGACTGCACACAACTCAAGCGGCGGGAGACGAAGATGGATCGGTTGATTGAAGGGCACAAGCGGTTTTTGGCTGAGGTTTTTCCCCGTAGGCGGGACCAGTTTCATCTGCTGGCGGAGATGCAGGCGCCGGAATGGCTGTTCATAACCTGTTCGGATTCGCGCGTGGTGCCGGATTTGATCCTGGGCACTGGGCCCGGCGATCTGTTCATTACGCGCAACGCCGGCAACGTGGTGCCCATTGCCAGCGCGGATGTGGACGGCGTGACGGCGACCATCGAGTACGCTGTCGAGGTGCTCAAGGTGAAACACGCCATTCTCTGCGGTCACTCGGATTGCGGCGCACTGAAGGCTGCCGTGGAGCGGAAGGGTCTGGAGGCTATGCCCAAGGCACGCCGCTGGCTGAGCCACATTGAGGGAGCTTTTACCCACCGCCAGCCGCTGAATCCGGCCGACGGAGAGCATGCCGAGCTAGCCTCACTGATTCGCGGAAACGTGGTTGCGCAACTAATGAATCTACGCAGCCAGCCCTCGGTGGCGCGGGCCGTCATGGAAGGCCGACTGACGGTGCACGGCTGGTACTACGACATTTTGACCGGCCGCATCGAGCAGTATGACGAAGAGATGAGGCGGTTCTTGCCGCTGGTGGGATGAATCTTTTGGGGTCCAGAACCGGACGATTCACTTTTTGTCTTCTCGCTTGAATGCTGGGTTGGTAGATAGTCCGGTAAGTTCGGATTTGACGGATGGGGGCGTGTCAGGCGAAGCGATCATGAACTCGATGTAATCGGCGGCGAGGGGATCGGTGCGTTGGAACGAACCGACGGACCAGCCGGCGGCTCCGTAGCCGACGGCGCGTCCAATCGCAGGGGTCCACTGCTTTGGCGGATTCGTAGATTTGCGAGCTTTGTCAAAATCGTCCCAGTCGGTGCGCCATTTGAGTGCGCTTGCGATTTGCTGTAAAGGGGCAAAATCACCCGTGGTGATAAACATCCCCCACAGCATGTCCTGGCGCACGCCAATGTCTTCCAGTTGGTTGAAGTCGTATGGATCGGGGAAGACAGGGTGCTTCGTGAACTTCTGCCGGTCCTCCTCACTCATCGTTTTGAGTATGGAGCCGATGTCATCACCGGCTTGGAGAAGGATAAGCAGCCCGTAAGCGCGGGTGAACCCGGTTTCGGTTGAGACCCTGGCCATAAAGTCCTTCGCGGCCGCTGGATTGGCCTTGAGTGCGGCGCCGAAAGTGGCAGCGGTACTTGCAAGGTTCCCCTGGTTATCCCGCATCCTTTTGTCGGCAGCGATTGCCTGTAGTGCCGGGAAAAGGCGCGCTGGATTCGGCTGCCAATGGTAGTGCATGAGGAAGTTGCTCACAGCTTCGGTGTCTTTGAATGACCGCTTGCTGCCTGTTTCAAAACTTTCGATCTGGATTTTTGCAGATTTCTGTTTCTGATGTCCGCTTGGAGTTTCAATTTCGCCTTCAATGACGGCGGATCCGTCCTGGGCGTCGGTTGGAACACACCAGTTGTCCGCCGATGCGCCCAATGAGGCCATCGTCGGGACAGGGTTCTTGATATCTGCCGCAGCCAAAGCCTGGGTAACAAAATCTCCCCCTTCCGGCTTGATCTGCTTGATTTGCGCCAGGGGCGCTAGAGGATGCTCTTGGTTTTGCCCAGAAAATTGGACCCGGAATGATAGTTTTGTCTTCTCCAAATAGCTATCGCGATCATCGCCCGTGGCCATAAGTCCGACGCGTATGCATTGTCCCGGGTTGAGCAAGGTGATACTCTCCGGCGCATTGACCAACTTCAGAGTGTGCGCCCATTGTTGCTGCACCACAGAGTCGATAAGAAGAACGAAATGCGCATCAATCTTTGCGGGCGTGGGTCTTTGCTTTTTAACTTCGACCTGACCTACAAGGAGCGAAGTTGCGCCGGTAAAGACCAGAAGGCCAAGAACAACAATCCTCGACTTTTGCATAGAGAGAATAGATTGGGCCGTGTGCATGATGGAAGCAGTAGACAGCAAACAAGGGCTAAATGCAAGCGGGCCGCGATTGATCTTCTCAATGCACCCCCGGCGGTGGCGCACCATGCTTAGCGGGCTTCTTGAAAAGCCACGCAGCTATGGCGCAGAAAAATGCCAGCAGCGCCGTCCAGCGGAAGACATCGACATAAGCCATGAGCGCGGATTGCTGTTCCATCATGCCGTAAACCAATCCCATGGAACCAGGACCGCCGCTGGCGGGGCCGATGTGGTGGCCGAGATAGCCGGCGATCATTCGGGACTTCTGCTGCAGAACCATATTCGACGGGCCCAGATGCGCTCCAATCTCAGTTTGGTGCAGCGCGGCGCGGCGAATCAGCGCTGTCGTAGCCATCGAGATTCCAATGGACCCGCCGATGTTGCGTAGCATGTTGAAAAGGCCCGTAGCATTCCCCATCTCCTCGCGAGGGATAGTTGAGGTGGCCATGGTGGCCAGCGGCACAAAGACAAAGCTGAGCGCAAAACCAGTGAGGGAAATAGGTATCAGCAGCGTATACGGGCCGATGTCGAGGTTCACCATGCCGAAGAAAAGAGCGCAAATGCCAAAGCCCACGAACCCTGCACAGAGCAGCTTACGGTTGTCGATGCGCGAACCGAGGAGGCCCACCACGGGCGAACCGATAAAGGAACCGACACCGCGCGGGAAGACGACCAGGCCGGCAGTAAAGGCTGTGTAGCCAAGCACCTCTTGATAATAGAGCGGCAGGATGGCGATGGTGATGTAAATGGCCATGCCCAGCATGGCGATCAAAAAACATCCGGTGCGGAAGTTACGGTCTCTGAGGACGTGCAGGTCCAACAATCCGTCGCGATGAGTCCAGGAGTGCCAGATCCAGAGCAGGAGCGACGTTACCAGCGCGGCGACGGCCCAGCGCACCCACAGTGCGCCGAACCAGTCGTCCTCCTGGCCCTTGTCGAGCACAATCTGCAAGGCGCCGGTCCAGACCATCAGCAGGCCAAAGCCGATGTTATCGAAAGGGCCGACCTTGGCGTTCTTGATGTAAGGCGGGTCGTGGACAAAGCGTGTGATCATGAAGACTGCAAGAATGCCGACCGGAATATTGATGTAGAAGGCATAGCGCCAACTGAAAGTATCGGTAAGCCAGCCGCCCAGAGTTGGTCCGATAACCGGAGCGACCACGATGCCGAGGCCGTAGGCGGCCATCGACATGGAACGCTTCTCAATGGGAAAACTTTCCAGCAAGATCGATTGCGAGAGCGGTTGCAGCGCGCCGCCGCCCGCCCCCTGCAATACGCGGGCCAGCAGGATGACGCCCAGCGACGGTGCAGCGCCGCAAAAAAATGAGGCGACGGTGAAGATGACCACGCAGGTGAGCAAAAAGCGCTTGCGGCCGAAGCGGCGCGCGAACCAGTTAGAGGCAGGCAGAATGACGGCGTTGGCTACCAGGTAGCTGGTGAGGACCCAGGTGGCTTCAGAGTTCGAGGCCGAGAGCGAGCCAGCAATGTAGGGCAGGGCGACAGATGCAATCGCCGTGTCAAGCACCTCCATGAAGGTGGGCAGCATTACCGAGACCGTCACCAGCCAAGGATTCACGCCCTGGGTCAGCGGATAGCGAGCGTGGGCGGCGGCCGTGGTCATAAGGAAGGGACGATTTGAGATTAAACGATTTGGGTGGGGTTGCGCTGAGTATGCGCGCATTGCGGAAAGTTGCGTGTCCTATTTAAAGCTGAAGTGAAAATGTTGTAGCCATTAATTGCTCTAACTCGTCACCGCGAAAGCCCAGTTATTTCCCAGAGAGAAGTTGACGATTGAGCAACACAGAATCGCGATACCGTTCGAGGCGAGCACGGGCATGTGGATCTCATGAACCAGTATTTGCATCAGCGCAAGATTCCCCAGCATGGAAACCACGCCATTGGAAAGATGAAAGCGCATGAACTGAGCGAGCAATGCGGAGCGATCGCGGCGGTCGCGCCATGTGTAGTACAGGTGACCTACGAAGTTATGCAACAACGCGAGCTCGATGGCCGCAGCCGTGGCAAAAAGGTAGTGGCCCGCAGTCCACCGGTTGATAAGAGCCAGTGCGGCAAGCTGCACAACCATCCCCATAGCTCCGACCAAATTGAACTTGCCCCAGCGGGTGAGAGTGTTCACGGCAACGGCTCCTGCCGGTAGAGTTCGGCCGTGTGACGGATGGTGACGACAATCGCCATTGCGAACATGCTGACGGCTGCAATAACTCCTCCCAGATCAAAGAGAAATATTCTATGTCCGAACAACGTCGAGTACGGACTGTGCAGCAACGCCAGGTTGCCGATGATCAGCAGAATACGAATCTCAGTTGGACCGAAGATGCTATGCGAAAGTTGAAAGCACGACAATGTGTATGTGGCAAGGTAACTCTCGCTCGACAGCAGTAGAAACGCCACTAGCATCGCGATCGCCGTCTGCCAGTGCAGAAATCCGGAGAAGCCGAGTCCACACATCAGCGCGACTGATCCAAAGACGTCAACCATGTGGTCCACATAGAACCCATAGCGCGGACGCTGCTGATGGCGCACTCGGGCCAAGGTCCCATCCATACTGTCTCCGAACCAGTTGAGCACGAGGCACAGAATTGCCAGAAGCAGCACCCAGCGGTTGTAACGCGACAAGGCGTAATATAAGCCAGCTCCTAACTGAGCACTTAGTCCGAGCAAGGTAAGCTGGTCCGAGCTGAGCCATTTCGGCGCACGCTCGGCCATCCACTGCAAGGCACGCTTCTCGATGGAAGCTGTCAGCGACTTGTTTACCCGGCGCGCCGGTGCAAATACGAATTGTTCATGCGTTAGAGCTGATTTCGCATTCATCTTTTCCCTTTCTTCATGCTTTACCCCGAGGTAATTCTTATTTTCTGCCCCCCGAAAACACTTATCGCGGCACTATCTCCGCAGTGCGTTGCAAGTGGAGCGCAAGGTAAATTCCAGCGATTCGCGCGGAACGCTATTAACAAACGGCCCAACCACCCAGCCCAGGCCGCTTGGAATGGAACGCGTGAGCGACACCGACTCGATTTGCATGTAAAGTCCGCCGTCTCGCTCCTCATAACTCCAATAGGTATTCTGGCGCCACAGAAAGCCGTGCTCCTGCTTGGAATTCAGCGCGCGTTCAGAGTTAGTGCCGGGCGAGTCGATCTCGGAGATCTGTGTACTTCGCGAGTTACTGTATCCGTGCTGCGTATCCAGCCGTCCAAAGGAGATGTCATAAGTCGTATCTAACACCACCGTGATAACGTGCCGCTGCCGTACCCGCATCCATGCCTGAAGACGATCACCTTGTTGCGTCAGAAGTTTTGCTTGGAGCACTTGCGGCGAATAGTGTTGCGGATAGGCGTTGAAATCCCTCATCAGCCGTTCAAAATCCGCAGCATTCGCTCCAGGGGCAAAGGCAGTCCCGCGCCAGTGGTGCAGCATGGCTCCGGGCAGGTCCGTGCCAGCCGAAGGCGTAAGCTGCTCGACGATCAACTCTCCCTGGCGCAGGCGTATCTTATTTTGTTGCCCAGAAGCCACAGGAGCCAGGAAGCCATTTTGTGACCGATGCTGCCCAGCAAGGCGTGACTCAACCGCATTGATATACGAGTAGAACTCTGAAACCGCAGCAGGCGCGGGCTCCCCCTCAGCAGGGCCGGAAGCAACCACAAGAGGCAACAGTATCAGTAGCCACTTGAGGACCGAGCCAACCGGGAATCTTCGCGAAACTACTGATTGGTCTTGCGTCATGAACAGCACCTTACTCCGCTGCCGCCGCCGAGGCAATGCATGGAACCTCATCTATTGAAGAATGTTTCTCGCCGTGCAAACTATTGTTTTCATTAGGTTTTAGAAAAGTTGTACATTGCGCAAGCGTTTTAGACTGAACTCGCAATCGGATACACTGGATCGTGAGACATGACCGACCCACCGTCAGTACGGCAATATCGCTTTGGAGTATTTGAAGCAGACGCTGCCATCGGAGAGCTTCGCAAACAAGGCATCCGCATCAAATTGAACGCGCAACCCTTCCAAGTGCTGGTTATGCTCTTGGAGCGCCCCGGCGAGGTGTTGACGCGAGAAGAAATCTCGAGCGCGTTATGGCCTGAAGGAACCTTCGTCGATGCCGAACACGGCGTGAACTCGGCGGTAAATCGCATCCGCGAAGCCCTCGGAGATACGGCCAGCAATCCGAGATTCGTTCAGACCCTGGCCCGTCGCGGTTATCGCTTCTTAGCTCCTGTTGAACAGATTGTCCGTAGCGAAAATCCGTTGCCGCCAAAGTCCGAGGTTCTGCCCCCGCTAGAACGGAATCAAGCCGCGAGAGAGCAAACGGCGCCTCCAGCAGAGCCTCAGACCAACCTGCTCGGCCGAATTCTGGCATCTCCCGAGGAGCTTCCGAAAGCCTCGTATCCGGTGGTGCAAACGCTCTTCGTTCTATTGCAGTTCATGTACATGAGCTTCTATATCGGGGCGCTGGCAAATCTGGCGGAGATTGAGGATCTCCTGTCGCCGTTGCCAAAACTCACCCAGGCGATGACTGTCCTCGTCGTCACTGCCGCGATTCTGATTCCTGTCCGCGCCTTCGTTCTCTCCGCCGTGCTCTTCCAAGCGCCTGGCGCGCGCGGAAAATTCCTCAAGCTCTGGCCGTTTCTCCTGGCCCTCGATGAGCTATGGTCGCTCTCGCCCTTCCTGCTCTTGCACCACATCAATTTCGGACTGGCATTGGCGTGCATGACACTTCTTGTCTACTCGCCCTTTGCTCAGCGCTCGCTGGTTTTGATGGGCGCCGGCGGGACGAATCGTGAAGTCTCACCCTCGATCCTCTGAACAGTACTCAGCTCATTGCTCATGAGCCATCGGCAAGCTGCGGACCATCGACAAGTGGCAGCCTGCCGGCGTGGCACCTCGGGAAGACTCGACCCGGAAGGTATGCCGTAGCTCAGGTTGCCGTGGCTCGGAAAACCACTTGATATTCCCCTCACCAACCGTGCGCAAATAATTAAATCTAAAAGCTTTAATTGGCGATTTCAAACATAAATCTGAATCCTTTAGGTTGCAAGGGCTCTTTTTGGGCATAGCCTGACAATAGTTTATGCTTCATCAATCAAATAAAGTTGACACTAATCCACTCAATGGTGCATCTTATGAAAGGTCGGAAAATTTATTCAGCAGGCAGGAAAATATGGCAAAGATTATCGGTATCGATCTGGGAACCACCAACTCGTGCGTCGCGGTCCTGGAGGGCGGCGAACCAAAAGTCATTCCAAATGAGGAAGGTGCGCGCACCACTCCCTCGGTTGTGGCCTTCTCCAAGAGCGGCGAGCGGCTGGTGGGCCAGGTGGCCAAACGGCAGGCGATCACCAACCCGGAGAACACCATCTTCTCCATCAAGCGCTTCATGGGCCGTCGTTACAACGAAGTGAACGACGAGATGAAGATGGTGCCCTTCAAGGTGATCGCGCAGGGCGACCACGTTGGCGTTCTGGCGCAGGGCAAGGAGTACACCCCGCCCGAAATTTCCGCCATGATCCTGCAAAAGCTGAAGAAGAGCGCCGAGGCCTACCTGGGCGAGACGGTCACCGAGGCGGTCATCACGGTCCCAGCCTACTTCAACGACGCGCAGCGGCAGGCTACCAAAGACGCGGGCAAGATCGCCGGCCTCGACGTGAAGCGCATTGTGAACGAGCCAACGGCGGCGGCGCTAGCTTACGGCCTCGACAAGAAGAAGGACGAGACGATTGCCGTTTACGACTTCGGCGGCGGAACGTTTGATATATCGATTCTGGAAGTGGGCGAAGGAGTCATCGAGGTCAAGTCCACCAACGGCGACACGCATCTGGGCGGCGACAATCTGGACCAGCGCATCGTCGAATGGCTGATTGCGGAGTTCAAGCAGGAGCAGGGCCTCGACCTTGCCTCGAAGGGCAACGAAATGGCCTTGCAGCGGCTCAAAGATGCCGCCGAGAAGGCCAAGATCGAGCTCTCGACAACCATCGAGACGGAGATCAATTTGCCCTTCGTGACGGCGGACGCGACGGGACCGAAGCATCTCGTGCGTAAGCTGACGCGGGCCAAACTGGAGCAGTTGGTTGGGGACCTGCTGGACCGCTCGCTCGAGCCATGCAAGAAGGCCATCGCCGACGCCGGCATTACCGTCGACAAGATCGACGAAGTGGTGCTAGTCGGCGGGCAGACGCGCATGCCAAGAATTCAGGAGATTGTGAAGCAGATGTTCGGTCGTGAGCCGCATCGCGGGGTCAATCCCGACGAGGTGGTAGCGATTGGCGCTGCGGTGCAGGCGGGCGTGCTGGCCGGCGAGGTCAAGGATCTGTTGCTGCTGGACGTGACGCCGCTGACCCTGTCGATCGAGACGCTGGGTGGCGTGGCCACGGCGATGATCCCGCGCAACACGACCATCCCGACCAAAAAGACCGAGACCTTTTCGACTGCGGCCGATTCGCAGACCGAGGTCGAGGTGCACGTGTTGCAGGGCGAGCGGCCCATGGCGGCGCAGAACCGGACGCTGGGCAAGTTTAAGCTGGCGGGGATTCCTCCGGCGCCCAGAGGCATTCCGCAGATCGAGGTGACCTTCGACATCGACGCTAACGGCATCCTCAACGTGACGGCCAAGGACAACGCCACCGGCAAGGACACGCGCATCACCATTACTTCGAGCTCCGGCTTGAGCAAGGAAGAAGTGGAGCGCATGGCCAAGGAGGCCGATGCACACTCAGCCGAGGATAAGGAGAAGCGCGAAGAGATCGAGGAGCGTAACTCGCTCGATGGCATGGTCTATAACATCGACAAGATGCTGAAGGACTCGGGCGACAAGATGCAAGGTGCTGAAGCGGCTCCGGTGAAGGCCGATGTCGAGACAGTTCTGGCCGAGTCGAAGAAGCTGCTCGAAGGTACGCCAAGCTCGAAGGAACTGAAGGCCCAAAACGAGAAGCTGACCCACGCCAGCCACAAACTCGCCGAGATTCTCTACAAGGTAAATTCGGCAAGCGCAGCGGCTGGAGCGGCAGCGGGCGCAGCCGAACCCGCCGCAGAGCAGAAGAAGGACGAAGGCGTAATCGACGCCGAGTACGTAGACGTAGAAGACAAGAAGTAGCATTTGCCATGCAGGCAGCCCCGCCTTCGGCGGAGAAACTTCGGGGTGGGCGATGTAACGTCGCCCACCCCGATTTACTATTACCGATGCACTGTCATCTACCAATGCACTGTCATCCTGAGCGAGCGAAGCGAGTCGAAGGACCTGCTTCTTGCTGGAAGCGCTGAGTATTTTGACGGAAGGGTAACAGATGGGACAATATGATTCGCCCGCTGAGGCCGCGCTTGCCCGCATCAAGAGTGAGAGCCTGTCATCCTCATCCGTTGATGGCGCGGTCGAAAAGGTTGCGACTCTTGGCGGAATAATTTTGGAAGCAATAGGTTTTACTGGTGCTTCTTCATCAGTCAGATTTCTCTCAACGCTCAAGAGCCTTGCCGCGAACAAAGACGAGGGCAATCTCATTTACTTCGGAGAGGCGCTCATTGATGATATTCGGCGCTTGTATCGGCTCTATGAGGGTCTGAAACAAAGATTCGATGAACGCATTAATTCGTCGGAGTTTACTGCAGTTGTCGCAAATGCAACCCTTCATATTACGCGAACGAACGTCGAGAAGAGGCTCAAGCGGCTTGCACACCTCATCGCCAACGGTGTGAAGGAAGGCGATCTTGAGCCTGAGAGCCTTGATGACATGATGCGTGCGGCCGTGGAACTGAAAGAGTCAGACACTGTGCTCTTAGGTAAGATTTATGAATCCCAAAAGTCTTTGCTGAAACAATCAAGGTTGCATCCCAGCAATTGGTTCGGGCTGGTACAGACATATTGGAATCAGTTTGTTGACTCTGGGGCGCTGGACGCATCGAAACATCTTGCTTATCGGAGCTCGTTCTCGCGCCTAGAATCGCATGGACTGATTCAAAAGTTTCGTGAGATCAGTACAGCCGGCGTTGGACTGGAGCATTATGCCCTCTTAGAAGAGGGATTGAAGTTTTATGAGGGCTTGCAAGAAATTGCAGCACAACAATGAGGCGGAGGCCGACACTATGAACGCAAAAATTGCCGACGGCATTCTGAGCCAGGTGCACCACCCCTCGATGTTGAGAGTTGGGAGAGCACAAACCTTGACCACACCGAGACCGACATCCGTACCCGATAGGCCTTCGCTTAGCTCTGCGGCCTCAAGCGTCACTTTTCCTGCGCTCTTTGCAGAGAATTGCCTTTTGCCGGCGCACACTGGAAGGAGTCAGCAGTCTGGAGTGTCGAGGACGCGGTCTGCTGAGTTCTGGTCGCCAACCAGTACCCCCCCTCCCCCCCTATTTATATTTCTTCTTAACCCTAAAAATTTGCATATGATTTTAAGCTACATGGAATCAATACCTTCCGGTAATTTCCTGCCAAAAACACAAAAATCTGGATTTGCAGATAATTCGCAATCGTCTGCAGTCAACTTGCGTCGATCCGCTGGTGATCGATTGCCAACCGGAAAAGATACGGATTTCTCGAACAAGCATGAAAGATTAGCAGTCTCTACAATTAAGTCGGCACCGATGCGCACCTCAATTGCAAGGAACTAGAAGACAGGGAGAATCGCGTAACGAGGAAACGAGTCCAAAGAAACCATGGCGACAACGACAAATAAGGACTATTACGGCACGCTTGGCGTGAAGAAGACGGCAACTCCGGAAGAGATTCGCAAGGCCTTCCGCAAAGCTGCGCGCAGTTTTCATCCGGACGTGAACCCAGGCGACAAGCGAGCCGAGGAGAAGTTCAAAGAGATATCCGAAGCCAATGACGTTCTGAGCGACGAGAAGAAGCGCAAGATCTATGACCAGGTGGGCTTCTACTCCGACCAGATCGACCCTGCGCAGGCTGAGGCGTATGCGCGGCAGGGCAGCGGGCAAGGCAGTCCGGGTCCGGTGGACTTCGGCGGCTTCGACTTTTCAGGCTTTCAGGGCGGACCGGGGAAGCATCCAAGTCAGCAGGCGGGCGTGGGTTCGCAGGCAGATTCTGCTTCGTGGGGCAGCTTCAAAGACATTTTTTCCGGCATCTTCTCGGGGGCGCAGCAGCCGCAGCGACCGAGGGGTCCGCAGCCGGGGACTGACCTCGAATACCAGGCCACGGTGGACTTCTGGACGGCGATTCGCGGCGGTCAGGCGCGGCTCGAAGTGCATCGCCAGGAGACGTGTCCCACTTGCCACGGGCAGGCTTCGACCGGAGGGCCAGTGCAGTGTTCGGAGTGCAACGGCACGGGTCAAGTGACGCAGATGGGCGGGCGAATGAAGTTCAACATTCCGTGTCCTGGGTGCAACGGTACGGGCCGGACCTCGAAGGAGTGTTCGAGCTGTCACGGCGAAGGCGTGGTCAACCGCACGGAGACGGTCGAGTTTCGCATCAAGGCCGGGACACGCGACGGACAGCGCATTCGCTTGCAGGGCAAAGGCAACGCGGGGCTGAACGGCGGACCGGCTGGCGACCTGTTTCTCATCGTGCGTACTGGAACGCATCCGGTCTTTACGCGGGTGGGCGACGACATTCAATTGACGGTTCCAGTGACCGTGCCCGAGGCTTCGCTCGGAGCGAAGGTAGATGTACCGACGATCGACGGCCGCGCGCAGTTGAAGATTCCTCCCGGCACGCAGAGCGGACAAAAGCTGCGTATGCGCGAGCGGGGCGTGGAGAGCGCGCAGCACCCCGGCCAGCGCGGCGACGAAATTGTGACCGTGGATGTGTTGGTTCCCACGCTAGCCGACGAGCGTAGCCGCGAGATCATGCGCGAGCTGGCCAAGCTGAATAACCAGGACCCGCGCGTGGCGCTGTTCGATAAGCTGTAAGGCGGCGATTTGAGCAGCACAGCGCTAACCAATTAAGGTAAGCTGATTTGAGTAAACCCATGGCCGCAAAACGTAAGTCAAAAGGCGCGTATATGATCTCGGCGGTGGCCGAGATGTACGAGATTCACCCGCAAACGCTGCGCCTCTATGAGCGCGAGGGACTACTGAAGCCGTCGCGTACCGAGGGCAACACGCGGCTCTATACCGACGAGGACATAGAGCGGCTGGAGTTCATCCTGAATCTGGCGCGCGACCTGGGCGTGAACATCGCGGGCATCGCTATCATCCTGCAGATGCGGGAGCGCATGGAAGAGATGAACCGGCAGATGCAGAGCTTTGTGGAGTACGTGCGCACGGAAATGCTGGCGCACTTTCAGCAGACCGCGCCCGGTTCAGGAGCGATTGTGCCGATACGCAAGCCGGGGGCGGTGGCCAAGTCCACAACGGTTGGCCGCAAGCCGTAGAGCGCTTATCGGACCGGCGTTGTTACTTCTGGTTTTTCGGATAACTTGCGCAGTCTTCCTTCAGGTAGTAACTCATAGGGATCGCCGCGATAGCGCAGTTTGCGCGAGCCGAAGTAACTTCTTACCCAGAAACAGAAACCCATGAAGTCGCGCAAAGGATAGAGCCAGGCCTTGCGGAGGGCCGCGCGGTCGTTGACCACGCAGCCGGCAACAAGCAGGCAAAGCAGAACGCGATCGAGGATGGTGAAAGCCAGCAGGCCGAGACCCAGAGCGAGATGGCCTGCGGCGCTGAAGGTGGCCAGCCCCAGCAGGCCAAAGGGAATGGCATAGGTCAACACCTCGCCAAAGTGTCCCATGGGGCGGGAAAAGCGCGTGCTGGTGGACCAGCCCTGCTGATGCGCGATGCTTTTCTTGAAGGCGGCGTTGAGAACATGGTGCTCGACTATATAAGTCGACAGTATTACAGTTTCTCCAGCTTTGGCGGTCCAGTTACCTAACACGAAGTCGTCGGCATAGTACTGCGCGACCTCTTTATATCCACCGATTCTCTCGACGGTACTTTGGCGCATCACCATTGAGGGGCCGAGCGCGAAGTGCATCCCTTCGAGCATATCGGCGACCAGCACTCCGGAGGTCATCTCGATGGACATGCCCATGGCTTCGAGTTGCGCCCAAAGTCCGTGACGAGTGACACCGCGGTAGAGGCAAGTGACCATGCCTACTTTTGGATCGATGAGTGGCTGGACCACGGAGGCAAGATAGTCCGGACCGACGCGCACATCGCTGTCAGAGGCCACAAGGATGGGATATCTAGCCTCGCGGCGCATAATCTCCAGCGAGAAAGTGCGCGCATTGGGCCATGGAGGCTCGCCGCAGGTAAGAATGCGCGCCTTCACCTGCGGATAACGTTGGGCAATCCGGCGAGCTGCTTGCAGGGCCAGGTCGTCGCTGTGACGCGCGCAAAAGAGTATCTCGAACTCCGGATAATTCTGCTCGAAGAAACTAGTGAGGTTCTGTTCGAGATCCGGCTCATCGCCATGCACAGCTTTCAACACGCTCACCGGTGGCAGAAATGCGGGCGTCGTGGCGGCGGCTGCGCGGCGGCGAAAGCGGAGGACACCGGCAGCAACCAACAGGCTGTAGATGGTGGAGGTGATCACTCCAAAGACGGCAAGCGCACCCAGAGCGAGAGAAACGATGTGGCCGAAGGTCATGGTGGTGTGGTCTGTCTCAAAGCCCGTCTTGCACGCGATCCACTATCCCCGGAGCTTTGGACAGGTATAGAAGAAGCCAAGAAAGCAGTGCACCAATGGGAGATTCTACTATAGCGGCCGGTCGGTCCACAGCGCCTTGTCGGCGATGGATTGGACAGAGTAGAGGCGGCCGGCCAGTAGTTGCTCGGCTTTGGATTGGTTGATGTCCTGGGCGAAGAGCCACTTGCGTTCGCCTGTGCCCCAGATTTTGGAGAGCTGATCTTCGCTTAGGAAAATCTTTGGCGCGTCCGGGTAGCAGGAGCCCCACAATAGCGACGAGCCTTCACCGTGCGGTGAGCACTGTTCGCCTACGAGCAGGGCCGGCTTGCGGAAGAAATCGTGCGCATAAAAGACGACCGAGGAGGCGTCGGACTGGTCGCCGAAGATGATAAAGGAGTCGGCGGGCGAGCCTTTTTGCAGGATGGTGTCAGCCAACTGTTTGGAACTGAGCATGGGTTCGAAGCGAGCGAAGGCGATGTGGGCGGCGATCAAAAAAACTGCGGAGGTAAGAGCTACGCTGACGGTGGCGGCGAGGTGCTTTTTCTTGAGTCGCAGGAGCCAGCCCAAGGCGGGACCAATGAGAAGGGCGATGGCGGCCAGGATCGCGGGGAGACGCAGAGCGGCAAACGAGGGGCCGGTTAGATCAAAGAGGTGCGACATGGACAGCGTGTAGCCGCCGACTCCGCGATGCGCCAGTAAAGTGCCGATGTCAGAGACGAAGGGCAGGTCGCGCGACTCCCACAAGCCCCAGCCTAAGGCTGCAGCTACCAGCAGGCCGACGACGGCAAAGACGGCATGTACACCGGTGAGCCAGGCGGTCGAGAGTAGAGGCCTTCTGCTTTCCGGATGGCCAACCGCGTCGCGATGTTCCTCTATTCCTGTCAGCACGCCGGCAATCAGGAGAAAAAGTGGGGGCCAGGCGGGAAAGGTGTAGTACTCCTGGTTGGTGGAGAGAGAAAAGAAGAGCAGAATGAAGGCAGCAAAAAGACTCAGCAACCAGATTGTGTGTGCCCGGAATCGGCGTCCGAAGGCAGAGTTGGCTGCATCTTCGTGGGCGGCGAGGCGCGGAGAAGAGTTCGCGATCTGGCCTGTCTCGTGGCGGAGGTGCTGCATCCAATTTCGGCGGGTCTTCCAGGCCAGCGCAAAAAGGGCAGGGAAAAACAAGCTCCATGGAAAGAGCCAGACCAGATGCAGCAGCCAATAGGCGGCAAAGGGCAGGCGGTTGTAGTCGTGGGGGAAGCGCGCCCCGGTAAACCGGAAGACGTGCTCGTTGAGAAAGTAGAAATACCAGAAGCCGTGGACGTTCCCGGGGGTGGGATGATTGCCGATGGGGTGTCCCTGGTCGGGGTTGGCGAGGCCTGCCAGAATGTGCCAGGGCGCGGCGATGGCCAGAAACAAGATCAGCCCGGTGACCGGCTTCAACTGTCGCCAACGCGGCCACTGGCCAGTCACGAAGAGAAATGGAAGGGCAGCGGCGCCAAAGAAGATGGGTGCAATTAAGCCCTTGGTTAGCACCGCTAGCGCCAGCGCCGCCCACATTGCATAAAAGCGGATGGGGCGGTTGGACTCGAAGCCGGTGATCAGACAGTAGAGCGCAAGCAATAACAGAAAGCTTAGCAGCGCCTCGGGGATTGCGAAGCGGGTGAAGAGAAACGGCCCGACGGATGTGAGCATGCCGAGAGCAGCGTAAAAGCCGGCGCGGCGTCCCCAGGCACGGCCGGCCCACAGCCATCCAATCCAGGCGCAGCCCAGCAGAGCCAGAGCATTGGGCAGATGGGTGGAAAAAGCGTTTTGTCCGAAGACACGATAAAGCGCAGCATCGAGCCAATAGGGCAAGGGCGGCTTTTCCAGATAGCGGATGCCGTTGACCTTCAGCGTTACCCAGTCGCCGCTCTCGGCCATGTGCTGCGCGGCCTGGGCGTGGCTCGCATCTACGTCATCCAGCAAAGGCGGCGTAAACAGCGAGGCTAAGATTACGGCGGCAAAGATGGCCGCCAAAAGCGCCCATGCAGCCAGCGCAGAGGGCACTTTTGGCGGGCGAGCGAGTGGATTGGTCTGGCTTGTCATCGCGGAGCAGGTAGTCAAAGAAAGAATAGCAGCCGGGCTTCCACCCCAACCACGAAGACCCGTAGCCGGCGAGCGCAGGTTCAAGGAGCAGCTAGCGGCTAAGCCAAGGAATACGCTTGCAATTAACCGGCGAATGTTGAAAATCCATAAACAATTAGATTTTAAGATCGTCTAACGCGCCAGATAGCGGTAAGATTTTGCTCAGCGGAAAAAGGACTTCTCCATGCAAAGCTATCGTCTGTTTTTCTTCGCCAGTACACTTTTGGCCGTCAGCCGCGCGCTTTTCAGTGTGCCCGCGTTGGCTGCCACGCCGTTTGCCATCACGGCCACCAACGTTAGCATGGCTTCAACCGGTGAGGTCACCACAGGTGCTGGCGGCGTCACCTCGATCGCCCTAGGTAGCAGCCAATTCATCGTCACAGGGATTCCTGCTGCCGGCACGGTAACCATCAGTTGCCAGTACTCGGGTTCCGTCACTATGGCTAAGATACCCACTTTTTGCGGGACCGTGGGAGCGCCGGGGATACCGGTGCAAGCCGGCGAGACGACATTCACCGGAGCCGTCGAGTTTGTTCCATGTGGTCTGACGATTCCCAGCCTTGGGAAATTACGCGGCGTGCCGCACCCTTCGAGCCATCTGCCCGCAACTGGCTTGGTTCTGGCTGGTGCGTTGATGCTGGGATTCGGTATCCAGCGCAGGGCGCCGCGCTGGCTGGCGCTGAGCCTGTTTTCGGTAGGGGCACTGGCTAGTCTGACGGCCATCAGCGCCTGCGGCGGCAGCGGTAACGGGATGACTCCGGGAACCTATCAGTACATGATCTCGGCGGGGTTTAACGAAACCGGCACCGCCGCAATCCAGAGTGCGAGCACGAATATCAACCTCACCATCGTGCCGTAGGACCAAGCTGAGCCGAATCAACATTTCCAGTTACTTCGTGCCACTTACTCCGGGAACGTGCGGAAGGTGCAGTGCGTAACTCTGGACTTATGAGATTTGCGCGTATTTTTCTGCGCTGGGGCGCGGTTCTTGCAGGAGTTTGGATCGTTCTCTGCGTCGCTATCGGCATTGTGGCTTCGTATTGGGCGTCGCATCCGTGGCGGCGCGCGCTGGGACCCGAGGCGGAGGCGCGAGCTACAGCAGTCGCAACACGGAATCATGCGGAACTGGCAAATGTGGCCGTCACAGCGAAGGACGGAACGATGTTGCGCGGATGGAGCATCCGGCCCTTGCGTAGCAATGGCGATGCGGTGATCCTGCTGCATGGCGTGGCGGATAACCGGATGGGCATGCTGGGCTATGCCGATCTGCTACTGCGCCATGGCTACACAGTGCTGTTGCCCGATGCGCGGAGGCATGGGTCAAGCGGCGGCGAGCTGGCAACGTACGGAATCAAGGAAACCGGCGATCTGAGGCTCTGGTACGACTGGATCGAGCATGCCGAGCGGCCGCACTGCATCGATGGGCTGGGGAACTCAATGGGCGCCGCGCTACTGCTCGAATCTCTTCCGGCTGTGCCTGGGTTTTGCGCGGTGGTTGCCGAGTCACCGTTTGCAAACTTCAGAGAAGCGTCCTATGACCGGCTGGCGGAGAGGCTGGATGCTGGGGCGTGGTTGGGGCGCACACTGTTGCGTCCGGCGGTCGAGACTGGCCTGCTCTATGCGCGTTGGAGATACGGAGTTGATCTGGAGCAGGACTCGCCGGAGAACGCAGTGGCGGCAAGCAGCATTCCCGTCCTTCTGATTCATGGCCTCAGAGATAGGAATCTTCCTCCGCGCCATTCGGAGATGATTGTGGCGCACAGTTCTACGCGAAAACCCGCGGTGGTATTGTGGGAGCCCGCGGAAGCCGGTCACACAGGCGCGGCTGGAGCGAAACCTGCGGAATACGAGCGCAGGGTGATTGGCTGGTTCGAGAGCCATGATGCGGCTGGGCAAGCTGCGGAAAGAAATTAAGGTTGGATGCCGTCCGCGCGGGATGCGCGTTAGTGCTCCAGCCGAAATTGGGAGACGAGATTCTGCAGCTCGACTGCTAAACGGGAAAGGTCGGCGCATGCCATGGCGGAGTCCTGAGTGCCGCTCGTGGAGAGCTCGATTACGCGGGCAATCTCGGCCATGGTCCGATTTACTTCTTCTGTCGCCGCCGACTGCTGGGTGGATGCAGTTGCGATCTGGCTGATCATATCCTTTACGTTGTCAGACGCCTGAATAATGCCGGTAATGGAGGCACCGGCGCGAGAGACGCTCTCGGCACTATCGTTTACATGCACGATCTCGGCCTTGATCGATTCCACAGCCTTCTTCGCTTCGTTCTGGATGTTTGCGATCAAGCCGCCGACCTCACGCGTGGCTTGGCCTGTTCGTTCCGCGAGCCGACGTACCTCGCCTGCTACGACGGCAAAGCCGCGGCCCTGTTCTCCGGCGCGAGCTGCCTCGATGGCAGCATTCAGTGCAAGCAGGTTGGTCTGCTCCGCGATTTCGCTGATGACGGAGATGACCTTGCCGATCTCGTTGGAGCTGCGAGCCAGTCCTTCGATCTGCTCTCCGGTAGTGCGGCTGGCATCGGTCAGGTTGCGCATAGAGGAGACAGTTTGACCAACCACCTGTCCGCCCTGGTGTGCTTCTTGCCGGGCGTCGACGGCACCCTGTGCTGCACGGGAAGCGCTGGCGCTGACCTCGGCGATTGCCGCCGACATCTCATGCATGGTGCTGGCGATCTGGTGGCTCTGATTTTTCTGTTCGTTGGCGTTCTCGAACAACTGCTGAGAAGAGGATGAAAGTTCCACGGCAGCGCTTGCCACAAGTTCTGCGTTCCTGGCCACGGAATGGATGGTTTGACGAAGGGTGTTCTTCATGCTGTTGAGCAGGGCGCCGCATCTGCCAATTTCATCCAGGCTTTTGACTTCCACGTCGTCAATCGAAAGGTCGTTTTCCGCGATGGCCTGAATTGTGGTCATCATTCGGGAGACGCGTACCGTGATGTTGCGTGCGATGTAGGTGGTCATAACAAAGCCCACAATCAGACCCATGAGGACGAGAACGAGCATCTGGATTTTTGCTCTTGATTCTGCAGCTTGTTCTTGCTGGCGGGCGGCTGCCTCCAGGTCAGTTCCTCTTTTGGCGAGAGCTGCCAACGATTGCACCATCTGGTCGTGCAACGCTACGGTTTGCTGATCGTTCATGAGTGCGACCGCATCGTTGGCCTTCCCGGCACGCGCCAACTCGATAACGTTATCCATCTTCTCGTGGTAAGCGTCCGATACCTTTCGTATCTGGGCGAACATCTGCTTTCCCTTTTCGGAATGGACCTTTGCTTCCAGGCTGGAGAAGTCGTCTGCCAGTAGATGAGTGTTGTTTGCGTACCGTTCCAACTCCTCTTTCCGGCTGCTGTCGAGGATAAATCCACGCAAATTGGCCTTCTGGTCGTTAATGACGCAATCGATATCCCGGTTGACGAGTAGCGAATGCGCCTTTTCCGAGGAATCGGCCGACAGTGTGGCCAATTTATTGAGCGTGAGATAACTTGCCGCGCCCACAACCACCAGGACCAGCATGAGCGTTCCGAAGCCTACGGCCAGTTTTATTTTCAGACTCAAGTTATTCATGGTGCCATCTCCAGTAAGGTAAAGGGAGCATCTTAGAGCGAAAAGGCCCGCCGTGGAATACGCGACTCGGCCTACTCTTTTTTCCCGAATGCAAGCGGAAATCCTAACTCGAACCAGACGGAACTGCCGCGCGGCTTGTTTTCGACCAGCGTATCGTGGGTGTACTTGAACGCGAAGACGTTGTGCCCTCCGAAAAAGAAACGGGCTTCGGGGCCAATGGCGAAGTCGCGGCCGCGATTGCCGCCGGCGACTGCTGTTCCATTCGATTGGTCGTCGGTGACTTGCTTATAGAGATACCCGTTGACGCCGAGAGAGGCTTTCTTCGAGACCGCTCTCATGCCGGAGTATTCCCAGGTCAGCTCGTTTCCGCTGCGATACTTTGTGCTTCCATCTTCAAAGTTCACGATGTAATCCACTTTGGAGCTGGCCTCCCACACGGCCTTCTTTGAAAGATAGGTGAAAGCTCCAACCGGTCCGGCGGCAAAGTTATGTTGCCCGATGTTGAGTGTGTCGGTGTGATTGTAGGGGGCTCCGGGAAGGAAGAAATCAGCCTGGTAAAACCAGTGCCAATCACCCTTGTGATACGCCACTCCAAAGGGGACGAGATCGACATTGCTGAGGCCGAACTTGTCGTATTTCCCTGGGAGAATGTGCAGCTGCTGATAAATGAAAGGAATCGCAACGGTGCTTTCCACCATTCCACCCAAAGCGGGAACGCCCCAATTGTGAACGACTTTCACCGCATTGGCGAAGACCCTCACCTTGAACTCCGGCGCAGAGCTGCTGCCCACCGGGTTATCCACCTCGTTTGCGGAGTAAAGAATGCTGAAGGTGAAAAGCCCTGTTGCTTTGGGAGGCGGAATCATGCCCTGCAGGACAGTTTCCGCTCCCACGGGGTAAACACATGCGCCATTTTCGGTGGCGCGCGCTGCGACGCTCAACACCATTCCTGCGATGAAGCACCCCATAAGGCAAAGGCCGATGCGCTTGCCTGTTCCCGAAGTTGTTGATTTCCCGAATTTGATGGACATCAGAGTCCCTCCCAGTCGTTTCTATTGGCAACGGATGGCTCTTCGTTTCGTCGCACTGTGACAACAGCGAGGCTTAAAACGGGATCGCCAGGATAGCTGCGACGTTCATCGGCAGAAGCAATGAGCGCGATAGAAGAAAAATTGCATGGGTCCGAATCTTCGTTAGCGTAGGCCAAAGCTTGCCGGTCGCGCCTCGGCGGCTTGACCCGCTGCGGAGAGTGGGTCCGGTCGTGTATGTTGGGCCAAGAGCCAATTTTCATTTTTCGGAGTGCTGTCCTTATGCCTGCATTCGCCGCCATCGATATCGGATCCAACTCGTGCAGATTAAAAATTGCCAAGGTTGTGGCGCACCGGCTGAAGACGTTGCACGAGGATCGCGAGGTTACACGGCTGGGAGCGAGCGTCTTCGAGTCCGGTCTGATTTCCCCCGAGGCGATGGCCTCGACGCTGCAGGCGCTCAAGCGATTTCAACGGGCAGTTCAGTTTCATGGGGTGGACCAGATTCGGGTGGTGGCCACCTCGGCCATGCGCGACGCGCGCAACGGGCCGGCTTTTCAGGCGTGGGTGAAGGCCGAGACTGGCTGGGCAATCGAAGTCATCTCCGGGCTGGAGGAGGGGCGGCTGATTCATTTGGGCCTGATGGGGCTGGGCGTGGCTGGCGCTGAACCGGGAGCGGCGGGCCGCGTGCTGCTGGTAGATCTGGGCGGAGGAAGCTGTGAGATTACGCTTTCCGAGCGCAAGCACATCAAAGAAACCGTCAGCCTGCCATTGGGCGCGGTGCGGCTTACCGGAGAGTTTCTGCATGGCGACCCGGCTCCGGTCGAGGGATTGGCGCGAATGCGGCAATTCATCACGCGCGAGCTGCGCAGGGTCCACCGCAAGATCCTGCCGGAGACGGTCTCGCTGGCGATTGCCACTTCGGGCACGGCTGCGGCGCTGAGCGAGGCAGTTGCGTCGATGACCAAAGGCGGAAACGGGAAGGCAGGCAAGTCGCCGGGCAAGTCATCGAGGAAGAAGTCCGCAAGTAAAACGGGCAGCAAGGGCTTGGCTTTTGCGCTGAACCAGAAGCGCTTTCAGACAATCTCCAGCGCGCCAGCGTCGGGAATTGCCCATTCGCGCGAGGTGCGCAAGCTGGCTGGGAAGCTGGCCACAATGACGCTCGCCGAGCGCGCGACAGTGCAGGGCATCGGGCCAAGGCGGGCGGAGATCATAGTGGCTGGCGCGATGGTTTTTGCCGAACTGTTGGAGAGCTTCGGTCTGTCTGGCTTCCGTTACTCGCCGCTGGGATTGCGCGATGGCATTCTGGCCCAGATGCTGGCCGAGCAGGATGCACGCGCCACAGCCCATCGGGAATTCGAGCATGAGCGCTGGGAGAGCGTGCTGGCCACGGCGCGGCGCTACGGGGTCGATACCAAGCATGCCGAGCCGGTGCGCGCCCACGCTGTGCAGCTTTATCGCGCGTTGCAGTCGCTACACCAGTTGCCGCCCGAATACGAGAGTTGGTTGGCTACGGCCGCCATGCTGCGCGACACGGGTAAGTTCATCAACCACCAGGGTCATCACCGGCACACGCAGTACATTGTTTCGAGTTCGGAAATCTACGGTTACACACCGGTGCAGCGAACGGTGGTTTCAGCGATTGCGCGCTATCTGGGCAAGAGTCGCCCGCAACCTGGCGACCGCGCTCTGCGCAACATTCCGGTTGACGAACATCCGCATGTACATAGGGCGGTGGTGCTGTTGAGGCTGGCCGTCGCGCTCAATCAGGACCGCGCTAGCGACGTGTTGCGAGTGGCGGCCAAGGTCTACCCTAAGCGAGTTTATTTGGAGTTGGAGCCGGGGCGGACGGGCGCGGAGTTGGAACTGTGGTCGCTGCGCAAGGAGGCTGATTACTTTCTCGAAGTTTTCGGACGCGAACTCTTTTGCACGCTGGCGTAGATGGCCCGAGCCGAGCGAGGATCGACGAGCCACCGCAGGAGCGGCGGATGGCGGTCCAGATCGATGCGTGCCACAGAGCCCTTTCTCATGCGGACGGCGGCGGCGCCATTGCCGGTGATCAGGCGACCGAGAAATTGAAATACGTTGGGGTTGTGGCCCACGGCCAGCACGCCCTCGCAGCCTGCATACTTGGCTAACATATCTTGAAATTCGGTGTAATCGGCGCCAGGCGCGAGCGCCGGACTGACTTCAACCCGGGCCTCGTAACCTAACTCCGTGCCCACAAACTGCGCGGTTTGCAGGGCGCGCTTCAAAGGGCTGGAGACGACCACATCCACCTGCACCTTGAGCGCGGCCAAGACCCGCGCCATCAGCATGCACTGCTCCTTGCCTTCCTTGATGAGGGCTCGTTTGTCGTCGAGAAGCGGATTCCCGCGCGACAATCCGGCATTGGCATGACGCATGAGGTAAAGGTTCATGGGGGACGTTCCGGGGCTAGGCGGTGAAGGGGTCTGCCAGCTCCTCGAAGTTCAATATTAACACGAATGTAACGTTACGGTTGGAGCGCCGTGTCGACTGAGGTTACCACAGTGCTGAATCGGCGAGGCTTGCGGGTCGATGGGCGCTCACTGGCGGGAGCATTGTCCTTCGTTGCAGCGGGCCTGTCGGCAACGGGTTTCGGAATGGCGTCCAGTTCCGCCTTGCCCTCAGCCAACTGCATGAGAAAGTCCTGGCAGGCGAAGGGTTTCGCGTCCTTGAGCAATTTGCTGGCGCGCAGATAGCTGCCGTCGGGCTGCTGCAAGCGGGCCTTGATGGTGTCGGCTAGATAGGCGGGCAGAATTTCATCGTGAATGCGGGCCAGGGCAGCTGGGTCGCGGACCGGGAAAACCACCTCGCAGCGCTCGAACAGATTGCGCGGCATCCAATCGGCTGAGCCAAGATAAATTTCGTCATTGCCGCCGTTGGCGAAGTGAAAGATGCGCGAGTGTTCGAGAAAGCGGCCGACAATGGATCGAACCCTGATTCGTTCCGAGAGACCCTTGACGCCGGGGCGCAGAATCGAGAGGCCGCGGACGATCAGGTCGATCTCGACGCCTGATTGCGAGGCCTGGTAAAGAGCCTCGATTACCGACGGTTCGAGGAGGGCATTCATCTTGGCGACGATGTGGGCGGGGTGGCCGGCCTGGGCATGTTCCTGCTCGCGGCGAATGAGGCCAAGAAAGCTCTCGGCCATAGTCAGGGGCGCAACCAGGAGCGGGCGATAGTCGTCGATCTCGGCGTGGGCAGTAAGGTAATTGAAGACCATGTGAACCCGTTCGGTGATTTGCGGGTCGGAGGTGAGCAGGCTCAGGTCGGTGTAAAAGCGAGCGGTGACGGGGTTGTAATTGCCTGTGCCTAAGTGGCAGTAGCGTCGAGTTTGGCCGTCTTCGTCGCGGCGCACCAGCAGGGCCAACTTGCAATGAGTCTTGAGGCCGACCACGCCGTGGAAGACCTGCACGCCGGCGTCCTCCATGCTGCGTGCCCAGCGGATGTTCGATGCCTCGTCGAATCGGGCCATGAGCTCGACGACCAGAGTGGCCTCCTTGTTGGCCGCGGCCTCGATCAGCGCACTAAAGACGGGCGAGTCGCTGCTGGTGCGATAGAGGGTTTGCTTCATGCTGACTACGGCGGGGTCCTCGGCGCCCTGGCGGATGAAATCCACCACGGGGTCGTAGGAGTCGTAAGGGTGGTGAAGCAACACGTCGTGCTGACGCAACTCGTCGAAGATGTTGGCAGATTTGCGGCTCAGCTTGAGGGGCTTGGGGGCGAAGGGAGGGAACTTCAGGTCGGGCCTTTGTACGTCGCCATAAAAGAACATCAGCCGCGAGAGGTTTACCGGGCCCTCGCCGCGGAAGACCTGATCCTCGTCGAGCTCAAAATTTACGCGCAGCCGCTCGACAATCTCCGCATCGGCTCCGGTTTCGATCTCCAGCCGCACTGCATCGCCCTTGCGGCGGTTGTGCAACTCAACGCGAATGGTCTCCAAAAGCGAGCGCGCTTCTTCCTCTTCAAAGTAGAGGTTGGAATTGCGGGTGACGCGAAACGCGGCGCGGGCCAACACCTCGTAGCCGCGATACATGCCGCTTAGATGCTGCGCGATCAGGTCTTGAAGCAATAGGTAATCGAAAGTGCCGTCGGCTGAAGGTAGGCGGACGAAGCGGGGCAGCGCGCGGGGCACCGTGACAACGCCTAGAACTTGAGGGCCGGAACTGCGCCGCTTGAGCCTGAGCAGCAGCGCCAGACAAAGAGCTTTGTTGAGCACGCGCGGAAAGGGGTGGGCCGGGTCGATCGAGATGGGTGTCAGCAGCGGATCCACTTCACGCTGAAAGTAGCCATGGGCAAAAGCGCGAGCCTTTTCGTCCAGCTCTTCCCACTCCAGTAAGCGGATATTCTGCTTGCGCAGTTCGGGCAGCAGATGCTGGTTCCAGCAGCGGTACTGCGCGTCCACAAAGCTGTGAATCTCGGCGGTCAGCACGGAGAGGGATTCGTCGGGCCGCAAACCGTCGTAGCCCGGCTCGCGGTAGCCGTCCTCAATGCGCTGCATGAGGCCAGCCTGGCGGATTTCGACATATTCATCCAGGTTTGATCCGGTGATGGCCAGAAACTTCACCCGCTCCAGGAGTGGGTTGGAGGGGTCTTCGGCCTCTTCAAGCACACGCCGGTTGAACTGCATCCAGGAGTGGTCTCGGCCGTTGAAGAGTTTTTGTTTCTGATTGTTTCTGGCCATTTATCCGTCCAGTGGCGCCGTGTTGGCAGTCTACAGCGTTTTTGCGGAAAACTGAAGATAAGTCTTCAGGAAGAGCGAAAATGCCCAACAAAAACAGAAATACAGGAGGAACCAGAGCGGCAATGTTAAGGATTGGAGAAAAACTGAACTGGATGTGGCGGGTGCCCGGCGCGCGCTCTGGCCTCAAATTGTAGCGCGGTGTCTACTTATACCGACAGGCGTACGAGTTATGGAAGTAAGTCTGCGATACCAGATAGCTTGACCTGCTCTGTATCTATATTATGGCTGACACAGAATCAGCGGTACAAGTAAATAACTGGTAAAGCGCCTCATTGTGTAATGGAGATGATAACGTGTGTTATCTTTTTCACTGAAAAACCTGCAACAGCTACATGACCTAAGTCACGTCGCTGTTTGTTTTCATCTTGATTGACGACTGTTTTGTTGATACGATACGGCCAATTTCCATAAGTGAATCGCTTTAGCGCGATCCGCGACCATCTACCTCAAGAGGCGAGTACGACGATGGAACCTACTAAGAGGGCTCTACCGAAGCCACCACAGGTACTGAAGGTCTTGACGTAATCGCAAACGGCGGATAGTTCGCTGTACACAACAGCTGAATGTGTAGCAGCACAATCAAGACCCGGTTCAATCTGCCGCTAAGATCGACAGATCTCAAAAATCGCGAGGAAGCTGCACGTGTAAGTGACGTGCATCACATTTTGACATCCTTCTTTCGCCCTAAACTTCTTATGCCGTAAGGGCGCCTGTTTCAGAGTGGAGCGGATCCCGGCGACTAAGCTCATTCACTCTACAAAATCGTTTGATCGATATTGTGGCGCGACCGTCCCAAGATACTTGAAAACGCGTAGTGATCTTGGCTGAGTCCATAACTCAAACAGTCGAGTCCAGCCGAAGCAAAGAGGATCGTTCTATGACGGCTAATAGATCGGGAACTATCGTCCGTATCATCCGCGGCCTGTTTGCGCGACAGGTCGCTGCCGTGATTGCGGTTGTGCTTGCATTTCTCCTGCGCCTGGCTCTGGTGCCAGAATCCGTCACATTACCGGCTTACATCACGTTTTATCCGGCTGTACTTCTAGCTGCGGTTCTGGGTGGCATGTGGGAAGGCATTCTGGCCACGGCGCTTTCCGCGCTCATCGTAGACTACTGGCTGCTTCCGCCAATTGGGCGACTCTCGATTCGTTCAACCACCGATATTATTGGCCTGACTATCTTCTGCATCTCCGGAGTTTCCGTTTCTGTTATTACGGAACTCTATCATCGCAGCCGCGAGAAATTGGCAGCTTACAAAATGGAAGCGGCGGTTCAGGACGAGCGCAGGAAGGTGAGGGAAGCAAGGGAACTGGCGGAGCAGAGCCTTCGCGAGAGCCAGGCGAAACTAGTGGCGGCGATGGCCAGCATGACGGACTCGGTGATCATCACCGATGCAGAGGGGAGGTTTGTGGATTTCAATGACGCCTTTGCCACGTTCTATAGGTTCAAGAGCAAGGCCGAGTGCTCCAGAAGCTTTGCCGAATTTGCGAACATGTTCGATGTATTCATGGCTAACGGAGAGCCGGCGCCAGCTGAGATGTTTGCGATAGAGCGTGCGCTGAAGGGCGAGACGGCGACGAACGCCGAATATAGCCTGCGGCGTAAAGATACGGGCGAGACTTGGACCGGCAGCCTGTCCTTCGGTCCCATTCGCGACAAGGATGGCGTGATTACCGGATCGGTAGTTACCGCTCGTGACATCACTGAGGCCAAGCGGGCCGAGTCGCGCCTGCGCCGATTTTATGAAACGGACCTTTTCGCGATCCTCTATTGGAAGATCGACGGCGAGGTGGTGGACGTAAACAACAGATTCCTGGAGATGACCGGTTACTCCCGCGAGGATCTGAATTCCGGGCTTTTGAACTGGGCAGAAATCACGCAACCGGAGTATTCGGCGCTTGACGAAGATGCGCGCCGCCAAGTGCGAGAAACCGGAATTCACCTCCCGTATGAAAAGGAATTCATTCGCAAGGACGGCACACGGGTTTGGGGGCTGTTCTCGGCAGCAGCCTATGAGGATGATCGCAATGAAGGAATATCGTTCATTCTCGACGTCACGAAGCGCAAGCGGACCGAAGAAGAACTCAAGAAACTTAACCGTACACTGAAGGCCCTGAGCAATAGCAATCAGGCGATTCTGCACGCCACCGACGAGCCTGGATTTCTGGAGGAAGTGTGCCGCATTATTACCAGAGATTGTGACCATGCGATGGTTTGGGTCGGCATTGCAGAGCACGATGAAAACAGAACCGTGCGTCCGGTTGTCTATTCGGGCTTTGACAAGGGATACCTGGAGACGCTCAGGGTCACATGGGATGAGAGCGCACGTGGCCACGGTCCTACGGGCATCGCAATCCGCACCGGACAGCCATCGATGTGCAGGGACATGCTTACCGATCTCGCGCATACTTCCTGGTGCGAAGATGCTATCAAGCGTGGCTATGCTTCTTCGCTGGCTATTCCTCTAAAGGAGCGAGACAAAGCATGGGGAGCGATCACCATCTATTCCCGGGAGCCGGATGGGTTTTCACAAGGCGAAGTTGACCTGCTGACGGAACTGGCGGGAGACGTTGAGTTTGGCGTACAAACGCTGCGCATGCGCGCTGCCCACGCCCGTGCCGAGGAAGCTTTGCGGGAAAGCAAAGGGCTGCTTGGGCTCTTTGTTGAGCACGCGCCGGCTGCGCTCGCAATGTTCGACAACAAGATGCGCTACTTGTACGCGAGCCGCCGCTGGAAGGCCGACTATAACCTTGGTGATCGCGAACTCCATGGCGTGGCGCACTACGATGTGTTTCCGAAGATCCCCGAAGGGTGGAAGGAGGCGCACCGCCGCGGACTGGCTGGCGAGATCTCATGCGGAGAGGCCGACCGTTTTGAAAGAGCCGACGGCTTCGAGCAATGGGTGCGGTGGGAGGTGCGGCCCTGGCGCGACGCAGAAGGCAAGGTGGGCGGAATCGTAATCTTTAGTGAAGAGATCACGGAGCGCAAAAAGGCCCAAGAGGCACTTTTGCGCAACAAAAAGGTGGCATTTCAACGGCAGCAACTGCAGGCGCTAGCTGCACGCCTGCAGCAGGTGCGCGAAGAAGAGCGCAAGATGGTCGCTCGCGATCTGCACGATCAGATCGGGCAGATTCTGACTGCGATCAAGATGGACATGACGTGGGTGGTGCGGCATCTGCCAATCGCGGAAGCCGAAGTGCGTGATCGATTGGCGGGATCGATTGAGTTGATCAACGATGGCGTTCGATCGGTGCGCAAAATCTGCAGTGGGTTGCGCCCAGGAATATTGGATGATCTTGGCTTGGCAGCAGCCATTGAATGGCAGGCGAATGAGTTTGCTTCTCGTAACGGAATTCCCTGTCAGGTTTCTGTTCCATCTGCCGAGGTGCGGCTGGACGGCGACCGGGCGACCGCTATCTTCCGGATTTTCCAGGAGTGCTTGACTAACATTGCCCGGCACGCGGAGGCCCGGTCGGTGCGCGCTTCGCTATGCGAGCAGGATGAAAATCTTCTGCTGGTTGTTCGGGATGACGGAAAGGGTTTCCGTGAGTCAGAAGTTGCAGGCTCATTGGGAGTTCTTGGAATGAAAGAACGAGCTGCTGGATGCGGCGGCAGCTTACAGGTATCGAGTTCTCCCGGTAGGGGAACGACGATCACTGTTAGCATTCCGTCGCATGCTGAAATCGCGGAGCGTGAAGATTATGAATATTCTGCTGGCAGATGACCACGCCGTGGTTCGCCGCGGCCTGAGAGATATTCTCGCGGATGCACTTCCCGGTGCGCGTTTTTTTGAAGCCTGCAGTGGAGATGAAGTATTGAGCCGCTTAGCTGGAGCCCAGATCGACGTACTTATACTCGACATCAATATGCCCGGACGCAGCGGGCTGGATGTGTTGCGGGACGTGAAGCGCAGTTATCCACGATTGCCAGTGATCATCCTGAGTATGCAGCCGGAAGACCAGTATGCAATGCGTTGTTTACGGGCCGGCGCAGCCGCCTATATCAACAAGGATAGCGCCCCCGAAGAACTGGCCCAGGCAACCAAAAAAATATTGGACGGCGGGCGCTACGTTAGTCCGCGGCTGGCAGAAAGACTGGTTACCCAGCTTGACGAGCCCTTTGACAAGCCCTTACATGAGCTGCTTTCGGATCGGGAACACGAGGTGATGCGAATGATCGCTTCCGGTATAGCGTTGACCGAGATTGCCGAGCGGCTTCACGTCAGCGTGAAAACGGTCAGTAGTTATCGAGCGCGCATTATGATCAAGATGCAAATGAAGAGCAACGCCGAAGTGACTCGCTACGCGATGAAGCACCAGATGATCGATTAAATCAATTTATAGCTGTAGGAAAAAGCCTACGAATTGTACGCAGAAAATCTTACAATATAACCAGCCTTTGCTGACTTGAATTCATTTATGGCTCCTTTATCGTAAGTCGATGGGCAGCATAACAATCGGCGGTATCTTAAGAAGTTATCGAATCTGTATATCTGCTCCCTTGAATATCAGCCCAGCGCGTCGGCGAGAGCGTGAACAAGCATGCATATCCTGATAGCAGATGACCACGCAGAGGTGCGTCGCGGCCTTAAAGAGATTCTGTCCGATGCGGTCCCCGGCGCACTTTTTTCCGAAGCCGCCAATGGGGAAGAAGTGCTCGGCCACTTGGCCAGGTGCGAGTACGCCATGCTGTTACTCGACATCAACATGCCGGGATGCCGTGGGCTGAATGTGCTCTTGAATGTGAAGCGCATTTACCCGCGATTGCCTGTCATCATAGTTAGCGTCCAGCCGGAGGATCAGTATGCAATGTGCTGTTTGAGGTCTGGCGCTGCCGCCTATGTCAACAAAAACAACGCTTCCGAAGAACTGGCTGAGGCAACCAGGAAGATATTGGAAGGAGGCCGCTATGTCAGCTCACGCGCCACAGAGAAGATGCTTACTTAGGATCGGCTGTTACTTGTAGGAATATCCCTACAGGGCATACGCAGAAATACTTACATAACTTCCAGTTTTCGCTGATGTCCATACAGTTTCACCTCCGCTATTTTCATTTCAGGAAAAAAGGAATGCTTGAAAGCATCGCACCGTCCGCGAGCACGACGCAGTAGATTTTGCGAGGGGGAATTATCATGATGCGTATGAGGTGTGGGAACAAAAGGCAGGCCAGAATTCTCGTTGTCGATAATGAGCAATCGACTGCGCTTACGCTAAGTTTGATTCTGCAAGAACAGGGATACGAGATTGCCACGGCCATCAGCGGTGAAGCGGCAGTCGCTAAAGCAATAGACTTCATCCCGGATTTACTAGTAACTGACGTTTGTCTGGGCGTAATGAATGGTGTTGAAGCCGCAGCCGAAATTACGGCAATGCTGCGCAACTGCAGGGTACTGTTTATTTCTGGCTTAGCCTCGATGTCTGACGTATTGAATACTGCCCCTCACCGCCTGGTGTATAGTTTTATGTCCAAGCCGCTTCATCCGCTCGATTTGCTTAATGCTATTGCCTATATGTTGTCCGCCGTGAGCACTGTCGATGATCCAGCGGTGATGGCTGTAGAAAACGATGCGATTCATCGATATGCCATGGGAAGGGTGCCGAACAAGGCCGGATTCATTCTCAGAAAGGACAAAACTGAAATCGGGACTCGGGCTGCTACCCAAGGCAAACCGGGCGCCGTGTTTTTTGAGATGACGTTGCCAGACACGGTCGGCCTTAACATGCAACTGCAATAAAGCATGCTTCATGAACGGTCGCGTCTCAGACGATTTTCAGAAGTTGGCCGCAAGTAGCTTTGGGAGATGGCACCAAAAGGTAAGGTGTGGCTGCACTGTTCCCTGTTTCAAACACGAGTGGCGTGAAGCTCATAAGCTTGAGATGGCGGGAGATGATGACTGCGTACTTTGTTTTTGGTAAACGCGGCACCCGACGTCTAAAACTCTAGAGAAAATCACAAATGATGAAAGTGAAACAACACTTAGGGCAGAAGCTAGTTCCTTGTCGCGCCAACGTTGCTTTGATCACAGAAGCGGAGAAGGAGTTATCAGCTTTTCTGTTGGCCGTCACCGAAGTTCACGGTCCGCAGTGTGCCGCGGTAGCAGCCATGCATTGGATGCAGGCCTTCGAAAATATTTGCTTGCCCAGTCTGGCATCGAAAGAATGTTTTCGGAGAGTTATCGTTGCTGCAGTTATCAGCGTTTGTCATTATGTTGTGCGAGCTACGATCCGCGCAGAAGAGATTAACTGCCGTCAGTTTTCTCTGCAGTGATCCCTTGGCAGTCATCACTGTAACTCCCGGAACAATGTTAGGCTATTAGGTAAATCGCAAAAATTTGTCTTCTTTCACTTGAGCGCCAGGAAAGGTCAATTCCAGATTGGCGGTCCCCAATGCCTGGAATACAATCTCTCCCAGCACCTGGCGAAAGTCGGTAGTTACGGCCAGATCACGGCCCTCATTCAGCTGCTCCTTGGCGAGGCCGGGCCATTTGCCATAGATTTCTCCACCTTTGACGCTGCCGCCCAAAACAAATATGACATTGGCGTGGCCATGATCGGTACCGCCGGTGCCGTTCTGCTCGGCGGTGCGGCCAAACTCACTCATCGTCACTAGCGTGATGCTTTCCGCATCGTCGCCCATATCGCGCCAGAAGGCTGAAATGCTCTCGGAGAACTCCTTGAGCCGGTTAGCGAGGTCGCCATTCACACCTCCCTGATTATGATGCGTGTCCCAGCCGCCAATGTCGGCAAAGGCGGCTTCAACGCCCAAGTCGGCCTTCATCAACTGCGCAATCTGCTTCATGCTATTGCCGAAGTGCGTATTTGGATAAGTTGCACCAGAGGAAGGCATATAGTGCGCAGGGTCAGTGGCGCGCAGCATCTTCATAGCTTCAAACGTGGACTCGCCCGCAGTGTGCAGCAAGGAATCGCTCGACTCGTCGTACATCGTCTGAAAGGCATTGCTGGCTGGTGCGCCAGGTCCGCCAACCTTAACGGGGCCTCCCACGTTGAAATCCAGCACATTGTTGAGGGCGACGGCTTCGATCTTGCCCATCAATGTGCGCGGGACCTGTGAGCCTAATGCAATCGCGCGAAATGCCGTATGCTCTGGCCGGTGGCGTGGGTCACCCTTTTGATCTTCCGCTTGCAAAGCGCGGTTGAGCCATCCATCAGGTGTTCCTTTGATGCCTGGCGTGCCCGACTCCATATAATCCTGCGCGTCGAAGTGCGAGCGCGTCATGTCAGGTGAACCCGCCGCCGGCACAATCGCCAAGTGGCCTTGCCTATAGAGCGGTTCAAACGATGCCAGCGAAGGATGCAATCCAAAGAAACCGTCCAGATCAAGTACTTGACTTTGCGGAATCGCGATTGTGGTCCGCATCGCGTAGTAGCTTTTTTCGCCATAAGGAACAACTACATTCAGCCCATCGGCTGCGCCGCGCTGGAAGATGACCACCAACCGCTTGCTTTGCGCGCGGAAATCGGCTCGCTCGGCAAAGACAGCTCGTGTCAGAAATTCCGGAACCGCAGAAGTTCCAGCAATCGCCAGAGCGCCGCCGCGAAGAAACACACGTCGTGTTATTTGCATTTTTATCTTCTCCTCAAGCCTCATCACGTTGCCCGTCCGTGTCGAATACTATGAGTCGACTATCGTCGTTGAAACTCCGGAGACCCCAATAACAACCCTGCCAGCAGAGCGTCCTTCTTTTCGCGCGCAGCCTGCGTCATAGCAGGATTTGGCGATTTATCTCTGCTAGAGATTTGAGCGGCAGCATTGATGGGCTGCGCTGGCGCCGTCTGATTTGTTGGATTTTCGGAGTGCGTTTCAGCCGGGCTCTCGACCTGTTCCAGCATCGTCTGGCGTGTATGGTCGCTTACACGGCCTGTGACAAGCTGGTTTTCCAGTCGTAACTCATCGGCTGCCATATCTATCTGCGCGGCGTCGGTGGCAACCTCACGCGCCAAGTCACCGTTGTTAGCATCAGCTGACCATGCTGTTTGAAATTCTGTTAGCTTGTTCGAAGTCAAATTCAGCGCGAAGTTCATACGGTTGACTAACGCACCTGTGCTCACCCAAGCCTCTGCTTTCGATGAATAGCCGGTAGGCGGCACACAGCCGTACAAAGGCATTCCCATGCGATCGAGCACATTGGCTAACTGCATCACGCTGTCCGTCTCTGGGCTGCTCGCGCGCACCACCGAGACTACATATTCGAGCGGTGTCTTTACCTTCACACGATACATGTCGCGCTGCCAGAACTCAGGCGAGTGAAACATCGTCCGCAGAACGCTAGTGATGTCGCCGTCGCTTGCAAGATAGCTCTTCGCCATACGATCTACCAGGCTTTGTGGCGGATCGTCGGCCACAAACCTGATGGCCAGCTTGCGGCTGAGAAACTGTGCTGTCGCCGGCCGCGTTGCAAGGAGATGCAACATCTTCAAGGCTTCTTCTTGACCGCCATCTTTGACTTTCGTACCCAGAATCTTTTTGGTGCCCGGCTCATGTTTGCGTTCATCAAAGATAAAGCCGCCGCCGTGCGCAGGCTGATCCACAGTCCAACCAGTAAAAACGCGGGCCATCTCAGTTACATCCTGCTGGGTGTAGCCACCGTTGACACCGAGCGTGTGTAACTCCATTAGTTCGCGAGCGTAATTTTCGTTGAGTCCTGGCGGAGGAGCCGGCTTGTTCTGCATGGCAGAGCGTTGCTTCTCCTTCTCACTAGCGATGGAGTCCGGCCCCATGCTACTGGAGTTATCAAGATAGAGCAACATTGCCGGACTCTCAGCCGTAGCCACGAGCAAGTCCTCGAATCTGCCCAGCGCCCGTGGCCGGATAACATCCCGCTCAAAGCTGACCAGATAATATGGCGTCTCCTCATTCTTATGCAGATATACATTGAAGTGGTTGAGCCAGAAGTCGGTCATGACTTCCTGTAACTGGGCCGGGCTGTATATGTCGCGAATCAATCGCTGTTCCATCATTTCGTCGATGACAGCCTTGGTTGGATTTTCAAGATCCGCTACAATCTCCCGTTGCCCCGGAGTCATCTTGTAAAGCAGTAGCGCCCGCCGCGGGCCTTTGAAGGTCGCGCGAACCTCCTCGAGTTCCCGCGGTTGCATGGCTAACATATGCTTCACACGTTGCTCGGGAGGAAGCTCCAGAATCGCAAGTAACTCAGCATCCGAAGGCGAGGGCTGCACGGCGGGTGTTGCGGCAGCCTTCGCGTTGTTTGAATCATTCGAAGACATCGTCGTGTTAGGAGTCATTGACCGGTCAGACATTGGGTTTGGGACTGGTTGATTCTCCGTTGTGCCCAGCATCGTTCCGTTCATGCTTCCGTCAGCGGGCAAAGCCATCGCCGGCTGCGAGGCGTCTTTGTTTGACGCCGTGGATAGGATAGTCTTCTCCGCTTTTTGGGCTTCGCGCTCTTTGTAGAATGCAATCTGATCGCGGTAAACGGCGCGTAGAATGGGCGTGTTTGGCGCGGCGAGCTTTCCGTCCGCAAGCTGTCGGATGATCGCTCCGCTGGGAAAGGCCGTGAGCAGTTGAGGCGTTGCCAGCCGCATGGCCGGGAACTGGTTCAACCGACGATTCAGATCGCCGTAATCCAAAGTGGCCGGGTGCAGTTGCCGTTCAAACCACTGATCGAGCCCAACTTGGCGCACAGTCTCTAGATCCATAGGCCGCGGACCGAAAGTGAATCGGTTCAACGCATGAAGAATGCGCTCATTGCCGCTCAAGGTTTGCGTGGAGCGGTCCGTGTGTGTGAGGTGATCACGACGAGCGGTGGGAACAGTTGTCTGTTGACCAAGCACTGGTTGAACGGCTTGCGTGAAGCATAGAAGACAACCCAGGAAAACGCGCCAGGACTGCATAGACGACTCCTCAAAGACCCTTTGCATTTTCTTGCGTGACCTTTTCGCGGAAGCAACCAGACACTCGTCTCAATGAGAACACGATTCGCGACCAGAAGTTGCGATAATCCATCAACTTCAGAGGTTGCCAGCGAGGCTATGGCTATTTCTTATCGTTCCGTGTCATCAAAAAGTCGTTCGGGGTTCTTAAAAAAAGACGTGCTCACACTCACTATTTGGGAGTATATTCGCAGATTGTGTGGATGCACCGCTCGACCGAGCGCCGCACGAACCTTTCGGCAACGCACGCCAGGGCAGATTATCCGCGTGCGACCTGTTGGGAACAAAGGTTTGCAAGTGGTGCGCTGAAGACTTTTCCCCTGCAAGAAACTTCTCGATAACACTACCGGCGACTCGTTTCGCCCGCGCACGGCCCTGTCAACTTCGGGGTGCAAGCGCGGGGCGTGAACCATGCCTTTCCCCGGCATGGAGCGTAGCTTGCGACGTTGAGAGGTCTTCCCGGCTATTCCTCCGTCGCCGCTGAAATACCGTCCGGCATATTGTCCACCGGAAAACCCGATCGGAGAAGGAGTTACCTTATGTCAAATTCAAGAAAAGTCGACCTGAAGGGCAGCGAGCGCGTTCCACTTGAAGGAGCGCGCGCAATTGGACCGACCGATCCACATCAACTCATCGAAATCTCGGTGATTCTCAAGCATCGCAAGCCGCTGGCGATGCCTACAGCTTCTGGCAAGTTTTTGAGTCACAGCGAGTTTGCCGCGCAATATGGCGCCGATCCCGCGCATGTTGACATGGTCCGGAAGTTTGCCCACGACAACAAACTCGAGATGTTGGAGCGGGGCGACGAGGTTCTGCGCCGCACCGTAACCCTGGCAGGAACCGCCTCGAAGATGGAGAAGGCCTTTGGCATCTCGCTGGTTGATTACGAGCATCCCGACGGCAGCTATCGGGGGCGCACCGGCACGATTCAGATTCCCGAAGAGCTTTCGACCATTGTTCAGGGCGTGTTTGGGCTGGATGACCGTCCGGTGGCTAAGCCGCATTTCCGCTATCGGGGAACTAGCGGCACCTTTGGCGCCCGTGCCTCGAATACCGCATACACTCCGATAGAAGTGGCCAAACTTTACAACTTCCCCCAGGATGTGAATGGCGCCGGACAAGTAATTGGCCTGATCGAGCTTGGCGGCGGCTATCGCCCGTCCGATCTTCAGGAGTATTTCCAATCCCTGGGAGTTCCGCAGCCGCAGGTCCAAACCTCTTCCGTAGACCAGGCGAAGAATCGCCCGACTACGGCGCAAAGCGCGGATGGCGAGGTGATGCTGGACATTGAAGTGGCCGGGGCAGTGGCTCCGGGAGCGCTGATCGTGGCCTACTTCACGCCCAACACCACGCGTGGATTCCAGGATGCGCTGAGCATGGCGGTTCACGACCAACTCCGCAAGCCCACCGTGATTTCGATCAGCTGGGGCGGCCCGGAATCTACCTGGACGCAGCAGTCGACGCAGAACTTCGAAGAAGTGGCGCAGGAAGCTGGCTTGCTGGGCATCACCATTACCGTGGCCGCCGGCGACAACGGTTCCAGCGACGGCGTGAACGACGGCCAAAACCACGTTGATTTCCCGGCGTCGTGCCCGCATGTGCTGGCCGCAGGAGGCACGAGGCTTCTGTCGGCCAATGGCGCCATTACCAGCGAGACGGTGTGGAATGACGGCGCGCAAGGCGGTGCCACAGGAGGCGGATTCAGTACGGTCTTTGCACGGCCGGAGTGGCAGGCCAACGCTACATCGCAGTCCAATCGCGGTGTACCCGACGTGGCCGGCAACGCCGATCCGGAGACCGGCTATAAAGTTCAAGTAGACGGCCAGCAGTTGGTGGTCGGTGGAACCAGTGCGGTGGCGCCGCTGTGGGCCGGGTTAATTGCCTTGCTCTGCCAGAAGCTCCAAACGCGCCTAGGATTCATCAGCCCCTCGCTCTACAACATGAATGAGTCGACTTGCTTTCGGAACATAACGACAGGCTGCAATGGCGCATTTTCTGCTGGGCCGGGCTGGGATCCGACAACGGGACTAGGATCGCCGGTTGGAGTTCAAGTGCTTCAAACGGTGCAGCAAGCTACGATGCAAGGCCAAGGCCACGCCATCACAGGGTCAAGAACGCACACTGCGGCTTCGCGTTAAGCAAGTCTTGCACGAGCGATCGACAACCTTGTCAAATTTGGGGTGGAAGTTCCGCAGCGGGCATCCACCCCGCATTATTGATCCATTCACAATTCGATTTCCATGCTGTTGCTGTGCCTTGCTGAAGCTCACTCAGAGTACGGCTGAAACCGGTTATAGCCGTTCTCCAGTTGCTGTGAAAGGGAGGCCGTAGCAGTTGAGTGGCCCTTTCCTCTCCGGGGTCCCCGGCGACAGGCCTTCGTTGTTGGGGTGGAAGAAAAAGCCACTTTCCACGCTGCCGGATACATCATGTGAACTGGAAAATCGCTCTAAGATGAGATATGGGACTTTTTGATTCCATCTCTCGGCAGCCTGTGAGCCGCCGCCGCTTTCTCAAGGCAAGCATTGGCTGTGCTGCCGCTCTGGCGCTTTATTCGAGTGAGCTTGAGCGTCACTGGATCGAGGTCGTCCAGAGCGAGATTCCACTGCGCGGACTGCCTGAGAGTTTTGAGGGATTTCGCATCGCGCAAATCAGCGATATTCACATGGATGAATTCACGGAGCCATTCTTCCTCCGTCGCGTGATTGACCAAGTCAACAGCCTACAGCCCGATGCGATTTTTCTTACGGGCGATTTTGTCAGCAGTGGAATTTTTTCAACGAAGTTTGCCATTGGCGCCGCATGGCAATGCGCCAATATTTTGAAAGAAAAACTTCAATGCCGACATCTTTATGCCGTCCTCGGCAACCATGACGTAGTCATCGGGGCAAAAGAAGTTACCGAGGCGCTCACGACCAACGGCATCCCTGTTCTGAACAACACCTACCTGCCGATTGAACGCGCTAACAGCAGATTCTGGCTGGCCGGAGTTGATGATCCCGTAGAAGGCCGTCCGAAGCCGGAGCTGGCGATTCCTGATTCGATCCGCAATCTACCGAATGAGCCCGTCATCCTCTTGTGTCATGCGCCGGATTACGTCGACTATCTGCTGGCGAATCCAGTGGGGCACGCGATTGACTTGATGTTGAGTGGTCACACTCATGGCGGCCAGGTTCGCCTGCCGCTGCTGGGTGCGTTGCAACTGCCTTTACTGGGCAAGAAGTATGTTCAAGGATGGTTCCGGCTTGGAAGCTTGCAACTGAACGTCAATCGTGGCATCGGCACATCTGGGCTTCCATTTCGATTCGATTGCCTGCCGGAGATTACACTCATCACGCTGCGCCAGAGCTAGATTCGGCGCGTTCACACACCGATTTCTGGACCGATTCGTTCGCGCTGTCAGCTCTCCTTGCGGTAGAGCATATCGCGGATGGTTCTGCGCCGGGCCTCGTTCATTTCGCTCTCGGCCTTGCGAGCGTCGGCGTCCAGGTTGTTCTTGGCCGTGGGTTCGGCTGACTCCGGGGCGCTGCATGCGGGACAGCGATTGGCGAAGCCGGGTTTGTCCGGCCTCAGTTCAAATTCTTCAGAGCAGACGACGCAAACTTTGATCGGAAAAGCCATACAGTTCCATGATAACTCCATGATCAACCCTGTTAGCCGCGCCGTGAGCTCGGAAAACCCAGGATAAGCTTGTTTTTTGCCCGACATGGATTGGAAGGAAGTTGGCCCTCGCTTTGCATGCCAAGGCAATCGCGTGACGGCTATACAATTTCATCACAGTTCCACAGTCTCACGGTATATAGGGGGAGGGGGGTGTCTTTTCCCTGAACGCTGCATTGGTTCCGACCATTCCAAGAGATCGATCCAACTCGATGGTAACTGGACAGCAGATAAAGATATGCAAGATGCGTTCCATTCGATTGCCTGCACCGCACCCGGTTTGACCCGCATGGCCCATCGGGTTGAGGATAGAGATTAACACTGCGTGCTTTGCCTCCTGAAAGGAGCTGTCCCATGCCTCGGGAACCGATCCTTCACAACGACAGCCTGATTCCACCTCAGCCGATCCCTGCCGGCGCCGAAGACTTCTCCAAACGAGTGCACGGCCTGATGGATGGCCAGCCCAAGGATGAGGCCACGGTCACCAAGGCCTTCGAGGGGCTGGAAGAGATTTTCGAGCTGATTGCCGCCGGACTCTACAGCCTGGCCTCGATGCTGGTGGGCGAAGGCGAGGAGAGCGTGCGGCTGGTGGAGACCGCGATCGCCAATGCCGAGGTCTCCGTCTGCGCTGACCCGGCAATGGCACGCAAGAGCAGCCGGAGGGCGCTCGCAACCGCGGCCCTCGACCTGCTTGTCCAGCGCAACCCAGGCAGCCTCGCCGCGCCGGAGGGACTTGCGCAGGCCTCGACCTGTATCGAGGATGACGATTTGGCGTCGGCCGGAATTTCGAGCGAGGAACTGGAAAACATGATTGCCGGGCCGGAGCGCGATCGCGTGCGGAAGTGGTTAGCCGGCCTGCCCACGACGGTGCGCACCGTGTTTGTGCTGCGGGCGGTGGCTGGATTCACAGCAGCCGAGACCGCCACGCTGTTGCAGAACCACGGCGGACCGCAAGCCGCGGGATGGACGCCGGAAGCGGCGCGCGAAGTTTTCCGCCAAGGGCTCTGCTCGCTGGCTTCGCAACTGCTTCATGCCTCGACCGCGCGGTGATTCGTTACACTAGATATACGAACCCCGCTGCCTACCCATCGCATCTCTTATAGGTGTAAGGTTTTTGGGGCCGCGGTTCTTCACTGAAAGTCGAACGCTACGGATGTTCTCAATTTCTTCAGGAAAAAACTCGATCTGTTCCTGTCTCTGTGCTCTGCGGATGGGCCCTGTGATTCTGGCCGCGAGTTTGACGGCAAGTACGCTGACTGCACAGGCACCGCCCAGCACGTCGTCCGCTCCGAATGCCTCTTCTTTTCAGGGTAGCGTGGCGCAGGGTGAGGTTTCGGCGCAGCCCATCGATCTTTCCCTTGATGACGCGATGCAGCGGGGGCTGAAGGCTAACCTGGGCGTGATCCTCAGCGCGACACAGACAGCCGCGGCGCGCGGCGAACGGCTCAGCCAGTTGCAGTCGCTGCTGCCGTCGGTGGATTTCAACGCCAAGGAAACCGTGATGCAGGTGGACCTGCCGGCCGAGGGGTTGCGCATTCCCGGCTTCCCCACCATCATTGGCCCTTTCGGATATACAGATCTACGAGCTTCACTGAGTTGGGCGTTGGTGGATGTGGCTTCTCTGCGCAATTATTTGGCAGCGCGGCACAACTTCGCCGCCGCTGAATTGTCCGCTCAGGACGCGCGCGATATGGTGGTGCTGGTCGTGGGCAACTCATACTTGCTGGTTTTGGCCGATGAAACTCAGGTTGCCAGCGTGGAAGCACAAGTAGCTACGGCCAAAGTTTCGCTCGACCAGGCAGTTGCCAATCATGAGGCCGGAACGGCGCCTCTGCTCGATGAGTTGAGGGCACGCGTGGATTATCAATCACTGGAGCAACAATTGATCGTAGCCAAGAATGCTCTGGAAAAGGACAAACTGGCACTGGCGCGGACCATCGGACTGCCGCTGGCGCAGAGCTTTACGCTGGCCGACAAAGCGCCTTACGCGGCTTTCGATCAAATTGATGTAGACGCGGCGATTCGCCAAGCCCACGCCAACCGCAAGGATATGGCGGCCATGGTGGAGCAAACCAAGGCGGCTGAGGACCAGCGCAAGGCGGCTACGGCGGACCGGCTCCCGACACTCAGCTTCAATGGCGATTACGGCGACATTGGAGTGAATGTGAAGACCTCGCATGGCACCGGCGACGCCACGGGCGCGTTGAGCGTTCCGCTGTTCAAGGAGTTTGCCCTGCGCGGCGAGGCGCAGGTGGCTGAGGCGCAACTGCAGACCGCGCAAGCCCAATTGAGTGACAAGAATGCTCAAGTGGATGCCGATGTGCGCGATGCACTGCTGGATATTGAATCGGCCGAGAAGCAGGTCGAGGTGGCTAAGTCGAGTGTAGAACTGGCCAACGAGGCGCTCTCGGAGGCGCAGCAGCGTTACGTCAACGGAGTCAGCGATAACTTGGCCGTTAGTCAGGCTCAGCAGTCCGTGGCCCAGGCCAACGATCAGTATGTGGCCAGCCTTTATCGACACAATGTGGCCAAGCTCAGCCTGGCCCGTGCGCTGGGCGCGGCCGAGAACTACAAGAAGTATTTGGGAGGAAAGTAAACGTGGCGGATAACAATCCAACACCAAACCGAGCCGAGCCCGATGAGAGCACAGAGATCGCGCAGCCGAACTCGCGTCGCAGAGGCATCATCATCGTCGTGGTCGCGGTTCTCGTGCTGGTTGCCGTGGCAATCTGGTGGCGCTCCACATATAGCGAAGACACCGACGACGCGCAGGTTAACGGACATTTGATCCAAATCAGCCCGCGCATCTCCGGCCAGGTTCTTAAGGTTGATGTCGAGGAGAACCAAGTGGTCAAGGCCGGCGACGTGATTGCTGAACTCGACCCGGCGGACTATCAAGTCGCGCTCGAAAACGCTCAGGCTGCCTTAGCAAGCGCTCAAGCCAATGCCGCCGCGGCCAACGTGAATGTGCCTCTCACTTCCATCAACACCGGCAGCAATCTAAGTTCAGCCGATGCCAATTTGAGCGGTTCTCACGCCGCTGTTGGGCAGGCCCAGCAACAACTGGATGCTGCGCGTGCGCGAATTGCGCAGGCCAAGGCTAACGACACCAAGGCCGAGGCTGACCTTGAGCGCTACAAGCCGCTAGTCGAGAAGGACGTTATCAGCAAGCAGCAGTTTGACGCTGCCGTGGCCGCCGCCGATGCCGCCAAGGCCGCACTCAACGACGCTCTTGCCACTGAGCGGGCGGCCGACGACGGCGTAAAGGTAGCCCTTGAGCGCGAGACACAGGCCCGAGCCGGTTTGAAGTACGCTGAGACCGGCCCGCAGCAAGTGGCCGCGCAGAGTGCTCGCGCCAAGCAGGCGCAGGCGCAGGTCGACCAGGCTCAGGCTCAACTCGACCAAGCCAAGCTTAACCTGAGTTATACAAAAATCGTAGCGCCAGAAGCGGGTATCATTACCCGCAAAAGCGTCGAGATCAACCAGAATGTAGCGCCGGGGCAGAATCTGCTGACGCTGGTTTCTCTTGAGGGTTTATGGGTCACGGCTAACTTCAAGGAGACTCAGTTACGCCACATGGCCGCTGGCCAGTTAGTGGAGATTGAAGTAGACTCGACGGGCAAGACTTACCACGGCAAGGTAACTCAGATCGGTGGCGCGACCGGTTCGGTGTTATCGCTGTTTCCGCCGGAAAACGCTACGGGAAACTATGTGAAGGTCGTTCAGCGCATTCCGGTGCGCATCGATTTCAACGATCTGGCTGGCGAAGACCCCAACCACGAACTCAGGCCAGGGTTGTCGGTCGAGCCTAAGGTGCGGGTGAAGTAGATTTGCGGATGCAATCCCAGCCTTGCCGCAAAAATCGCGTCAGGGTTGGGTGCCTGTATTTGTTGACGTATAGAGAAAAATAGGTGGCGACCCACTAATCCTGACCAGTTCATTCTTAAAAAGACTCTTTTATGTCGTTCTATCCCAATTTTTCATCTTTTATCTCTGGCATGCGCTTAGCGAGATACTTCAACGGGAGTAACTTCGGTTCCGGTTTGTCTGAATTGAAACCGTAAAACCCACACGCGGGAAACATCGCTACCACTGACTTGCACAGGTTTGAACTTCCAGCGCCGGGCTGCTTCGAGGGCTGCTTTGGCAAAGTACTTACTGGGTCCCGGCGAGTCGTAGTCTGCATTCGAGACGTTACCGTCTGCATCGACCGTAACCCGTATTGTCACGTTAACTTGACCGCGGATGGTCGCAGTGGCACGCGGTAGTACATCGGGCATAACTTGCTTGACAACGGCATCCTTGACCACGGCATCATTCGCCGCCGCATGTTTTGGGGAACGCTTCGGCGGAGTTGGAGATTGAGGCGGGGGTGCCGCGGTCGCGGGTTCAGACTGCTGTACTTCTGCAGGTGAGGATGACTGAGTCTGGCGAGATCGCAGTTGGTGCACCGCGAAGACCGCAAGCAAGACCAGCACTAAGGCGGCGAGCGCCAACCCACGGAGTTTGGTGGGCGGCATTTTGCTTGTTTCGCCGTCCGAGTCCGAGAGGGATTGGTCACCTCCAAGGCGAGCCTTGACATCGCTGAGGGTGCAACGGCGCTCAGGATCGGAACGCAGGGATTCGCGCGCAACGCCGGCGAAAGGTTGGGGTATGGATTCCGGCACAGTCGGCTCGCTCTGCGCCGATCTATTCCAAACCGGAGGACGCTGGGTCAGAGCTTCGATCAGGGTGATGCCCAGCGACCAGATATCGGCGGCCGGAGAGATCGTCCCGGAAACGGCTTCCGGCGCATCGTAGACTCTTGTCGACTGAGGAAGGTTGCGCACCTCGCCTGCGGGATGAAGGTTGTCGCAAGAAAGCTTCAACTGGTCGCTGACGACCATGATGTTCGATGGCTTGAGGCGGCCATGTACAAAGCCTTTTCCATGAAGATAGGAAAGCGCGTCGATGACCGGATCGAGCATCTCTCGGGTCTCGGTGGGTGTGAGTGGCCGCACGGGAAGAATCTCTGCGAGGTTTTCTTCGGCGTATTCCATGACGGCGTAGACCAACCGAGTGTTATCGATCTCGCAATGTCCGGAGTCCAACAGGCGGACAAGATGAGGATGAGAGAGAGGAGTTATCGCGGCCCAGCGTGCTATGCGAGCTTCCGCATCTGAGGCGTCAGCGGGAATGAGCTTGATAGCAGCTTTCTGCGGTCGATTTCCCTCGATCTCGGTGAGGAAGACAGCACTCGACTCAGAGCCGCCCAACCATTGCAGGAGGGTAAATCTCCCGTTGATGACCCGTCCTACCCAATTAGTGCGAATCTCGTCTGTGTTCATTACGTAAACCATTCTAATTGAGCAAAGTGGAATCATGACCCCACCTGTGCAGTTACGAGACACTAAAGGTTAAACTAGCTATAGATCGGCAGATATTGGACGCCGCACCATATAAACTGATCCAGCGCAACTATGAAAGACTCGATCCACGTTTCGAAGGAGAATTACCTCAAGGCCATTTTGGAGGCTGAGGCCGAGGGGCGCGAAGTAATTCCGGCTGTGCTGGCGCATTGGCTTGAGGTATCGGCGCCGGCGGTGACCATGGCGCTCAAGCGGCTCAAGCGTGATGGCTACGTCGAAGTGGGCGCGGATGGTATCGTGCGGCTCACTGCGGCCGGCCGCGAAACTGCCTATCGTACAGCCCTGCGCCACCATCTCATTGAACGCATGTTGAGCGAAATTTTCGGCATGGAGTGGCACGAGATTCACGAGGAGGCTGAACGGCTGGAGCATGCCGTTTCCCCGGCCTTTGAAGCCAAGCTCAAGGAGCGGCTAGGCGAGGGTGGTGCCTGTCCACACGGCAACCACGTGCTGCCGGAAAGCCCGGCTGCGCGCAAACAGCGTGGCGAGACGCCGCTTTCAGAGGCCGTCGAAGGCAAACGTTACATGGTTACAAGCCTGCAGGAGCGTGACCCCAAGCTACTGCTTTTTTTGCATCAGTCCGGCATTGGCCCTGGCCAGAGCTTGAGGGTGGTCAGCCAAAACTATGACCAAACCGTTTCGATTGAGTTGCTTACTGAAATTTCAACTCTGGGACGCCCGGCGGCTGAGGCAGTCTGGTTGAGGCCGGAATCTCATTTGTAATTAAATTTAATAATGATCATTAACTATAGTTAACTAGTTGTGGCATACTGTTTTTATGAGCACTGTGGACTCCTCCCCATTGCCGGTTCTACCCGGTCTCGCGCCGGGCTCCGAGCACCAAGTGCCCTCGCTGCCGGAGGTTCATGCGACGGTGCGTGTCTCCCGCTCGCCTTTCTACTGGCGGCGGCTGCTCGGCTTTCTTGGCCCTGGATTCCTGATCTCAGTCGGTTACATGGACCCCGGCAACTGGGCCACCGACATCGCCGGCGGATCGCGCTTCGGCTACACGCTGCTGTCCGTCATCATGGTGTCAAACCTGATGGCCATTCTGCTGCAAAGTTTGTCGCTCAAACTGGGCGTGGCCACCGAGCGCGACTTGGCGCAGTTATGTCACCAGAGTTACGGCCCCAGAGTAAGTTATGGCCTGTGGATCGGCGCAGAAATCGCCATCGCCGCCTGTGACCTGGCCGAAGTTATCGGCTCGGCCATTGCCCTCGAGTTACTCTTCCACATTCCACTCTTCTATGGCGTGCTTATCACCGGCCTGGATGTGCTGCTGATTTTGCTCTTGCAGCGTTGGGGCTTCCGCTACATCGAGGCGCTGGTCATTGCGCTGATCGGCACGATTGTAGGCATGTTCGGCGTGCAGATGTTTTTCTCGCGCCCGGATTACTGGCCGGCGTTGCGCAGCCTTTTTATCCCTTCACCGTCGATCGTCACTAACCCCGAGATGCTCTACATCGCCATCGGCATATTAGGCGCGACGGTGATGCCGCACAATCTCTATTTGCATTCGTCGATCGTGCAAAGCCGCAAATACGAGCGCACGCCTAAAGGCAAGCGCGAGGCTATCTCGATGGCCAACATCGACTCTGCGATGGCGCTCACCTTGGCGCTGTTTGTGAACGCGGCCATACTGATCGTGGCGGCAGCGGTCTTCCATCGTCGTGGCCTCTTCGATGTTGCCGCCATTCAGGACGCCTACAAGCTGCTCAGTCCACTGGTGGGCGCGGCCGGCGCGAGTACGCTGTTTGCCATCGCTCTGCTAGCCTCGGGACAGAACTCGTCAATCACCGGTACGCTGGCCGGCCAAGTGGTGATGGAGGGATTCATCCACCTCAAAGTCTCGCCCTGGCTGCGCCGTCTCATCACACGTTCACTGGCCATCATTCCCACCATCATCGTGGTCGCGGTCACCGGCGAGCAGGGTACGGAGAAACTGCTGATCCTCAGCCAAGTGATTCTCTCGATGCAGTTGAGCTTCGCCGTGGTGCCGCTTGTGCTGTTCACAGGCAACCGTAAAATCATGGGGGAGTTTGTAAATGCTCGCTGGCTGCAAGGGCTCTCATGGTTTGTTGCCGTGCTCATTGCTGGATTGAACGGCTGGTTGCTGGTGCTGATGATGCGGTGAAGACAGTGGATAGTGGTAAGTATTTTAGGTCATTCCGAATCAAGATCAAGCGTGACAGGGACTAATCTCAATAGCTACTATGTCCTTTAATCTATTCTGGGTAGATTTGGCGCGGTCTACCTTGCGAAAGAAAGGCAAGATGGTGCGAATTTCGCATTTTATCAAGAGAGTAGCAGCCTCCGCAGCAGTAGCCGCCTATTTTCCATTATTGCGGCGTTCGCTTTGCTCCTATTGCTCGGTCTTATCTTGCATTTTTCCTCCATACCACCCAAAGAGAGCAAAGTTATAGAGAATTTCTATGCTCATCGAGCTGCGTTTGAACAACTGCGAAGTATGCTCCTAGAGGACAAATATCTAGCGACCGTGGCAGATTGGGGCGTTCAAACAACAGACTCTCCCATATCAAAGATGCCGCCTGAGGGAGGAATCTCAGTGGACAGGTATCGCGAGTATCTTGCATTGCTGAGCGAGATTGGCGCTAAGAGAGCTGACCAAGTGAATGAGGAGGATGCCAATAATATACATATAGGGGTCTGGGGTTCTGCTTTTGCGGGTGAGACCCGTCACATTAATATTTCATGGCTGGATCACGAACCGAAGAACACGGTGACCAGCCTGGATGAGTTCTATCAGAGACCCAAACCGAGAAGCCCCGTATACAGACACATTGATGGACACTGGTACATCTGGGCGGATTGGTAGATAGCTTCCTTTGATTCACAATCTATCCAACAATTCCAAAACCAAACCGTCGCCCTCGTACGCTACCATAACTTCCATGCAAGTTCTCTCCGCAGCCGAGATGCAGGCTTGCGACCGCGCGACTACCGAGCGGTTTGGCATTCCGTCGATTGATCTGATGCGGGCGGCATCAGCGGCGGTGGCTTGCTTTGCGCGCGAACAGTTTCCGCGAGCGCGCCGAATCACCGTTCTCTGCGGTCGAGGCAACAACGGCGGCGATGGCATGATGGCTGCGCGCCTGTTGGCTTCCGCAGGCCTCGAAGTAACTACGCTGCTCTTGGGCGTGCCCGATGGACTTACCGGTGAAGCGGCTGTGGCATGGCGCGAACTGAGCAATCAGGAAGGCTGGTCATCGCACGGCCTCATCCATATCATCGAGACTGCTGAAGGGTTGGCCCGGCACAAAACCGCTCTCGAAGCCGATCTGATTCTTGATGCAGTTGTCGGCACGGGTTTCAAGCCGCCACTGAAGGGACTTGCGCTAGCGGCACTGAAGTGGATCGAGGGTTGCACAGCGCCGGTTCTGGCTGTCGATCTGCCCTCCGGGTGGCCGGCCGACGAGACTGCCGCAACCGCGGCCGACCCAGTTTTTCCCGCCGATGCGGTCATCACTTTTACAGCTCCCAAACCGGCGCACGTCTTTGGGCAGTTGACCCGGCGCTGGTCGCAACCGATTGTAGTGGCGCCCATCGGCTCGCCGGACGAGGCCATTGTCTCCGTGCTGAATCTAACTTGGGCCGGCTCAGCGCTGGCCCTTACGCAGATGCCTCGCCGGGCGGTGGCCAACAAGGGCAACTATGGGCACGTGCTGGTGGTTGGAGGCTCGGTAGGCAAGTCCGGCGCTCCGTCCATGACGGCCCTGGGCGCGCTGCGTGCGGGGGCAGGTTTGGTGACTGCGGCTGTTCCTGTTCCAGTGCTGCCGCTAGTGGCGACCATCGCGCCGGAGCTTATGACCTGGCCATTGATCGCGAATGCAACGGGACAAATCTCGGTTGAGAACATAGCACCGGAGATGCTGACTGCATTGACAGCCGGGAAGACTGTGCTGGCCATCGGCCCCGGTCTTGGTCAAACTCCCGAGACGGTCAAATTCACTAGCGGTTTGCTTTCGGCGACAAAATTTCCGGCGGTCATCGACGCCGATGCGCTTAACATTCTGGCAGCCGAGCCGGTACTGCTGGCCAAGCTGGGCGAAATTGCCAGAGGGGGCCGCACCCTTGTGCTCACGCCGCATCCGGGCGAGATGGCGCGGCTGGCAGGAATCACTGTGGCCGAGGTGCAGGCCAACCGCCTAAAAGTGGCGCGCGGCTTTGCCCAGCGCACAGGCGTCACGCTGGTGCTCAAAGGCGCGCGTACGCTCATAGCACATCCCGACGGCCGTGTGGCTGTGAACACAACCGGCAATCCTGGCATGGCCAAGGGCGGCAGCGGCGACCTGCTGACGGGGTTGATAGCGGGTCTACTGGCGCAGCATCCGTCGGAAACTTCACTGGCCATCGAAGCCGCAGTTTATTTGCACGGGCTGGCAGGCGACTTAGCCGTGCATGCAACCGATGAGCACACGCTGCTGGCCACCGACAGTCTTGCTTATCTTTCACGGGCTTTTCGCTTTCACACAGGCGGCCCAAACGGGTATCTTTGGTTGCAGGGGCTACCGGCAGAGTTGTCACCGGCCGCGGCCTCGCGCGAGGCCGCCGAATGAGCAATGCCACAGACAAGATAGACGAGGCCAAAGGCCGGATTCACGAGTTCAACACCAAAAGCGGGGCGGACACCATCGATGTGGGCCGCAAACTGGCCCGGCTGCTCCACCCACCGCAGCTGCTGCTCTTGCGCGGTGACCTGGGCACGGGCAAGACGACGCTGGTAAAAGGCATTGCCCAGGCTCTGGATGCTGCCGAGCCCGACGAGGTCACCAGTCCTACCTTCACTTTGCTGCACGAGTACGAAGGAGCGCAGGACGGCCGACCGGTGAAACTCTTTCATTTGGATGTTTACCGCCTGGAAGGTGAGCGCCAACTGGAAACGCTGGGGCTTGACGAGTTACTGACTCCGGACGCGCTGGTGTTGGTGGAGTGGGGCGACAAATTCAAAAGCATTCGCAAGAAAGCTACAGGAGAGATAGCGATCACCTCAGCTGGCGGCGACGCGCGCAAGATAACTGTAACGCTGAAAGAATAGCGAATATAGAATATAAAACTCACTCGGTTGAATCCTTAATTGCCATAAGTCGAGTAACATTTCAACCATTCCTTACTAACGGTCACCGAGTATGTTCATCTGTGCAATTGACGAACCTTTTCTCAGGCCAAGCCGCCGCTCCAGATGTTCAAAGCCGAGCGAAGCCGTCGCAATAGCTTGCCCCTCAGCAGCAGGGTGCGGGCGCTCCATTCGCCGATTCCACGTGTTAGCAAGAATGTGCCGCTCGACATGCTGGAACAATTCAGTCCGAAACTTGCGCACAGGATTTGCAAGGATTTGCGGGAGTATAGGGAGATATGGCCGTTGCGGGGCGCTGCGTACCACCATGACAAGCGTGTCTTCTTTGAAACAATGCCATCGTGAGTTCCGGTGCCGATCAAAATCATCAATCTGCCTGGACTGCTCTTCTCGATTATTGCGCGCAGCGTTCCGACTGGGTCGGGGGTGTGTTCAAAAACCTGCATCGCCGAGCAGAAATTGTAACGGCCGATCCGGTCGGGCGACATATCTGAGTGACCAAATGGATCGTAGGAATCGAAGCTCCAACCTTGTTCCCGCAGCAGTGCGGTAGTCATGCCGTTTCCACCGCCGTAATCGAGACCGATGATGTTATTCTTTCTGCCGACCAGCAGTGCGATGATTTCGCGGGCGTGAGCGCGGGGGCGCACTTCAGCATAGTCGGGATCAATTCGGAGATACTCTTCGTTGTAGACACAGCTGCGCCATTGTTCATCGGTAAAGGTATCATAGAAATCGGTGAAGATGAATTGACACTCGCTGCATAACCTATAGATAACTGGAGTGGCACTCATCCCGTTGGGGTAGAGGGTGCAATCGCAGGACTTGTTAAAGTCCAAGATGTCGAATGGATGCGCCTCGCCACCGCACACTTTGCAACGTGCAACTGGAGACAATCTCGTTGCATGAAGCCTTTCAACGGCATGGTCAAAGAGGGCATCGGACAGTCGGACTTCCGTCTGCACTTGGACCTCCGCCAAAGGGTAATCACCTCGTTTCGACTCGATTACACTTTTCTCTGGTATCATTCCTGTCGCCCGCTTGTCAATTCGCAGCTTTGCGCTGCAATGCTCATGCCGGTTGATACATTGGTGAGATGTGTTAACGCCAAAATGCCGGGAAGACGGGTTTTTAGTTTCATTGTGACGTAGTGAAATCCATATCGCTCGACAGATATATTCTCGAAGCCCTCCTCGCCAAACACTTGCTTGACAGCCTTAGGAGTGAAGTAACTCACGTGCGCAGGTGGATCGATGTAATACCAACCTTCGCCCTTCCAACGCGCCATGAAGCCGTCGATATTACCGGTCGTAAAGGCCGCCCACCCTCCCGGCTTCAGCATGTCATGCACGGCGCGGACAAATGCATGCGGCTCCGGATCGTGTTCTATGACCTCTACTCCATAGATGAGGTCGTATTTACCACGGCAGGCGTCGATGGTCGCTATGTTTGTGGCGCGTCCCTTGAAAACGGTGAAACCACGCGCCGCCAACCGTTCGCAAGCGTACTCCGATATCTCAATAGCTGCAAACTCAAACGCTGGATGAACAGTTTGGAAATAGCCGGCCATCGGTGCACCCAGTCCTGGACCGATCTCAAGTATCCGGAGTACAGGGCGCTTCGGAAAGCGCTTAAGATTCTTCTGAATCCAATACCGATATTCCGGCGAAATATCAACATTTTCTTCCTGCGAGAAGGCTGCCTTTTCTCCTTTGTAGTAGGCCTGATCGTAGAATTTCGCGATCTCATCCGCAGTTATGTTGACCTGACCAAACCCACAATGAGTACATTTCAGCACGTCATATCCATTCTTCTTGAGGTGCGGCTGAAGCGCGGAGCAGCAAATGCGGCAGGTGTTCAAGGCAAAGCCCTTCAGTTAAATCATGCTTTTATCTCATAGCATGATTGTCATTTGCTTGTCATCGCTTTGTCATTTTGCCTTTGCGTCAAATGCTCTCTGAGAATTCAGAGGCGGCTGAACCCGGACGTGAGACGACGAATTCGAGAGCATTCACAAGAAGGCTATCCAGAGGGCACGATTGCTTACACGGGCTGCGATACGCGCCAGACCACGGCGGAGTTGAAAGAGTAACGCACATGCTTCTCGGGGGCGCAACACTTTCTCTTAGTGGGGGCGCCCTGGCAGCACAAAATGTTCCGCGCAGCGTGGCTCGTAGGAATCGCCGGGCATTTTTACGGGACTATCATAAGGCGCGGGCTGGCCCTCGATCAACCGCTGCGAATAAAAGGCGCGGTTGCCGCACGCGCAATATGCGATGCATTCCGTAATACTTCCGCCATATGCGTTCACAAACCACGATAGGTTGAGCATCTCTCCAAAGGGAATCGCTCGAAAATCCAGGTCGAGCCCGGCGACGAGAACGTCGTGGTTTGCATCGAGAAGATATCTCGCAAAAGCGAAGAGGCCTTCCACAAATTGCCCTTCATCGATGGCAATGCATTCCACTCTCTTGCCGATATTCTTTTCTGTTTCGGCGATAACTTGAAGAACTTCCCATGGGTCACTGGACTTGAACTCTACGGCGTTCATTTTGCCGTGCCCCCGCGGATTCCGACTCTCTACGACTCCGGGCCCACCTTTGGTGTCGTCGCTGGGCTTGAGGACCATGACATGTTGGCCGGCATACTGACGCCGCATATCGGCACGCCGCAGAAGCTCCGCGGTCTTATTGCTTCTCATCGGCCCCAGCAGCAATTCCAACTTTCCTTGCATGATGACGTCCTCGAAAAGGAGTTACTGCCCAACTTACTCCGATTGTTCCAATGATTATTGTGATTTCTTTAGAAGCCCATGATGTTATAGCCGCAATCGACATAGAGAATTTCGCCGGTGATGGCGCTGGATAAGTTGCTGGCCAGGAACAAAGCCGCGCCGCCAACTTCGAGCTGATCCACGTTGCGGTGCAGCGGGGCGCGGTCGGCGTGAGACTTGAGCATATCGCCCAGGGAGCCGACGCCGCGGGCAGCCAGGGTTCTGATGGGGCCGGCAGAGATGGCGTTGACGCGAATGTTTTTTGGGCCGAGATTCCAGGCGAGATAGCGAACCGTAGCTTCAAGCGAAGCCTTGGCCACTCCCATGACGTTGTAGTTAGGAACTACCTTCTCTGCGCCGAAGTAACTCAGAGTCATGATGCTGCCGCTCTCGGTCATCAGCGGGGCGGCGGCGCGGCTGACGGCGATCAGCGAATATACGCTCACATCGTGCGCGATGCGGAAGCCTTCGCGGCTAGTGTTGATGAACTCGCCGCGCAACTCTTCGGCTGGCGCGTAGGCTACGGCGTGGACGAGAATCTCGATCTTGCCGAACTTCTGCTGCAGAGCGGCAAACAGTGTCCCAATCTCCTGATCGTTGGAGACATCGCACTGGAATCCCGAAGCGCCGGGTAGCTCAGCGATAAGTTCTTCGGCTTCGAGCTTCATGCGTTCGTTTTGATAGCAGATGGCCAAGGTGGCGCTGGCCTCGTGCAATTTTTGAGCGATACCCCAGGCAATGGAACGCTTGTTGGCCAGCCCGAAGACCACGGCCGTCTTACCCGCCAGATTGATCATGCTTACTTATTTCCTCCAGGGTCTATGTTTTGGGGATACAGACCCGCGTTGAATAAGAATATCAGCCGCCCAGGTCCACAAGCTCGACCTTTCCGACGGGCCTGTTGAGAAAGCGGGAGCCAAGGCGCTCGAACTTCTCAACAGAGTCGGTGGCAAAGCAGCGGAGTTGTGCGGCCCGCGAAGGCTTTTCCGTTTCGTTCTGCCCAAAGAGATGCAGGGCAGCTTCGGCGGTCGCCTCTGCGGAATCGATGACGCGCATCCCGGCGGGCACGGCTTGTTCGATCAGCAGGCGCAGCAGCGGGTAATGGGTGCAGCCTAGAACCAGCGTGTCGGGATTCATGCCCAAGGTGGCAGCTTCGGCGATCAGCTCCGCAAGATAGATGCGGACGACCTCTGCAGTGACGGGGTGAGCGGTCCAACCCTCCTCGACCAGCGGCACGAGCAGCGGGCAGGCTTTTTCGAGAGCACGCAATCCTCGCGCGCGGCAGGCGGCCGAGTAGGCGCGGCTCTCGACGGTTGCAACGGTGGCGATGACCAGCACGTCGCCAGTACGCGAAGCCGCGCGGGCTGCCTCAGCGCCCGGTTCAATGACGCCCAGCACTGGCACCGTGACCGCATCCTGAATGGCGTCCAGAGCCAGGGCGCTGGCAGTGTTGCAAGCAATCACCAGAAATTTTGCGCCTTGCTTGTTGACCAAAAATTGTGCGCTCTCGGCGGCGTAGCGGGCAATGGTGCGGCGGGACTTGGAGCCGTAGGGAAGCCGCGCCGTGTCGCCGAGGAAGGCGTAGCGAGCTTGCGGCATCCGGGCTGCCAGAGCGCGCAGCACAGTGAGCCCGCCGAAGCCGGAATCGAAAACGCCGATGGTGGCTGGCGTTGCTTCTTTCTGGTTTTCAGGATCGGTCAAGGATGCAACCCTTCGGCTGGCACGGCGTCGGCGGCCAGGTAGGTGCGAGTCAGATCGCCGTGGCCGGCAAGAGTAGCGCGAGGCTGGCCATCCACGAGGAAGCGCACCTGCGTGATGCGTGGCAGATTGGCGTGCAGGGTGGCGCAGATAGAAAGCACGGTGAGCAGTTCTGCTTCGATGCCTGAAGGATGGCTGGCCGCGAAGCTGCCGGTGAGATTGACGACCGCGAGTTGCGGGCTGCCCTCCTGCGCGTTCTCGGCTGGGGAGCCAGAGGAATTGGCGCTGGATCGGCTGGAGACTGAGACCGAGACTCTGGATTCCGCGGATCTCGGTTTACTGGCGGCGGACGTAGAGGTTCCGATCTCCGGAGCAGGCATCAGAAAGACTTGAGTTACAGAGCTTCCGCCGCCGGGGACGGAGTGAGTAGCATCGGGGGCGGCATAGAGGTCCAGCAGCTTGCCCAGTACGGCTCGCGCGCGGGCGCCCGGATCGGCGGGCAGCGGCAGGGAGTGAGTCTGGATCAGCAGAGAACCGTCGCTATCGTTGGCCACCACCAGGGTTGCCTGTTCGGCGGGCGCCACTTCGGGAGCTTTGGTGGGCGCTGAATCCTGCCCTGCGATTAACCGCTGATGTGCGCGTTCACGCAGCTGCCACAACACCACGCCCATAGCTACCGAGGCTAACAGCAGAACTGCAAAGAGATACTTTTGGTAGCGGGGAATCATGGCTGATGGGCCTCCGTGCGCCACTCGACAAGAGCCGCGGCCAGCGCTACTGCAACACGCGCCTGATAGTTAGGGTCGTCCAGCCCGGCGGTCACTTTCTTGTCTTTATCCAGCTCCGGTGCAATCTCGATGGCCACAGCCGGGCAGGCCATGCTGTCGATCACCGGCAACGTAGTGCGGCCCAAAGTGACGCTCATGCCAGAGTGCTGCAGCACAGAGTTGAGCGCTCCGGCCAGTGCCAGGCTGCGCGTTACCCATGCGGCTTGCGCGGTCTTCCAGGCTGGAAAGCGGACGGGCTGCGCGGGAGCAAGTGAGGAGGCAAACAAGTGAATGCCCGAGCCGCTCTCCGAGGCGTGCAAGCTGAGACAGGCCTCGGCCTGGGCGTGGTTTGCGATCCCGGCTCGCGTGTTTGGCTCGACGGTCATATCGGATTCGCGAGTGGTGACCACCTGAATGCCGCGTGCCGCCAGCAGCGACCGCAGCCGAACACTCATCGCCAAGTTGAAGGTTTTCTCAAGGCCGCCGTTGTTCATGCGTCCGCCCGTCTCGTCGCCGCCGTGGGCCGCATCGAGCACCACGACAAATCGGGCCTGCGGAGCGGCAGGAACCGCTGGAATCGACTGCGCGAAGACCGTCACTCCGGTTAGCCCGCTCGCCAAGAGGGCCGTCAATACCCACTTAGTCGAGCGCATAGATGGTCAATCCGCTAAGCAGCTTGGGGAAAAAGTCGGTGGACTTTTGCGGCATCACGTCGCCGGCGAAGGCTACCTCCCGCAGTTGCTCCATGGAAACGGGGTTGGTGAGGAACGCCACGTCGGCCTCGCCGCGACGAACCTGTTCGACGGCCTCGCCCGCGTCGCGAAGATAACGAAGGTTGGTTTGCTCGCGAACCTTTTCCGCGTCGAGGCCAAGCAACCGGTCGAGCACGATGGAATGCAGGCAGCTCAGGTCAAGCTGACGCTGGCGCTCAGGTAGTTGGGCTAGCGCGGCAGCCACGGGCTCGGGCTTCGAGCGCAGCAGGAACGCCCCGGCGCGAGTAACAGCTACAAAGGCCGTTCCCTGTTGGCGAGTTAGTGAGTCAATATAACTCGATGCATCGGCAGTCGGCAGTGGAGAAACCGTGAAAAACTCCTCCGCTGTGTGCACAAAGACGGCGGGATCGAACTTATTCAGGCTATGAACCACGCGATGAGTTGGAAGAATCACCAGCCCGTCTGAGTCCATGTTGACGAAGCTCATCATCACCGCGGCCTCCGGGTAAGCTGGCTGCGATAACTGGCTAGTGCTTGATTCCGCTTTGGCCGGCGCGGCGGGTGCGTGTTCTTTGGAGTAATTCAACGCCGTCTCATACCGATGGTGCCCGTCGGCGATTATGAGTTTTTTGTCGGCCATGGTGGTGGTCAGCAGGTTGATGGCCGCCGGGTCGCTGACTCTCCACAGCCGATGTAGCACGCCGTACTCGTCGGTGACTTCCGCCTCTGCGGGACCGGCGCCCTCGTAGAGAATCTTCTCCACGCTGCCGGCTGGATCAGAGTAGAGCATGAAGATCTGGCCGAAGTGCGCGTGCGTGGCTCTTAGCAGGTTGAGCCGGTCGTTCTTAGGTTTGGAGAGCGTCTGCTCGTGGCGAAAGACCACTTGCTCGGCGTAGTTGTGCAGCTTGCCAAGCGCGATAAAGCCGCGTCGCTCCTTGATTATTTCGGTGCCAGGTACTTTAAAGCGTTGCGAGTAGGCAAAGATCGAGGGGTCTTTCTCCTGCACCAGCACACTTTGTTCACGCCATGCGCGGAAATCGCGCGCCGCACGCGTATAGACGTTTTCCCCGTGTTCAGCGTCAAAGAGTTCAGGCAGTCCCAGAATGATGCGTACCAGGTTGAAGGGGCTGCGCTGGTAATAAGCCTGCTGCATGGCCGGAGATATCTTGTCGTAAGGCTGGGTGACGACGTCATCCAGACGAACGGCGGAGGGGTTGTAGCGCCAGGCGCGAAAGGGATAAATGCGGGCCATGCTGAAGGTCTTGCTCTCCGTTCCGAGGGGGGAATTTGTGCTCAAAACCCCATCCTGCTCAACCGGGGCCGTTGCGCGTCTGGCTTCAATTGTATCCCAGCCACCGCTGACGGTTTCTATCAGCTGTCGAAACAGTGATTCGATGTTGACAAAGCGATGACATGGCAGCGACGCCAGCGATGCGCAAAAGGTGCTAATATCGGCATCAACATTAGGTGTTGCGGCATGAATACGCTTCTCCATGAGCGCAAGCCTCGCAACGGGCGCGGCAATCTCGAACGGCTGGGTGGCCGGCTGCGAATTTGCGGCTTGGCAATGGCGTTGCTGCTGCTGGCGCGCGCCCAGGCCCAGGATACCCCGCTCGACAAGGTGCATGTCCCTCCGCCATCTGATGCTACGCCGGCCACAGGAGCACCCGCGGGAGTTGAGGCGCCGGCCGTCAGCGGTCCCGATGCCTTGAAGATTCATCCCGGCGCGCGCATCCGGCTGAACGTCGACATGGTGCTGGTTCCAGTTACGATTACCGATCCTATGAACCGGCTGGTCACTGGCCTCGAAAAGGAGGATTTTCAGATATTCGAGAACAACGGCCAGCAGAAGATCAACTCCTTCGCCAGCGAAGACGCGCCAGTCTCGATCGGTATCATCTTCGATTTATCCGGCTCAATGAGCTCGAAGCTCGTTCGCGCCCGTGAGTCGATTCTCCAGTTCATCAAGACCGCCAATCCGCAGGACGAGTTTTTCGTCATCGGCTTCAACGACCGGCCGGAGTTGATCGAGGATTTTACCAGCTCGGTCGAGGACATTCAGGCGCGGCTGGCCACGGTTCGCAGCGGTCATCGCACGGCGCTGCTCGACGCGATCTACTATGGCGTGGTGAAGATGAAGGAAGCGCGGCACGAGCGCAAGGCGCTGTTGGTGGTCTCTGACGGCGGAGACAATCGCTCTCGCTACACCGAGGGCGAGGTGCGCGCGCAGGTGCGGGAAGCGGACGTGGAAATCTACTCGATCGGCATCTTCGATCCCGATGCGGCCACTCCAGAGGAGCGCAGCGGCCCGCTGCTGTTGGACGAGGTGAGCGAGGAGACGGGCGGCCGGCTCTTCCGCGTTGACGATCTCGCCGAAATGGGCGACATCGCTGAAAAGATTTCAACCGAATTGCGCAATCAATATGTCATCGGCTACAAGCCCAAAGACATCACCCGCGACGGGAAGTGGCGTAAAGTGAAGGTGAAGGTCAACCCTCCACCAGGATTGCCTCCACTCACTGTTCATGCACGCACCGGTTACTATGCACCTTTGCAATAACGCGATTTTCGCGGTTCTTTTTGCCGGAACAGCTCTTTCGCTGACGGCACAACAATCGTCCACCCCGCCCGCTCCGGCCCAGGCGCCGGCTCAGAGTTCTGCTCAGGCTCCATCGCTTACCGTGGACCGCGACCCGGTGCGCTCGCCGGACGCCGAACCGCCCGCGCCACCTATTCGCAAAGAGACCGGCGGCTACGTTCTGCATACCGATGTTGAAGAGGTGGTGCTCAACTGCACGGTGCTCGAAGGCAACAAGCTGGTCCCGGACCTGAAGAAGGAGAATTTCCAGGTCATTGAGGACGGCATCAAGCAGACGCTCATCAGCTTCCAGCACACCGACCTTCCGGTATCAATTGCAATGGTCGTGGACAACTCCGGCTCTATGAGCCGCAAGCGGCCTTCGGTGAACAAAAGCGCGCTCGACCTGATTCAGGCTTCCAATCCCCAGGACGAGGCCTTTGTAGTCAACTTCTCCGACGAGGCCTACATCGATCAGGAGTTCACCTCTGACATCAAAAAGCTGAGCGACGGTCTGAGTCATATCGAGTCCCGCGGCGGTACCGCGCTCTACGACGCCGTGGTGGCTTCGGCGGACAAACTAGTTGCCGACTCCAAGCGTCCCAAGCAGGTGCTCATCCTGATCACCGATGGCGAAGACAACGCCTCGACCCTCACCCTGGAGCAGACCATCGGGCGAGTCCAACAGCTCTCAGGGCCGGTTATCTACTCCATCGGATTACTATTTGGCGACGAGATGAGCCACGCCGAGGTCAGGCACGCGCACCGCGCTCTCGAAATGCTCTCCACCGAAACCGGCGGCATGGCATTTTTCCCCAAGGACATCGAACAAATCGACCAGATCGCCGCTGAGGTAGCGCGCGACATTCGCAACCAATACACGCTGGGCTATCACTCGACCAAGCCGACCACCGAGCCGGGCTTTCGCCGCGTGCAAGTGACGGCCGAAGCCAAGGGCGCGGGCAAACTCAATGTCCGCACCCGCACCGGATACTTTCCCGTTGTGCGGGTGGGCAAGAGGCCCGCTGCGTCGGAGAAAAAGTAGGGGGCACCAGAGACTTGCGCCAACTGAGAATCGCTCCAGATGAATCGGCGCTTACCGTTACCTACTAGTCCCGAGGCTCATTTCGGCAGGCGGCCTTCCGTCGAAGAACTGTGGAATCCTGCCGTAAAGGTTGGCGGCCTGATGAACAGCCATAAGAGCTGCGGGTCGTGCGACAGGTTTGACGGGAAGCTGGGTAAGAATACTAAGAATTTGAGGAGATGGGGCAGCTTCCTCATCCGCCGAATAGTGCTCGGGATGATTGGTGACCACGAGCAGATTAATTGGGTCCTTGCCCAAATGACGTCTCCGCATCCGGTCCAACGTGCCTTGGATTACCGGGTGAGGCGGGATACGCTCTTCCAGAAGCCTGCTTGCCGTCAACCATGGAAGATTGAGGTCGAAGAAGACAACGAGCGGATGCGGGGTGTTTTTTTGAATCGCGTCGTTGAGAAGCCGCGCCACATTTAGATTGTGTTCGCCTTCTGCTTGCCGTGTTCCCGGAAAACCGAGGATGCCGGGGCGGTGCTTGCTTTTCGCCTCAACTGAAACTGCTTGGCCTGTCGTTTTGTGTGTGGCCGTAAACTCCGCATGGCGAGTCGAACGGTCCGTTTCGTCTTCATGTTCGATGGAGAACCCTGCTCGTAGGCAGGTTGCCTCTGCGAATAGTTCATGTCTTGCGCCTTGGAATTGATCGCTGTTCTTCAACCGCTCGATGAGCCGCGCGTCAAGACGTCCGTTGTCTTGCACCGTGAACAGGTCGTAGGCGAAGGTGAAATAGCCCAGCAGCGGACCCGTCATCTGGGCCTTATATACCCCTTGAGCGTCGCGGGGTTGGCTATTCATGTATGTCATTGCCTTAAATCTTGCTTCAAAAACAGGGTGCCGGGTCCCACGAGGTTTTGCAATTTCTGCCTCAAACCATTCCCTCCCAAAGGTGTTCTGAACGAATGTGAGCAGAATGTCAGTAAAAAATTGAGCCCGCTCTTTGGGCTGATATACAACTTTGTTTCCTGCAACAACAAACTTGTAACCTTGATAGTCCAAAGAAATAGGTGGACGAATTTGACCAAATTCGTGAGTAAAGTCGGGGTTCACCCTCGGCTTCATCCCTTCGGCCTGCATTCTCCTCAGTTCTGGAGTGATCTCGTGCGGCATCAGTTTCCGAAAGCTGAAGGGCGGCTTAAGAGGCTGTTGTCCAGTCGTAGGCCCAGCTGACGCTAATGGTAGTGGCGAGCTACCATGACACTTTTTGTATTTCTTGCCGTTCCCACACGGACAAGGATCATTCCTACCAACCTTAGCCACTTGTTTCACTCCGAGCCAGGTTCTCCAGGTCCCGCTTTTGGAGCTGGGAAACCAAGAATCCTCGATCGAGAAATACTACTCCCTTGAAGTCGGCCAGGGTTCGGGAATGTAGCTTGACTTGCTCCTGAACTCTTACCAGCATCACAATGGGCTCACCGTATCGCGCCGGTTTCTGGGCGGTACGGCCTCTGGCGCGATAAGCTAGAAACCAGGAGATCAAGAGAGAAAGCCAACTATGTCCCCACACAAATACTCGACCCTTGCCGTACACGCCGGGCAGTACCCGGACCCGCAGACGGGCGCCGTCAATGTCCCCGTTTACCTTTCCTCGACCTTTGAGCTGACCGGCATCGGCACCGACCGCGGCTGGGACTACTCGCGCGCAGGAAACCCCACGCGCGACCGGCTGGAGGAAGCTCTAGCAGCACTCGAAGGCGGCACAAGCGGCCACGCGTTTACCACCGGCATGGCGGCCATCTCGGCGCTGGTGACGATGCTGCGCGCCGGCGACCACCTGATCTGTTCCAAGGATGTGTATGCGGGAACGGTGCGGCTCCTCGACCAGATCGTCTCCGGGTACGGCATCGAGATCGAGTACGTGGACACCAGCAATCTGGCTGCGGTGGAAGCGGCGATCCGGCCCACGACCAAGCTGATTCACATTGAGTCGCCCAGCAATCCGCTGATGATTTTGACCGACATTGCCGGGGTGAGCAAGATCGCGCATGCGCGCGGCGTCGAGGTCAGCGTGGACAACACCTTCCTCTCGCCGGTGTTGCAAAGCCCGCTCGCCCTGGGCGCGGACATCGTGATGCATTCGACCACAAAGTATTTGAACGGTCACTCGGACGGGTTGGGCGGGGCGCTGATCGGCACGACGCCGGAGCATAAGGAACGCTTTCTGTTGGTGCAGAAGGCCGCTGGCGCTGTGATGTCGCCCTTTGAATGTTTCCTGGTTCTGCGCGGCATCAAGACGCTGCCCTTGCGCATCAAGCAGCACGAAGAAAACGGCCGCGCCGTGGCGGAATATCTCTCGACTCATCCTAAAGTCAGCAAGCTGGCTTATCCGGGATTGAAGAGTCATCCGCAGTACGATCTGGCCGTGAAGCAACAAAGAGGGTTTGGTTCGATGATGAGCTTCGAGTTGGAGTCGCGCGAGGCTGCGGGGCGATTCTTGGCGGCGATCAAAATCTTCCTCAGCGCAGAGTCGTTGGGCGGGGTCGAGTCGCTCGCTTCGCACTCGGCCACAACGACCCACGGCTCGGTGAGCGAGGAAGTGCGTGCTTACATGGGCATCACTCAGGGTCGGGTGCGCTTGTCGATTGGCATCGAGGACAAGGAAGACCTCATCGCCGATCTGGATCAGGCGCTGGCAGCGGTGTAAGAGGAGGCTCATGCCTGAATCAAAGCTTCTGCTGGGCATCGACACTTGTGGTCCTTCCGGCACGGTGGCGCTGGGGCGGCTGACCGGCCAGCAAATCGAGATACTTGGCCAGAAGGAGTTAGAAGGGCGCAGCTATTCCTCTACATTGGTCGCGGCCATTGGCGAGATGCTTGCGCATGGCGGCGGCACTCTGCGCGAGGTAGGCGCTATTGTTGCCGTGAACGGGCCGGGCAGCTTTACCGGCGTGCGCGTGGGCTTGGCCGCGGTGAAGGGCTTGGTCGAACCGACGCGGATTCCGGTGGTCGCGGTTTCGCGGCTGGAGGTAATGGGCGCGAAGGCTGGCACGCCGTCGTCGGCTCTCGATGCGCATCGAAACGAGGTCTTCCTGCGCCTGGGCTCTGCTTTGAACAGCGAAGCCATTGGCGAGCGGGCAAGGGAACTATTGGCCGGGGCGCACGAATTTGCAGCCATCGAATATCCGCCGTCTCGGATTGCCCTATGCGATGAAGCTGCGGCCTTGCTTTTGGGCGCAGCGTGGCCGAGGGTGGTACTTGTTCAGGTCGAGGCGCCAACCGCCGCCGATGCCCTCACGCTTTGTGCGCCGCGGGTGGCAGCGGAAGAGTTTGTTGATGTGGCGCTACTCGATGGCCACTACCTGCGGCGCTCCGATGCGGAGATCTTCGGCGAGGCGGCGGCTGCCGCTTTGGGTCGTTGATGAATCTCTCTTCTGCCGCCGTGCGTGTTCGCCGCATGAAGCTGGCAGACCTTGATCGAGTGATAGAGATTGCCGAGAGCCTGCGGGAAGCGCCCCAATGGCCTCGCTCAGCCTACTTGACCGCGCTCGACCCAGAAGCCACGCCGCGTCGCATCGCATTGGTGGCTGAGGACTCCGTTTCGAGCGCCGTGGTAGGCTTCACCGTGGCCAGCCTGCTTCCCCCACAGGCCGAGTTGGAGACCATTGCAGTTGCTCAGGCGGCGCAGCGCCGTGGCTTGGCGCGTCGACTATTTACCACACTATCCGCCGAGCTAAATTCGGCCCAGGTTGCCCAAATCAATTTGGAAGTGCGTGCCTCCAATCTGCCTGCGCTCGGGCTCTACCGGCTACTAGGCTTTGCGGAAACTGGCCACCGGACGCACTACTATCATGATCCTGTTGAAGATGCTGTGCTGATGCGCCTTCGGCTCATATACCCTGCCTCTCAGGCACGGATTCTGTGACAGCCTACAAGATTTCGTGTGATCGCGATCACACAAGATGGCTTTCCGCGCCGAAATCCACAGCTGGAGGTTACCTGCGGTTTTTTTTACACTTGCCGTTTGCGCTGCGACGGCGATATATGTAAGTGTTCTCTAATATATGAATGGGGGGTGCCTGATGGATGAAATACAGGATTCCACGTTGAGCGAAGAAATAAATCGCCTGCAAGCCGAACATCAACGCTACGCTCAGCGGCTGGAAGAGTTGCTCCAAAAGCCCTATCTCTCCGCAGAGGAAGAGATCGAGCAAGTCAAGCTGAAGAAGCTAAAGCTGCACACCAAAGACCTGATCTTTGCCCTCGAACGCAGGGTCCCGGTCGTAGCTTAGCCTTTTGAAGCAACGGTAAACGCAGGCGAATTGCCCGAGTGCCGGCCCCGCGTGGCCTCCGTGCGGCATGTGTGTCACGGAATCTATGCACGGCCGGCCCGGCTCAATCGGCAATCGAGCTAAATGACCGTATAATCGTTGGGGACAATGGTTCGTGACGGTTACATCTACGGTTTGAGCTTGCTGGCAGTGGCGATTGTGCTGGCGTGGGCCACGGGCAACTGGGCGTGGAGTATCGCGCCCGTGCTTCTGGCGGCGTTTTTTCTCTGGTTCTTCCGCGATCCCGAGCGGACAATTCCTTTGGAGCCAGGCCTGATTGTCTCGCCCGGAGACGGGCTGGTGACAGAAACGACTGCCATCCAAACTCCCGAAGGACCCCGGCAGCGAATCAGCATCTTCCTCAGCGTCTTCGACGTGCATGTGAACCGCTCGCCGATTGCTGGCGTGCTGACGTCCGTGCGTTATCAAAAAGGTCAGTATCTGAATGCCATGAATCCGGCCTCGGCCGACCAGAATGAGCAGAACATCGTGACGGTTCGCGGCGAACGGGGCATTGAAGTCACATTCAAACAGATTGCCGGACTGCTGGCGCGTCGGATCGTCTTCAACTTCGGTGAGGGCGGCAAGGTGGCTCGCGGCCAACGCGTGGGCCTCATCAAGTTTGGCTCACGTGTCAACGTGATTGTTCCGGCCGAGGCCGAACTACGCGTCAAGGTGGGGCATAGGGTCAAAGGTGGCTCGAGCATATTGGCGGCCATGCCCCAAGGAGACCGCTCATGAACCACCCCGATCCGGCACTCGTCAGGGCCAAAGCGCAGGCGCAACTGCGCAGGGGCATGTTCCTGCTGCCATCGCTGTTTACCGTGGGTAACATCGCCGCCGGCTATCTTTCGATTACCCAGACCATCATGGCCATCGCCGGCAGCGGCGACGCGCATACTCATCTCGACTGGGCGGCAATTGCCATCCTCATCGCCATCCCAATGGACTCGCTCGACGGCCGCATCGCGCGCATGACCAACACGTGCAGTGACTTCGGCAAGGAACTGGATTCGCTGGCCGACGCCATCACCTTCGGCGTGGCGCCCAGCCTGTTGGCGCTCATCTGGGGTTTCCACTTCCTGCCTGATTCCATCGATTCGCAGTTGCATGAAAACCTGCTTCACGCTGGTGGCTTCGTTTGTTTCCTGTTTCTCATCGGCGGGGTCTCGCGGCTGGCGCGCTTCAACATCAGCCACGACGCCCAGCCGCGCAATCCGGGACGGCCGGGACGCAAGTATTTTGTGGGCATGCCGATTCCGGCGGCCGCCGGGCTGCTGGCTGCCAGCGTCCATCTCTGCTACGGCTATCCGGTCGAGGCTTGGTGGATCGCTGCCATTTGGCTTGGGATCGTGGGCACGAGCGGCTTCCTGATGGTCAGCACGTGGCGCTTCTGGTCTGGCAAAGAACTGAGTCTTTCCCGACGCCATCCTTTCCAGGTTCTGTTTTTCATCTCCATTGTGCTGTTTGTCATCGTCAAGTTTTCCCAAGTGGTGCTCTTCACGCTTGCATTGACCTACATGTTTTCCGGTATCTGGGCGCGGGCGGCATACTCGTGGTCACGCCGCCGGCGTTGGAAGTCGGCTGGAGCACCCGCTCTCGCTCCCGAACCAGCCGCTGTTGAACCGGGACCGCTGAACCGCTCGTAATCTTCGCCATCGGACAAGTAGAACAAGAGGACGCCTGTGTACAAGATAGCCATTGTCGGAGCCTCTACCCTGGTCGGCCGGGAGTTGAAGGAAGCCTTGTCGGAGTCGCCCTTGGCGGCGTCCAACTTCACCTTGTTGGATGAGGAAGAGGCGCAAGGCCAGCTGGACCGAGTGGGCGACGAGGTCACTTTCGTCCAGCCCATCGCTCCCGACGCCTTCGAGAAAGTGGACTTCACGTTTTTCTGCGGCACAGAGGACCTGACCCGCAAACACTGGCGCGATGCGCTCCGGGCCGGCTCCACGGTACTCGACCTTTCGGGCGCGCTCGATCAGGAGACGGGCGTACTGGTGCGGGCGCCTTGGCTGGGCTCGGAAGTCTCCGCGGTTGATCTGTTTACCCCAGCCGTGGTTCCGGCGCATCCTGCCGCTCTGGCGCTGGCCCTGGTACTGGAGCGGATGCAGCAAGCTTCCCCGGTGCGCACAGCCTTCGCCACGTTGCTTCAACCGGCCAGTGATTTTGGGCGCGCTGCCATGGACGAACTGCACCAGCAGACCGTGAGCCTGCTCAGCTTCCAGGGGCTGCCGCGCGTGATATACGACGCGCAAGCGGCCTATAACATGCTCGCTGGCGTGGGTGAAGCGGCCAAGATCAGCCTGCATGCGGTCGAAGCAAGGGTTCGCCGTCACTACGCCTCGCTCTCTGCCGGCCGCTGGCCCACACTAGCGCTGCAAGTGATTCACGCACCGGTCTTCCACGGTCACACTTTCCTGGTCGCCATCGAACTGGAACGGCCGGTAGAGCTTTCTGCCCTCGAAGAGGCTCTGAGCGGAGACCATGTAGACCTGGTCCTCGAAGACACGGATTCGCCCTCGAACTTGGCCGCCACGGGACAGAACGACGTGCTGGTTCGGCTGCGTCCCGAGCCTGAACAGGTCCAGAGCGCACGCAACTCCGCCTTGGTCTCGCGCTTGTGGTTGTGGGCGGCCTCGGATAACCTGCGCCTCCAGGCGCAGAATGCCGTGGTGTGCGCCCTGGACCTGCGCCGACTACGGCCGCAAGGGCAGGTGCAGTAAGCAACGATTTTTTGGGGGCAATGACCGCTTTTGTAGGTTCCCTGGATTTCCGCTATAATTCAACTAGTCAATTGGACTGGTCAATTCATGCAGACGATTCAAGCATCTGAAGCCAAGACTCATTTCCTGCGCATCCTTAATGATGTGGAGCGCGGGCAAAGCGTCATCATCAGCCGCCATGGCAAGCGGGTGGCCCGCCTTATCCCAGAGGGCGAGGTTGATCGTGAGCGGGCCAAGCGGGCGTTTGCCAACATCCGGGCGCTCCGCGAATTAAATCTGCCGGTAACGGCGGAGGAGATTCTGTCGGCGCGCGATGAAGGACGACGCTGAGGTAGCCCACGATGGCTTTTGTACTCGATGCCTCAGTCACGCTCAGTTGGGCATTTCCGGATGAAGATAATCCAGTAGCTATTCGTGCGGGCCAACTTCTGGAGTCGTCGGCGGAATCGGCACTGGTGCCATCTCTCTGGTGGTATGAGGTTCGCAATATCCTGATCGTCAGCGAGCGGCGCAGGCGCACCACCCCGCTAAGGACCGCGAGTTTTCTGAAAGAGATCGCCGATCTATCCATCGTGATAGATTTCTCGCAGGATGAATCCATCGTGCTGGAACTTGCGAGGCAAACCCACCTGACCGTCTACGATGCGGCTTATCTGGCATTGGCCATGCGCGAGCGCATTCCTCTGGCCACACTCGACAAAAATCTCCGAGAAGCTGCGCTGGCCACGGGTGTTGAGCTTCTCGCGTAGAGCTTCACATCACGGCTTCGCCGCCAGCTTCGGAGGGTCAGTTATGTACTCATCGCCAACTCGCGCCACAAGCAGCTTGCGGCGATCGTCAAGCAGCTTCAGCCGATTAGTCAGCTCGATGAATTCCTTTTTCTGTTCGGCAGTCAGCGGCGTAGCGGGGGTACTCAGTTTATTCAACTCGTCCAGCCGGGCCTGCAAGCGCGGCATCTCGCGGTCAATCAGGACGGGCTGAATCACAGGCACTTTAGCTTCGCCCCTTGCCAGCTCGTTGCGGTTGTTGTCGCTCCATACGGGCAGAACACCCACGTGGCCCAGCTCGACGCGAACCCCGCCTGGCCCATAGTCTTTGCGGACGGCGGAAAACAGCCCGATCATCTCATCGCGCGGATCGCCGTCCTTGTCCGGCATCAGGCCATCGACATAATTGCGCGATTGGTTAGAGAGAAAGTTTCCCAGCGAATAAAAGATAACTCCATCGCGCCCGTCGGCGGTGCGATACGTCTCTACCGGTTGCAGAACGTGTGGATGATGGCCCACGATCACCGTCGCTCCGGCTTCGAGCATCTTATGCGCCGTCTCCACATCCTCAGGTCGTGGTGCAGGCGCGTACTCAATGCCCCAGTGAATCGAAACCACCAGAAGATCACACTTCAGACGCGCTTGCTTGATGGCGTCGAGCACTCCGGCTTCGTCCATGCCCGGCGCGCCGCCCGACTCACCCGGATAAGGAAAGAAGTTCACATGCGGCAGGTCATCTTTGTCCGGATTGCGACCGCCGTTGAGCCAGCGCGTCATTCCCAGCCAGCCAACCTTGATGCCGTTGGCCTCGACAATGACCGGTTGCCAACTCTCCGCTGCTGTGTCGCCCGAGCCCGCAAAAAACATTCCCTCCGCACGTAGGTGCTCGCGAGTCTCGGCAAAGCCCGCCCATCCCTGGTCCATAACGTGGTTGTTGGCGAAAGAGACGATCTTGATGCCATTGGCCTTCAGCGCGTCAATCAATGCGACGGGCGCGTCGAACATAAACGGCTTCGATCCGTGCGAGTGCGCAGGAGCTACCGGGGTTTCGAGATTCACAAAGCCAAAGTCAGCCTTCTCAAAGACGTCGCTCACGTTCGAGAAGAGAGCACCCCAGCCTTGCGCGCCGTCTCCGGCAGCAGCGGCAGCGGCCCTCACCGGGTCGTGCGGAATCACGTCCCCGGCCACGGCAAAGCTCACCTGGGCCAGTTCGTGTGGATAAGGATTGACAGCCGCAGCCGGTCGGCCGGCATGGACGCCGGTCAGCAGAGACGCAACAGCCACCGCCGCAAAAAGCAACACGCTTCCACCGGCCAGCAGCCAGTGTTTACGCAGACGGGGAATGAGTTTTCTCTTGAATCCCGCCCTAAGCCTTCCGGCGCGCATCGTCCAATTCATTGCTTGCACCAATCCAGAACCCTTCTTCCTATAACAAAATGGAACGCAATCAGGATACAGGGTCAGCAGAGTGGTGGAGTAGGCTCGGCGAGAATCCCAGGTCTCGATAGCGAGACCTGGGCCCCGGTCTTCCAACTTACCGTTCATTCTTACTGATCATTCCCCTTGATCAATTCAGTGGATACGGCAGTCAGATAACCAAGCAAGCCCCCGGTACCCTGATTAGGACCAGCAGTAAAATAAACTTCAGCGGCAGGCGCGCCAGCGGCGTCGTAGTTACCGGTGCTGGCGTTTCCTGGGCTAAGTGCCCAGAGTCCGTTAATGGCCAGCGTCGCTCCAGTTGCATCTTCCAGAAGCCCATCCAGGCGGCCTGAAGCGAGAGAGTATGCGGCGATAAAACCGCTCGACTGAGTTGTTCCTCCGCCGGCAAACTGACCGATCAACAGATCATGGCTGAAGCGTCCAAAGTCATCCGGCGCCAGAGCCACTCCCCACGGAGCATTCAACCAATTCCCATGTTCCAGGTGCTGCAGAAATCTGCCGTCTGAAGAGAAGATATCCACGAAACCCAAACCAGGGCCATCGGTTTCTTTCGTTTGTCCCTTCTCACGCAACGCATAAGTCACCACGATGTCGTTGCCGATGGCCTGCACGTTGAAGGGAACAAAGTCTCGTGGCAGCCAGTCGGCATTGAAGCGATCCCCACCTAAGTTCACACGATTGAATGCACTGTCGTAAACATCCACGCGGCCTTTGGTGAAGTTAGCGGCATAGAGATAAAGATTGGTCCCGATGAAAGCGCTGGTTAGACCCGTATAACTGGATCCATCTGTGGTCTTGACTGTTGTGACCGGACCAACCGTTGCATTCCAGCCCACAATGGTGCCGTCCAGCGTGGAAAAGAGGAATTTTGCTGGCTGCGCCGTCGCCAGCAGAAAGGCAGTCGTGCTGCCGCTGAAGATGGTTCCGGTTGGGGTTCCCGTATTGGTGGAGACAGCTGCCGGAATGGTGACAATCAAGCTCTGCTTGGTTCCGGCGCCGTTGTAAAGCGTGCTGAGCCCGGTCCCTTCATCCGACACCCACCACGGGCTGCTCGAACTGCGGCTGAGTCCCCAGGCGTTGATCAGGTCCGGATCGGTGACAGGCGCGACTCCTGCCTCGTTTGAGACGAGATTGGTTTGTGTGTAATGCTGCGCAAAAGCGACAGCTCCCGTTAAGGACAACGCCAATGTTATCCAGGCCGTAAGACGCAATAACTTCCTCATGTTATGACCTCCGTGATGCAGTAGGGCTCATCTGTGCCTTGGATATCTCTGGCCGCCTGGAGTCACACTGACTGCCCGCTTCGACGCAAAGATGGGGGTCCACGCACAGACGAGAAAAAACAAGGGAGTTTTCAACTCCGAGGAGGATTCTACGCCCGCTTGATAGAGAGTTGTGTCTTGGAATTGTTAATTGCTTGTCTCGATCTTGTCTCGATTTTGTCATCGCACGAGATCATCTTCAGCGTGGAAAATCAAACGATTAAGTTAAGGTGAAACACTGAATAACCTCGCTTTGCGAAAGAGAAGAAACGGGCGAGCAAAAAAACCGGAGCCGTGACGATCTCGCGGCTCCGGCCAGATTTATAACTCTAATTCTTATCGCTAGTCGTGATCGCTGGGAGCAAATGCAACTCCCCGAAGTACTTCACGAGCGTGGGCACTTCGAATCGTCGTGAAATGACCCAAACGATTGTCTCCCGACGGCAACGTTGTGTCACTTACGCGATCGGTAACCTTCACCAATTTGTTCGGGTCAGCCCCCGTGTCGCCATTGGCGCTGATGGTAGATGTGATAGCAAAGATAGTAACTGTTCCGTCGTGGTTGTGCCGTCCTGCAATGTTACGGCAACCGCCAGTGGCAGGGTTGAGCGAAGTCGGATACCCGTCGATGCTGTAGGGCACGCCGATAGTCAATCCGTCCTGCACGATGTATTGGAGGACCCATGTTCCATTGATCAGGCTGTATTTCTGCAGACCGGCGGTGGCCAGCGATTGGGCGTCAGCCACGTTTCCATTGACTGCCGGCGTGACCAACGTTCCATCGCCTTCGTCGCAAACGTAAAGAGTATTGGCATCGGCGAACCAGATCCCGAAAGGAAACGCAGTAGTTGTGCTAGCTGCGGTGGTGGGAAATCCCGGCAAGATGGTAATAGGTACGGCTGCTAAGTCCGTAGCGGTGCCCGTTGGCAATGTGCCTGCGCTACCCACCTGATACACGGTGTTCACGCCATTGCCACCGCTGCCCTTGCTGACGTAAAGTGTGTTTTCGAAGATGGTCATGCCGCGGAAGTTCGTATCCTTACCAGGCTTGTCGCCGGAGAACAACAGAAGACGGCCGATCATGTCGATGTTCGGCGGATTGGGTGGGGTTTGACCCGGCATGAGCAGCTCGGCGCCCGTTGCGTTAACCAGATCGATCCCATCGTTGGTTGTCGTCAATTGCTTCTTGGATAGGTTGCTGTTGTTATCGTTTCCGACCATGTAATAGAGGCCATTTCCGCCCTTGATCGCGGCGCGGCCATTGTCCCCGCTGTAGGCGTTTCCGTCGGTGAAGCTGATGCGGCCATCGCCATCCAGTTCGGCAACCGCACGATAGTATGCCGCGGGAACGAATGGATCGCTCACGAATGTGGTGAAGACGGGATTGGTTGGATCGCAGACGCCTGGGGTGTTGGACTGCGATACATCCAATAAGTTCGGCCTCGTGGGAGAGACAGTAGAGCCTCCGCAACCTACACCACCTCTATAACCCATGAAGGTGATGGAGCGCCCGTCGACAGAGCGGTTCAGAGCCAGTTCCGACTTTGAGCTGAAGCTGGTCACAATCTGATCGGCTGGGATGGGGAGAGTTCCCAAGTCCCAGCCGTCGGTTGTTAGATAGTCGAGGAAGATAGGTGAAGTGACGCCGAAACTGCCGTCGGAATTAGCGTTGTTCCAGACGTTGTGCGTATCGAAGAGATTAGGATATTCGCCGTTGTCCGTTGCTATTCCGCAGGGGACCGCGACGGGCGTGGTGCCACCTGCGGTCAGCGGCACTTCGACTGTCAAACCGTTTGCGCCACCCAGACAACCCAACGGCAATGCCTCGCCGGTTGTAACTGTCGAGGCCGTTCCCACATAGACGCTGCGACTAAGCACCAGAGTGTCTGTTTGGGATCCAGAATGACGGTCATCGTCATCGTGATGGTTATTTTGGGCTGTCAATCTAGAAGGCAATACGAACGTTACGGCAAACAAAAGGGAAAGTGTGAGCGGGGAATTTTTCATCTTTGTACCTCCGAGCCGTAAGGTTACATATCCCGGTTGCCCTTGGATGAAAAACACAAGAAAGATTTATGAATGAAAGGTTAAAGAGCCAGGCGGTCATAATTCGGTGAAAAACCGAATTTGATCCGGCAGAAACCTGTCGATAGATGGGAGAGTAAATCGGATGCTGGGGCGTGCAGACTGACTTAGTCCTCGCGCAGCGCTACCATCGGTTCCACTGTCATCGCCCTTCGCGCTGGCAAATAACAGGAGGCGAGTGCGGCGAGTGCCAATACAGTTGCCACAAACGCATAGGTCGCGGGGTCCCAAACGCTGACGACGACGAAGCTGCCAACGGCTCGCGCCACCAGCAAAGCCACGGCCAAGCCAATCCCCAGACCGGTGGCGACGATCAGGGCAGATTGGCGGTAGATCATTTTAAAGACGGAACTACGGCTGGCCCCAAGCGCCATGCGCAGGCCGATCTCATGCACGCGCCGGCCAACCGCGTAAGAGACGACGCCATAAAGACCGATAACTGCCAGCGTCAATCCAAGGCCGCCCATGATCGCGGCAAGCGTGGCCCCGATCTGAAAAAGTAGCAGTCCATTGAGCGTATAGAGCGCCTGGCGCATGGATTGCACCTGGAACATGGGAAGTTGCGGAGCCAGCGCGTGAATCTCCTTCTCGACGGCTGGCGCGAGCGACAAGGGATCTCTTTCCGTTCTTATCTGAAATACCATCAAGCTGTTGCCTGCCACATGTTGGGCATAAGGGATGTAAAGGTATGGCCGCGACTTGCCGCCAATGAACATCTGAAATTCCGCATCGCGGGCGATCCCGACTACCTCAAGCTTGCGATCTTTCTGACTCGCCATGTGGAAGGTGTGGCCGATGGGATCTTGGTTGGGCCAGAACTTTTTGGCCAGGCTGTCGCTGACTACTGCCACATCTCTGCCGTGTTCATTGTCCGCCTCATTAAAGCCGCGGCCGCTCAGAATACTGATGCCCATCACATTGAAATATTCAGACGAGACGACGTTGTAATCCGTGTCCCGGTCAGAGGGATTAGCTGGAAGCGGGGCTCCATCGATTGTGAGCCGGTCGCCGCCATTGTTGAAGTAGCCCAATGGAATGGAGCCTGCGTTGCTCACGTAGTCCACGCCGGCGAGCTGATGCAGACGGGCCAGGATGTTGGCGGTCAGGTCGCGTGTTTGCGCATCGTTCATTCCGATTTCATTGGCATCGACAGCGACATTGAGCACGCGATCGGGATTGAAACCGAAATCTGCGGTCTGGATTGCTGAAAGGCTGCGTACGAACAAGCCGGCGATAACCAGCAGCACAAGCGAACCGGCTATCTGCAAGGCAACCAGTCCGTCGCGGAGCCAATGACGCCCTCTGGTAACGCCGCGGCTGCCCTCATGCAAGACCGCACTCACATTGACGCTTGCAATGCGCAGAGCAGGCACGATTCCCACCACAATGCCTGCCACCGTGGCGATGGCAAAGGAATAGAGGAAGATACGCCAATCGAAGTCGAACGCCAGTGTAACCGGAACATCTGCGTGGAAGTTGATGTGACTGAGCGCGGTGCTGGCCCACATTCCGAGAACCACGCCCATCACTCCGCCGATCAGTGCCAGCGTGACGCTCTCAGTGATCATCTGGCCAATGAGGCGCGAACGTTTGGCTCCAAGCGCTGTGCGGACGGCCATTTCGCGTTCACGCACAGTGGCGCGCACCAGAACCAGATTTGCGACGTTGACGCAGGCCAGCAAAAGCACCATAACGGCAAGGGATAAAAAAAGTCCTGCGATTAAGTACATCGTGTTCGGATCGCCTGGATTGATGCGGAGACTAGGCTCGGGAAAGACCTCGATACTGAGTTTCTTTTCTACATCCGGATGCTGGCGCGCCAAGTCCTGCGAAACCACGCTCAACTCGGCTCCCGCCTGCCTTAAGGTGACGGCGGGACGAAGGCGTGCTTGGACAATGAAAGCGCGCGTCTGCCAGTTATTCATCACATCGGCAGGTGTCCCGTTGATTGTCAACTCCGACAAGGGTAAATAAGCAGCTATCGTTACAAAGCCCTGCAAGCCGTGAAAGCCCTTTGGCGCTACGCCGATGATCGTGAAAGGATGTCCGTCAACCGTAACCGGCCGACCTATCACATTCGGATCGCTATTAAATTTTTGTTTCCAATAGTCATAGCCAAGCACAACTACCGGGTCGTGGCCAAGAACCTCGCCTTCGCTCGGCAAGAAGAGTCGGCCGGCCGCTGGATGCAGCCCAAGCCCGTCGAAGAAGTTACCGCTGACATAGGATGTCAGGATGCGTTCCGGCTGCTTTCCTTCTATCGCCAACCCATCAAGCCCGAGTGTGGATGCAAAGATGTCGCTGAAGGGGCGCTGGCTCTGGGTGCGGATCTCCTTGAACTCTGGCCAGGAGAAAGCCTGCTGCAAGGGGCCATTATTTTCGCGGGGAACTAGCGTTGTGATCTGTTGGGCATTAGGAACTGGGAGCGGCTTGAGCAGGATCGAATTCACCAGGCTGAAGATGGAAGTGTTTGCGCCAATTCCAAGGGCCAGCGTAAGCACCGCGGTCACGGCGAAGCTCGGCGCCTTCCGAAGTTGGCGAAACATAAAGCGAAGATCCTGAAACAAATTCCCCATCGACTCCTCCGCACACGGTAGGATACAGTGCATGTTTGCTGCCAAACTGGCTGACTATAATCAGGCCGTTTAGAGGGGATAATGCTGATGCAGCGAACCACGCGAATGCATCTCCTGTCCGGAATCGAAAACCGGTGTCCGAATCCGAACAAGGCGAAGAGAGACGGCTTACCGCGATTCTGCTCGGACAGCAGCAATTTTCAAAACAGTACCGGTCGAGGAGTTTTCCCGGTGTGAGCGTTACTTGTTTCTTTCGCGTCTATCCGTTACGAGAAGAGCGGGCGAAAGCTGGTAACCTGAATTCTGGGCAGAAATTTCGGGGGAAAAGCCAGACAATTTGTTCAGGTTCACGCAGGCTCACCCGGCGGGCAGAGGCATGGCAGAGTTCGTAATCAAATTGGCCGATGAGCGCGGCCGCGTGCAGGAGCAGGTCCAGACGGCGGCCACCGCCGAAGAACTGCGCGCCCGCTTTATCCATGCTGGTTATCACGTCTTTTCCGTGCGCACGCGCTCCGGTTTTGGCGGACTCAAACGCGGCAAGGTCAAGCTGGAACCGTTTCTCATCTTCAACCAGCAATTTCTCACGCTAATCCGCGCCGGGTTGCCCATTCTCGGCTCGATCCAGATGCTGGCCAAGAACCAGAAGAATGCGCATTTTTCCGCGCAACTGGACGACGTGGCCCAGCGGGTGAAGACCGGCGACTCGCTGTCGTCAGCTTTCGAGGCGCAGAGCGGCTTTCCGGTCATGTACACGACGACGCTATTGGCCGGCGAGCGCTCGGGCAACCTGCAGGAAGTGCTTGAGCGCTATGTCAGCTTCCAGCGCATCTCGCTTACCTTCCGCAAGAAGCTGGTGGCCTCGCTGATCTATCCCGGCGTGCTGCTGACTCTGGTCGGCGGTCTGATGTTCTTCATGTTCGTCTTTGTGGTTCCGCAATTTGCCGTTCTCTATGACCAGATGGGCTCAAAGCTGCCGGCCCTGACCATGGACCTGCTGGCTTTTGGCAAATTCCTGAACCACAACATTCTCTGGATTCTGCTCATCATGGCGGGCACGGCCTTTGGCGGCTACCGCTTTTCTACTACTGAAAATGGACGCGACTTCATCGACGGCTTCCGCATCAAGCTGCCGGTCTTCGGCAAGATATGGCTCAAGTACCAAGTCGCGCTTTTTGCACGCACGCTCTCGACGCTGCTCACTGGCGGGTTGTCGCTGGTGCCATCGCTCGAAACGGCGGCCCGCTCCATCTCCTCGCGCCGCGTTTCGCGAGCGGTCATCAGCTCCATCTCGACAGTGCGCGAGGGCAAGAGCCTGGCCGACGCGCTGATCCAGACCAAGGTTTTTCCCGATCTCGCCGCGGAGATGATCTCGGTTGGCGAGCAGACCGGCGCGCTGCCGCAGATGCTCAACTCCGTCTCGGAATTTTTTGAAGAAGATGTGGCGACGGCACTCACCGCGGCCCTGGCGCTGATCGAGCCGGCGATCCTGATCGTCATGGGCATTGTGGTGGTCTTCATTCTCATCTCGCTTTACCTGCCCATCTTTTCGCTGGGTCAGGCCACCGGAGGTCAGGGGTAAACCATGGCTGACACCACACTCATTGCAGTTCCACTTCCCAGCGGTCAGGACGAGCACGCCCAGGCTGAATCGCTGGCGCTGCGCTATCACGCCGAGTTCGTAGACCTGAAGAATTTCAAGATTCAGCACGAGCTATTGCGCACGGTCCCGGTCGAGCTGATGTTCCGCTACAACTTCGTGCCCATCGAGCAGCAACTGGACGCGCTGGTGATTGCAGTCAGCGATCCTTCGCGGCTGATGGTGCTGGACGAAATCGCCGGGCTGCTCTCGCATCGCATCATTCCGCGCGTGGCAACGCTTTCACAAATCACCGACCTGTTGAAGAAAACCGAGCAGTCGCAGCGCGTACTCGACGAAGCCAGCGAGGGGCTGACCTTCGACGTGCTGACGGGCGACGAAAACTCGGACGAGAATATTTCGATTGAAAAACTGACGAGCGAAGAGGACATCAGCCCCATCATTCGCCTCGTCGATACGACCATCTTCACGGCTCTCGAACGGCGCGCGTCAGACATTCACATCGAAACCAATGACGACTCGGTGGTGGTGAAGTACCGCATCGATGGTGTGCTGCAAGCGGCCATGGCGCCCATCGCGCGTGAGCACCACTCGACCATTCTTTCGCGCATCAAGATCATGAGCGAACTCGACATTGCCGAGCGCCGCGTTCCGCAGGACGGCCGCTTTCGCGTTCGCTATAAGACACGGCTGATCGACTTCCGCGTTTCCATCATGCCGACGATTCATGGCGAAAATGCCGTGCTCCGCGTGCTCGACAAAGAGTCGATGAGCGAAAAGTTTCATAATCTCACGCTCGATGTGGTCGGCTTCGCCGAGCAAGACCTCAAGCGTTTTCGCGGCTATATCCGCGAGCCTTACGGCATGGTGCTGGTGACCGGACCAACTGGATCGGGAAAAACCACCACTCTCTACGCTGCGCTCAACGAGATCAAGAGCGACGAAGACAAGATCATCACCATCGAGGACCCGGTCGAGTATCAGATTCGCGGCATCACGCAGATTCCGGTCAACGAGAAAAAGGGATTGACCTTTGCGCGCGGGCTGCGCTCGATTTTGCGCCACGATCCGGACAAGATTTTGGTCGGCGAAATCCGCGATCAAGAGACGGCGCAGATTGCCATCAACTCGGCGCTGACCGGGCATCTAGTTTTCACAACGGTCCACGCCAACAACGTGGTGGATGTGCTGGGACGCTTTCTCAACATGGGCGTCGAGGCTTATAACTTCGTCTCCGCGCTCAACTGCATTCTGGCGCAGCGGTTGGTGCGTACCATCTGCGAGCACTGCGTCCGCCCCGTCACCTATCGCGATGCGGAATTGGTGGTCTGCGGCCTGGACCCGGCAGAGTGGCGCGACTTTGAATTCCGCGAAGGCGCCGGCTGCATCGAGTGCGGTGGCACAGGCTACCGCGGCAGGACCGCGATTCACGAGCTGCTGGATCTGACCGATCCCATTCGTGAATTGATTCTGGAAAAAAAGCCCAGTTCCGAAGTGCGCAAGCTGGCCCAAAAGGAGGGCATGAGCTTTCTGCGCGAGTCGGCGATTGATCGTGTTCGCCGCGGCTTCACCACTCTCAAAGAGATCAATAAAGTTACCTTCATCGAGGCATCAAGATAGTGAAATCGATCCTCAGCAAGGCCAAAATCGGCGCTCAGTCCGGCGGGCGTCCACCGGTGGCGGTAGAGCTATCGCCTCAGGGCGCGCTGGCTGCCTCTTCGTCGGGGCCGGGCCATTCGCCTACTTATGCTTTTGAGCCGCTGCCGGCCGGGGCCATCCTTCCCGGCATCGGTGAACACAATTTGCGTGCTCCAGAGGTGGTGGCTGCGAGCCTGCGCACCGCCCTCGGCCAGGTCTCGCCGCGTACTCGCGCCGTCACGCTGGTCGTGCCCGACACCGTCGTCCGCGTCTTCGTTCTGGACTTCGATTCGTTGCCCGACAAGGCCGCAGAAGCCGTTCCGGTTCTGCGCTTCCGGTTGCGCAAGATGGTTCCTTTCGACGTTGAGCACGCGGGATTGAGTTATCAGGTGCTGGTCGAGAACAAGACCGAATGCAAGGTCCTTGCCGCAGTTATTCCCGGCCCTATTTTGGCTGAGTATGAGGCTGTGGTGCGACAGGCGAGCTATGAGCCTGGATCGGTGCTGCCCACGAGCCTGGCGTCTCTGGGGGCCATCGATTCTCCCGATCCCGTGCTCACCGCCAACCTGAGCCCCCTGGCGCTTACCACGTCCATTACTCACGGACAAGACCTGCTGCTCTATCGCACCCTCGACCTGCCTGAAGATCCCATCCTGCGCCGTGGAGAGGTGCAGCGAGGGATCGCCGTGGCCGCGGCTTACTATGAAGACAAAATCGGCGCTCGCCCACGGTTGTTGTACTTCGCCGGCATTGGGGACGGCCTCGGAGCAGGCCGTAACAGCGCGGCTGAAGACTTTGCGCGCTGGATATTCTCGCCCGGCGATCACGAGTTGACCGTCGTCGACCTGGCGCCGCGGCCCGAGACCGGAGCTGCAACGCCGCTCGGAAACCTTCTCACGCTTGCAGGCGTCGCCGGCGCGTTGGCGGGGACAAACTGATGCGCATCTCTCTCAATCTCGCCACCCGCCCCTACGCCGATCTCGGACCGGCTCTCAAGCGCTTGCGCATCGCCATGGGCGTGCTGGTTTTGATCGCCATCGGCCTCGGTCTGGGCCTGCGCGCCTTCCACCAAAAGGCCGAAGAGGCGCGCGCCACCGAACAGCGTGTCCAGAGCCAAATCGACGCCATCAATCGCGAGCGGCAGAGCTACCAGGACCTGATGCACCAGCCGGCCAATGCTCAACTGCTCACCCAGATTGGGGCACTCAACCAGCTCTTCGACGAGAAGACTTTTTCCTGGACGCTGGCCATGGAAGACCTCGAAACGGTTCTCCCCGGCGGCGTACAGGTGACCAGCCTCGATCCGGTTCGCGATACGAAGACCGGGACCATCACCCTGAAGCTGCGCGTCGTGGGCGCTCGCGACCACGCCGACGATCTGGTCGAGAACCTGGAACACTCGAAACACTTTCTTCTGCCTCACATTGTGGACGAAAGCACCGAATCCACCGGCGGACCTAATCAGCGCATGGAGCCGGTCAGCGCCTCGAACCGCTTCACATTCGAAATTCAAGCCGACTACAACTCGGCCGCGCCGTTAGAGCACAGAACGAAAAAACGGTCGGAGGATGAAAGGCCCGCAGGCGCAGCAGAGCGTGCCGGCCGGTCTGCGCCGCCACCTCCCGCGAGCCATGCATTTCCGCTTCCTGCCGCTCCAGAGCAAATGCCTCGCCGGTCGTCCCGCGCCGCTAGACCCAACGTCAACCCTTATCCAGCTTCCAACCCAGGAGGCCCGCGATGAGCAGCGCGACTCCTTCCAAGTGGCGCGAACGCCTGGCCTCCCCGCTCACCTGGCACTACGCCGGCTTTGCCGTGCTGCTGGTCGCCGTCATCGGCCTCTCCATTCGTTTCGGCCTGGACTGGGCCGCCACCAACGGCAGCTCGACCGATGCGCTGAACGCCAAGCAGGTTCAGTTGAAGGCCCTGACCATTGAGACCGCCCCACTGCGCGGCCTCGACAAACGCGTCGAAGAATCCCGCGACCAGATGCAGGCCTTTTACGCCAAGCGCATTCCGCCCAACTACTCTTCGATTGACCGCCGCTTCGGTGAGTTGGCGCTGAAAGGCCCGGTGCGGCTCAGCAGTATGAAGTTTACGCAGGGCAAGGCCGGCTCCGATCTTACCGAGATTTCCATGGACGCCGGCATCTCCGGCAATTACCCCGAGATCATGCGCTTTGTGAACGGCCTGGAGCGCGATCAGACCTTCTTTGTGATCCGCGGCCTGACACTGACCGGTCAGCAGGGTGGTTCGGTGAACCTGCGGCTCGAGGTTTCCACCTGGCTCAGGCCGAGCGATGTTCCCGTGGGATTGCCGTACACTCCGCAACCCGGCGATGCACCCGCCGCACCCTCTACCCGTGGCGCACCCTCCGCTCCCGGAAAGGAGGGTGAATAACCGTGGCTTTACCTCTCGGAACAGAAAAAAAGTGGCAGGTCTATCTGGTTGTCGCCCTCTTTGTGCTGCTCATTGGCATTGGAGGCTATCAGATCAAGGAAAACTTTTTTGGACCTCCCTCCACGTCCACCCCGCTGCCGGTGGCGGCTCGACCGCTTACCGCGCAACCTGCGGCATCTGCCAACCGCACGCCTGCGGCAACCTTCTCTCTCTCAGGCGGACAGGAGGCCCAAAAGTTCTCCAACGCCGGCATCGATCCCACCTTGCACCTCGACAAGCTGGCTCTGACCGAAGAGGTGGAATATTTCGGCACAGGACGGAACATTTTTTCCGCCGAGTCGGCACCCCCGCCCCTCGAAAAACTTTTAGCGAGCCCCCGGCCCGGTCCCGGCCAACCCGCAGTGAACCCGCTGCCGCAAGTACCGGTAAAGCCCGCGCCGCCGGCCATCGATCTGAAGTACTTCGGCTACACCCAGGGCGCAGACAAGTCCATTCAGGCCTATTTTGTGCATGAGGGCGAAATTTTTCTAGCTCATACCGGCGAGATTGTCGATCACCGTTACAAAGTGGGCACTATTCAGCCGGCCAGCGTTCAGGTCACGGATCTGGGCTACAACAATACCCAAACCCTGCCGCTGACGATAAACTAGCGCGTGCGCCTCAGACTGCAATTTTGCGAGCTGAGATAGAGCGAACCTGGACCAGGATTTTCTTTCATGACGAAGACCATCCCAATCCGCCGCCCCAATCCTTCCGAAGAGGGCTACATGCTGGTTGCGGTCATCTTCATGGTGGCGCTGCTTACCATTGCACTGGCGGTCGCCTTGCCCAAGATTTCCAAGCAAATCCAGCGCGACCGCGAGCTCGAAACCATGCATCGGGGCAAGCAATACATCCGCGGCATCAAACTTTATTACAAGAAATTCGGAGCCTATCCGCCAAACGTCGATGCGCTGATCAAGACCAACAACATCCGCTTTCTGCGGAAGAAGTACAAAGACCCGACCACCGGCAAGGAAGATTGGAAGCCGGTTCTCTTTGGCCAGAACAAAGCTCCGACGGCTATGGGCTTCTTCGGGCAGCCTCTGGGCGGCGCTTCGGTTGCCGGCATCGGACCGAGCGGCGGAAATGGATTGCAGGGAGGAAGCAGCCTGTCGGGAGCGAACGGCCTAAACAACCAGCAGGCGACTTCGACCGATCCCAACGCCCCGTCAACGGACCCGAATAACCCCAATGGTGCGAATGGCGCCGCAGGAACAAGTGGATCGTCTTTCGGATCGCAAGGCGGATCGACTAACGGCATGAACGGACAGACCTTTGGCGGGGCGGGCATTATCGGCTTCTCTCCCAACAGCCCCAAGCAGTCCATCATGGTCTACAAGAAGAAAAACCATTACAACGAGTGGGAGTTTGTTTACGATCCGCTAGCCGAACAAATGATGATGAGCGGTGGCAACACGGGGACTATCGGCCAGCCTGCCGGCAGCACCACCAATCCCTTCGGCAGCACGACCCCCAACGCCAACAACCCACCGGCCAACCCGCCAACGACGCCTACCGCGCCGCAGCAATAGGCCACATGCAAGCTCAAACGCAACAAGACCCGCCCCCAAAGGGAGCGGGCCTTGTTGCTTGAGAGAACCACGACTGAGATATAGTGCTGCCGGAGTGCCGGCCGTTTCATGCTTGCCCGCAGTTAAACGCTGAACGAGGAACCGCAGCCGCAAGTAGACTTCACCTGCGGGTTGTCGAACTTGAAGCCTGCGGCTTCCAGGGTTTCGACGTAGTCCACGGTGCAGCCGTTCAAATACATCAGCGAGGTGGAGTCCACAAAAACCTTGAGGTCTTCGAAGCTGAATACCTTGTCCATCATGCCGCTCTGGTTCTCGAAGGCCATCGAATACTGGAAGCCTGAGCAGCCGCCGCCTACGACACCGATGCGCAGTCCAGCGGGCAGAGGATCCTGGGTTGCCATGATCTCGCGTACTTTCGCGATGGCCTGGGGTGTCAGGTTAAGGGGGGCTTTCTTGACTTCCTGTTCGGGTGCGACGGTTGCTGTGGCCATGAATTCTCCAAATCTTGAGATGCCTGCTTACATGTAACTGTACTGCTCCGCGAGCGGGGATTCAAGGCCCCTCGGCGGCTTCAGTTCCTTAGATGCGGCGGAAAAGAGAAAGTCGCAGGCCTAGGGGCAAGTGAATCGGGGAAGGGTATGCGCCTCAAAATGGGACAGCGGCGCTCTTTCGCCATAACATTTTCTCCCGTTCTTCGCAGAAACGATGCGCCTTAGGAGCATTTTTCTTTCCGGGGCTCCCTTGCGAATTCAGAACCCCGCAAGCGATTTTGCTTGCTGGGGGTGAGGGGACGGGTCTTCGTTACTAGGACAAAGCCAGTTTCCATCTTGCCGCAAGGTCCTTATTCGCAACATAGCCAAAGTTGAAGCTGGGCAAGCGAGTAGCATATTTTCGGTATGCGCCTCTTTGTTGCAGTACCTTTGGCACCAGTTGTGATCGGCGAACTTTCGGCAGCCTCGGCACGGCTCCAATCGAAAGGAGACGGGCTGCGTTGGTCGGCTCCCGAGTCATGGCACATCACTTTGCAGTTTCTGGGCAACACCGGTCAGCAACAATACGAATGCATGCTTGCGCGATTACGCCAACTGCGCACAGCGCCTGTTCCCATAGTGATGGAGGGGCTGGGCTGCTTCGATCGCGCCGGAATTCTCTTTGCCGGCGTCAGGCTAACTCCCGAGCTACTCCTGCTGCAGCAACGCGTCACCGCGGCGACACAGCCTTGCGGGTTCGTACCTGAAGCTCGCACTTATCAACCGCATATCACTCTGGCTCGCAGCAAAGGTCAAGGTCTTGGTGAGCTGAAAAACAAAATGCTTCAGCAGCCAAAGTTATCCAAGTTTGTTGCGGAGGAGTTTCTGCTGTACGAAAGTTTCCTCGGCTCGACAGGCTCTCGTTACGAAGTCCGCGAACGTTTTTGCCTTAATGCGCGCTAGGGAATTCGTGCCGCACATAACGTGTGGGATCTCTCCGCAACAGGCTGCGACGCAAGAGGAGTTAGTGAACAAAAAATGGCTGTGATTTTTGTCACCACAGCAGTACCCATTCGGGGGTATGATGATCAGCCAGACGGATTCTCTGCTTGATGAGACCGCGCATTCTGGCGAATCCCCGCCGGTTGCCGGGGCCAGAGAATCATTCGGAGGTGGAGTATGAAGTTTGTTCCGATGATGTGGGCAGTTTGGGGAACCATAACGCTGATCGCGGCCGTTCTTTATCTCTATCGCTCCAGCTTGACCCGCGACGAAGAGGACCAGATTTATCTGGACGATGCTTTCCAACATGAGAAGGTCGCACAGGAGGCGATTCTCGCCAGGGTGAGCAAGGTCGAACCCATAGTTCGCCTCTCGAAATGGTTCGTTGCGGCCGCCACTGTTTTTGTGGTTGGATATTACGTTCTGGACATTGTCAACCAGTTCAAATAGGCCGCTGTTGTTTCTTCTTTTCTTGAGCGGCTGGCGGCGGCTCGAGGGCAGCCGCCAGCCGATGTGTGCCCTATTCCTGCCCTCTTCAAACTCTTCGTTCTACTCCACTTCCTGCTTCGCGCGATAACCTTCGCGGGCGAGGATGTCATATTTGAGCGGCTTGTGTTTCTCGTCCTGAATCTGCAAAGGATGGCCCTCGTCGTCTACCAATTCCACGCGCAACTTACGATAGGTCCCGTCCTGTTTGGCGTTTGAGGGGTGGTAGACCAACTGATATTTGGACCGGATATTCTGGTTGATCTGCTGGAAGATATCGGGCATCTCTCCCACAAAGCGGGGTGAGAACCACATGCCGCCGGTCAGTTTGGCGAAGGTCCTCATCTCGTTGTCGGCTTGCAGATAATCGATGTCGCGCATGGAACCCATCATTCCGCCGCGACCTTCGGTCATTGCGCGCATGGCCCCGCCGGTCGAGACTGCGAAGATGGTCACGTCGGGGGTAGCTTTGACCTTTTGCATGATCTTGTCGAGGGTGAGCCTTGACATGGTGTCGCGGCCCGAGGCGATGAGAATGATGTACTTGCGGCCCTCGATGCGAGTAAGGCGGTCTTCGGCCTCGTAAAGTGCGTCGAACAGGTTGCGCTCGCTGAAGCCAGGGATGCGCAGCGAGTTGATGGCCTCATAAAGCTGTTGCTTATCCTGGGTAAAATCCGAAACGATCTGCGTGCGCAAGTCGAAGGTCATCATGGCCACGTAGTCCTGCGGGCGCAGCTGCTGCGCAAAAGACCAGGCTGCGTTGCGCATATCATAGATAAAGTTATAGTTGGTCGAAGCAAACTCGCAAAGCAACAGAGCCGTGATGGGCGCTTCGACACGCTTGAAGCCGGCCACCTTCTGCTCCACTCCATCCTCATAAACGCGGAAGTTGCCGGGCTTGAGGCCGGGGACAAACTGGCCGGTCTTTTCCAGCAGCACACCCACATCCACGGTGACCTCGGGGACATCAACGTGAACGGAGAAGTTGGCCATACCCTCCGGGGTTTTCAATTTTGGCGCAGCCGGGGCCGGAGGAGGAACATCGTCGGGCGCGTCTTTCTTCTTAGGTAGGGCAATAACCCCAGTGTCGCCGCCCGGACCACCGGAGTCGGGCGCAGCCTGGTCGGGTTGTTGGGTGGCGGGAGGCGTGGCTGGGGTTTGGGCGCGGCTAAACGGAGCGGGCGCAATGGCCGCGAGGGCCAGAATCAGGAGTGCCAGCGAAAGGCGGCGAAGCACGGGGACGAAAAGGCGCATTGTGTACATGACGGCCTCCTTGTTGAACAGCATACGGGATTGCCCGAAGCGAGCAACAGCCACGGCAAGTTGCGGGCCTACAGATTAGACGTTGAACAGCCTCGGAGGAAGGCGAATCGCGGCGGGCGTGAGCCCGTCAGTAGCCGCTAGCCACCAGCCAAGCCTCGGTCAGTTCCAGCTCAGGTTTCTTCGCGGCCAGCATTTGAGCATGTGCCACCTTCACCAACACATCGGCCTCCACGTTTACCGGAGCGCCCGGCAAGAGGGTGTGCAGGTTGGTCCGCCAATAAGTCAGCGGCAGAATGGCGATGACGATCGTCTCGCCGTCGAAGTCTGCAATGGTCAGGCTGATGCCCTCGATGGCCACCGAGCCTTTATGCACCATCCAGGGTCGCACATTCTCGGGGATTTTGACCTTGAGCGTCCAGTCGGTAGTTTGCCGGTCGAATTCCAGGCTGGTCGGCGAAATCACAGGCTCAAGAGAAGCGAGCACCCCGCAGCCGTCCACGTGGCCCTGCACAATGTGGCCGCCCAGCGGACTGCCAGCAGCCGTAGGAAGCTCCAGGTTGACCCTAGCACCCGCAGCCAACGCGCCGAGGGATGTGCAGTCCAGGGTTTCCTGCGCCAGGTCGGCGTAAAAGAACGTTGGATTCACGTCGAGCGCAGTCAGGCAAACGCCCGAGACGCCCAGCGAATCGCCCTCCCGCAGTTGCCCAGCCAAGCCCGGAGCCTCGACCGTGATCCGCCGCACCCCGCCCCGGCTTTCAATCCCAATCAACGTGCCGGTCTGTTCGATGATGCCGGTAAACATGCTTTCATTCTAAGGGTTCAGAATGCGTGCTGCCGGCGCAATCGAGATTAGCGCCGGCAGCGAAGAGCGGTCATCGAAATTCCCGCTCAAGTCACAGATCACTGATTTTCAATCGCATCGTTGGCGGCCTCGTATGTGCTCCCGTAGAGGAACTCGTAATCGTTCCAGCCTGTCACCGTGTGGTCTGCCGACGTATTTGTGATCTCCAGTCGCATCGCATCATACATTACGCCATTCGCCCGGTTCACTGAGAGCGCTATGATGTTGTCCTCTCCCGGCGGATTCAGCAGGCTCGTGTTCCACTGAAACACCACCCACTGATACGTCCCCTCGAATCCGCTCCGCACCATCGCATCGCTCGCCTTGATGCCCACACCGTGCCATACCAGCGTGTTCCCGCCATTCAGTGACGGAATAACATCGGCGGCCGTTGCCGCGAGTGGCACCGACAAGACCACGTATTGCCCTTGAGCCTGCTGTTCCGCTGTTGTCGTAAAGTGAATTTGCCACGGCGGCGTGTCGGCCGAAACACTGCTCACATACGACGGTAGAATGTACTTATATCCATCCGTCGTGTCGTCAGCCGAGTTGTAAATTCCCGCATAGAGTCCCGGATCGAATGACTGCCACTGCGTATAGTTCCACTGGTCCAGATCCGTGGTCGCCGGTGTCGATCCCTCTGCGGTCGCGTACCAAATCACTGCGCCATTGTTTGCCGCAAAGTCCGCCCAATAGTTCCAGTTGCCCCAGTACTCGCGGTCATCCTGTCCGTTCGCGTCAAGCCCATGCAGGAACTCGTGCGACGAGCGATCCGACGTCCCGATCGTCCACACCGGCTCCTCAGGGCCGAAGTTTTCCGGCGTAAACGTCAAGCTCGGCAACGCTGTAGTCTTGCCGGCGGTCACTGCCAGATTGTCCTGCCGCAACTCGCCAAGCTTTCCCAGCTGATACACCGAAAGGCGATAGGTCCCCGGAGCCACGCCAAACAAGTCTACGGTTCCGTCCCGCCCAATCGGAGTCCAATACTGATGCCCTGCCGTCGAATATTGGAAGTTTGTTTCGTTGTCGCCAAGCACTGCCCACGCGGAATGCTGCGACAGACGCGACGGCCCTTTCGGCTCATGCGGCTGCTGCCAGCTCGGTTCATGTTCATCCAACCCCGCAATCCTGCCTCGCACTCGCCCACGCTGCCACGAAGGCACGTATCCGCTCTGGATCAGCGTCGTATCGCTGTCGTATAGGAATGGCGCACTGAACGCCGAGTCCAGCGCATCTTGATAAAGGAAATCCGGCCGCTCATTGGGCCAGTTCAAGGTGTTGAAGTGAAAGTAGTACGGTCCGAACAGCCGCGTGGTGTCCACTCCCTGCGGCGGCGTGTATGCCAAATCGTTGTCCAGGTGGTTCGAAAGACATTCCAGGATCAGGATGTTGTTCGTGTAGATCAGGTCCTGTTTCGTTGGTCCGCCCACCAGTGTGTCCGGGCTCGTTATCACCGCCCACGCGCCGTACTCGCTGCCATACACTCCGTGCGCCTGGTGCAAATATTCATAACTTGAGTAGTCATACTTGGTATAGAACTCGCGGGTGTATCCCTCCGGCACCGGTAGCCCATGTAAATCGAGCACCGCATTCTGTACCTGCCGCCCAGGATCGGTATTGCCCAGCACGCTTGGATCGGGCAGCGGAATATTTTGCGGTCCCAGATTGTTGAGCCCTGTGTTCACCGAGTAGGTGCTCGTAAACAGCGAAAGATTGATGCGAAATACAAACTGCACCTGTCCCAGGCTTCCGGCAACATCCGTGGCTGAATGATTGGCGACAAAGTAAACGTGAAAACCAGAGTCGCGTGCAGCCAGGATGAAATGCTGCGTGTAGGTAAACGGGTTGGTTGCATTCGAAGCTGTTGAGATCCACCAGTCCAGATATCGGCCCGCAACCAGTGCATATCCAGCCGTCGTCGTTCCTGAACCAATGCCGGTGTTGTCCATATACAGTCCGTCCGGCTGTCCAAATTGCGTCGTGGTCGTGTCCACCAGTTGATCGGAGTGACCGGCTAGCTGCACGCCAAAAACGTGCCCCGTCGTCGAGTTCCAATCGAGAGAGATTACTCCATTGCTGATCTGCCAATCGGTTGCGGTGCTGGTGTCAATGGTGATTTGCGCGGATAGGGGAGTATGCCAAAGCACAAATGCCAAGGCTAGGAGTAGGAGACGTTTCATGGGGGTCCTCCAGAGAAAATAGCAGCGGTCAGACCGCAGCTTTGATGTGCGCCTAGCATTCTAAGCATGGAAATTTGGAGGTGTCAATACAGAAATTATTTCAGTCCAGCAAAATTTATTCGCGCGATTTGCTGGCCGGCCTTCCAAGCCGCGTGGGCACTATAGTAAGTTGCGAGTCAAACTATAAGTCGCCAGCGTGAAGATCGCCCAGTAGATAGCCTGAACGGCGACCGCGAACCCCACATTCAGCGCCCGATTCCTGCCACAATAACTGAAAACTGAAGCCCAGGGATTATTCCCGCAAATACGAAGGCTATACCAGGTCCAAAACGCAGAGACGCAGCTTCCGAGAATTGCATAGAACTGGAACCCTGAGCGACATCCAGCCTATCTGCTAATCAATAAAATAACCAATGTCAGTGAGCACGTTCTCACCCAGTTCCACTCCCAACAGCCGCGCACCGATTGGGGCTCCCAGCTTGTGTTCAAACCGCTCAAGGACGGTAGCAGGCAGATTAGTCTCTTTTCGAAGCAGTCGCATCAATGCCTCACTGTCGGTTGGGAACTGGTAGTCGCCGGGCAAACCGCAAGCCGGGCGGATCGTCAGCGAGAGAGGAATATTTCCCTTGCTGGACTTGGAAGGACCGGAAGGCTGGGTAATGAGATTGACTCGCATCCGGGAATATTCCCACTCTCTTGGTTTCGGAGATGTGACATCTATCACTCAATGATTCCCTGGGTTCGGGGCCCCACAGATTCCCTCAATGTTTGCCCTCTTGTGCCCTCGGTGATGGCGGCGGCTTGCTTTCTTCTTGCCTGCTTATTTCGAGTACAGTAATCGGCAATTCCTGATCTCCCGGCACAAGCTCCAGCCCCAGAGTTGCTTTGAGAATAGTATTAAGGCTGTCAACATCTCCCCCGTCAACCTTGAATCGTGCATCATAGGTGCCGTCGATGCCTGTCTCGTTGACTACAGAATTCTCCAGCCCGGTTGCCAGCACATAGGCAAGATCGTCCATCGTCCCGTTCATCAGAAGAAAGTTGCCGTGCCAGTAGCCTCGCTTCACCTTGTGTGTCGAACCCGACGGACTCAATAGTTTCTTACTCGCATCGGTGGCCCGGAGAATATACGCGGGCTTGGTTAGAGTCTTTGACTGGATCTGCAAATGCAAAGCGCCGAGGACGGCTTGTTGGACAACCGTATCGTTCACATTTTGCGGCACATCAACAGAATTCACACGGACATCGTAGCGCCCTTCTGGCAGTGGATCCTTCAGAACATAGCGATTCCCAAATACATTGAAAACGTCCGTCATCAAGCTATCGGCATCCTCTCCAAGGAAGTCCGTTCCGGTTGGCGGATGTCTGGCCAGAACCTTCTTTGCATCGGGCGAAGCTTTGCTGACGGACACGGCAAAAAGAGGGCTTTCGGCATCCAGCTTGGCCGGAACGCTCACCTCGGTGATTTCTGATACCGGCTTGAATGCTACGTTTTTTCCTTCCGCCACTGCCTTCAGATCGGCGGTGCTCACCGAATCAATCTCTGTGACGGCGACAATCTTCCCGTTTCCATTGACGATGACGGTGGTCGGCCTCGAATTGATTCCATACTGCGCGAAAACACTGCCAGACGTATCGACGCCAACCCAACCGGACGTTTTCTTTTTGGTCAGAAACGTCTCTATAGCCTTCTGGTCTTCATCGTCGATGGAAATGAACTGGAATTTCGCCGGATCGAGCGACTCCACAAGCTGGTTGAGATGTGGAAGGCTCGCCACGCAAGGAGAACACCACGTGGCCCAGAACTCCAACACCACTACCTTACCCTTCAAGCTTGCCCAGTCTGCTTTGGTCCCTGGAGGTGCCTGCAACAGAGTCATTGAATTCAAAGCAGGAGCAGTCGTCCCCTTTGTTGGATGCGCCCATAGCGAAGCCGTTCCAAGCAAGACCGCAACAGATGTGATCAGGCTAACCAGCAAAGCTACACGAATGCGCATGCACTCAAATCTCCGTTGCATTTCTCCTTCTCCTAATGAATCGCACAACCGCGTAACACTAGAATCAGGAACAGGGAAGCCAAAGGCAACCATGGACGGTTGCAAGCCAATGCGATTCGTGTCTATTTAGACACCGAATTCACCAGGAATGTTCCAGGCAACGCGTCGTGGCGAGTGGCCGTTGTTCCCACACGGAAATCTGGGTGCCCCAGGTCCGTGGGGTGGGTCCGGATTCTCGGACCTGGGAAAGACCACACTCTTCCATTTTCGTTTGCAGAGAATAACCCTCCGCAGGCGCACAATCGAAGAATGAACAATGACCAGAGCCACGGGCAGTCACTGACCACTGTTCACTGACCACTGAGAGACCCCCCTCCCCCCCTATTTTTATTTTTGAATTCTTGCAGATAATTTCCTGCTAACTACATAACTTATTAAGAATAAAAGAATTCTATATATATTCCACGCACAATTCTACCGACTGTGCACCTGTGAAACTGTGGAGTTCCGCTCGTTTCAGCGCTCTTGGGATATCAACATCGACAGCAATATATCTCGCAAGCGCATGAGCGATAGAGACAATTTCTATCGCTCATGCGTTGCCAATCAACTATACCTGCGCTACGGCTTCTTCTACTGCGTGTCCTGCTGCTGCCAGTGCGGCGCGAACGCCTGCGCCGTAGGCTGGATCGGCCTTGTCGAAGTGAGCCAATTGACGTTCGACGATAAACTTCGGCACTCCGTTCATTGCCGCCGCGATATTCGAGAAGAGTCGATTCTTCTGCTCAGGCGTGAAGAGGCGGAAGAGATTGCCGGGCTGCGTGTAATCATCGTTGCCAATGCGATGGTTATAGCGATCGGCGTCGCCGGAGATATGCAGCGGCGGCTCGGCCGCCGACGGATCCTGCGCTGGCCCGTTGAAGCTGTTGGGTTCATAGTAGGCGTCCGGGTTAGTGGTGTTGTTATCAAAGAAGCGCATCGCGCCATCTTTGTTGTAGTTATGCACCGGGCACTTGGGAGCATTCACGGGCAGCGCCTCGTAGTGCGTGCCGAGCCGGTGCCGGTGCGCGTCAGCATATGAAAACACGCGGGCCTGCAGCATCTTGTCGGGTGAAAATCCGATTCCCGGCACCGCGTTCGAGGGGCTGAAGGCAGCCTGCTCTATATCGGCGAAGTAGTTATCTGGATTGCGATTCAATTCAACGGTTCCCACAGGAATTACCGGATAGTCCTTGTGCGGCCAAACCTTGGTCAGGTCAAAAGGATTATACGAAGTCTTCTCGGCATCCAGTTCAGGCATGATCTGAATCTGAAGGTTCCAGCGCGGAAAATCGCCCCGGTCAATCGAGCCGTAGAGGTCTTCCTGATAACTCTCGCGGGTTCTTCCAATGACCTCAGCCGCATCGGAGTTAGTCATGAACTTATGTCCCTGCGCAGTCTTGAAGTGGAACTTCACCCAGAATCGCTCACCCGAGTTATTCCAGAAGCTATAGGTGTGCGATCCGTAGCCGTTCATAAAACGCGGGCTAGTGGGGAGGCCGCGATCGCTCATCAGGATCGTGACTTGATGCAGACTCTCGGGCGAAAGCGACCAAAAATCCCACATCGCCGTGTTCGAGCGCAGATTGGTCTTGGGGTGGCGCTTCTGAGTATGAATAAAGTCCGGGAACTTGAGTGGATCGCGAACGAAAAAGACCGGCGTATTGTTGCCCACCAAGTCCCAGTTGCCTTCTTCGGTGTAGTACTTCATGGCGAAGCCGCGCACATCGCGTTCGGCATCGGCCGCGCCTGATTCGCCGGCTACGGTGGAGAAGCGGAAGAGGCATGGGGTCTGCTTGCCGACCTCCGAGAAGAGTTTGGCGCGGGTGTATTTCGTAATGTCGTGAGTGATTGTCAGCGTGCCGAAAGCGCCCCAGCCTTTGGCATGAACAACGCGCTCAGGAATGCGCTCGCGGTTCTGGTGAGCGAGCTTTTCAAGCAATTGATGGTCCTGCAATAGCGCGGGACCACGCGGGCCGGCAGTCAATGAATTCTGATTGTCGGCAATCGGTGCTCCAGAGGTGGTAGTCAGCTTTTCAGACATTTGTAACTCCTGGTTAAAGCTAGGTTTGAATACGCCTCAGGGAATGATTCGGTGCGCAGACAGGCTACGCACACGCAATCAATGTAAGCTACCAATTTGGAAAAATCAATTGAGATTAGATTGCGCTCTTGCGCTTCCGGAAACGCAACGGTAGATTCCCGATCACAACTACCGTCTCAGTCCTTCGGCCACGGGTCTCTCAGCAGCGAACAAAGGCCCAAATCGTTGTCATAGCGCTCGACTTCGACCTCGGCCATGTGGATGGGGTTGGCCATGCCTTTGAAGGCTGGCACCGCGTCCGAGCCCATGATCTGCTGGGAAATAAACAGGTGGATGCGGTCCACGAGGCTGCCAACCAGTAGTGCCGTATTCAGCATGGTACCGGTCTCGGTAAGCAGCGTCAAGATTCCCTCTTCGCCCAGCTTGTCGAGAACTTTGCCGAGCGGGACGCGTCCTGCTTCAGCGGGCAGAACCTCAACTCGAACGCCTCGAGATTGCAATGCATCAACGCGGGCCTGGTCGGTGGAGACGGTGAAGATGACGACATCGTCGTGGGCCGTGGCCACCATCTTTGAGTCGAGCGGCATGCGCAGGGCCGAGTCCAGCACCACGCGCAGCAAGGGACGGCGGCGCCGCAAACCGCTGCGGTCGGTGAGCATGGGGTCGTCGGCCAGGACCGTGTCAACGCCAGTGAGCGCCGCATCGGCTTGCCAACGCAACGGTTGCACCGCAGCGCGCGCGGATTCGCAGGTAATCCAGTACGGCTCACGCGGGGTATGTTGGCCAGGCGACGGAGCGATCCGGCCATCGAGGGTCATAGCCACCTTCATCAGCACCGACGGGCGTTGATGCTGGCTCCAGCGGGCAAAGCCTTCATTGAGGCGACGCGCTTCGGCTTGACATGGGCCAAGAACCGTCTCGATTCCCGCCGCGCGCAGGCGCTCCATTCCGTGGCCGGCGACTGCGGGGTTGGGGTCGATGGTGGCCGCAACAACGCGAGCGAGTCCAGCAGCGATCAGTGCCTCAGAACACGGAGGAGTGCGGCCGGTATGGTTGCATGGCTCAAGCGTGACATAGGCCGTGCCGCCGCGCAGTCGCTCACCAGCGTGCTGCGCGGCGACTTTGAGAGCGACAACTTCGGCGTGGTCGAGCAGGTCGTACTCGTGCCAGCCTTCACCGGCGACCTGGCCTGCGCAGTCGAGGATGACGCAGCCCACGGCGGGGTTAGGCGAACTGACGGCGATGCCACGGCGCGCTAACTCGAGGGCACGCTGCATCCAATAGCGATCTTGATCCAATTGGTTCATGAGTTATCCCAACAGTGAATCGACGAACTCGGCGGGTGAGAACGTGAGCAGGTCGGTCATCTGCTCGCCAACGCCTGCGAAGAGGACAGGCAGGTTGAGTTCCTGTGCGATGGCTACAGCGATACCGCCTTTGGCCGTGCCATCTAATTTCGTGAGTACGATGCCGGTAACGCCCGCAGATTGAGTGAATTGACGCGCCTGATTCAGACCGTTCTGGCCAGTGGTGGCGTCCATTACCAACAGGACTTCGTGGGGCGCGCCGGGAATCAGTTTTGCGGCCGTGCGGCGCATCTTGTCCAACTCATCCATCAGTCCGGACTTAGTGTGCAGGCGTCCTGCGGTGTCCACAATCAGGTGATCTATGTGGCGCGATTTGGCAGCTGTTGCTGCGTCGTAGAGCACGGCTGCGGGGTCGCCTCCGTGGCGGGTCTTGATCATTTCGACGCCGGAGCGTGTGGCCCAAACCTCAAGCTGCTCAATGGCTGCGGCGCGGAAGGTATCTGCTGCGCAGAGGAGAACTGTGCGGTTGCGCGCGCGATACCAAGCGGCCAGTTTGCCTGCGGAGGTGGTTTTGCCGGTGCCGTTGACGCCTACCAAAAAGGTGACCACGGGGGGCGCTTGCGGAGCGGAGACGGGGTGCTGCGGGGCTTCGAGGATAGCGCGCAACTGGGCCTTGAGCAGGTCGCGGAGTTCGTCGCCGCCTTCGATAGCCTGACGGCGGGCGCGGTCGCGCAAAGCGTCGAGGATGGCAGTGGTGGTTTGTACGCCTAAGTCGCTTGATAGCAGCGCCGTCTCCAGTTCTTCAAGCGTGGATTCATCGACCGTGCGAGTGAGGGCGACAATGGTCTCGATCTTGGTCGAGAGCGATTCACGGGTGCGTGAGACGGCCTGGCGCATGCGGGCGAGAAAGCCTGGCTTGGCGTTCTCGGCGTCTGATTCCGCTGCCGAGGTCGCCGACAGGTCCTGGTCGCTGGGGTCGCTCGCCGGTGTGTCTTTCTTGCCGCCAAAGAACTTCATCATGGAAAGGTCCAAAGTTGAGTTTAGAGCATGGGGGCGAGAAACAGGAATCCGATGCAGAAGGCGATTAGGAGCTCAAAAGTGGTGAGCTAAAGGTTATCGCTTTTTGCAGTTAGTGAAGCTATAAGTTGCCGGTTTATGTACAAATGTGAAGCTCCAGGTTGCCGGTTTTGAACAAAGTGGAGACCCGTTGCTCTCCATTTTGATCACAGTGGAGAGCCTGATAGCGCCAGAAAAAAGCCGATCGGCTGAAAGCGCGTCAGTAGTCAAGAGGGGAAGGAATAGAAGATAGGGAGAGTTCCGAAATTGAGGCGAGCTTTTCAAGGGAGATTGCTATCTGTGGAGCTGCCAATACATTCTTTTGTGGCACTCGTTGAATTTGACGAATCCCGGGTCATGAACCTGGGGGATCTCGCATCTTGCTTTGACACAATTTTGAGATGCTGATCCCCGGTAGCGTTCGAGAATGCGGTCATTTGATTGAGTGTCCTGCTTCCAAAGTCCGTTGTAAAACTCACGAAAGACAAAAGCAGATTCTTCGACTCACCACCCCCGAACTCCACCCCAAAGAGCAAAGACCGCTCTTTGGGGACCCCGGAACTGAACAACATTCGGGGCCCCGTTCGCTCAGAATGACAGCCTCTGTTTTGTTATGAACTTCAGAGACAGGACACTGGATGTGAGTTACTGCACGTGAACGGTAAGTGTACCGGTCGACAGAACCGTCGAGCCTGAGGCGCAGGTTACAGTTACGGCGTAGGTTCCTGCTGTAGTGCCAGGAATATTAGTGACGCTTCTACCGCCTCCACCACCGCCGCCGCCGCAGGCAGCAATTCCGCCAGTGAGGACGGAGAGAACTCCTAACATTGCGAAGATAACTCGCCAACTACGACGACGCGTCGGGGTGCAGAAGAACAATAGGCAGGCTAGAGCTGCGCCCGCGCTTTGCCAGGGAACTCCGCGGTGCATGGGATAGGTCAAGGCGCCTGTAGTGGCTGCTGTGGTGGTGATGGTGAGGGTGGCCGTTCCGGCGGTGACGCCGGTAATACTGACAGGGCTGGTCGAGTCGAAGCTCAAGGTGGGAGGATATTCGGCTCCGGCCGGGCTGGAAGTGACGGCGGCCGTCAATGTTACGCTGCCGGTGAAGCCATTGACCGGAGTTACAGTGATCGTCGATGTGTTTTCTGCGGTTGCGCCGGGCAAGATGGTGACAACCGTGCCGCTGACGTTGACTGTGGGCGCGGTTGTTCCCCCGGGCAGGTAGTTATCGATGAAGACTTGTACGTCGAGCGACCCGAGCCCGGTGACCTCGTCATAACCATCAGTCACCAGATATCCTGCTTGACCGCCAGTCAGACCGGTCGACGAGGGAATGCTGTTGTTGCACATGCTTGGAGTATTGATGTTGCAGCTATTGGCTCCGCTGGTGGCAACCGTCACATCATGGAAGACCGCGGGCACTCTGACTGCCATTTGATAGAGCTGGGGATTGAGGTTGCCTTGTGCTGCTCCCTGACTCTGATTGAGTAATGCCGCAATCCCCGCCATTGAAGGGGTTGCCGCAGAGGTGCCATAAAAGTACTCAAAGCTGTAACTTCCGTTTGAGTTAGCCACACAACTGCTGCCGGCGGCCGCAAAACAAGCGAAATAGCCATCGTGACCGGCGGACGAGAATGCAATGTCCGGCGTATAGCGTCCGGCATTGGCCGCTGGCACACCGGTTCCCGTCTGCCATGAAGGGGTTGCGATGATGGAGCTAACGCCGCCACCGGAAGAGTCAACCTCTGTCTCCAAGCTTGAGTTCAGCGGCTCGTTCCACGCGCCTTCGGGAATATAACTCAGAGCCGACAAAAGGTTAGTGCCGTTGCTGGAACTCCAGTAGGCGGAGGGGATGCTGGTGTCATTGAACTCGGTTCCACCGACACATGTGACATAACTGGAGGAGCAGATGTAATTCGGGCTATTGGGCAAGGGGCTTATAGGCGGCGTTGTGCCGTGGGTGTCGCACCCGGATGCACCCGCATCGCCAGAGGAGACGAAAGATGAGATTCCTTCCGCTGCGGCCTGCTGAAAGATAGTGTCCCAGAATGCAACTCCGGAGGGACCAGCCGACGACTCGCACTCTCCAAAGCTGATGGTCATCACCTGCACGGGGACCGGAGTAGTTTGCACGAGATACTCGGCATCGGCTTCAATGCCGCCGCTGGCCGCTGTGGCGACCACCAACAAGAGATTGGCGTCTGGAGCGACACTGCCCGCACGAAGCACATCCAGCGTAGCCTCGCCCTGGCCAGCGGGAACTGTGCATGGCGACGAAGTGCAGGACGTTGTCGCGGGACCGGGATCGATGCCCCCGAAGGTAGTCGGAACAATTTCAGTCGGGTTGGCAAAGGTGGACCCAGTCAGGCTCTTGAAGTTATTGAAGTCGGCGAAATCGGTTCGAGAGCGGCCAACGATGCCGATGTTCTGGCCGGCGCCGGTCAAGTTGGCCGGCAGATCGTAGATGGTGGCGAAATCCGCGGGTGCAATGTAGTGGTTTCCGCTATTGCTATTCTCGTCCGGCGACTCCGATTGCGCAGTACCCATGTGGAGAGCCGGGTGGTCGTCGATGGTGTAGAGCCCGTGAATGGCCTTAATCGCGGGTAACAGAGACGCAGGGAGCATGGGATCGGAAGAGACGGAGATACGCTCTTCGCCGTTGACGTTATAGGAATGTAACTCGGTGTGGAAGGCTCGTCCCATGTTCGCCGCTGTGCCACCGAATGCTATGAAGACGCGGCTTGGCGAGACCCAGTTGACGTGCAGACCCTGGGACTGTAACCAACCGGAGAGAGTTTCGATGTCTTGCCCGGAGAGTCCGAAACGTTCGCCTATTTCGGCTGGAGTTAGCCAGCGATGATAGCTCGGCGATGCTGGGTTTTGCTGGTCAGCGAGGAAGTTTCTGAAGGCCAGTTCCTGCTCCGGCGAACGTTCGAGAACCATCGTCATGTGATCAAGCATGAGATCCGGCGAGACCACGCCAAGATTGTTGCCTGAGTTAGCCCAACTGGGAAGATGATGGGGCAATGGCAGGAGCTTCGTAGCATCGACATACTGAGTGATTCGCAGTGGTGTTTGCGCAGGAAGCGAAGCGCTGGAGAAGAGAACCGCAGCTAGCATCACTGGCTTCAGTAACAGCCGCAGAATCTCACGCAAGGTTAGGTCTTGAGGAAGCGAAGAGACAGGGGAAAGAGAGCCAAGCAGCAGTTGAGACATGGAGTGTCGCCTTTCACACGAGTTCACTCAACAAAATCGATGGAACAGATAATCTTATCCGATGTTCCGAAGCCAAACGGCACAAGCGTTCGCTTTTTTGTGGAAACAGTCAGCGAAGTATCGGAGACCGGATGCCTTGTTATGCAGACGATTGGATCGCAAGGATCGGATAGGATTTTACCATCGCTAATCATACAGAGCGTCGATGGGCGGAAATCGTTCGCTGTTTTTTAACAAATTGCTAACTCTCGATATTCGAGGATGCGGGCCATAGCCGGGGATTTGGGCGCGGATTATTCGAGGACTGGCATCCTGAGCGACCGCGCGTGCTTAGGGAACTGGTCTCAGTTAAGCGAGGAACTTTTTGAGCGGTTCCCAGTAATGGCTGTGCCAGCCGGAGTCGAGGTGATCGTATTCGCCGGCAGGGAAGCCGGTGTGATCGAAGATGAGGGTGGTTTCGGCGGCGCGGGGATTGAATTCAAAGTGGACGATGGAGTAGATGCCTGCGTCCCAGTGGGTGGGGCGCCAGGCCTGGACTATGCGCTGATTGGGGACTAACTCGACGGTGCGGCCGACGATACGTCCGCCGAACATGGAGAAGGCTCCGCCGGGAGTGGGGTCGATGGTGGCGGGAAGACCGGAGAAAGCGACGAATTGTTTTTGGTCGAGGATGGCATTGTAGAGGCGCTGAGGGCTGGGGTGGAATTCGATTTCGTAGTGGATGGAGGTGCGGGATTGGTTGGCCGGATTGGATGGTTTTTCTTCCATGGAGGGTTGCTGGGTTTGTGTCCAGGCTAGCGGGGCTGAGGCAAAGGCACCGAGGGTTGCGGCGATGCCGGTAACTACATGGCGGCGGTTTGTGGTGGCTGCTGCGAGCAAGTTGGGGAATGTATTCATCGAGGACCTCCGAAGGGCGACATAAGACTTTATAGATAAAAATACCCCACCTAGACCTATTCGCAAAGAGCGTGAATAGGCGAAAGTGGGGTTCCAGTTATCAGGAGGCACTGGGAGAAGACGTTACGAAATTCTATTCAAGATTATTTCATGGAGCCCAGAGCTATTGTTTCGGCGGGAGGGCTATTCGAATCGAGAACGTTGACCAGCGACCAGGGAATGCCGGCCAGATCATAGTGAAACTCTCCTTGCTTATCGAGGACGAGCTTGCTTGCCGGATAGAGGAATCCTGTGCTCTTGGACGGGTCGGTGTCATTCAGGTCGAATTGGCCAACGGCGAGATCAAAGGATTGAGAGGATGCAAGCGGGTCGGTTTCTTCGGACGGACGCGGGCGGCTGGTGATGAAGGTGATCCTTCTCCCGGTTGGTGTTGGAACCATCTGGATGAAAGAGACTTCATAACTCAGAGTTCCTTCAATCGAGCAACGACCGACGGCTTTGGTTTTAGAGAGCGCGGTGGCTAACTCACGATCCTGGCCGTTCTGGAATGCCTGCGAAAGAGTCTCCAGGTCCGATGGGGTGGAGTAGTTGTAAACGATCAGAGTCAAGCCGATCGTGTTGCCAGCTAGAGTGGAAGTTGCCTGAATGGTTTCGGGATTTGGGCCGCTGGCGAATCCCAGGGTGGTTCCCAGAGTGAGTGTGCCCGCCAGGAGCAGGATGGCGAATCCTGAATTGCGGGCACATCGAGTTAGGTTCGCGAGTGGTGTCATTTTGCGATCCTCCAGGGCATCTGCATGGGGTCAGACCCTTTCGTGCCGCAAACATCGAGCTATGCGGCAACTCTTGTTTCGCTTGGTTTCCGTGGCTGAACGACCTCATCGAAGATGGCGCGATATTGAATCATTGCGGTGCGCAGCTCTTCGGTGGTGGCTTCGACCAGGCCGGGGCGGACGGCTACGGCGTGAGCCAGACGGTAGTTTTCCATGACGCGCGGGTAGGTGACGGAGAGATCTGCGGCGCGCTGCTCAAAGCCGGCCATCGGATAGCCTCGAGCCTCAAGGAGTGCGTTGACCAGATCGTCGGCTTCAGTGACGGCGGGTTTGGGATGATCGACGAAGCGGGATTGTACGGTGTGCCACTCGGCGACAAAGCGCTCGCGTTCGGTGACGCCGAGGTCGCGGATTTCGAAGTGTTCGACGCGGGTTTCGCGGTCAGCCAACTTAGCTTCGGCGTTGTGGGTAGAACCGTGCGTGAGAACGGCGCGGTCGTACTCCGATCCGAAACGATTGCGGAGGGCCAGGGTTTTGGCTTTGCGGTGTTCAACGTAGGCGCCTACAGCGACGAGCACGAGGATGACGAGTACGACTGCGGCTACGGTGAGCTGGGTATAGGTGAAGAAGTAGTCCACTCCGTTGAATTGGAATTGCATTGCATTCTCCTGCGCGGGGTGTCCGCGACGTTGAAGGGCTAGGTGGGGGAAGGCCCTATGCAATGGACTTTAGGCGCGGCGACGCGGGAATGCTGGCCAGAATTGATCGGCGCGGATGAAAAAGGAGGAGGGTGCGTGAAGAGGTGTTAGTGTTCTGACCGCTTGATTTCGTTCCTTAAGGTTTGTGCTTTCCCACCCATTCGCCAGGAAGAAGCGAATGGATGGGGCACGGGACTGATACACATTCACACAGTCAGAGACCTAGTGTTCGTCTTTGCCGGGACGGAGCATGAGGTCCTTGATGGCTTCGCGAGGGTCTTTACCTTCGTCGAGGATCAGTTCCATCTGCTCGGTGATGGGCATTTCGATGCTGTGCTGACGGGCGAGGCCCAATGCGGCGCGGGTGGTCTGGACGCCTTCGGCGACTTTGCCGCCCAGGCCGGCGAGGATTTCGGGGAGTTTGCGGCCGCGTCCCATCTCCTGGCCGACGGTGCGATTGCGGGAGAGCGAACCGGTGCAGGTGAGGACCAAATCGCCTACGCCGGAGAGGCCGGCGAGGGTTTCGCGGCGCGCGCCACAGGCTACGGCGAGGCGGGTGATCTCGGCGATGCCGCGGGTGATGAGGGCGGCGGTGGAGTTGTATCCCAAGCCCACGCCAGAGGCTACGCCAGCAGCGATGGCGATGACGTTCTTAAGAGCGCCGCCGAGTTCGACGCCGATGACGTCGGTGGAGGTGTAGAGGCGGAGAGTTTCTGAAGAGAGCTCGGCCTGGAGGCGGGCGGCGATCTTTGAATTGTCGAAGGCGACGGTGATGGCGGTGGGCTGCCCTTGCGCGACTTCGAGGGCGAAGCTGGGGCCGCTGAATGCGCCGATGGGCAATTTAAGGTTGATTTCGGCCAGGTTTGCGGCGATGACCTCGGTCATGCGGAGGAAGGTGTGATTCTCGACGCCTTTGGTGGCGCTGAGGATAATTTGGCCAGAGTGAAGATGAGGGCGCAGACGAGCGAGAGTGGAACGGAGGAATTCCGAAGGAACGACGGAGACGACGATTTCAGCGTTGGCCACGGCGGCATTGTCGCCGGTGACGGTGATCTCCTGAGGGATGGGAAAGCCGGGCAGAAAGAGGGTGTTTTCGCTGGCGTCGAGGATCTCCTGGGCAGCCTCGGGACTGTGCGCCCAGAGGGAGACATGGTGACCGCCGCGGCGGTGAAGCGAAAGGGCGATGGCGGTTCCCCAGGCACCGGAACCTAATACGATGATGCGGCTCATGCTGGCTTTTTGGCTCCAAAGCGGGATTCCGTACCGGCGAAGAGGCGGCGGATGTTCTGGTGGTGCTTGGCGATGATGAGGAGGACGACGGCGATCTGGACGGCGATGAAGAATGGTGGACGGTTGGCTCCGGCTTGCATCCTGATGAGGAGCCAGGCAAAAAGCGGAAAGCTGGCGGCGGCGAGAATGGAGGCCACAGAGACGTAGCGGCTGAGGGCGAAGATCAGAGCGAAGAGAGAGATGGCGGCCAGGGCGGCGAGCGGGGAGGCGACCAGGAAAACTCCGAAGCCGGTGGCCACGCCCTTGCCGCCACGAAAGTGCAGCCAGACGGGGAAGATGTGCCCGAGGACGGCGGCCAGGGCGGCGAGGGCTTCAGCATCGCGGATCGGGCATTGGGGTAGCAGCCAGCCGCCGAGCAGAGCGCCAAGGCCGACGGCTGCCGAGCCTTTGAGCACGTCGAGCAGGAAGGTGGCGGCGCCGAGACCCTTGCCGCCGGAGCGCAGGACGTTGGTGGCGCCGATGTTGCCGCTGCCAGCTTGGCGTATGTCCTGATGGCGAAAGATGCGGATCAACAGATACCCGATGGGGACACTCCCGAGCAGGTAAGCGGCGACCGCGATGAGAAGGCTTGCGAGGACCATATCGAGTGAGAGTTTAGCAGGTGGCACCTGCGGGCTTCCTGCTATTGATTCGTTGGGCTGGCGGCGGCGAGGCATCCGGGGCAGCTGGCCGCAGACCTTAGCACTCCAACAGGGCGCGGCGGGCGGCGCTGACTTCGGCGGCCAGCACTTGCAGCATCTTGAGCGCCAGAAGGGCATCGGAGCGCATGAGGTTGGTGAGCTCGTCACGGGGCACGAAGCCGAGGCGTGCGCCTGCGTGTGCGATGGCTGAAAGCGTGTAGGGCTGATCGCTGATGAGGCCGGGCAGGCCGAGCAACGCGCCGGGCTGCGCCTGAATGGACATAATTTCTTCGCCGGTGGCCGATGTCATGGTGAGGGTGGTCTGGCCTTGGCGGAGAATGTAGACGCCGACGGGAGCTTCTCCTTGCTTGAAGAGAACGCGTTCTGTGGCACAGACGATCGGATAGGAACGTTTTTCGAGCGCCTGGATCAACTCGGGATCGGCGGCAAATGCAGATGGGTCCAACTTCATGTGCAGCCTCTGTGGGAAAAGTGGGGAATAAACGTGCAAAGCAACATTTCTGATGCCCAATTATGCCATCGTTACATTGTTGGAATCGGTTTTTATGTGACTGGGATCACATGCTGGCTCAGAAAGCGCGCAAAACTCCTAAAACAACCTCCACCCTGATCGCACTTTAGATTATGCGAGCACCTCCACGGGTTGGGCGGCAAGCAGTTCTCCGCGGACGACCCCGAGTTCCTCCGCCGAGAAGACTCGATCGATGTCAAGGATCACAATGAACTCGGAATCTCGCGTGCCCATGCCCTTGATAAAGTCGGTGCGAACCCGAGAGCCAATGCGCGCCGGCGGCTGAATCTGGCTGGGCTCCAGATCGACCACTTCTTCAACCGAATCGGCAAGTGCACCGATTACGACCGGCTCATTGTCAAGCAGCACCTCGACGACGACGATGCAGGTATTGCGCGTGCTCTCGGTCTTCGACATCCCAAAGCAGAGCCGGAAATCGACGACCGGCACCACGCTCCCACGCAAATTAATTACGCCACGCATAAAATCCGGTGTCCGCGGAATCTTGGCTATCGTGGTCATGTCCAGCACTTCTCTTACCTTCGAGACTTCAGTGGCGAATATCTCGTTGCCAAGTTTGAAGGTCAAATACTGCCGTGTCTCTGTAATCTCAGCTACGCTCATGATTCAATCCCTTCTTTCTGGTGAATTAGATAGGCGGGGCCGCGGGGCCCCGCGGGAAAACTTCAATAGCGCTCGAACTCACCATCCAGTTCGTCATGCTTGTCCTTCATGTGAAGGTTGACACCGGTCCTTGCCATAACCTTCGTACCCCTGCCATTTGACTTACCATTCTTTGCGTGCGTGGACACAGCGGCTGCGTTCCCGTTCGAGGATGACGACGGGTTCGGTTTCAACGCGCCCACATCGTCTGTCTCCCCATTCGCGGCCGGTGCCGATAAGGAGCCTCGCACCTGGACCAGGCGTCCGTTTTCTCCGGTCTTGAAAAAGGACAATGCGCTGATAAGTTGGTCGGCCTGGCCGGTCAACTCTTCGGTGGTTGCGGCCATCTCTTCCGAGGCAGAAGCGTTTTGTTGAATTACCTGTTCGAGCTGTTGCAGTGCCTTGTTGATCTGCTCCGCGCCTGTATCCTGCTCTTTGCTTGCAGCGGTAATTTCCTGAACTAATTCCGCAGTCCTTTGAATATCGGGTACCAACTTCTCCAGCATGTCTCCGGACTCCTCCGACACCTTGACCGTAGAACCGGAGAGCTTGTTGATCTCGCTTGCGGCCTTCTGACTGCGCTCAGCCAGCTTGCGTACTTCGGCCGCCACCACGGCAAAACCTTTTCCATGTTCGCCGGCGCGGGCTGCTTCTATTGCTGCATTCAGAGCCAGCAAATTGGTCTGCCGGGCAATCTCTTCAATGATGGAAATCTTGTTGGCGATCTCTTTCATCGCGTTCACTGCTTCGAGCACAGATTTGCCGGTCTCCTGCGCATCGTGAGAGGACTTGTTGGCGATCTTATCGGTCTGCTGCGCATTGTCGGCATTCTGCTTGATATTTGAAACCATCTCCTCCATTGAGGAAGAGGCTTCTTCAGCTGCCGAGGCTTGAGAATTTGCACCTTTCGAGACCTGAATCGAGGCTGCCGAAATGGACTGGCTGGCCGACGATACTTCTCCGGCTATCGATCGAATATCGGTCACAGTGCGCGTGAGACCGGCCACCATAGCTGCCAAGGCCTGCATAAGCTTGTCTTGCGCGGACCGCTCGCGGATGGTTACCGTCAGGTTGCCGCCGGAAATTTCTTCGGCTGCGCTGGTAATCTCATTCATGGCTACAATCAAGGCGTTGAGGTTGTTCTTGATCGAGTTGAAGTCGCCGTTATAAGTGTCAGTAATGGCGGGCGGAATGTCTCCCTTGCTGATCCGCTCCACATAGTTAGCGGCGACATTCAGTGGATTGATCACCGAATCCAGCGTGTCGTTGACGCCCTGCACGATTTTGCGATAGCCGCCCTGATGCTTGCTTGCGTCGGCGCGGGTCGCCAGTTTTCCCTGGGTTGCCGCCTCAGCCAGCGCAAGCGTATCCTGTGCCAGAGCATTCACAGCACTGACAGTTCGCTGATAGCTTTTGGCGAGTACGTCAAGGTCTGATTTCGCTTCCAGCTGCGCGCTCAGGTCGCCGGCGGCTACTTTCTCTAATCCATCCGACACGCCGCGGATGTAACTTACAAGTTTGCGGAAGCATTCTGCCAGCGAACCTACTTCATCTCCGGAATGATAGGTGACGGCCTGGTTCACATCTCCCAGCGCTATGTGGTTTGCGATTTCCGCAAGTTGACCGATCGGCTTGGAAATGCTGCGGGAGATGAATATCCCCATTCCCAATCCGGCCAAAACGCCGGCCACAACCATAATGAGCAGGAAACTCCGGCTGCTGCGATAGGTTTGTTCCGATGTGTCGGCGGCGGACTTTGCGTTTTCCTCTTTTTGCTCCACCAGGCTGGACAGGGCGCTCTCGGCAGCGTCTGCCTTCTGGCGGCCAAGACCGAAGGAAAGTTCCACCGACGCCCGTTTTTGCGCGAGCTGATCTTTAGAGGCCAAGGCTACAATTTGCTCGACAACTTCCTGACGCGCCTTCCATGCCTGATCAAAGCTTGCAAGCAGCTCTTTGCCTTTATCCGTATGGATGAGCGGCCTGGCCTTCTCCAGGTTTTCATCGACCTTCGCTTTGAATGCCGAGATAGACGTCTTGTATTTCTCTCGTTCTTCTGGAGAGTTTGAAAGCAGCAGATTCTTTTCTGCCCTGGCCATATGAATAAGATCCACATCGGCCTGCTTCAAATATGTGATTGCGAGTGTTTCCTTGGCGTAGGAGTCAGACGCCAGATCGGCTATCTTGCCCATGCCCTGGATGCCCAGGTATCCGATTACGGCGGTAATTGCACCCACAATGATGAAAGCCGCTATCAGCTTCTTACCAATCTTCATGTCATAAAACCAGTTCATGGTCTTTTCTCCCTGTGCGCCGGTAGAAATCGGCGAGGTGTAGTGAATGAAAGTTTCATACAGTGAAGGTTTAGCGAACCACGCTGGCTCCGAGTCATGCGGAGTCGCCCGTGAGGGTGGCTGCGAAGCGTTGAC
>JBEKRS010000001.1:0-246954 GCA_049518535.1 Occallatibacter sp. | reverse complement strand
ATCTGTCTGCATCCCGGCTTATGCGCGGAAAACGCCTGAGCAATTTCAGATTGCACCTGATCGCTTCTCTCTACAAGCCCAAATCATCCTCATCGCCGTTGTAAAGTAAGTGACATTGGGCTTTAGCCCCCTGCTCCCTCCGGATTCTTCTATCTACAACTGTAGTACTAAGGAACCTTAGCCGCCCCCGTCGAAACGTGCAAATACCGGCTTGCAAAGGTCAGAAACGTCGGCCAATTCGGCCCTGGCGTGTGCCCGCCGGAGTGCTGGCGGAAGGCCACATCGCCATCGATCAGCGCGGTCTCCATCGGTGGAAATTCCGTTGTTCCTAGATCCCTCTTGCCGAGCAGACGGTAGACCGGTCCCGCACCAACCGCCGCCAGAAACATTCCCTTGGCATCCACCCAGCCGTCTCCATCGGTCGCGCCTCCGGAGATAAACACCGGACGCGGGGCGCATAACGCTATCAGCTCATGGGCATCGACAGGCAGGTCGCCCACAGTCAGCGGGCCAGCGTATTTGAGAAAGTTGCCCGCCATCCAGTGGTACTCGCCCGCTACTGCCACGTTGCCCACCTGCTCGCCGAAGATGTGCCGGTAGAGCTTTGCGCCGCCCTCGCCCGAGGAGCTGATATAGCCGATGGCGAATCGCTGATCATAGGCCATGGTCACCAGCGCGGCCTTTCCATAGCGCGAGTGGCCCTCAATGCCCACCTGCTTCGCGTTTACGGTTTTGTCTGTCTCGAAATAATCGAGCGCGCGGCTCGCGCCCCAGGCCCAGGCGCGCAGCGTGCCCCAGTCGTCAAGCTTGCGCGGCTGGCCCTTGTTCATCAATCCAATAATGCCTTCGGTCAGCCCTGCGCCGTTGTCTGCCTGGTAGCTGGTGGGAATCAGCTCGGCATAGCCCCACCCGCGCGCCAGCACCTGCTGCTGCCAGGTGGGACCGGGCCCCTGATCGGCGAACTGCGGAAAGCGTTTGGCCAGCATTGCCAAGATTTCCTTGCTGAGGCCGAACTCCATGATCACCGGGACAGGCCCCGTTGCATTGGCCGGCGTCGTCAGCGTCAGAGCGATGTCCACTTCAATCGCGGGGTAAGCCGAGTTGTCCACGTGCCCGACAAGCTTCTTCGTCACAACAGCCACATCGCCATTCTTTTCCGGCGTGGCGCTCTCGACCTGCCAGGTCACCTTGGGCGGATTGGCCGGTGCCCGTCCGTAGATCTCGCGGTCGAAGAGCTCAACGATCTCCGGACGGCGCTCGGTCCACCAGACTTTGGCCGAGTTGACTCGCTTGCCATTCTCCAGCAAGAGCGGGTCAGGCAGGTTGGGGTAGACGTCGGCCTTCGACTCGTCGTAGTTGGCTGCGTTCGGCGATTTGGGATCTCCATCTGCTCCGCGGCGCAGTTCCTTGATGCCCAGCAGGTCCATCAGCCGCTGGTGATCCTTCTCCGAAGCCGCCTCGATCGCCAATTGCTCTGGAGTGGGTGTGAATTGGGCTGGAGGGGGAACTGGAGCAGTTGCGGCCGGAACAGTCTGGGCCGCCAGCCGGGAAACGCTCGGACCAGGAAGAAGAATCAGTGCCGCCGTTAACAGATTGAACCTGCCGCTCAGCCGTATTGGGACCATTGGAAGCCTCCATTCCACGCCATCTCCCATGCGGAAGATGGTTGCGGCCCAAAGAATATCGGTTTGTTCAGGCTGGGGCAAGGAGAGTGCCTCGACATTCGCTCTTGGATTTCCGCAGAATCCACTAACTCCGTCTTTCTTCTTGGAGAAACAAGTCGAAAGCACTCAAGTCATGCCAATTCGCGCCGATGAAATCCTAGAGTCGCTCTGAAAGGATTTCCGGTATGCAATGGTTGCGTAACTTATCCATCTCTTACAAGTTCACCTACGCCTTCGGTATCGTGTGCGGTCTCTGTATTGTGCTGGGCACTTACACGTTTGTCACGTTTCGGAGTATCTCCCAAAAGAGCGCGATCGTAAGTGATAATAGCCTTCCCGCATTGATTCACCTCGGCGATATTCGCGATGGTATCAATGTTGAGCGGCGGGAAGATCTCGAGCTGATGCTCTGCCAGACGCCGGCTTGCACGGCGGACCACGGCGCGAAACGACAGAAGGCCATCGCCGAGTACCAGGATGCACTAAAAGCGATGGAGCCGCTGATCACAGAACAGGCACAGCGCGATCTTTATGTGAAGTTCGTCGCATCGATCAAGCAGTACCAAGATCAGAGCGACAAAGGCATCGCTCAACTGGCGGCAGGCCAGACGGGGAATGCGTTGGACCTTTTATCGTCGGACGCCGTGGTGACATCTCTGAATGAAGCTCAGGCAGCTGCGAACGGTGGATTTCAAAACCACGCTAAGACTGGCATGGTGGAGGCCTCGGCGGTTACTACCGACGGCAACCGCGCCATCTGGGTGGGCTCTGGAATCACTCTTCTCATCGTCACACTCTGTGGGCTAACCGGCATCTTACTTACTCGGGAGGTCGCGCCGCGACTGGTCAGGTTGAAGGCTGCCGTGGAAGCCATGGCGGCGAAGGACATGACGGCAAACGTCAAGGTCACCGGGACCGATGACATCGGGCTTCTTGGTGCAGCGTTCAATACCAGTGTCGCCTCTATACGCGCCGTTATGCAGGCAGTGGCTCAGGGCGCAGACACCCTCTCCTCCGCTACCACGGAGATCAGCACCTCGGCGGTCCAAAGTGCAGGCAATGCCCACACCCAGTCCAGCAAGACCAATCAGATTGCGGCAGCGGCCCAGGAGATGACCGCGACCATCGGCGAGATCAGCCACAACGCGGAAAGCGCAGCGAGCGCCAGCCGCATCTCTGCCGAGACCGCCAATCAAGGCGGTGCAGTGATGCAAGCCGCCGCGCAAACCATGGAAAAGATTGCCGCCGCCACCAGCACTGTGGCAGAGAAGATGACCTCGCTGGCCCAACGCTCTGAAGAGATCGGCAAGGTGGTCAACGTTATTCAGGAGATCAGCGAGCAGACCAACCTTCTGGCTCTGAATGCGGCCATCGAAGCCGCCCGCGCTGGTGAGCATGGCCGTGGATTCGCGGTCGTTGCCGGTGAGGTTCGCCGGCTCGCCGAGCGCACCAAGGGCGCAACGGAAGAGATTTCAGGCACCATTCGCAGCATCCAGGAAGAGACACGCGAAACCCTTCAGGTGATGAAGGACAGCCGCGCCGCAGTCGAAACCGGCATGGAAGAAACCGCCCACGCGCGCAAGAGTCTGGAGGCGATTATCGAGTCCTCGAAAGAGGTCGAGCACCAGATTCACCTCATCGCCACCGCAGCCACCGAGCAGACATCAGCCTCGAGCGAAATTTCCGAGTCTGCAGGCCAGATCTCTCAGTTGTCGGTCGAGAATGCGCATGGCGCCGAGGAAGCAGTCGAGGCCCTCAAGAATCTTGCCTCATTGGCCAGCGATCTGGACGGCATGATTCGCCAGTTCCGCCTTGAAGACGACCATCAGACCGGCGGAAATTTCGCCGCCAAGAGCAAGACGGTAGTGCGACCTGCGTTGCGGGCCGCGCATTCCTAAGCCGTCGACAGATGGCGGCAGCCAGACCCAGATCTGTGGGACCCGGCGATGGAGACTCCCCGGGACCCGATGCTGCCGCCCCCTTTTTCTTCTCCGCGCTGTCGGGGTCTTTTCCGGCAGCGCTTTTCTTTTGTATCTGCCTGACTTCAAGCCGGGGCCTTCTCGTGGAAGTTTTGGTTCCCAAGCTCGTTCTCAGTACTTGCGCAGGTAGGTCTTCGAGAGCCGGTCGTGCCAGCTCAGATGCGCGTCGTCTAAGAGCACCCAGACCACGCCCAACCCGACTGGAAGCAGCGAGAGCAAGAGTGCGCCCAGACGGCCGCGCAACTGGGCGCGTGTGGGAATTTGGCCGTCGAAGGTGCATAGAGAGACGCCGGCAAACCGCATGCCCGGCGTGGCCTCGCCCAGAGTCAGAAAGAAGGTGTGATAGGCGAGCCCAATGAGCAGCAGCGCCGAAGCCGCGCTGAATTCCAGAATTCTTGCTGCCGGCGGATGGCCCATATCAACCGCCGCCACCAGTGCCAGCCCCAGAAAGGCGCCGGCTATAATCGCACCATCCACCAAAGCCGAAATCAACCGGTTGCCGATGGGCGCCACTTGCACGGCCAGCCGCGCTTCGGCATCCTCGGTCTCCGCTTCGTCCATGGGCTGATCCTCCAGCTCGATGCCCGACCACTCAGGCTCAGGCCAGACGGCCACGGATTCATCGCCGGCCACCGCGGTTTCGATGGAAGTGGCACTGGGATACACCTCGAAGATGCTCAACTGCCTCTCCGTTCCATCTGCTGCGAACGCTCCCTCGGCCCGCCGCGGACGCATCTTGCGGGTGGCTATCAACTCGCGCGGAAACTCGATCAGGTTGGCGTGAATGGGCACAACCGGCTCGACAAACTCAATGGCTTCGACCTCTGGCAGCCTCTCGACCAGCGCTGGCCGATCCCACTCTTCTTCGATCCGGGAGACAACGACCTCGGCCGGCCGCTGCTCGCGTGCTGCGGCTGTTTCGAGAGGGCGCAAGGTGAACTCCGGCTCCAAACGAGCATGCAAGTATTCGCGCTCCCAGGCCTCAAGCGAGGAGGGCGCGGCAAGCCGGACCAATGGAACACTTGGCTCCCAATCTGTCACGGGGGGGCGCGCTGGCTGCGGAACTTCTGGCTCCAACAGACGCGGGCCCGCCGAGGCCGCCTGCATGGCCTGGGCAATGGCCTGCACCGTCATAACCTGCTGAGGAGCAACTTCGACGCGTGGTACGGCTGGGGCGTCGTCAAACAGCAATTGGCTGTAGCTCGGGGCATCGGCATAGCGCGCGGCCACGCGGGCAGCGGCCTGAGCAGCACGGCTGCTGGCGCTCTGCCAACTTTGGGCAAACACGACCGGCTTCGCCGCGGGCAAGCCTCTGCGGCTCTTGTGCGCGGCAAGACGACGGCTTACTTCCTGCTTCCACGCGGGCGTAAAGTCTGGCTGGACGACGGATGTGCTCAAGGCTCCAGTTTCCCTTCTGTCGCGCCGTCCGGGCCGATTATTGAGGCACAAGACGGCTGTTCCGGTCCTCGAAGCTCAGTGCTGCCAAGCCTGAAGGACGTTACTTTGAAAAGAGTAGGGAGGGTGCGTGAGAATGCGCGGGCAATACCCTGGTCGCGAGAGATGATCGCGGACCTGAGCGCGGTTGAAGCCATCCGATTTTTGCCTGCTGCCAGAGCTGCGTGATGCACATCTGAAGCCAAGGGGCCTGTTTTGCTATGCTGACCTTGGTCCTTGGATGCGTCCTCGCTCTTTAGTGTTTATCACGATGCTGGCCTTCTGTCACCTGGAACTTTGGGGGCAGACGTTGACCAATGCGGCACCTCCACCACTGCAAAACGCCAGCCAGTCCCCTGCGCCCGCTCCCGCATCCACTACAGATAACCTCAGTGCCAACTCTTCATCCACCCTGCCCGATGACCCCAGCCAGGAGCTTCTGCCCATAGCCCAGCCGGAGCCAACGCCCCCGAGCGGCGTGCCGGTCGAATGGGAGGCGGGGGAACAAACCCGCGTCGGCAACACCTGGACACTCACAGGCGAAGTAGTCGTCCACTATCGCGGCTATATCCTGCGCGCCGACAAGGTCGTCTATGACCAATCCACCACTGAGCTCGATGCGGAGGGTCATCTGCAAGTCGACGGCGGACCTAACAATGTGGTCATCTACGCCGATCGCGGCGACATGCGATTGAATCTGCACACCGCGCGCTATTTTAGCGTGCATGGCTCGCAAGGTGTCCGCAGCGTTGGCCGAACCACGGTCTACTCCACCACCAACCCGTTCTACTTCACGGCCAGAGTCATGCTCGAAAACGGGGAGGGCCACTACGAGATCATCGACGGCACGATCACCAACTGCCACTTCCCCAAGCCGGACTGGGAGATCATTTCCCGCTCCATCAAGATGGTAGACAACAAGGCATCCACGGACAATGCACGGGTCAAGTTGCTCGGTGTGCCCCTCTTTTACCTGCCTTATTTCCGTCATCCAACCGACGATAACGGCCGCGAGAGCGGGTTTCTATTCCCCTACCTCCCGAGCAACTACTCGACGATCCGCGGCTACACCTTCGGCGAACAGGTTTACTGGGTAATCAACCGCAGCATGGATATGACCGTCGGCACGGAGTACTACAGCAAGCGCGGATGGGCGCCCAAAGGCGATTTCCGCTATAAGGGTCCTGATCTCGACCACCTGACCGTGAGCTGGAACGTCTTGATGGACCGCGGCTTCGTTCCAGCACCACCGCCAGCTCCCACTGCTGCCAACTGCCTTCCCAACCCCACCAGCACTGGCCTCGTCAACCAGGGAGGCGTCGACATCAACGCTATCGGCCGCAAGGATCTCGGTCCAGAAACGCGCTTGGCCGGCAACGTCGAATACCTCTCCTGCTATGTCTACCGGCTGGTCTTCAACGACATTTACTCGCAGGCAGTCAACTCCGAGGTGCAGAGCAACATCTCGCTCACCCATGCACACAAGGGCTTCGTTCCCTCCGTTTTCATGGAACGCTTTCAGGCTTTTGCCAGCACCGCCGATGGCGACGAGGCAAAGATTCTTCACCTACCCAGTCTGCGCTTCGACGTGCTCGATCACCCGCTGGGCGCCTCAATGCTCAACTGGGGGCTGGGTTCGTCGCTCGGCTATCTGGGCCGCTCCGAGCCCGGCTCCGCACCTGGGCCCCACGCTGTAGTTGGGCCCAGTTTCCACGCCCGCAACGCCGGCCGCATCGACTTCTATCCGCATCTCTCCTTGCCGCTCTCGGCTGGGGGCTGGAACGTGCTCTCAGAAGCCGCGCTGCGCGAGACCGCCTATACCATCAGCCAGGTGCCTACAATCAATGGCACCCCCACCATTAGCCACGATCCGCTTAACCGTGCCGACTTTGAAGCATCGGTTGACCTGCGCGCACCGGCCGTCGAGCGGGATTTCACGCTCACCCGCTGGAACCGCGAACTGCGACACGTCATCGAACCGGAACTCACCTACCGCTATGTAACCGGCATCGGCAAGCAAGCGCAGAACGCGTTGCTGATCGACACGACCGACATTGCCACCAACACCAACGAAGTGGGCTTCTCGCTAACCCAGCGCTTTTATTTGCGGCCCTCCGATAGTCAGCCTTGCGATGGTACTGCCGCCGATTCTGCTTCCAAAGACTGCCCGCTGCAGCCGCGCGAGTGGGCCAGTTGGCAGATCGCGCAGAAGCTCTTCATCGACCCCACCTTTGGAGGGGCGCTGATCTCCGGCCGGCGCAACGTCTTCGATTCCACCCTCGACTTCAGCGGCGTGGCGTTTCTCACGTCGCCTCGCAACCTTGCGCCCATCATCTCGCGCTTGCGCTTTGAGGCCATCGATAATCTGCGCATCGAGTGGGATTTGGACTACGACCCCAAGGCCGGGCGGATGGACTCCGACAACCTCTATGCCGGTTACAGTTGGGGCCGCACCACCATTGGCGTGGACCATGCCATGCTCAATGCCGTCGATGAAAACAACAGCTCTGCCTCGCTCATCAAGAGCCAGCAGGTACAGCCGTTTTTTTCGATCGGCAAAGTCGGCAGCAACGGGCTGCCCACCGACGCAGGATTCAGCTTCGCTGCTAACGGTGGCTATGATTTTGTCCTCGGCCAGTTGCAGTATGGCGAACTGCAGGCGACCTACAATTGGGACTGCTGCGGCCTGACCTTCGGCTACCGGCGCATCAATCTCGGTGCCGTCCGCGGCAACGACACCAGTTACCTCTACGGCATCACGCTGGCCAATTTCGGCACCATCGGCAACGTTCACCGCACCACTTCCACCTTCCGCGACCCCACTCTCCCGCCCGCGTATTAGGCACCAGTCTCTTTGCGCCAGATGTGTGGCACAGCGAAACTCGTGGCGCGCAAACGTCGGCTGCCCCACAGCAGGTGGCTGGAGTATTCTTTCTTGAGAGGATTACATCTTGTCACGTATCCACTTTCTGGCGGCTGGCCTGTTCGTGCTGGGCATGGCCATCGGCTGCAAAGCTCAATCTACCCCGCCTCAACCCGCCTCGACGGACCCGGCGCTCAGCCACCACATTGAGGTCATGGTCCGCTCCCAATTCAACGTGCCGCCCGACTTCTCGGTGGTACTCGGCGCGCGCAAGCCAAGCCAGATTCCTGGCTACGATTCGCTGCCCATCACGATTTCGCACGGCGCCAAGTCTCAGCAGGTCGACTTCATGATCTCCGCGGACGGCAAAACACTGGCCCGCTTTGAGAAGTTCGACTTGGCCAACGATCCTCTCTTTTCGATCGATGTCGCTGGCCGGCCCATCCGTGGCAATCCCGCGGCCAAGGTCACGGTCATCAACTTCGACGACCTCGAGTGCCCCTATTGCGCCCGCATGCACCAGACCCTGTTTCCCGCGACCTTGATGCACTACAAGGACACGGTGCGTTTTATTTACAAGGACGATCCGCTGGTCGAGATTCACCCTTGGGCCATGCACGCTGCCGTGGATGCCAACTGCCTGGCCGCGCAGAGTAGCGATGTGTACTGGACTTACGTCGACTATCTCCACGCTCACGGTCAGGAGGTCAACGGCGAGAACCGCGACGTGGCCAAGAGCTTTGACGCGCTGAACCGCATCGCTCGTCAGCAGGCCACGCTGGGCAAACTCGACGCTGCCCAGCTCGATGCCTGCATTGCCCGCCAGGATGAGACCCAAGTCAAGGCCTCAGCCAAGCAAGCTGAGACGCTGGGGGTGGATGGCACGCCTGCCCTGTTTATCGAGGGTGAACGCATTAGTGGTGCCATGCCCCAGGAACAGATCTGGCTGGTAATCGACCGCGCCCTGCGCGCTGCTGGAGTGGAGCCGCCGCCCGAGCCTGCCCCGCCAGCGGCTTCCCAGGCCGCCCCAGTGCAGCCAACCCCAGCCCAGGCCGCACCAGCTCAGCCAGTGGCGGAGAAAGCCAAATAGACGACCGGCTCTCCAATCCGCGCGACTGCCGAAAAGAGCTAGGGCCGGCAACCGGCGCCTGTGAGAAATTGCCTATCGCCACACCGGCTTGGGGATTTATCCTTGATTCCCGGGGACCTTCGCGTCCCTCAGGAGATAACAGGTTGCAAAGCCAAAGTTTTAGCCGTGCATTTTTCCGTTTCGCCGTTCTTATTCTATGTAGTGGAGTCCTGCTGGCTGCCATGAGCGGGTGTCAGCACCCTCCTGCTCCCGACGTGATGGCGACGGTGAACGGGAAGGATATTCTGCGCTCGGATCTGGAGAAGTATTACCAAGCCAGCGTGGGAGATGCCCAGCAGAAACCTTCCGCCGAGCAGGCCGACATCGTCCGCCTCAATATCCTGAGCAAGATGATCGACGACGAAATCCTCTGGCAGCGCGCCGCCAAACTCAACCTGGCCGCCAGCGACGAGGATGTGAACGCCAAGCTGACCGAGATGAAGGCGCCCTACACACAAGAAGAGTTCGACAAGCAGCTCAAGGCGCACAACATCACCGTCGACGACTACAAGCGTGAACTGCGCCGCGAGTTGACCAGGACCAAGCTGCTCAACAAGGAGATCGAGTCGAAGATCAACATCACCGACGCGGAGATCGGCAATTACTACGCGGAGCACAAAGCGGAGTTCAACCTGATCGAACCCCGCTACGGCTTAGCGCAGATTGTTGTTACCAGCGGACCCGCGCAGCAGACCGGCAATTTGCAGAACAGTAAGGCCTCCGGTGACGCTGAAGCAAGGAAAAAGATCCAGGACCTGCATCAACGCCTTGAAAGCGGCCAGGACTTCGGCACTCTGGCACAAAACTTCTCCGAGAACCCTAACAACGCCTCCAACGGCGGCGACATGGGATTCATACTCGAGTCGCAACTGCGCAGCGACCCGGATGTCTACAACGCTATCGGCAAGCTCAAGCCGGGAGAGATCACCGATGTCCTTCCCGTCTACGACAGCGGAGGGCCCGGACGCCACACCATCGGTTACGCCATCTACAAGCTGGTATCGAGAGAGGCCGCCGGGCAACGCGAACTCAACGACCCGCGCGTGCAGCAGGTGATTCGCCAGAGCCTGCGCCAGGGCCATGCACAACTGCTTCAGAACGCCTACTTCGAGGTGCTGCACGACGCGGCGAAGGTCCACAACTACTTTGCCGACCAGATTCTGAAGCAAGGTGCGCCATAAACCCGTAAGCGCGGGCCTACTGAATCAAAAGGGCTGTGAGTGCTCTTCGTAGCTCGTTGGGACCTGCCGTCCATGCTGCCCGCGTTTCTGGCGCAGCGCAAGGTGGCAGTTTCTTGAACGCGCTGGCAGTGAAGGCAGGCTACCTGTTACCCATGCTTTTGGATGCCCCGCTATGCTCCCAGTGGAATATGTAGATGGGAATTGCAGTTGGAACGTCCTCACTTCAAATATCGACATTGCATTTGTGGGGAATATAGCTTTTTCTCCAGGAAAAGCTGCCCGGTTGCCTTGTTTCTGCATAGAACAGAAGTGAAAAGGCGGAAAACCCACTCAGCGGTGTGGATTCTGTAAATAGCAGAATCGAAAATGCTGTAGACGAAAACGGCCTCCGCCTGGTGCGAAGGCCGTTCCTATGTTCACAAACTCTGAGTCTTACTTCAATTCGCCATTGTCGCCCATGGTGATTCCGCCGGGGCCGGCGTTCTTCTTCGCTTCGTTGGCCTTGCGCGTGCCCATCGCCTTGGTGCGCCATTCCTCTGCCTTGGCGACGTCTTCCTTGCGGGCATCCTCGTTACCGAAGTCCACATCGGCCTTGCGCCGGTAGATCAGGTTCAGGTAAGCCATGGCATCGTCATAGTTGGGACGGCTATCCACCGCCTGGGTCAGATACTGAAGGCCTTCCGCAACCAGCGGGCCATTCTGCTCCTTGAGCGGCTGCATCACCTTCGCTGGAGCCTTGGCGTTGCCCTCGCCGTCGTCGTTGACCCCGGCCGGCAACAGTGCTGCCAGCGTGTTCATATGCGCCTGCGTCCAGTCAATCACGCCGACCGTGTAGGCCGCCTCGGCATCTTTCGGATCCTCGGCCAGAACCTTTTTCTGCCATATCTTCGCTTGATCCAGATTCTTGATCTGGAAGTAAATACTGGCAATCTGCTTCATGCTGTTTACGTCGTGCGGGTCCTTATCCAGAACCTCTTGGAAGATGTCAATGGCCTGCTGCGCGTTCTTCAGATTGTCCGGTGTATTGAGTCCCGGCACCACGTTCTGCGCGAGTGCTGTGGCCAGGTAGCTCTTCGCCGTGGGCAGGCTTGGATCGAGTTGTGTCGCCTTCTGGAAGTGCCCGATCGCCTCTTCATAATGCTGGCTCTTGAACGCTTCCACTCCCTTGTTCAATTGGTCACGAGCCGCAAGGCGGTCGCAGCCGCTCATGGAAAACACCATGCCGGTTAAAACCACCGCGAGCGCCGAAATACGTGCAGGTCCATTCATGTTCGTATCCTTCTCCTTCAGGCGAGCGCCTATCGGTCTTGCGCCTGGAATCTCAACTACAGCTGGCTGCGGGTGGGAGGCTCCGAAACCAGGCTGCAAAAATTGTACTCCCGTTTCCGTTCGGATAATCGTCTCCGGACGGGGCCGGCAACCCTCAAGCCCGCTGGGGATTCTGATCATTCCCGGCCGCTTAAGTTTCGCGCAGCCTGAACCTTGCACAACCCTTCGCCACCACCGGTCTTCGACCCAAGGCCAGCGCCAGCAACATGCGCCGCACATCCCTTTTACGGGATGGGGCGTCAGAGCAGCCTGCTACTGACCGGCCAGAATCCTGGGCGTCATCAACCCGATATGATCCACATTCGCGGCGCGTCCGATATCGATTACTTCAGCCACAGATGCGAAGTTTACATCGTCGTCACCCTTGACGAACATGATGCGCTCGGCGCGATTGGCGTAAATCTCAGTCAGCTTCGGCAGCAAATCGCGCTTCTCCACCGGCGTCTCATTGATCTTGTACTGTGGGGGCCCGCTGGGCTGGCGCAGAACCTGAACCACGATCGTGCGATCATTCTGCTGGTTCGGATTCGTCGGATTTTTGGGCGGCTGGGGCACCAGCGCGTCCAACCCCTTGGGCGTTACCGGCACGATGACCATGAAGATGATCAGCAGCACCAGAAGAACGTCGATCATCGGGGTAACGTTGATGTCAGACGAGTAACCTCCCCCGCCTCCCATTGACATTGCCATAGCTTAAAACTCCTCGCTTGCTTGAAATCGTTAAGTGGACATCCCAAGGCTTGAGTTACAGGCCTGCCATAATCCTCGGCGTCATCAATCCAACATGATCCACATTGGCCGCCTGGGCTATATCGATCACTTCTGCCACATAAGCGAAGTTAACATCGTCGTCACCCTTGACGAACATGATGCGCTCTGCGCGATTGGCGTAAATCTCGGTCAGCTTCGGAAGCAAGTCGCGCTTCTCCACCGAGAGCTCGTTGATCTTGTACTGCGGTGGTCCGCTGGGCTGGCGCAGTACCTGAACCACGATCGTACGTCCAGGATCGTTCGCCGGCTCGTGCTTCGGCGGCTGGGGCACCATCGCGTCCACACCCTTGGTTGTGTTCGGCACGATGACCATGAAGATAATCAACAGCACCAGAAGAACGTCAATCATCGGCGTGATATTGATGTCCGATGCATAACCGCTTCCGTCCCCCGTTGTCATCGCCATGGCTCACACTCCTCATTCGCTAAAGACCGTTAAAGGGAAAGCGCCATCGAATGTTATTCGCCGCCGCCGCCCGCAAGATTGCCTTCGCGCTTCTGTGTAAGCAAGCCGACATCTTCCACGCCGGCGGTACGCACGGCATCGATGGCGTCTTCCACTGCCCGGTACTGCGCACGGGCATCAGCGCGAATGTAGATCGTCTTGCCGGGCTTGTCGGCCAGCTTCTCGCGAACCAGCGCGCCAAGCTCACTGACAGCCGTCTTATTTTGTCCCAGGAATACGTTGCCGTCACGGGTGATGGCCACGACGATGGCGTCTTCCTTGTCGGCGTCGGGCATGGCGGTGGGGTTATCCACCTTGGCCATATCCACGGCCACCTTGTTCTGGAGCATCGGGGTGATCACCATGAAGATGATCAGCAGCACCAGCATCACGTCCACCATGGGGGTGACATTGATGTTGGAACTGACCTTCTTGCCTTCGTTGCGGACTGCTTGTGACATTGTTTGGGCTCCGTTGCCTGAAAATCTTTATTCCGGATGGTTTCCGGCCCCGCCTCGCGACTCGCCTTGCTGGGCGCGATTGAAACCAGCGGGCAGGAGAGAGTATCCACTCTCCCGCCCACCGCAGCTTCCCGCTCTCGCCCGAGCTTTCTGGCTTAACGCTTGTGGCTCTGCTTGATGAAGTAGTCGATCAATTCGCTGGAGGAGTTGTCCATCTCCACGTCGAATGACTCGACACGTCCGGTGAAGTAGTTGAAGGCCATCACGGCCGGGATGGCGACCAGCAGGCCAAAGGCCGTGGTAACCAGGGCTTCCGAGATGCCGCCGGCAACCGCGCCGATGCCCGAAGTCTTCTGCGTGGCGATCTGCTGGAAGGCATTCAAAATGCCGACCACAGTGCCGAACAGACCGACGAACGGAGCCGTGGCACCGATGGTGGCCAGAACCGCCAAGCCCCTCTTCAGCTTCGCGTGGACTATGGCCTCGGCCCTCTCCAGCGCGCGGCCGGAACTCGCGATCGACTCATCGGTCGCCGAGCCGCCCGATGAGCGGAACTCTTGCAGACCGGCCGTCACAACCTCGGCCAGATGCGACTTCTTGTTGCGATCAGCGATCTTGATCGCTTCCTCAAGCTTGCTGTCCTTCAGCGCGCCAGCAACCTTGGGCGCAAACTCGCGCGACTGCTTGCGGGCAGCCGAAAAATACAGGTAGCGGTCGATCATCACGGCCAAAGACCAGATCGACTCGATGAAAAGAAGAATGGCTACGCACCGGGCCAGCCATCCCATGTGATCCCACAGCCCCATGGGGCTGAAGCTGACCGTCGGCTCATCATCAAAGATGAATGCCAGGTTGGCGGCCGTGTGCGAAGCGAAGTGTGTGAGCTGAGCGAGAATCACTGAATCGTTCCTCCTAAGGAGTTTTCTTGTGGACTGCGATTGCCTTGCGGTTGCTAGGAATGCGGTTCTTTCCAGATTCGCATTCAGGTAAAAAGCGATGCCCTTTCCTTTAACCGGCGGAAAAAGCCAGAAACGTTCCTCATCCGCCCAGAGTAAAGATCACGTTCACCGTGGTCTCCACTTCCACCGGCTCGTTGTTGAGCAGGTAGGGCCGGTAACGCCAGGACTTGACGGCGTCCAGGGCAGCTTGCTGCAACATGGCAGGGCCGCTGACAACGCGTAGATTTTCGATCGAGCCTGTCTTGGAGATGGTTGCCTGCAAAACCACCGTGCCGGAGACGCGCGCGGCCTTGGCGATGGGCGGGTAGATCGGCTGGGTCTTCTGCAGCAACATGCCCACCATGACGCCGGCCGAGATGCTGACCTTCTTGGGTACAGCGGCCTTCACCTGGGGAGCGGCCGAACCGCCGAAGATGCTGCCCATGACGCCGCCTGCGCTGCCGCCGAAGTCCGATCCGGCCACGCCGAACGAAGCCGCCGGCGCTTCCTTCTCGGCAACAATCTTAATGTCATGCGGAATCCGCGTCGGTGCAGTGAGCTGATTATTCATCATCTCCGACTGCACATGGACTACATGCACTACCTCGGCCGGAGGGGGCGGAGGAGGCGGTGGTGGCGGCGGCGGCGGGGCTACGAGAGCCATCTGCATCGCAGCCTTGGGCAGCGCCTCAGGATAGATCAACGGAATGAGGATCAGCAGAACGACCAGCGCAACCTCAAGGATGCTCGTAAGAAGCATCCAGGGTCCGCTTTTGCTCTTGATCCTGCCTCCGGATTCAAACGTGGAATCTTCAAACATGGCCAGCCTCTAATCGGGGTTTGCTTACGTCTATTTAGACACCGAGGAAAGCTAAAATGTTCCCGGCATAAAAACCTTAGCACAGAAGCACGCTCACCTGTACCGGAACCGTACATCGCCTGCAAAATGCTTTGAGCACAACCGCATCGGCGCTCCTACACTCTGGAGCGTTTTGCTGCGGGAAGAGCCACGGCCTTACCCTGCCGCACCCGCCATTCCTGCCAGGCCACCAGCATCGGCGCAGCGACAGCGATCGATGAGTATGTTCCGATAAGAATGCCCACCACCAGCGCAAATGAGAAGCCTCTAAGCACCTGACCGCCGAATATGTACAAAGATAGGACAGTTAGGAAAGTGAGCCCCGAGGTCAGCACCGTCCGGCTCAGGGTCTGGTTGATGCTGCGATTGACCACGTCGGGCAGCGATTCGCGACGGCTCATGCGCAAATTTTCGCGGATGCGGTCGAAGACTACAATGGTGTCGTTCATCGAGTAGCCCACCAGCGTCAGAATGGCAGCGATTACGGTCAAGCTGATCTCCTGGTTGGTCAGCGCGAAGGCGCCCACCGTGATCAGCGTGTCATGGAAACATGCCACCACAGCTGCCACACCATAAATCAACTGGAAGCGGAACCAGAGATAGACCAGCATGCCCAGCATTGAGTAGAGGGTGGCCAACCCGGCCTGCCGTTCCAACTGCTTGCCTACCGTTGGACCCACAACCTGGACGTTGCGCACGTTATGTGTGCCGATGGAGCTGTCATAGTGGGTTTGCAGCGCATCCATGATCTGCTGCCTGCCCAGGTCGAGCGAGGTCTCGTCGTGCTGCTCCGGAAGGCTGATGAGCACCTCGTTGTTGCCGGCCTCGCCGTAACTCTGGATGCGCGCATCCTTGATGCCTGCCGCATCCATCGCCTGACGAATCTTGTCGATATCGGGAGCCCGGTTCAACTGCACTTGCACCTGTGTGCCGCCACGAAAGTCAACGCCAAGCGGCACCGGCGAGCCGATGCTGGCCCAATGCGACGCCATCGAAACGATGCCGGCCACGCTGAAGATCATTGAAAAGGCGAGAAAGTACCACTTCTTCCCCAGCCAGTCCACATTTACGCCGCGAAACAATTCCACTGGTTCTCTCCGCTTCCTGAGAGGCTGAAGCCGATTGCAGGCTCCAGCGTTCAAAGTATCTCCGCCGCGAGCGCCCTGCCCGCGACTAACAATCCCTAGATAGAAACAAGCTCGCCCGGCTTCATCTTGTTCAAGTGGGCATCGAAGATCACCCGCGAGACGTAAACCGCCGTGAAGAGATTGGCCGCGAGACCGAAGGTCAAAGTCACCGCGAATCCCTTCACCGGCCCCGAGCCGAACAGGAACAAAATAGCCGCCGAAACGATGGTCGTGACGTGGGTATCGACGATGGTGATCCAGGCATGCGCAAAGCCCTGGTCCACAGCCGCCGAGGGCGCCTTGCCCGCGCGCACCTCTTCACGAATGCGTTCGAAGATCAGCACATTCGAATCCACGCCCATGCCGATGGTCAGAATCACTCCGGCGATGCCGGGCAGCGTCAACGTGGCCCCGGAAAAGCCCATAAATCCAAGCAAAATCACCAGGTTCAGTAACAGCGCCAAGTCGGCGTTGATGCCCGAGCCCCGGTAGTAGACCAGCATGAACGCCATCACCACTAGCACGCCATAGATGGCAGCCGTAACGCCCTCTCTGATCGAATCGGCGCCCAGGGACGCGCCCACAGTCCGGTCCTCAAGATAGTTCAGCGAGGCCGGCAAGGCGCCAGTGCTCAGCATCTTCGACAGGATCGTGACTTCTTCAGGAGTGAATGTGCCGGTGATTTCGCCGCGGTCGTGAATCCCGCTCTGAATGGTGGCCACTTCCTTGACCCGGCCGCCCATCACCACCGCCATGCTCTGGCCTATGTTCTTGCTCGTGTAGTCGTAGAAGCGTTCGCCGGCCTCGTTTGTCAGCGTGAACTGCACGTTGCGCCGGCCGTTCTGATCGGTACCCGGATCGGCGGAACGGAAGTCCTGGCCTGCCACCACTGCGACGCGGTGCAGCAGATAAACGCTGTCCGAATCTGAACCGTTGCCCACCGTGCCGGAGCCATGCACCAGTTCCTCGTCGGGTGGAACCGCTCCGCCCGCGCTGCCCAGTGCTTCCTGGTCATCTTTGTAGGGCCCGCCGACGACAGCGTGAATCTCCAGCCGCGCCGTGGACTGGATGATGCTTTTCACCCGGTCAAGATCGTCGATCCCTGGCAGTTCGACCAAAATCTGGTTGTCGCCCAGGCCGTAAGGCACGATGTTCGGCTCACTGACGCCCAATGTGTCTACACGGTCGCGGATGGTGTCGATGGCCTGCTGATCGGTCTTCTTCTCCAGAGCCAAAACCACGGGCGGCTTCATGGTTACCGTGAAGCTCGAGTCCGCCCCGCCACCGGTCACGTCGTATTCGTTGCCGTACTTGCCCTCGAGCAGTGAACGCACGTCGCTCGACTTGCCGGTCGCGATCCCTTCCACCCGGATCACCTCCGGCTTGCCGGGATCGTTCTCCTTGGGCGGATACGGCTTGTAAACCTGCGAAAAACTCAGGTTAGCTGCCTTCAGGTCCTGCTGGATGCGTCCCACCGTGTTATCGGTTTCGGCGCTGACCGCTTCCGTCACCACCACCTGCAAAATGAGGTGAGCGCCGCCGCGCAGGTCCAGGCCAAGGTGAATGCGCTTGGTCATTGCCTCCGTCAAGGCCTTGCCGGTGACGCCCGAAGGCACACCGAAGATGCCGTAGACGAAAAACAGCAGAACCACGATGATTCCGGCAATTTTTCCGTTGAGATTCTTCTTCATCGTCCCGTTTCTCTAGTACAAAAAATCATTTGCCAGCTATCAATTGTTCAGCGGCCAGAACTGATTACTGCCCACTGTCGACTGTTACTGTCCGCCGTCCTGGGTGGTCACCGAGGCAATCGCGTTCTTGGTCACTTCCAGCTTCAGGCCGTCCGGCGCCACGCGAATCACGATCACGTCGTCCTTGATGGAGAGAATGATGCCCCGAATGCCGCCCGCCGTAGTCACTCGGTCACCGGCCTTGATCGAGGCCAGCATCGCCTGCCATTGCTTTTGCCGCTTCTGCTGCGGACGGATCATCACGAAGTACAAGACCGGAATCAATAAAAGCGGAAGGAGCATCGGAAGGCTGCTTCCCCCTCCGGCTGCCTGTAAGAACACTAACAAAGCCAAGCTCGTTGCCACACTCATCCTTTACCAGCTCCTGGGCTGCAAAAACCGTGCACCCGCAGGGCACAGGCAGATCCGGCTGCTTGCCGGAAGCCCGCAAAAAAAATTTGTCTCCGGGAACGGTCCAGACTGGTCCGGGCCGCTGATTGCTTCCGGCCCAGGCGCTGAAAGAAGGGTCTGGTTGCCACTCAATGAGGACTGAATCCAACGTCCCGCGTCAGCGTACCTGTCTCTGACCCAACTGCCGTCTGCTTCCTGTTCGACACGGCCCCTTCTGGAAGCCCGCATCCGGAGGCCGCATCGATTCCCTCGCGCCCGTTCCGGCCGGATTCCAAAAGAGTGCCTAATAGATAAGATACGCGCGGCCGGGGAGGTGTCAAGGCGGAAGGTCAGGGATCAGGAATCAGAAGTCACGAACAAGGGGTCAGAGTTTGGGGGATTATTCTCAATCATCTATCGTCTGATCTGAGACTATTTTGAGAATTCGGGGTAGATTCGCGCTCGATACATTGCTGCCGCACAGGAGCATTTTTTCGCCCCTTACAAAGACCTTATAGATCATTTATTCCATGCCTATCAGTGCGGGTTTCAGATAAAGCCAGCATGATTTCAGGCTGAGCCGCGCCGTTCCATCGCACGCTCTCCACGCCGGAAATCGTGAAAGGAGAACTGAGATGAATGAAGCTTATCGTGGTCTCGCCTTGTTTGTTCCGATCATGACCGCCGAGGCATTTCTAGTCTGGTTCCTCTGGAATTTCATCAAGGCCGCCCGCAAGCGGCACTGACTTTCAGGAGGCAGCACTGTTCACTGTTTCGGCGGCGCATCTGGTTCGTCGGCCGAGTCCTCAACCAGCACGGCCGAGCCGGGAATTACATCGAAGCTCGCCGCGTCTTTGCCGGTGGGATGAAAGGTAACTCGCAGCGGCTCGCGCTGCCACTCGGCGGGACCGCAAACCGGCTCGGGGTGACTCTCCAGATCGAATGCAGACAGCCTCTTGCCCAGCACCGCCTTGCGCGCGGCCACCTGCGCCACCACACCGTAAAGGCTCTTGCCACTGGCCGTTACGCCGCAGTAAGCTCCGTAGTCGCGGAACCAACTTACCTGGCTCACGCCGGGATCGTAGTCGGGTAGTTTGAGAGCGACAATGTGCCCAGTGACACGGTCCACCAGCAGCCACGGCCCGCGCTGCCACACCCAAGGACTGGCCACCCGGGCGGAGGTCTTGGAAGACGGATCGGATGGTAAGGAGTCGTTGAGTTTGATCACCCGCCGCACCACAAAGCTGCGATCGGTCACGTCATGGGCGTCCCCGGTGGTCCATTCCTTCAGAACGCCATCCACCAGCAACGCGCGAATCTTCAGCTCGGTTTCGCCCTGCGCCGCGCCAGCCGGGTCGCCAACCTTCGAGTAAGCCACCTTGCGCGCCGCGCCCAGAACCACCACGTGCACTTTACGCGGCCCTGCCTGAGAGGCCTGACTCGTAGCAAGCACCGCTGTTATCGTCAAAATCGCAATCCGCTCGCCGACTCTCATGCTGTTTACTCCTGAGAAGTTGGCGCAAATCTGTCGGAAAATAAAAGGTACAGTTACCGCCCCGCACACAAGAACTTCAAAATCTGCGGGAAATCATCCACTGAAGGCGGGCTTTAAGCATCCCTGCTCCTCTTTTCAAGAGGCTACTATAACTTCGCCGTCTCCACTGCCCGCGCAACGCGAAAGGCTGTGCCTTCATTCAAGTGCGCGGCCAGAACCTGCATGCCTACCGGTAGACCTGCCTTATTCGCGCCGCAAGGCACAGTAACTCCGCAAATGCCCGCCAAGCTCGCGGTCACCGTGTAGATATCGGCAAGATACATAGCCAGCGGATCACCCGTCTTCTCGCCTAACTTGAATGCCGGAGTGGGCGCGGTGGGAGTTACAATCGCGTCCACACCGGCAAAGGCGCGCAGATATTCCTCGGCCAGAATGCGCCGCACTTGTTGGGCCTTCAGATAATAAGCATCGTAGTAGCCCGCACTCAGCGCATAAGTCCCGAGCAAAATGCGCCGCTTCACCTCCGCGCCGAAACCCTCCTCGCGCGAGTGACAATACATCGCGGAGAGCGTCTCCGACGCGGGCGATCGATACCCGTAGCGCACGCCGTCGAAGCGAGCCAGATTGGCGCTGGCCTCGGCCGTTGCGATCAGATAGTAGACGGGTACGGCGTAACGCGTGTGCGGCAGCGAGACCGGCTTCACGGTGCAACCAGCGGCCTTCAGCGCAGCAATGCCCGCCTCGATGGCCGTCCGCACTTCGGGATCGAGCCCTTCGGCGAAGTATTCCCCCGGAACGCCGATGCGCAGACCCTCAACAGGCTTATCGCTTTCGGCTGCGTAGTCGGCAACTGGAGCCGCGGAACTGGTAGCGTCCTTCGGATCGTGGCCGGCGATTACGCCCAGCATTGTCGCGGCGTCGCGCACATTTCCCGCAAACGGCCCCACGCGATCCAGTGACGAGGCAAAAGCGATCAGTCCATAGCGCGAGACGCGGCCATAGGTCGGCAGCACGCCCACCACTCCGCAAAAACTGGCCGGCTGACGAATCGAGCCGCCGGTATCCGATCCTAGCGTGGCCACGGCCATGTTCGCCGCCACAGCCGCCGCCGAGCCGCCACTTGATCCGCCCGGAACCCGCTCCGTGTCTACTGGATTGCGCACCGGCCCGTAGGCTGAATTCTCATTCGACGAACCCATGGCGAACTCGTCGCAGTTCAGCTTGCCAAGCAGCACTGCGCCCGCGGCTTCTAACCGGGCGACAGCCGTGGCGTCGTAAGGAGGCCGGTAGCCATCGAGAATCTTCGAGCCCGCTGTCGCCGGTGCGTCTTTCATCACCAGCACATCCTTGATGGCCACCGGAATGCCGGCTAAAACTCCGAGAGGATCACCCTTGGCCGCGGCCGTATCGACGCGTGCGGCCTGCTCCAGCGCGCGATCTTTGGTCAGGCTCAGGTAAACATTCAGCCGCGGATTCTTCTTCTCGATCCGCTCGTAATAACTCACGGCAAGCTCGGTTGCCTTGGTACGGCCCGCGACAATCTCAGCGCGCAACTCGGCCAGAGTTTTCGGCTTTTCCGCAAAGTTTTCAGATGGTTTGGCTTCGCTCGGCACTCGAACTTTCCTCTCGTTGACCTGTTTGTCGGCCTTTTTGCAGCTTGCTTCCTACTTCCCCCGCATGACACGCGGACATTTCTTGCACGCGCGGCGCCTACCGCTCGATCACCTTAGGCACTTTGAAGAAGACCTGATCAGTCTCCGGCGCTTGATGCATCACGATGTCGCGATCGAGCGAGGGCAGTGGCACATCGGCGCGCACTACGCTCTTGCCGGCCCCATCAAGCAACTCGCTCACTTGCGCCAGAGGCGTCACACCCGTCGTATCCAGCTCGTTCAACTCGGCCACATAGTCCAGAATGGCGTTCAAGTCGCCGAGCATCCGCTGAGTCTCGTCCGGCTCGAGCTCCAGGTGGGCCAGCTCTGCCACTCGCTCCACTTCTTCCACGGTTACTTTGGCGGTCATTCCCTGCTCTTCCCTTATCGCGGCCTTCTGAATGGTCGTTTGCGCTGGTTCCCGACGAAGGTCCGAAGATAGAGTATAGCGGTTTTAGTTTGTGCTCCGCCGCCGCTTGTGCTCAGTCGACGATGACAGTGATCGTGACTTGGTGTTGCACGCCGTTCGAGATCGCGGTGACAGGAATCGCATAGGTCCCGGCCGGGGTAAATCCGGGGCCGGAGATAGGAACCTGCCCGCCCAGAATGACGCCCGAGGTGGCGCAGCTTGAGACGCCGCCCACCAGAATCGCCAGCAGCGCTACCGCCATTAGCGCCCTCAGCCGCCGCGCCAAGGCAAACGGCGCCAATACTAACCCACAGGCCAGCGGAAGAATTGGCCACACGGGCATTCGCGAGGAACGCGCCGAGGCCTGCGATAATCCGGTTGCAATCTCGACCTCTGCATAGCCGCTGGAGTTGGGGGTTATCGCCATGCTGGTTGGGTTGAACGTGCAGGACGCGTAAAGGGGTAACGAGCCGCATTGGAAGGTAAACGCGCCTTGCGAGCCCATCAGCGGCGTAATCGATAGCTTGAATTCCGCGATCTGCCCATTGGCGATGGTCTGGTTGATTGAGCCGGAAGGCACAACGGAGAAGTCAAATCCCGTCCCCGATAGAGGCAGAACCGCGGCCGTCGCCAACACGCTGTTGCCCACCGTCAGGCTTCCGCTCTGCACTCCTGCGTTCAACGGCACAAACTCCACCCCCACTGTACAACTGGCTCCTCCCGCCAACGCGGATGCGCAGGTGTTGTTCACCAATTGAAACCCTGTCGTAACAGTGAGAGTTAAGTTCGTCAGGCTGCCACCCAAGCCGGGGTTGGTGAAGGTGACCGTAACTGGACTGGAGGACTGACCTATTCCGACTTCAGAGAATTCGATCTGTTCTGGCTGGGACAGAACAGTACCCGGCACTCCGCCTATCCCGCTAAGCGGCACACTGATCGGTCCCTGCGTGGGAGATACGATGGTCAGATAGCCCGTGTAATTTCCGTCCAGTTGAGGAGAGAAAACCACCCCGGTCGAGCAGCTTGCCCCGCCGGCCAAGCTCGAGATGCAAGTATTCTGCACCAGGCTGAATGGGGATGTCACCGACAGAGTAATCGTGTTGGCCAGCGAGGTGCCAGTGTTGGTCACCGTCACCGTCTCTGCAAGACTAAGTTGCCCCGGCTTAACGGTGGGAAAACCAAGCTGCGCCGGGTTTACGTTGAGCCCACCCGGATTCAGTCCTATGCCGGTGAGCGGCACAGTCACCGCCGCGGTGCCGGGGGTTGACGAGGAGACCACAAGCAAGGCCGTGCTTTCGCCCGCTTCTGCCGGAGTGAAAACCACCTGCACCGTGCAACTGCTGCTGATCGTCAGAATGGAGCCGCAGGTGGTCGAGCCGTATGAAAAACTCGTCGCAGAGCCACCTGTAATCTGGAAGCCCACTTTGGCCATCGGAGCGCCGCCCGTGTTGGTCACCGTCACTATCTGCGGCGGACTGGGCTGGCCCGTCGACTGACCGGCGAATGTCAGGCTGGCCGGATTCACACCCACTACCGGCGCGGTCAGCCCCGTGCCGCTCAGAGTCACCGTCAGCGAGCTCACTGTATCAGAGACGACGATTGATCCCGTTTGAACGCCAGCCTGGCTAGGAGCGTAAGTGACGCTGATCGCGCAGCTTGCGTCGGCTGGAAGAATCGAGGTACATTGGTCGCTCTCCACGAATGGTCCGCTCACAGCGACTCCAACTAAGGCCACTCGCGAGCCGCCGTTGTCGGTCAGTGTCACGATCTGCGCCGGCGAAAGCTGCCCGATGATCGTTCCGGGAAAGGTCAGCGAGGTAGCCGAGAGAGCAGCTTGTGCCGGTGTTTCTCCTTGGGCGCTCAGGGCCACGGTCTGGGTCCCGTCCGCGTCGGTAAAGGTCAACATGCCTGTGGCCTCTCCCGCTTGGAGCGGCGTAAACGCTATGTCCATCGTGCAGGAGCCCTTGGCCGGCACCGAGCCGTTGCATAAGTATTCGGTAAGCGAAAAAGGTCCGCTGACTGCGACGGCAACTGGAACCGCCGTTGCACTGCTGTTATTGGCCGTCACCACCGCGACCGTAGAAGCGGAAATTCCCGTCATCCAACTGCCAAAGTCCACAGTGACGGGGCTCAGGGTGATAGCGCTCCCCGAAGTGCCGATCCCGCTCAGTGGAACCGTCATTTGGCCTCCGGGTAGGTTGCCATAGATAGTCATCTGGCTCGTCACGCTGCCCACCACGCCCGGTGTGAACGTCACCTGGATGGTGCAGCTGGCGCCGCCAGCCAAACTTTGGTTCAGGCAATTGTCGGTTTCGGTAAACTCCGCGCTAGCCGCACCAAATCCAATGCCGGTCGGCGTCAGCGTCGCGCTTCCCGCGTTGCTTAGGGTTACTGTCTGCGCGTTGCTTGGTGTTCCGTACATCTGGCTCGCAAAGGTCAGTGAAGCGGGGGTCGCGGTCGCCGTCGTAAAAACCTCTTCCGAGGTCCACAATGAAGTCATCCAAATGCCGCGGCCGTATGTCGCCGCCACCAGTTCGTGCGTGGTCGCCGATGCCGGAGAGGCGCTGATCTGGACCACCGGCGACCTCGGCAAACCGCTTCCAAAAGCCGACCAGCAGTCTGAAATATTGACACAGCTCCCGATCAGCCGTGTGGAATAAACTCCCGTGTCGGTGCCAACATAAACCGTATTGGCGTCCTCCGGGTCCACTATGACACTGTTGGCCGGAACCTCTGGCAGGTTGTCCTCGACAACCGTCCAATGCTCCCCGCCGTCTATCGAGCGGTACAGGGTTTGCACGTCTTCCTGCAGAGTCGCAAACCCCGCAATCGTGACGTACACCGTCTGCCCGGTGGTATCGTGCGGGTCGATGAAGATGCTGGAGACGTCATACTCGTAGTAGTTCATCGGGTTGTCTTCATTGGTTACAGGGTTCAATCTTGTCAGGTCAATCCACTTGGCTGGAGCGCTGCTGGCGGGATTGATCGTCACCGAAAGAATATGGCCGGGCAAAGTTCGGCCGCCATTGAAATAGCCGTACATGCCCAGGTAGATCACTTCCCCGCCTTGAGGAAGCGCTGTCGAAACGGGCAGCACCATGGCCGCGATCGAGCGAATCAGAGCGTCGCCGTTGCAGGAAGGCTTGCCCGTCGCACCATCTAAAAAAGGAGTGATGGCATTCGTATTACTCCACCCGATCCCGTTGGCCGGTCCGCGCCAAAGCCGGCAGGTTCCGATCAGCAACTCCTTGTTGTTGAGCGGGTCCACCAGAAAAGGCGCTGCTGAAGTCATGGTCAGCCCATCCTCGCCCACATCCGCGTCGGTGACCACCGCGCTGGTGCCAAATACGGCCGGAGTGCACGGGTTTTGCTGTGAACATAGATGGATCGACACCCCCGTCTGTGTGTTTACATACCAGTTAGCGCTGTTGCCGGGGTCGATTGCTACTGGTCCACCCTCCGCACCAAGAATCTCCGGCCAGTTAACGGTCGGCCCCGTAATGCTCTTGACGCCCGCCGTTCCGTTTACTCCCAGTCCAGCCATCATCGTGTAAGGCGTCGCGCCAACCTGCGACATGCTGACCACCTCCGCCAGCGAGCCCAGGCTTCCGTTCAGGTTTGCGAAGTGAGACGCATCGCTCGGCGAGCATGGCGTTCCGCTCTCCGCAATCCCGTCGGTCGAGCGCCAAAGCCCGCTGTCGTTGCCTACAAAAATCTCCTGCGGATTGCCGGCATTCCACGCAAGCGCATGCTGATATTCACCTACCTCGGAGCAAAATCCCACAGTGGAATTGGTGGTGTTGCGCCATTGGCAGCCCTGCGACACCGGGCAGTCGGTCTTCCACAAATCATCGTCCCCGGCCAGCAACATCGTCTCTTGTCCCGAGGGAACGGCGGCCAGTGCCAGCGTGTAGTCGCCATCCTCGATCGTGACGGCGCCCTCGGTTGTGTTGGTCTCGAGAGCCGTCGTGTTCCATTGCTGCGCAAAGGTGATCGTCTGGTTGCTGCACGCTCCAGCGCTCGGGGCACATACGTCCTGCCAAATTCCCTGGTCCTGATTATTGACGTCTACGGTCCAGGCAAATGTGTCGCCGTTTTGGGGATTGACCGCCAGCGTGCCGCGAAAGATAGGGCACCCCGTCGAGCCCGTACCGGTGGTATTCGTGGGACACTTATTTGCACTCTCCGCCAAGCCCGGACCCGGCTGATTGGTCATGCGTGTAAAAGTCACTCCGTCAGTGGACTCATAGTAGCCGTGGTAGCGTACCGCCGCCACAAACACTTGCCGCACCGGGTTCCACACCACCGAGGTCGCCGCGTTCCCATCGCCTGCAATGCCGTAGGTTGGCCCCTGCACGATTCCCAGCTTGCCGTCCGAGATAACCGCTATCGACCAGGTGGCCCCGCCATCCAGAGAGTAGAACAGTCCTGAGCAACTCGCGCCGATCCACACCCCGTTCACCAAAAAGCCTTCATAGGCCTCTGAGATCGCCGCAACCACCAGTTGGGTATTCACCGTGCTCCACGCAAAACCGGCAAAACCCACGCCCTCAAAGTCGAACTCCTCGTCCGCCGTCTCGTGAATCAAACTCCAGGTGTTTCCCCCGTCGGTCGAACGCAGGAGTCCGGCTCCGTAGTAGGAATCGAGGGCGTCGTTCGGATCGCCTGTACCGGCCAGAATCACTCCTGTCTCGCCCGGCTGTACGCTCAGCGCTCCAATGCTGATCGAAGCGTCATAGGCATAGCTCAACGCCGACGGAGTATCGGTAAGGGGAATAAAAGTGATATTCGCGGGGCTCGACGTGACCGCGTCCTGCGTCCTCCACACCCCGCCGCCAGTGGTTCCCACGTAGAGTGTGTTGCCGCCGGGGTCCGATGGGTCCAGCGCCAGCGACGAGATTCGGCCCGTCACCAGGCCAAAGTTTTGTGACTGAACGGCAGCCGGTCCAAGCGACTGCCAGCTTGTGCCTCCCTGCGTCTGCGGCTGAGGTCCGGCTGCGGCAAGGCTCATGCGCCGGCGAAGGTCTGCGGCCCCCGCACTGACTCGCGACCCGCTTCGTGTTAGGCCACGCTGGGCCATAAACCGCTCTGCCTCAACCACTCGTGGAGGCCTATTCAGCGGCCGCCGCGGCCCTGTTCCTGCGCCCACAACTGCGGTGGTCTTTTGCCCATCTGCGGTTGTCTCTTGTGCATCCGCGATTGTCTTTTGTGTATTGCCCGGCGCCACTGCCATCGCCGCCAACGCCAGCATTGCAAGCCACTTGCCGAGCCACCGGCCCCAGCCCGCTTGAACGCAGCCCCGGCGCACTCGCCGCAAGCAGAAACTCTTCTCCGCACCGCGGACAGCAGGTTCACCGTGAAGCCGACGAAATGTCAAAATGCGCACACGCGTCCTGAATAGGATTCCTGCGTCCCCTCTCTATCATGGGCATCGTCTGAGGGAGACTTGGTCGAAATCCTCTAACTTAAAACGTGTAAAACGCGCAGCTTCTGGGATTGAAATTGGTTAAATTATAGTCTAGAAATAGAAAGATTGCATGGTTAATGTCGAGATTTGGCCAACGCATCTCATTGACCGCACAGAGAAAAAGATCGGGTCATGCACCCTTGGCCTTGGTTCTCACCAACCTGCTCTTCTCACCCGCGGCCAGACGGCATTCGAATCCGCAGAACTCTCCCGGCCCAATTCATCTTCAAGGTTCCGTGTTATATCGCCAAGATATTTCAGAGTAAGGTTGTGCAGCAGAATGAAGATCCATGGCTCTCTACCAGCTTCCCCAGGCCCGACTAATGTAGTCGGCCATAGTCATCGACACCAGAACCAAAAACGTGAAAACTCCGGCAAAGACGATCAGTTTGGTCAGCTTCGAGCTGTATTTAACGTGCATGAAAAACAGCACCACCAGCATAGCCTTGCCGGTTGCGATGGCCAGCGCGATGATGGGATTCCAGAAGCCCAGTTCAACGAACGACGCCCACACCGTGAGCGCGGTACCAGCCAACAACGAGATAAGGATGGCCACGTAGACCCCAGGGCCAACGATGTGAAGCGCGTGTTCGTCGTGCTGGGTTTGCTCGCTCATACCGTGTCTCCTTTGATTGCGATGACTGCAAGCAGCCTTTCGCTGTCCACAGTGGCACTGTCTTCTATTGATGCCTGCTGATCAAATAGAGCAGCGCGAATAGATAGATCCAGATAATGTCTACAAAGTGCCAGTAAAGCCCAAAGTTCTCCACAAACGTAACGTGGCCCGAGGTGTAAGCTCCGCCTCTGGCTCGATAGATCATGTATCCCAGAATGCCGATGCCGATGATCATGTGCAGCGCGTGCATGCCGGTCATCAGGAAGTAAAGCGAGAAGTAGACCTCGGTGTGCCGCGCCATATCCACCGGTAACGGCTTATCGTGATACTCCTTGTATATCTCGGGATCGGAAGCCGGATCAACAAACGACTGAACACTGAAGTGGAAGCCGGGAACGTGATGCTTCTCAATCTTCTCCGTGTATTCGATGCTCTTGATCCCCAGGAACCCCAACCCAAGGATAAAAGTCAGAGTTAGACAGAGAACAAGCCCGTTCTTGCGCCGCGTCTCCGCGCACCATACGCCCATGGCCATGGTGAAGCTGGAGAGGATCAGAACCAGCGTGTTTAATGTGCCCCAAACAACATTCAACTGATGAGAGCCGGCGACAAAGGCCGGATAATACCAGTTACGGTAGATCAGATAGGCTGTGAACAGGCCACCGAAGAACATAACTTCGGTAAGCAGGAAAAGCCACATGGCAAAGCCGGCTGCGTCGGCCTGCTGCTGTGTGGTTTCGAAGTGATGGCGCAGATAACTGGTATGCTCATCATGAACAGCTTCTTCCGCGCCATGTGCAGTCGCTGTGTTATCCGGCACTGCTCACCTCCATTCCCTTTTCGGCCCGCTGCTGGTTCTCCAGCCATTCGTAGTCGTAGGCTTCATGATCCACGACCGGCATAACTGCGAAGTTCTCCGTTAGCGGCGGCGACTGCGTTTGCCACTCAAGGCCCGTCGCCTGCCAAGGGTTGTTGCCGGCAATCTCGCCGTACTTCAGCGACCACACCAGATAGAGCACCGGCAGCAGATATCCTACGCCCAGAATAGACGCGCCAGCCGTCGAGAAAACGTTCAGAACCTGAAACTCTGGAGGATAAGCGGCGTAGCGCCGCGGCATGCCCAGCGTGCCCAGGATAAACTGTGGAAAGAAGGTGAAGTTGAAGCCGATGAAGGTAACTAAAGCCGCCAGTTGCGATATCTTCTCTGGATACATACGGCCGCTGATCTTGGGCCACCAGAAATGGATGCCGGAGAGAAATGCCATCAACATTCCGCCCACCATGACGAAGTGGAAATGCGCCACGATGAAGTAAGTCTCCGTCAGGTGAATGTCGGTGCCAGAGGTGCCCAGGAAAACGCCGGTAAGTCCGCCGATGGTGAACAGACCCATGAATCCGAAAGCGTAGAGCATCGGCGTCTCAAAGGTAATGGACCCCTTGTAAAGCGTAAATGTCCAGTTAAATATCTTGATGGCCGAAGGCACGGCAACCAGCATGGTCAGCAGCGAGAAGATCAGCACCGAGTAGTTCGAAATGCCCATGATAAACATATGATGTGCCCAGACGAAAAGACCGAATACCGCGATGGCCACCGAGGAAAACGCCACCGCCGTGTAGCCGAAAACGCGCTTTCGGCTGAAGGTCGATATAACTTCCGAGATAACTCCCATTCCCGGCAGAATCATGATGTAAACCGCCGGATGGGAGTAAAACCAGAATAAGTGTTGAAACAGCAGCGGATCGCCTCCCTTGGCAGGGTCGAAGACCCCTATGCCCAGAGTCCGCTCCAGTGCCACCAGCACGATGGCGATTGCCACCACGGGCGTGGCCAGCACCATCAGCACACTGGCCGCGTAGTGGGACCACACAAACAGCGGCAGCCGAAACCAAGTCATGCCCGGCGCGCGCATCTTGTGGATGGTCACGATGAAGTTCAGACCGGTAAAGATGGAGCTGAATCCGGCCACGAAGACTGCCAGACCTGTAGTTAGCACGTTTGTATTTACATAATGAGTGGAGAGCGGCGTCGTGAAGGTCCAGCCCGTATCCACGCCGCCGGTCGTCATGGTGTAGATAGCCAGCAGGCCACCCGCCATGTAGAGATACCAACTCAGCAGGTTAATCCTTGGCAGCGCCAGGTCCTTGGCTCCGATCATCATCGGGATCAGAAAATTGCCTAGCGTGGCCGGCACCGACGGCACCAGAAAGAAGAAGACCATGATGACGCCGTGCATGGTGAACACCTTGTTATAGGTGTCGGTAGCCATCAGATCGGTCTGCGGCGTCAGCAGTTCCAGGCGGATCAGCCCAGCCAGCGCTCCGCCGATAAAGAAGAAAAAGGTGATCGAGGCCAAGTAAAGAAGCGCAATCCGCTTGTGGTCGCTCGTCAAAAGCCAACTCAGCAGACCGTTCTCCCTGGTGATGAAGTTATCCTTGGGAATCCTGGCCGTCGACTGATCGGGAAGACTGATAATGGTGTCGGTGCTCATGGCTTCTCCTTCCCTTTCGAGGCTGATCCATTGGCTGTGGGCGCTTGTGCAACCGGCGTCTTGGCCTCGCTCTCTGGTGGTAAATCGGTCGTGTTCAAAGTCTGCTGGATACGGTAATCGGAGTTGAGATTCTTGATGAATTCAACCAGCGCAATAACTCCCTCTTCGCTGACCTGTCCTTGATAGGTGGGCATGATAGGTGCATAACCTTGAGTTACATGCTGCGATGGGTTCAGGATCGCTTCGCGCAAGTACGCGTCGTCAGCGGTCACTGTGCCACCATTCGCAAGTGGCAACCTGGCGCCGTAGACTCCGGCAAGCGAAGGCCCGCGCGCGTCCGGCCGTGTGTTGTGGCAGGCCGCACAACTTAGGCTCGCGAAGAGTCGCTCGCCATTTTGCGCCAGTGAGGCGCCGCTCGTCGAGTTAGCCAGCCACTTTCTGTAATCCTCCGGCGTCAGCACCACCACATCGCCGATCATCTGCGAGTGATTGGTCCCGCAGTACTGCGTACAGAACAAGTGATAGGTTCCCGGCATGGTGGCCTCAAACCACACCGTCGTATAGCGGCCGGGAATCGCCTCGCGCTTCACGCGAAAAGCCGGAATCGAAAAACTATGAAAAACATCCTGCGAGATAAGAGTCAATTGGATGGGAATTCCGGTCGGAATGTGCAGTGCGTTGATCTCGTGCTGTCCGCCCGGATGCTCCACCTTCCACATCCACTGCTTGCCCACAACATAGACGTTCATCGCGTTGGCCGGCGGCGTGTAAATGCGAAAATAAATTAGCGAGCCCCAGACGAACATCACCAGGAACAGCCCCAGCGGGATGATTGTCCAGGTGGCCTCGAGCACCGTCGAACCCTCGATCTGTACTGCGACCGGATGGCGCTTTTTGCTGTAGAGGATGGAGAAGCTTGTCACCAGCAGAATCACAACAGTCAGTCCGATCAGGCTGACCAGAACCATAAAGAAGAAAAGTGCGTCCGTCTCGGGCGCAATCTTCGACGCCTCGGGCGGAAACAGCGCGAAGTTCGTCATCCATTTGACGAGAAACTGCCAGAGTACTGGGCTAATATGGTCCATTCCGTTATCCGTTCACCTTTGTTCCTGTTCCTGTCTGGCCGTCCTTCCGCGCGTCCTTGCGGAACATCGCCAGCATGAATCCACCTAGTGTGAAGACAGTTATCAACCCACCTAACTGAACAACTCGCGCAACGATCAAAGAGTGTTTGTTGGTCTGCGGATCGTAGTGGTAGCAGTAAGTCAGAATATTGTCAACCGGCGAGCCAATACGATTGGCCGAAGCCTCAACCAGCCCTAGCCGTAGATCCTTGGGCGAGTACTCAACGCCCATGTAGTATTGAGCCAACTTACCTTCGGGAGTTATGATCTCAATCGAGCTGGCGTGAGCAAACTGCGTGAGCTTGCCGTCGGGGCCGGGAATCTTAACATAGCCGAAACCAACCGCCTTGGTGAGGGCGTCGATATTCTCTTGAGTGCCGGTCATGAAGTGCCACCCAGCGGCCGTCTCCGGATGGCCGTAGCGTTTGAGATAGCCTCGCTTCTTGGCCTCAGCTAACTCCGTTCCCTCGGTGGGATCGATGCTTACTACGATCACGCTGAAGTCCTTGCCTGGAACGAAGCTCACCATCTGCAACGCGCTCGTCAGCCCGTTTAACTCCTCCGAGCAGAGCATCGGGCACTGGTAATAGACTAACGCCAGAATGGCCGGCCTCTTGCCGAAGTAACTTGCTAACTCGACCTGCTTTCCTTGGTCGTCGGTGAACGAAAGCGCAAGCGGCAGTTGCTCGTTCAGCCGCTGTGCAATTCCCACACTATTCAGAATCGCCGGCGGCTTGTCGCTCGCAGGCGCCATCTGCTTATCGCCATAACTGGAAACCTGTGCCAGCGCGGGAGGACAAAGTACAAGTGGACTCAGCCCAGCCATACAAAACGCGACCGCAGCTGCCGCGGCCGTCGCCATGCCTCGCCGGCTTCTCCGGATTACGCCCGCGCCTTGCATACCCCCCCTTGCCTCTTGCTACTCTCTCGCTGTTTGTCATTCTGAGCGAAGCGTAGCGGAGTCGAAGGACCTGCTTTTGCCTTTACTCCGCTAGGTGCCTAGTTCTCACTCTTTGAATCTCGGCAATCCCAAATCTCAATCCCGCTCGCTGTTCCGTATTCCTTACTGGTGCCGTCCAGCCTCGCCCTTCTGCGCCGCGACCTGATTCAGCTCATAGCCAGTGCGCGCAAAACCGTTGGTAAGTGGCACGGCCACGGTCGGTTTCTCGTCTCCGGTCATCAGCGGCGCCTGTTCCACCGGCTGCGCCACCGGCAATCCACGCTGCGCAATTAGTTCCATGGCGCGGTCGATGGGAATCCTCACCTTGCCTTGCGACGCATCGGCCCAACTGTAGTTATCCAACAACAAATCCTCGCGCGCATGCAGATCGGCCACATCCTGGTTGCCGTCGTCGGTTTGCAGGCGGGGCGTTGGGAATTGTTGAGTAAGGCCGGCCAGTTTGTTCTGTAACTCGGGGCTGGAAGGCATGTCGCCCAAAGGACGCACGTCCACTGTCTTCGTCCACTTATTCGGTGGCCCGTCTTCCTTGGCCATATGCGCGTTGATGGCCTTGCCGATGCCGTAGGCCAACAGTGCCGTCACCCCGGCAAAGAAGCAGAGCGCGAGCAGAAAGATCGCTACGCCGGAGACGCGAACATCGCTCTGTTCGTAACCCTTCGACGTGTCGGGTTGCTCACGTTTTTCCTGATCTTGCTCGTGGCTTGAATCGCTGGAGTTATGCGTGGACATGCTCCGCCTCCAATATCTCCGCAAGGTGCGGATCGTTGGTCTGCACCAGCGGCCGCGCCTTCAACTGTATGCAGAAGTAGGCCACCCAGAAGGCCACCATAGCTATCGGCATGGCGGCGTATTCCAGAATCCCCCAACTAAAATGCAGGTTGCGCGCGGCGTCTTTGAAGTTAGGCTCAATCAGCCAGAACAAATCAAACGCCCTTGCAAAGACCATCCACTGGCACACCCGCACCAGCCGCTTCTTGTTACGTTTCAGGTCGCGCGAAAGCAGCAGTGTGAATGGAATCAGCCAGTGAAAAAGAAAGTCCAGTGTAATGATCACGCCCCAGTGGCCGCGAATACGATCCAGATACCAGGGAATCTCTTCGGGTAAATTCCCCGACCAGATAATAAGAAACTGCCCGAAGGCAAGATAGATGTTCAGCATCACAAAGGCAAAGGTAAACTTGCCTAAGTCATGCTGCTCAGTCTGCCGCAGGATCGTATTGAATGGCTCAGCCTTCGAGAGCGATAGAACAACAATGATCGAAAGCGCTAACACTCCATACGCCTGCCCAACCAAAAACAGCAGACCGTAAACCGATGAGTACCATGTGGGATCGAGCGACATGACCCAATAAATGGCAGCGGCAGTCATGGTGAGGGCATACACGACGATGCCGGGGCCACTGATGTTTTCAAGTCGCTTGATCCACTCGGGCGTGGTGGCGGGAGAAGCAGCGTCCCGTTGAAGACCTAGAGAGTTGAGCCGCCATGTGTAGAATTCCCAGATAGCGAAGCATAGCAAGCCCACCCAGAAGAACGCACCTGGATTCAACATCGGATGCTTGAAGTGGATGGCATGCTCGATGGCTTGCAATTGGTCCGAGCTTATCAGACCGCGCTTCACGCCATCGTCGACCATCGCCGGACTTGCCCACAGGTACAACCGCTTCATGTATATGACCACAACAAGCCAATACAAAAAGACCAGCGGCAGCGTGCGACTCATCGCTTCCAGTGGCCGGCGCAGTAACAAGCCCCACTTACCACCCGAGCAGTACTGCAACATCAGCAATGCCAACCCACCTACCGAAAATCCAAAAGTCAGCATCAGCCCTAGCAGCCAACCGCGCAGCAAATGGTCGATCGAATGGTCGGCCACGGCCAATATAGCGGCAATGGCTGAGAAGACCACGCCGATAACTAGCGCGCGCGCCTTCCAGCCGTCTACAAAGGCCGGCGCGCCGAGATCGGCGGGGAGCGTTTTAGCGTCTTGTATCTCGTGAGCCATTCCGTAGGTCCTTACTTAGCGGCCGCTGCGGCCGGTTTACTTAAAGGAATCGTAATCTTCGTGTCAGCAGGACCGGTCGGAGCTAGCGCCGGGTTGCCCTGTCTCACATCGTTCGGAAGCGCCTGGACGGCCGTTGCAGGCAACGTCCAAGGTTCGGCAAATTCCGGGTGCCCGCTCTCGGCTGCAATCTCCTTCAGGCTTCTTATCTGCACGCCCTGAGGAACATCCTTCACTGTAGCCGCCTGGCTCAACTGCAATGCGCGGATATAAGCCGCCACCGCCCAACGATCCACGGGAGTTAGCTGCGCCGAGTAATCCGGCATAGCTCCGTAGCCATGAGTCATGACGTAAAAGTAGTGGGAAATTGGCTGTGACAGCCGCACCTGGTCGTGCAAATTGGCGGCCGGCTTGTAGCCCCGCTCCACAATCTCGCCCAGACCGTTACCCACCCGAGAGTGACATGGCGTGCAATAAATGTTGAACCGTTCCTGCCCCCGCTTCAGCACGTCGAGCGTCACCGGAAACGGCACCTCGTTCTTTTCTTCGCGATATCCGTCCGCAGCCTGAACGACGCCGGTATAGAAGTAGCTATCCTCGCGCAACTGGCCGCGGGCCACGGTGTTCGCCACTTGCGGACGCGCCCCGCGATGGTCGGCAAATAACTCCGAACCGCGCTGCGAGATGATCTTGGGCTGGTCCTGCATATCTTGCCGGCAGCCGGTAATGAGCACAAACGTAGTTATGACAAAGCCAGTGGCTATGCGGCCAATCGTATTGAGGCGGCTAACTTCCATTAGTACCCCACCTCCACCACCGAAACGGGCTGAAAGCTGTCTAAGTACTTCTTCGTTTCTGCCAAATCGAACTTAGGATCGAGCGCCTCCAGGCACAAAAAGAACTTATCCGTCGTCGCGCCATCGCGAAAGTTGGGCGCGTTGAATAGTGGATGATAGAGAGCCGGCAGTCCGTTCAGCGCCAGCATGCCAAATGCCGCCGACAATCCGGCAAACAAGATCGTCCACTCGTAAGCGGGCACGATAAAGGCCGGCCAGGAATAAAGCGGCCGTCCGGCGATATTCAATGGATACGCCAGCACCGAGATCCAAACCTCCAGCAAAAACATGGCTGCTAGCCCCATCAGTCCGCCTATCAGTGTGACTAGCGGCACCTTATTGCGATGGAAGCCAATGGCCTCAGCTGCTTCTTCCACCGGGTAGGGTGTATAGCAATCCATGCGCCGCCAGCCGTCTTTGCGCGCCTGCTGCGCGGCGCGGATCAGATCGCCCGGGGTATCGAATTCGGCCAGCAGACCGTAGATTCCTTCGCGTGCGGGCATTAGTCACCTGCCTTTGCTGCCGCCTTGGGCGTAATCTTCGCCTGTGGCAGCAAAATGCGAATCTCATTCATGGGAATCATTGGAAGGAAGCGCACAAACAGCAAGAACAACGTGGTAAATAGTCCCAGCGTACCAACAAAGGTCATGTAATCCCATTTGGTCGCGCGATAGGTTCCCCACGACGAGGGAAGAAAGTCGCGGTAGAGGCTGGTCACAATAATGACAAAGCGTTCAAACCACATGCCCGTGTTGACCACTATAGAGATGAAAAACATGAACGGAATGGAAATGCGCAGCTTGCGCGACCATAGTGTCGTAAGTGGAATCGCCAGGTTGCAAGTAATTAAAACCCAATAGGCCCAGCCCATCGGCCCGAACATGCGATTCCACATCATGAAGGCTTCCCAGTGCGAGGCCGAGTACCAGGCCATGAAAACTTCCATGCCATACCCATAGGCAACAATGAAGCCTGTGGTGAGCATCAGTTTGCCCATATTATCGATATGCCGCTCGGTCACCAGTCCTTCAAGGTGATAGAACTTACGCAGCGGAATCGCGAGCGTAAGCACCATGGCAAAGCCGGAGTAGATTGCGCCGGCAACGAAGTACGGCGGAAAGATCGTCGTATGCCAGCCCGGCAGCACAGCCACCGCAAAATCAAAACTGATAACCGTGTGCACCGAGAGCACCAACGGAGTAGCCAAGCCAGACAACAGCAGAACGGACGTCTCATAGCGCATCCAGTGGCGTACCGACCCGCGCCAGCCCATCGACATGATGCCGTAAAAATATTGCGCATACTTCGACTCCGCGCGGTCACGCATCGTCCCGAAGTCGGGAACCATACCGATATACCAGAAGACTACCGAGATAGTGGCGTAGGTCGAGACCGCGAAGACATCCCATAGCAGCGGCGAGCGAAATTGCGGCCACACAGTCATGGTGCTGGGATATGGCAGCATCCAGTAAGCCAGCCAGGGACGGCCAACATGAATGAGTGGGAACATGCCTGCGCAAACCACGGCAAAGATCGTCATGGCCTCGGCAAAGCGACTGATGGAGTTACGCCAGCTTTGTTTGAAGAGCAGAAGAATTGCAGAGATCAGCGTGCCCGCATGGCCGATGCCGATCCACCAGACAAAGTTGATAATCGCAAAGCCCCAAGCCACCGGCTGCGTAATAGCCCAGATTCCAACACCCTTGAGGAAGAGCCAGGTCACCGCGACCAGCAGCACGGTCGCTCCAGCGCCAGCTACGCCGAAGAGGGCAAACCAGCCCAAAGGTGTAGTGGGTGTGAGCACAATGCGCACGATCTTTTCAGTGACCGACTTGAAGGTCTGTCCCGGCGCAATGACGCGGTACTCTCCGGTCGCCGGATCTATCTTCTGGTCGTGTTTCACTTCGCTTGTCGCCATCACGCCTTCAACCCTTCGCCGGTCTATGCTCCACCGGCGCATCTTCGAGTTCGGAGTTCGGATTCAATACCGCAGCCACGTACTTGGTGCGCGGACGGGTATTCTGATCGGCAAGCACCTGGTAACTGCGCTCATCAGCTTGAAGTTTCGCAACCTTGCTCTGCTTGTCGTTGATGTTACCGAATGTGATGGCCGAAGCGGGGCACGCCTGCTGGCAGGCAGTTACAATTTCGCCGTCGCGAATGGGGCGATTCTCCTTGTCGGCTTCGATCTTCGCTGCCGAGATACGCTGAACGCAATAGCTGCACTTCTCCATCACGCCGCGCGAGCGTACCGTAACGTCAGGATTGCGCATGAGCTTCAGGCTCTCGGTCTCAAAATCCGAATAAAGCAGGAAGTTGAAGCGGCGCACTTTGTACGGGCAATTGTTCGAGCAGTATCGTGTACCCACGCAGCGGTTGTAAACCATTGCATTCAGCCCCTCGGGCGTGTGCACCGTCGCGCCAACAGGGCAAACCTGCTCGCATGGCGCGTTTTCGCAGTGTTGGCAGGCCATCGGCTGAAAGTGCGCCCTCGGCGCAGCCAGGTCACCCTCAAAGTAAGTGTCGATGCGCAGCCATTGCATATTGCGCCCGATCCTCACCTGTTGTTTGCCCACAACCGCGATGTTGTTCTCCGCATAACAGCTCACGATGCATGCATTGCAGCCCGTGCAACTGTTCATGTCGATCGACATGCCCCACGCGTTGTCTTTGTACTCCCAGTTAGGAAAGAGCGTGTTATCTTTGTCGGTTTTTGTGTAGGTTTCTCCTTCGCTGGCAAATCCCGGGTTGGCCTTGAATTCATCCAACGTCGCATAGCGTATGATGCCGCGCTCGTTGATCGCCTCGTCAGCCTCGAGCGAATTGTTATCGTGGCCCTCCGGTTGACCGAACCTCTTGCCACGATGATCCTGGAAGTGACTCTTAGTTACTGCGACACCCCACTTGCCTTCAACTTTCCTCATTGAGCCGACGGCGTAAAACAGGGAAGCCGCAGTCCGGATCAGATAAGCGTTGAAGCCAGCACCCGAACCAACACGCCCTGCAAATGAGCGCCCATAGCCTAAGTGAACAGTTACCGAGTTATCCGGGTGCCCCGGCGCAACAATCACAGGAGCATTTACTTTGCGTCCATCCACCGTCAGTTCGACAATGTCATCTTCTTCCAGCCCATACTTAGTTAGCGTGGCGCCTGAAACAATTGCCGCATTGTCCCAGCTAAGATTAGTGACCGGCTTCGGCAGCTCTTGCAGCCACCCCACATTCGACCACCGCCCGTCATAAATGTTTGGATCGGGACGGTAGATAATCTCCAACGCATCTCTTGACGAAGGTGCAGGAGCTGGCGAAGATATCATAGGCTGTCTCGTCGAAAATGTAACATCAGAGAGATCAGCTGTGCCCTCAATCCAACCCGCATGAAGCGCTTTGCGCCACCCGGTCTCGAAGTCACCCTTGATGGTGGACTTCCAAGTCTCGCGGACCGCCTCATACGGACTCAAACCCGGTTCATCCAAAAGCGCTTGAAAGAAATGATGCGCCGTTTTGCCGCCATATAACGGATCGATCATAGGCTGAACAACCGAGACTGTACCGTCATAGGCGCGCGCGTCCGACCACAACTCGAGAAAGTGCGCTGCCGGTATATGCCACTGCGCTTCGTGGCCCGTCTCGTCATAATGCGAGCCGAGGTGTGCGGTCGTCTTCGCCTTCTCGAATGCCGCTGCAAATTCAAGATCAGCAGGTGCAGAGTAAATAGGATTGGAATTGAGAATTATCAGCCAATCCACCTTGCCCGCATTCAGGTCCGCAACCAAAGCCTTCAGGTCACCGATCGATTCGAACGACCGAAGACTGCCTGGATCGGATCCCCAATGTGCCGTTTTGCCTAGATTGCCCAGCACCCCATTGATCGAATACGCAAGCTCAATGACCGACGGATCTTGATAGAGCCCCGGAATGACCACGCTTTTGCCCGCATGAGCCTTCAAGTCCTTGGCCAATACGGCCAAAAACTTTTTCTGCTCATCGCTCCATGCGTAACTCGGAGCTTCAACCCCACTAACTCCAACCGCCTTAGCCAGCTCGGCAACAAACGCCGGAATCTCACTCGCGCGCAGCCCTAGACGATGCTCTGCCTTCATTCCTGTAGTTGTCGGCGTACTCTCAACTGCATAAAGTCGATTCAGCTTCTCCGGCTCTTTGCGCCGCTCCGCATATTGGCGCACTAACTTATGAAATCCAGGAAACGCCGCGCCCGAAAGAAAATCCGCATCCAGGGAAACAATTACATCCGATTGCGAGAGGTCGTATTGAACGTTCAAACCGCGTTCGACCGTCGTCCCCGCAATCGCCGGGTCATACTGCACCAACTTGGCCTTCGGAAACGCCGCCTGCACCGCCTTCCATTGCCGTGCCAGCGTTGGCGAAGTAATCGTATCGCTGAGAAAATAGATCCCCGTCCCGTCCTTAGTCGAGATCACCTTGTTGCGAAATTCAACGGCAAACTCGGCCCATTCGCGGTTTTCGCCGCGATAAGTCACATGCTGTGAACGGTCCGGATCGTATAAGTCGAGAAGCGTCGCCTGCGTAAACGGGTCCGAGGAGCCCGAGTTATAAGAATGCTCGGGATTGCCGTCGATCTTGATTGGCCTATACTGATCGCTCTTGACTAACAGCGGCACCGCACCAGTTACAAACGGATGCGCTGTTGCGAAGTAATTCGGCTTACCGAGAATCAAATCTTCCGGCTGTTTGATATACGGGTAAATCGGCTCGTCGGGCTGCTTCGTGCAACCTGCTAACCCGGCCAGCGCCGCTGACGCACCCATAAATTTGAGGAACCCTCGCCTCGATACGTCATCGCCCCACTCATGCGGCGAGCCCGGAAACTCCCGCTCCACCGCCGCTTGAAACTCCGGCGTATTCGCCAGCTCGTCCACCGACCGCCAATAACGTTTTCCCTTCGCGCCCTTCAGCTGCCGGCGAATCTGGACCAGCGTCATCGGCGCGGAGGCGCTGCTGTCCGCGTTGACCGGGGCTGTCTCCATGTTGTTCGTACTCTCGTTCTTTTGTCCGCTCATCGGTGGCAGACCTCGCAGCTTGCTAACTCATTCGGGGTGCGAACCTTGTATTGATGAACCAGGAATTGGCCAAGCTGATCCTGGCTTGTGAACTTTTCCGTCTCGGATACATTGTGGCCTATAAGTGGAGCCATGCCCCGCACGTCCCGCAGTGGCATTTGCAAAGACGCAACTTCGACTCCGTTACCTGGGTCCGTTGTTGCGCAGCTCACACTCTGCGCCGTCGGCACGCCATCCTTTGGCTCACCCACCGTACACCACACCGGCCGATCCAGCGAGGGCTTCTCCCAAGCCATGTTATAAATCTCGCTCGTCGGCCGCAGGTTCTTCGACGGATTGCGATGACAATCCAAGCACCACTCCATCTGCAAGGTATTCTCGGCGTACATCAGCGGCATCTGGTCTACACGGCCATGGCAGGACGAACAACCAATACCCTTGTTCACGTGAATCTCATGATTGAAGTAGACGTAATCGGGAAGGTCATGCACCTTGGTCCAAACCAGCGATTCGCCCGTCGCCCAGCTCTGGCGTACTGGCTCCAGCAGTTGCGCATTGGTCCAAATCTGCGAGTGACAGTTGATGCAAGTCTTGGTTGGAGGGATCCCGGCGTAACTCGATTTCTCCACCGTAACGTGACAGTATTGGCATTGCAATCCCAATCCCTGCACGTGGTGCTTGTGACTGAAAGGCACTGGCTGGTCTGGCCGCTGCCCCTGTCGCGTTACCCAAGGCGAGCGCTGCAATTGGTCCAGCGTGACCCCCAGAGCGATCACGATCAGCCCGGTCAAAACCAGGCTCGCGCGAGCCAAGGCATTCGAGCTGCGGTCGAATATCTGCGCCATGCTTACTTTCCCTGCTCGGTTTACGTTTGTTGGATGTGCGCGCTGTGCTGGCGGTCACACAAGTTGTGTACAAAATTCATTCCCAGGCACAAACTACCGTTAAGGTGGGAACCCCCGAAAATCCAATATAGCAGCCGGAAACAGTTGTGCAAAATATCAGAAGCGTGAAAATATCCGTTTCGTCCCACTTTGTAATACATTGAAACAAAAGCCGTTTACTACGAATCCCTCACCAAGGGGGTAAGCCCTACGCCCTCCCTGGCGAAGTGTGCACCAGAGGCTCGTTTCTGCGAAACAAAACAGAATATCATTTTTGGACTATGCGAGTCTAAAATCAAAAATCTCCCTGCGCCAAATAAAATCGGATGGCCCAGATGGCCAATGCGCGACAGCAATGCCACCGCAGTCTCAACCGCACAAACCGAGAATCGCTCATCCTCCGCTATGAATCGAACCGCCGAGTGGCTGGCGCTTCGGATTCCACTCGATAGCATCGCCGAAGCCAGGGTTACTCTTGAAAGTTTTCGACAAGAATCTCTTTGCATATTCATTCGCTAATATGTAATTCTGACCGCAGGACCACAACCACATGGGATTCCTCAGTTATCTTTTCTACCCTTGGAGCTTAGTGCTCCAGGTAGTGGCTATTATCCACTACATCCGCCGCCGGCCGGAGATATATTGGATTTACATCATCGTCTTTCTCGGCCCCCTCGGCGCTTTGATCTATCTCATCGCGGTCGCGCTTCCTGACGTTGGACTGTTCTCCCAGACCTTCAGAGGCATCCCGCGCCGCAAGCGCATCGGCCAGCTTGAAGCCGTTATTTTAGACAATCCATCCGCGGAGAATTATGAAGAACTCGGCGACCTCTACATGCAGCAAGGCAACCCCGAGTTAGCGCGGGCCGCATTCGACAAGGCAATTGCCGCCCCTTTCAGTACTCTTGATTCCTTTTACCGGCGCGCTCTGTGTTCTATCCAGTTAGGAGATATTTCAGTCGCCGTGCCCGACCTGGAGCGAGTGGTTGCCAAAGAATCCGACTACGATTTCCATCGCGCCGCCGGGTTATTAGCCCACGCCTACGCCCAGACCGGACAAAAGGAGAGAGCCGAAGCTCTCTTCCGCGAGGCAATCAGCGCTTCGACGCTGTCGGAGACTTATTTGAATTTCGCAGATCTGCTGGCGTCGGATGGACGCACCGCAGAAGCCCGCCAATGGGCGCAAAAGGTCCTCGACAAGGAGCGGACGATGCCCGAATACCAGCGCCGTCGCGAGCGCAAATGGTTCCAAAGCGCACATCAAATGCTCAAGCGGCTGGCTACTTAGAATGTCCGGCTTTTGGCCCTGATCAATGCAAACACTGGAACCGTCCGCTCAAATCGCATAGGTAGATCGTCCCTCGCACAGATACAATGGAATGGGACTCTTTGTATGCTCCACGCGCTGCGATTCCTGGCTGCCGGCTTGCTGTTCGCCTGTGCGACAGCGCCCACGCCAGCTCTGACGCAGGCGTTTCGCAGCTCGAGCCGCCACACCCCGCCTGAGCCGCCGCAGGAGACCGGCTTCCTCAATCGCACTCTTGAGTTGCGTGGCGTGACTTACCGCTTCCAGGTCTATCTGCCCGAGACGTATCGGCGCGACGACCGCAAATCGTGGCCAGTGATTCTCTTCCTCCACGGGCGTGGAGAGCGTGGCTCTGAAGGCATGTGGCAAACGCAGATCGGGCTGCCCCAGGCCGTGCGCGATCACCCCGAGCGCTGGCCGTTCGTTATCGTGATGCCGCAGTGCCCGTTGCCCGCATATTGGACCGATCCTGAGATGCTCTCGATGGCCATGGCTGCTCTGGACCGCGAGACGCAGGAGTTCCATCTCGATCCCGAGCGTACTTATCTGACGGGCCTTTCGATGGGCGGCTATGGCGCATGGGAGTTGACGCGGCTCCATCCCCGGCGCTGGGCGGCGGTGGCCATCGCGGCTGGCGGCGTCTTCTGGAGTTATGCGCCTGAGCGTTGGCTACAGACCTCCACGCTCCCCGCCGAATACGCCCGCGCAATCGGCCGCACACCGCTCTGGCTCTTCCACGGCAGCGATGACACTATGGTGGTTCCGCGTCAGAGCGAGCTGATGTTTGAAGCTCTCAAAGTTTCCGGTGGTCGTGTGCGCCTGTGGGTCTACCAAGGGCTCAAACACGACTGCTGGACCCGGGCCTACAACGAGCCGGAGTTGCCCCGCTGGCTGCTTTCACATCACATCGAAACTCCACCAGCTCCGGAGTTGCCACCTTTTGCCGAGCGGCTGACGATTCCACTGCATCCGCCCGCGATCAAACTCGCCTCAGCCGTGCTCGACTCACTCGCCGGTGAGTATAGCGATGCCAGCGGTCGTATCACGGCAATCCTCTTCCGCCAGGGCGATCAGCTCTACGAAAAAACTCTGCAAGGCGAGATTGCCGAATTAGCCGCCGAGTCTCCGTCTGTCTTCTTTTATCCCAACGGATCGAGCCTCACCCGGCTCACCTTCGAGCGCGACGCCGAGGGCCGCGTAACCTTGGCTATCCTCCGCGACGACCGGCACGAGGAGCGATGGGAAAAGCGAATCTTCGCATCCGCACGTTAGTAATTCCCAGCCTCAGCCCAAAAATAGAGCTCAGACATTGAACTTGAGCGCCGCGTCGGCCCAGGCCACCGCCTCTGCATGGCAGCGCACCATCTGCTCGATCCGCAGGCCGCGGGAATCAGTGATCGCATCGCACGTCGCCCAATCCCCGTGCTCCTGACACACAATCCACTGCAACAGAATGGCCTCAGGGCTATCACAGCCTAACAAAACTTCGCGGGCCACCTCGCGCAGAGGCAGTAGCTGCACCAGATCCTCCACCGGAATCCGCAGCATCGCCGGGAATAAACTCACCATGCCAATTAGATATTGCTCGCTCGGATCGAGCTTGCAAATATGCGCCGCCAATTCGCAAAAACGCGCTCGCTGAAAGGCTATGCGGAGAACCTCTACCGGCTGTCCAACGTTGAATTCGCTGGCAATGGCCAGCATCGCGATCCGCCGGAACGTCGATTCGCCCACCAGCATCAGCGCCGACTGAATCGAGGTCACCTCCTGGCGCATGGCGTAGAGCGGCGAGTTCACCAGCCGCAGCAGCCGATAGGTAAGCGCGGCGTCGCACATTACCAGCTCACCCAACCGTTGCATATCCACAGGTTCGTTTTGAAGATTCTCCAGAATCTCCAGATGCACCAGCCGGTTGCCTGGAATCTTGCGGCTCTCCAGCGGCTCCGGCCGGCAGAAATAGTATCCCTGAAACAGGTCGAAACCTTCCCTGCAAGCCTGCCCGTATAGTTCCTGCGTCTCCACACTCTGCGCCACAAGGCAAGCAGAGGAGCCGTCCAGCCCACGCAGTAGAGTCCGGCGCTCTGCCGCGTCGACTTTAGCCATATCTACTTTGATGTAATCGGCCAGATCAGCCAGAGGTTTGGATTCCGGGCTTCCGGTGAAATCGCCCAACGCCAGCCGGTAACCCAATGCCTTCAATTTGCGGCAAGCCGACAGCAAGTTCGGCGTAGCTTCGGCGCTAGATGCGAGTTCCAGAACAGCCATCCTGGGCGTCAAAACCTGCACCCACTCCCCGGTCAGGGAGTCCTCGCTGCAATTCACAAACGCTGGAAATCCGTGCGCCAACTCCTCCAGCCCGAAGATAACCGTATTGTCGAGCATCGTGCGCGTAGCCAGATCGCTATCCGAGCGAACGATCGGCTTCCGCCCGTTCCAGAACAGTAACTCATAGCCATGCACTCTGCTGTGCAGGTCCAGTATCGGTTGGCGCGCAACAAAGCGAAGCTCGCCTGCCCGCTCCCGGACCGGACCGGCAACACTTGCCGACCTAGCGTGCGTCGCCATCGAGATGGTCTCCCATCCTGTTTATCGTTGCTTGCGCTTAAAACGTGAGCGGTTTTCCGCGCATGGGAAAACTTCCGGCAAGGATCAGCGCCAACTGCTTAAAATTGGCGCAAAGTTCCGCGATCTCAGCATCGCCCCGGCAAGCCGCGGAACCCAGTGTGCCTCGGATGCGTATTAGTTCTAGAACGGTTTCATTGAGGAGGCAGCCATGTATTGCAACGGATGTGGTCAGGCTTTAGCGCCAGGGCAAGGCATTTGCTCACAGTGTCACCGCCCTGCTGTGCCTGCAGTTCCCGCCATCCCCGGCCTCGAGTTTCAACTCCAGAACTTTGCGGGCAAGGTGAGAACCCTTGGCATTGTCTGGTTCATTTATGCCGGCTTCTATCTGTTTCGCGGAGTCGCCAAGCTGACCTTCGCCAAAGCATTTTTCTTCGGCGACTTCGGTCCCTGGTCGCACGGGCCGTGGGCTCACGGTCCCTTGCCCCCGGAGTTCTTCGCAGGAATACTGGGTTTTAGCTGGGCGATCCTCATAATAAAAACCGGGCTTGCGCTGGTAGCTGCTTGGGGCTTGACGGAACACGCGCCATGGGCTCGCATCGTAGCCATCGTGGCAGCTTTCGTCTTTCTGATCAGCATTCCCTTCGGAACCGCGATGGGTATCTGGACCCTGGTCATGCTGCTCGGCTACCGCAACGCCACGCTCTACGACCAGTTATAAGCCACCCTTTAAAGAGGCAGCCACTCAAAGGGAAACAGCTTACCCGCCTCCGCTGGGTCCAGTTTCACGCCGCCCAGTTCCGCCGCATGCGCCAACACAGGGTCGCGCCCAGCGGCCAGATCGGCTCCGGTGGGCAGCAGCAGCTCGTCCGGCACAACGCCAACCTTCTCCAGACTCTGGCCATCGCTCATGATAAGGTTGGCATCGGTCACGCTGAAGCCGTAAAAAATGCGCGTGTCGACTCCCTGCGATTCTCTGTAGTATTTTGCTTCCATTACTGCTCCAGCCGTCTTGTCTCCAATCACCGTACCTCGGTGCTCGAGTTGCACGACGCGAGCCAGCAGTTCAGAAGCAGAGGCGGAACCGGCATCGACCAGAACAATCAGCTTCCCGCTGAACGCATCGTCGAAGTGCTTTGCGAGCATTGGCTTTTTGTCTTTTTTGCCGACACGGTCGCCGATCTTGACGTCATGGTCGAACAAGAATCCCACCATCGACTTCAGAGTATCGACCGCACCGCCGCTGTTGCCGCGCAAATCCAAGATGAGCGTCTTGTGCTTTCGTGAGATGCCGATGAACCTTTCGACATCAGAAGTATCGAGGTTGAATTGCGGCAACCTCCAAATAGCGACATCCCCTCTTTCTATAATCTGCGAGCGCGTCACATGGTCTTCATCCTCCGACCGCCGCACCAAATCGTAGTAATCCGCTCCCTGAGTCAGGTCCATGACAGCCTTGCCCGGTTTGACCAGCGCATTCACGACGGCCTGCCGCTGCTCGCCGGTCGGAGACTGCAGGTCGAGTTGCTCCGCCATCGGTGGCGCAAGAATATTGAAGAAGTACCGCACATCATGGTAATCGCTACGATTCACATTGAAGCCGTTCAGCTTGACCACCTCGTCGCCAACGCGCAGTTTCTCTTCGGCGTCGGTCTTGGGACGAACATGGGTAATGAAGCAGGCATCGCCGATCAAGGCGAAGCGATATCCAGGATCGATCAGAGTGGTCCGCATCGGGGGCGCGAAATAGGTGTGCGAATCCTTGAGTCCGCTCAGAAAAGCAGCAACAATCCTGAACCCGTCGCCCATGTTGTGGGCCGTGCCGATCCTGGCGGAATATTGCCGATAACGGGCGTCCCAATCCAAGCCTTGCAGTGTTGGATCGTAGTAGTACTTCTTTACATCGCTATAGGCGTCGCGCAACATACCGGTGACTTGAGCCTGTTCGTTCTTGCTCAACGTAGTCGGTTGCTGCCCCCGGCAAACTGCGAGCGTAAAAAGAACGCAAATCAACAAGCCAGCAGCGGTAAAAACTTCACGCGTGCGCCGCATGTCTAAAATTCCTTCCCTAATCCTTGTCTTGATTGATGATCGCGTCGAGTCTAGCTCAGCAAGAGTTAGGCCGTCAACTCTTGCAGCTTCCGGTTCCCTAGCTAGTCTGCTACTGGACCTGGTCTTAGTCTGCTATCGGACCGGTGGAATCGCCTGCCATGCATTGTCCCTTGTCAGTCCAAGAAAAGCTAGATACAACAACTAGAAACTGTCATCGCGCAGTACAAGCGGTACAATCGACACCATGAGTTTTCCTCAAACCCGGATGCGCCGTCTCAGGCGCACCGAATCCCTGCGGGCTCTGGTGCGCGAGACCGCCGTCACCCCCGGCAACCTGATCTATCCCCTCTTTCTATGTCCCGGTGAAAGCGTGCGCCGCCCGATCGGCTCCATGCCCGGCGTCTTCCAACTCTCCATCGATGAAGCAGTCCGCGAAGCCGAAGGTGCCGCGCGACTCGGCCTCGGTGGTCTGCTGTTCTTCGGCCTGCCTGAAGCCAAAGACGAGCAAGGCTCCGGCGCATGGGATGACGACGGCATCGTGCAGCAGGGCTTGCGCGCGATCAAAGAATCGCCGGCGTCTAAGACGCTGGTCCTTATCGCCGACGTCTGTCTCTGCGAATACACCAGCCACGGCCATTGCGGCGTAGTCGTCGAGACTCGCGATGGCTTTGAAGTCGAGAACGATTCCTCGCTCGATCTCCTCGTACACGCCGCCGTCAGCCTGGCCCGCGCCGGAGCCGACATCGTTGCCCCCAGCGACATGATGGACGGCCGCGTCGCCGCCATTCGCCACGCCCTCGACGACGAAGGCTTTGCGCAAACGCCCATCCTCAGTTACGCCTCTAAGTTCGCCTCAGCCTTCTACGGACCTTTCCGCGAGGCCGCCGACTCCGCTCCTCAGTTCGGCGACCGCAAAACTTACCAAATGGATGGCGCCAACCTTCGCGAGGCTCTGTGCGAAATCGAGCTCGACATCGAAGAAGGCGCCGACATGATCCTGATGAAGCCCGCCATGCCCTATCTCGACGTAATCCGCGCCGCCCGCGAGCAAGTAGATGTGCCCATCGGCGCCTATCAGGTCTCCGGCGAGTACTCCATGCTCCAAGCCGCCTTCGAGAAAGGTTGGCTCGACCATGATCGCGCCATCCTCGAATCGCTGGTCAGCATCCGCCGCGCCGGTGCAGGCTTCATCGTCACCTACTTCGCAAAAGAAGCCGCCAAGCTGCTCGCCTGAGCGCGAACTCCACTCCAAGTGTGAGAACTGGGTGCCCCACCATCGCCGCGCTCTCGTTTTTGCGGCTAGGGTGGGATACCAGCCCCCATCGCCACAGTTTGCCGAAAATTACCCTCCGTTGCCGTACGCTGGTAGATAGAAGAAATGAACACGCCCTCATCGGTCCAATCTGTCATCCGTCTCCCCCAGTCTGTACCCCTTGAGGGTACCCCTCCCCCTCCTATTTGCTGTGGAACTGTGAAACTGTGGACTCTGATTGGCCAAACGCCGCCCTGCTATCATCGGCCCGCAAGCGGCATCGCCGCCGGGTTATACTCGCTGCCAGGGTTAAGCAATGGATTTCTCCACGCTCTATTCTTCAAGCCTTCTGCAAAACGCAGCCGGACTAACCGTACTTCTCGCGCTCTTCGGATACTTGGCCACATTCATGAGCGCCCAGGTGCTGGCCCGCCGCAGGGACAAGCTGGAGCTTGTAAACAGGCGTCTCAACGAGTTCTATGGGCCACTCTATGTCGCCTCTCAAGCCGGCAACATCGCCTATCGGTCTTTGCTAAAAAAGCAAGGAAAGACGCAAAGCTTTCCCATTCTCGATAGCGAGATGAAGGAGTGGATGCTGTGGATGACCACAATCTTCATGCCCCTCAACGACGTGCGCGAAAAGATCATTATCGAGAAGGCTTATCTCGTCGTCGAGGAGCAGATGCCGCATTGCCTGCTAGACTTTGTAACTCACGTGGTGGGTTATAAGGCGGTGCTGGCCAAGTGGGCTGACGGCGACTACTCCGAGCGCCGCTCGACCATCGGCTGGCCCCCGGAGTTCGACATCTATGTGGAACGCTCCTATGCCGCCTTAAAAGCCAACCAGACCCAGCTGCTGCATAGCTTCCCCTGGCGAATCTATCAACGGATTTTCCATAGCAAACAAAAGTAGCCTCGCGCTCCACCTTCGCAGCTTTGCAAAAAAATCGGGACGCCCGTCTTCTGCCCCATTCAGCAAAAGACGGGCGTCCCGAGCGGAGAAGAATGGAGGTTGCGGCTTACTACTGCTTAAGTCCAACGCCGTACCAATAGCTATACATGCCGGTTGTGTCGTTCCAGGGCAGATTGACGCTGAACTTTGAAAAGACCACCGAGTTGCCCACGAACGTAACAAACACATCATGCTCATAAGTAGAGGTCACCGCGTGGAATGTGAACATTCCATAGCAGGGATCGGTCAATTGTCCCGCACTGCCATACAAGTTGCTCGAATTGGCCACGGGAGTCAGCGCCGCATTGATGAGCGTATTGTTTTGCGAATCCGTAACCGTAATGTTACCTGCAGCAGTGATCACAACCGTCGCCTGACCGGTTGAAGGCGTGCCCGTCTCCGTGCTTCCTGAGTTATTGGCGTTGGCCTTCTCGTAGTAGATGCCGCTGTATGTCCCGGCCACCGACGGATCAAAGTCCGGTTTCGCAGCCTTTTGCAGGCCGATGATCGAACCGTTGCCCGTGTCCACGATGAAAAAGCCGCCTGCCGTGCCAAAGATGGTGTCATTGCCGCCTCCGCCGTCCGGCCCGGAGATGTAGGTACCGGTAGCTGCCTCAATCATCCCGCTGAAGTCCAGCGCGCTACCCTGGAAGGCGCTGCCGGTATCTGCAGTATTGAGATTTCCGTAGGGCCAGTAAGTAGTGGTCTGCGCCGTGGTCGCTCCAATAGTCACCGAACCGATTGAAAGGCCGCCAAACGAGGTGCGGAAGTTGATGTAGTTGTAGCTGTTGTTTGCAAAGGTGCTCAAAGTGATCGGACCGCTCTCGACCGCCGTAATCAAAGCCGGCGTGTTTTTGTCCGGCCCCGCATTTGCCGCTTCAATGACCAGCGCATAGCCCGGCACTTCGTAGGCCGCGATCAGGTTTCCGTTAGGGTCATTGATCGCATAGCTGCCGTTCGCGTTCACGGTATAGGGAACCGTCCCGGTTTCACCGTTAGTCAGATTCGTATAGGTGATAGTTAGGGCTGTGGTGTTGATGGTGATGGTCAGAAAATCGCCCACCGAGGCGGTGCCGTTATAAGTGTGTGTGACCACGGCAGGGGTGGGACTAACCGAGGTTGTAAACCGGTTTCCGCAACCGGAAAATCCAGCCATAATCAACAGAGTACATGCCAGGCGAAGATGCATATCATCCTCCAGCGGAGCACCACCTCTGTGCCCACCTTTCCGCTATCGGCGAATGCCCACAACGCTTGATCGGAAAGTGAATAACAAATTAGTCTTTCGTAATGTTATTCCGCGATTTCCCTCTGGACAATTGAGAAAGAATAACTTATCAAGACAACAAAGCCCCGGTTCCAGCCGGGGCTTTGCGTTTCTCTTCTCATGCATGTGAAACTAACCGCGACAAGTCTAGTATCGGTAATTCTCCGCCTTGTAAGGTCCTTCAACCGCGACGCCCAGATAGTCCGCTTGCTTCGGAGTCAGAGTCGTCAGCTTCACGCCGATCTTCTCCAGATGCAGCCGCGCAACCTCTTCGTCCAGCCGCTTGGGCAACACATAGACCCCAACCTTGTAACTCTCCCGCTTCTCCCATAGATCGAGTTGCGCTAGCGTCTGATTGGCAAAGCTGTTGCTCATAACAAAGCTGGGATGGCCCGTCGCGCAGCCCAGATTCACCAGCCGCCCTTCGGCCAACACAAAAATGCTGTTGCCACCGGGGAAGGTGTACTGATCCACCTGCGGCTTGATATTGAGTTTGGTTACTCCCGGCTCTACATTCAACCGGTCCATTTGAATCTCGTTATCGAAGTGTCCGATGTTACAGACGATGGCCTGGTCTTTCATCTGCTTCATGTGTTCGAGGGTGATAATGTCAACGTTGCCGGTGCAAGTTACATAGATATCTCCACGTCCCAGCGTCTCTTCAATGGTCGTGACCTCGAAGCCTTCCATCGCCGCCTGCAACGCGTTGATGGGGTCGACTTCCGTCACGATAACTCGTGCGCCCATGCCACGCAGCGAGTGGCTCGATCCCTTGCCCACATCGCCGTAGCCGCAGATAACTGCGACCTTGCCCGCGACCATAACATCGGTGGCGCGCTTGATACCATCAGCCAGCGACTCTCGGCAACCGTATAAGTTATCGAACTTAGACTTGGTCACCGAGTCGTTCACATTGATGGCCGGCACCAGCAGCTTACCTTGTTCCATCATCTTGTACAGCCGATGCACGCCTGTTGTGGTCTCCTCTGAAACACCGCGCCACTCTTTGGCAACCTTGTGCCAGTGTTGCGAGTCTTCGGCATGAACCTTCTTCAACAAATCCTTGATCACCTGCTCTTCGTGGTTCGACGCCGGCCCATGAACCCACCGGTCGCCCTCTTCCAACTCATAGCCCTTGTGAATAAGCAGAGTCGCATCGCCGCCGTCGTCCACGATCAGTTGCGGCCCCTTGCCGCCCTTGTGGTTGAGCGCAGCCCAAGTGCAATCCCAGTAATCTTCCAACGACTCGCCCTTCCATGCAAAGACCGGAACTCCGCTGGCAGCAATGGCCGCTGCGGCATGATCCTGCGTGGAAAAAATGTTGCAGCTTGCCCAGCGCACCTCCGCGCCCAGGCTAACCAGCGTCTCAATCAGTACAGCCGTTTGAATAGTCATGTGCAACGAGCCGGTGATGCGCACGCCGGCCAGCGGTTTCGCAGTTGAATACTTGTTGCGGATCGACACCAACCCCGGCATCTCTTGCTCGGCAATGATGATTTCCTTGCGTCCCCAATCGGCTAACGAAAGATCGGCGACCTTGTAATCTACTGCGGCGGTTTCCAGTGTTGAAGTTGCCATAAGCTCCTCGAATTCGCCCGCCACCCTGTCGGCCACGGGCACTAAAATCGTATACTTTCTACTGCGCTAGGATACCATCGATAGGTAGCGCTAAAGATGAACACCAAGATCGTTTTTTCGGGCAAGCGGGTGGAAGCAGAATCTTCGGCAAAAACGACGCGCCTCCCGCGCGCGCGCCGGAACGCCATTCTGAAGGCACTAGCCGATCCGCGACGGTTCGAATTGCTGGAACGTATCGCCAAAGCCGCATGTCCAATGGGATGCGCGTCGGCATTGAGGACCCTCGCCATTTCTCCGGCAACGCTTTCGCATCATGTAAAGGAACTCGAAGCCGCCGGTTTGGTGCATGTCGAGCGCGAAGGAAAATTTATATACATGACGCTGCGGACCGAAGTCTGGACGGCATTCCTCTCCAGTCTCGACGCCGTCGCGCCAACCCCTTGCCCAGACCGTTGATCTCACCTCCAAAGATTTCCACAATCGTCCTGAATCCAAATTCCATGCTGCCCCATCAATTCGACAGTTATAGAAATGTCGAAGTGAAAACGTTTCGGTTCAGGAGTGGATCAATGGGCAGTCTTCAAGGAAAAGTGGCGCTGGTCACCGGCGCGTCCAAGGGTATCGGCGCGGGTATTGCGCGTGAATTGGCGGCGCGCGGCGCTGCCGTTGCAGTCAACTACTCCGGCAGCAAGGCCGCCGCAGAAAAAGTGGTCGCTGAAATCAAGGCCGACGGCGGCAAGGCTATCCCCGTTCAGGCGAACCTAAGCAACCCGGATTCCATCGGGCCGCTGGTCGAGACAGTGGCGCGCGAACTCGGCCCTATCAGCATCTTGGTCAACAACGCCGGCGTCTACGAATTCGGCCCTATCGAAGCCGTCACCACCGAGCAGTTCCATAAGCAATTCAACTTGAACGTCCTTGGGTTGCTGCTCACCACACAGGCCGCATTACGCCATTTTGATCCCCAAGGTGGAAGCATCATCAACATCGGATCCGTCGCCGCCGCAGGACTTCCCGCCGCCTCAGTCTATAGCGCTACCAAGGGCGCGGTCGATTCCGTTACCCTCGCTCTTTCGAAAGAACTCGGGCCCAAAAAGATTCGTGTGAACTCGCTGAACCCCGGCATGGTCGAAACGGAAGGCGTTCGTGCGGCCGGATTCATTGGCACCGATTTCCAGAAAAAAACTGAAGCGGAAACCCCGCTCGGACGCATCGGTCAACCGAACGACATAGCCACCGTGGCCGCCTTCCTGGCCTCGGACGATTCGGCTTGGCTAAGCGGACAAACTATCCAAGCATCGGGCGGAGCTCGACTATAATTTGCGCCTGATGTAACTAACCGATTATGGCTGCTCTATAGTTGCTGTACCCAAAGCTTCGTGCCCCGTGTATGACAGCGTCGGCTTCTGTCAAGCGCATTTTCAATTCGCGCGCAGACTTTTCCTCTGGTGGTCGGGGCGGTGTCAAGGGCGCCGTTGTTTGGCGTTCATCTTGACCCTTGACATCGCCCCGGCCATTTCGACAATGGCGCAAGGAACGAATCGAAGAAGGTTCTTTTCCGAGATTCGTTCCACCACTGGAAAAGACCATCTTGCATCGCTCAACGACCCAAGCTCGCGTGTTGAACCAATCATTCTCGATGGACATCAGGTTCCATCAACCATGTATTCGGGTCGGACTTACCCCATGATTTCCTGGCCAAACTCTCCCCTCGCGGGAAGAGTCGAGGCGTCCAATCATTCAATCGGCCGCGTGCTGCGACCACCGGGGCACTCGGACTGCCTCGCATGAGAACCGCGCTCCCGGACGTGCTGATAATCTTCCCCGGAGCGCAACATCCAATACAACCGCACCGCCAGCTTGTAGGCCATCGCCACTTTGGCCACGCCGTGATGCTTGGTCATCGACAGGCGAAGATACTGCCGATGCCAGCTCGGATCGTACCTCTGCGCCGTGCTCGCCGCCTCCACCAGCAGCCAGCGCAACAGCGTGTTGCCCTGCTTGCTGATGTGTCCCAGACGGCGCTTGTCGGAGCTGGAATCCTCAGACGGAATCAACCCCAGATAACTGCCCACCTGCTTGCCGCGCGGAAAGCGCTGCCAGTTGCCGATCGTCAACACATAGGCCAGCGAGACCACCGGACCCACGCCCGGATGCGTCATCAGAAGGCAAGCCTCCGCGTTGTTGGCCGCAGCCTGGCTGACCGCCTTGTTCAACGGCGCAATCCGTTCCTCAAGCCGGTCCAGTAGGGCCAGCAGATCCGTGCGCCGCTCGCCATACCAGCCCGGCAGCGGCAATGCTTCGATGGCCTTGCGACGCTTCCCTGACCACCCGCCAGCAACGAGTTGCCCTTCGTTCTTGGCCATCGCCGGGGTCCCCGCGGACAGGGTCTTCGTCCGTGGGGTGGATCCCGTCCAACTGGTTGGTCACCCGCGTACGCAACCTGACCAGGCGACTGCGATGCAGCAGCAACTGCCGCAGTTGTTTGTTCTCGGCCGGCGGCTGCCAGATGGCTGGGAAACGATGCTCCATCAGCAAAACCAGGATATGCTCCGCATCGCGCTTGTCGGTCTTCTGCCGGCGCGGGTTCGAGGCGCGAATCTGGGTGGCATCGCCCACCAGAAGTTCATGGCCCAGTTCGCTCAGCAGGCGTCGAAACCAGCCATAGCTCCCCGTGGCCTCGATGCCAACTCACACCCTCGCTCCGCGGAGCAAGCGATAGTACTGTTCTGCCTCTGCCGTGTGCTTCAAGCGCCGCTGCCCGCACTCGCCAGTCTCCTCCCACAAAAAGGAGATCTGTTGAAACCGCGGATGAAAATCACAGCCTATAATCATCATGCTCGGCTCCTTTCCTCCCGAGTTTCGTGGTCGTTTAGCCGCAACCAGTTTACTCAGGTCGAGGGAGCCGACGCTGTCATGCAATCATTCATGCAACTTCTTTCTGTCGCATGGATGGGATGCCACGACAGTTGGTTGTAGCATCTTTGGAACTGCTCTAGGTCGCACCAACAGCAGGGCGACCTATGCGCCCTCGGCTTCCAACAGTTGCCGTTTGCGTTCAATTCCCCAGCGATAGCCAGTAAGCGAACCGCTTGCGCCGACGACGCGATGGCACGGAACAACCAGTGCCACGCGATTGGTGGCGCAGGCGCGAGCCACAGCGCGTGTCAATTTAGGATCGCCCAATTCACGCGCCAATTGGCTGTAACTGCGCGTCTGGCCGCGGGGAATCTGGCGCAGCGCCTGCCACACACGCAGTTGAAAAGCAGTTCCACGAAGATCGAGGGGCACCTGCGATGCAGCCGTCAGTTCTGATTGGTTCGTTTGACCGCCGACTACGCGCAGAGCCGCATCCACCATGGTCGCCAACGATGGGTCGCGCCGCAGCGTGGCCAGCGGAAACTCCTCGCGCAGACTCGCCTCGGCCTCGGCCTTCGTAGCCGCGAGCGCCAGCCAACACAACCCGCGCGTTGTCGCTCCCACCACCAGCCAGCCGAAAGGCGAGCGAGCGGTAGTGGTGCCGATCTGCTCGCCGCGACCACCTTGAGCGAAGCGGGCGGGCGTCATGCCCAGTTGTGCGCCGTCATAGCCACGGCTTGATGAACCAAATCCTGCGTTGTAGATTGCATTGGTCACAGAGTCTCCTTGCTTGAGCGCGCCGCGCAGATTAGCTCCGCGCAGTGCCCGTTGGTATTGAAGCGGGCTTACTCCAATCGCCTGCTTGAATAGCCGCTGCACGGTGAATGGGCTGAGATTCACCAACCGGCCCAACTCGGCCAGCGGGACGGCACGGTCGAGATTGGCCTCGATGTGTTTTCGCAGTTTCTCCAAAGGGCTGCCATGCAGTGTGGCGTTGCTCGCGGCGTTTTCTGGCTCGCAGCGTTTGCAGGGACGAAAACCGGCGGCTCGCGCCTCTTCAGCCGAGTGGAAGAAATGCACGTTGACCTTGAGCGGACGGCGGCTCGCGCAACCGGGACGACAGAAGACGCCGGTGGTCGAAACCGCGTAGAAGAACGTGGCCTTCTGGTCGCGGCTGAGAAGCTGTCGCCAGGCATTTTCGGGATCGATGGACGGCGCGGGGTCGGTAGGTTGCACGCGTTGGGGTTTGCCACTCATGGAAACTATGGTCGCCCATTACTGGCCCATCAGGCTACCCGATTCTTGCGCGCAATTGCTGAAATCTTTCGTCGCATGTCCTTCATCGCTTAGGAGGAATATTGGCTCCCATAGAAGTAGCCCGATCCTGAACCGTTCCCATTTTTCGAGATTGTCGAAATCTTTGTGGGCTCTTAATCCCTGTAGGAAGTCAGCGATCTTCGCGTGACTATGAGCCGTCAAATGGGCGATCGTTTCAGAAACCCCTGCGCCGACCGTGAACTGAATATCAAACCCGCAACTCATGTCCATGTCGATGTGCTTTGCCTCCCACATAAGGAGAACATCTGCCGGGTCTCCAATTAGATAACGCATTAGGGCGCAATGATAGATGGATTCGAAATAATCAGCTTCATCGACGACTTCGCGAGAAGACAGGCTCTTTCTAAAATCAATCTCTTTTCTGAAGATATCAAGCAATTCTCTATGATAAGCCTTGACCGTAGTTCTATCGGGCGGGATCGCCGTCAACACAGCTCGCCGGGCTCTCGGAAGACTCTGGTCGTAGGACATGAAATCAATTTTGGTCACTCATAAGCTCCAATCTTTTCTTCCGCATCGCTTAGGTCCGCAACAAACCCGTCCGTGTCCACGCTGATAATGTCGCCCAGTGTCGCGTACCTCCAAGATCAAGGTTTTCGGATCTGGGAAGCCGCAACATTTCCACGCTCAGTGCAAAGAATTACATACCATCGGCGCACAATGGAAGCTATCAGAAGAGAGAAAAACGCCGCCAATCCATGAAAATCATCGCTAAATCTCCGTGGCCCTATCGCAAGATCCTCAAGGTCACCCCGGATTCCCGAAGACCTACCCCCCTCCCCCCTTTTTTTATTTTTTCTGGACCTTGAAATTTTGCACATATTTTTGACTTGTGTGGAATATATCTATCCAGAGTCTCGCGCCAAGCGCTCCCGCATGATCACCTCGGCCCGCAGCAAATCCGCCTCGGTGTCCACGCCAATGGTATCTCCAGGAGCCTCAGCCACGTAAAGCGCTATCCCGTTTTCGAGCAGCCGCAGTTGCTCCAACCGCTCAACCAGCTCCAGCGGCGAAGGCGGCAGTGCGGCAAAGTGCTCCAGCGCCGCCTTGCGATAGGCGTAGATTCCCAAATGCTTGCGGTAGCCAGTAAAGCCCGCCCGGTCGCGGTCGAAGGGGATGGTGGCGCGAGAAAAGTAGAGTGCGCGGCCATCCAGGGCCGTGACCACCTTGACGGCGTTGGGGTTGTCGATCTCCTCCGGCGCGCAATGGACGGCCAGCGTGGCCGCCTCAACCTCCGGCCGCGCAAACAGCGCCATCAGCGGTGGAAAAAAGCCTGCGGTCAGCGTCGGCTCATCTCCCTGGATGTTGACATAAATGTCGGCGTCGAGCTGGCGAGCCACTTCTCTTACTCTGTCTGACCCGCTGGGACACTCCGCCGAGGTAATCGCCACCGGAATGTTACGCTCGCGGCAGACGGCGGCTACTTCCTCTGAGTCGGTGGCCACCACAACGGAGTCCATCAACCCGCTCGCGGTAGCCGCCCGCCAGACCCACTCGACCATGGGCCGTCCGGCGATCATGCGCAGCACTTTGCGGCTCAGTCGAGTGGAACTAAGCCGGGCCGGAATCACCCCGGCAATATGGAACGTACTCATGCAGGCGAGTTTACACGAGCCGGCGGCGAGTTCATCCAAAACGTCAGGCTGGCAGCCAACGCGTAGAGGGCTGGGCAAGCATTGGGTTTGACCTCCAATCCTGTCACCCGTATCATCTGAAGAGGGAGTTGTGCGTGGACTTTGTGCCCGCCCGCTTCCCGGCCCGGCCGTCAAGGCCCGCGCCTTCTGTGCCTCTTCCGGCGGGGTAGCTCAGATGGTTAGAGCGACGGATTCATAACCCGTAGGTCGGCAGTTCGATCCTGCCTCCCGCCACCATTAAAATCAATAAGATACATTGGAATGCCAATCTCAAATTCATCTGGCCACGGCGGCAAATCACGCGCCATCATCCGCCGCTGGTCGCCAATCTTCACGATATAACGCAGCCCGTCGAACACCGCTCTCAGAGAATGCTCGCGCCGCGTCGCATTCTTACGGTACTACGCCAGGTACGGAGCCGCAAATGCCACTCCTCATCCCTTACGTAGTTCGGATACCCGGTTCGATATTGCTTCCCATGCTTCCGTGCTGCCAATGTATGACAACATTCCAAACTATTCCATTCCATCGGAATAAAGTTCATCACAGGCGCTAGAGAGCGCCCCGTCGCCCAGCCAACAGATTAAAGATCAGAATAATCAAGGCTACAACCAGCAGAAGATGAATCAGGCCACCAGCAATATGAAGGCTGAAGCCTAATAGCCACAGAACGAGGATAATTACAAAGATTGTCCAAAGCATAGATGCTCCTCTGATGCATTGTGGGCACATGATAACTGAAAAGTTTCTCACGCGCCCCCAAGCATTCACGGCTGATAATTAGTTGGAAGCGATGGCTTGAGCCTTTGCATTCCTTACCGCATCCAGAAACGCGTTGGCCGAAGCTGGAACAGCTACTTCCCCGTGCAGAATGCGACTCGTAGTGACGTCATGGCCGTAGATGGCTTCCGTCGAATCATCGTCCCGGCGAATCGCAGCGCCGGTCAACGTGAGTCCGGCAAAGGCGCCTCTGGCGCGCGAGTAAGTGAGCACCTCGGTATTCAGCTTCCAGTCTGTGTCGGCGGAAGCGTGGCGTCCAACCGGTCCGGCTGCCGCAGAGGCGTCACCGCCGAGTTCAAAGTTACTGTTGATCAAGTGCTGCATGCCCCGCTCATTCTGAATAATCATGACCAGATCCACACCTTCGATGCCAATCTGCAATCCCCAACTGCCGCCGGTAATGGTAAAGAACGCAGGTGCGCTCCAACCGTTTGCGGTCCGGCAGGTGGCAACACCTCTGCCATTTTCAGCGCCGAACACAAAGCCTCCCTTGAGCATATGCGGCACTACAGCTACGCACTTTGCGTGTTCCAGAACTTCCTCTGGAATGCCTCTGTCTGGCGCCGACATAATCTCATGCAACACCGCGCCCGCGTGGTCCAATCGGTCGACCGTTGCTTCGCGACCAGTTCCCGCCCAGCCAATGGTCGTCAAACTGAGTACTGCCACAAACGTCGAAAGTTTCTTCATGCAATTCACCTTTTCTACCTATGCGCAGCGTCACGTGCTCTATGCGCATTGTGGCGCACAAGGTATTTCCCACTTTAAAGGGAGAGTACGCAACCGTCTGAGCAAGAACGCTCAGGAGATATCGTCATAAAAAATCGAGCAATTCCGGTAATCCCTCGATTTTGGTCATCACAGTAGTGATCTTAATAGCTCAGATAATGACAAAATGAACCGATACTCTCAGGAATGTCGGAAAAGACAGCGGCACCAATGATTGCGAGGAAAGATTATGAATAAGGATCGAGTCAAGGGCATGATTGACGAAGTAGCAGGAACCGCCAAGCGCAAGGCAGGTGAGTTGACAGACAATCCCAAACTTCAGGTTGAAGGTATGGTTCAGCAGGTGAAGGGCAAGGTTGAAAATGCGTGGGGCAAGGCGAAAGATGCAGTCCATGATGCCACTGACGACACCGAAGTGGATCTCAATGCTCATGTAAAACTCGGCTCAAAGAGTTCAGACGCAGTTGCCAAGTGCAAAGGATGTAAGTAGGCACTTTGTCTCGCCGTGACTCTGACACGCACAGACACAATTCGATAGTTGCGCAGTCGCGTTCGCACCGGATTCCGTGGCTGATGAAGTCAATCGGCCCCGGAGCCATTACCGGGGCTCCCGACGACGCCCCCTGAGTTATCGCCACTTATTCGGTTGCCGAAGCGCAGCTCGGAACCAATCTTCCGTGGACTGCTCTCATCACGTGGCGGCTGATGGCCGCCGATTAGATGATACGCGCCCGTATCGGTAAGGTGACGGTACAGAGCTCGACTTGAAACTTCAGGCGACGATTTTCCACGGCGGCCGTTGTTCGCCTTCATTGTCGCCCTTCTGGCTGCAAACAGGATGACATTGCGGCAATCGTATGAGACTTCATTCGACGATTCTTATCGCTTTGAGAGGTCACTGAGACTTGCTGTTAGTTATTCCTCGGAGAGCCAGCAAAAAGGTCGTGTACTCGCGGGCGGGGCTGGTCGAAGGACCCACCCCGCCGCTTTCCTATCGTGTCTACAATGCGTTGCGTTTTTGCGCTAGTTAACCGTGCACGCGGCTTCGTTGAGCGAGGACGCCGTGGGTATGGCGTTGGTCGTTCCGTTCCGGGTTCCGTTGAATTCTACATCGGTGTAACTAACGCAGGCGGGGATGCTACCGTTACAACTCTCGTTGAGCGCCGCCATGTGACGGTCTTAAACGTAATTTTCATTGAGCTTTCCCAGCAATGGGAGCATACGCTCCCCAGTTCACGCCTCGCAATCTTTTTCGCATCGGTTCCACGGTCAATACCTGTTGTGCATCGGTAGGGCCGTTACCGGAGTAAAAAAGCCATAGCCACTCTCTGCAAAAGGGAATGCCTTGTCTTTGAGTAACTCCGACTTTTGTAAAGCGAGTTGTCATTGCCGAGCTACGTTGGCGCATCGAGCGCGACTATGATGGATTGGAACAAGAACCTGGCTTGGTCATTAATGCACGTGTTGCATGAGCGGTTCCTTCTAACATAGGAGTATTTAGAAGCCGGGCGCCCGCTCCTCTGCTACAGCAAATGCTTTCTCCAATGCCATGCCCGCTTCTGAAAGCGTGCCTTCATCAAAGAGACGGCCAATGAGTGTGACCCCATGCGGCACGCGTCGCGGAGGAGAGAACCGGGGCAGTGGCTGTTTTGGATCTGGCGCCCAGTCGCTGCGCGCCTCCGATATTTCGACGAACCCGGCGCGGAGCGTCAAGGATGGATGTCCGGTGAAGTTAGTAATCACGAGCATCTCATCGCGCAGTGACGGCACGAGGAGGAGATCGACCTGCGAAAAGACTCTGGCCATCTCTTGCGCGACTTTGCGTCGCAAACGGTCGGTTTGTACAAAATCGACTGCGGACAGAAATCTCGACTGGCGAAAGACATTTGGCCATGCGTCGGCGACCTGCACCTTCAGTTCATCGACCCGGTGGCTAAGGGTCAACTCTTCAAATGCAGCAGAGGCTTCCGCAAACAAGATCAGGTTGAGCGAGTCATATGGCCAGTCGGGAATAGAGACAGCAACAGGAGTCATGCCGAGTTTCTTCACTGTATCCAATGCGGCGCGGTCCACATCCGTTGCAGGGCTCTCCTTCATCCAGGCAGGAAAGTAGCCCACGCGCAGGCCCGTCACGTCTGCGCTGGCACTGAATGTGAGATTACTGGGAACGCTCGCTATGTCGCCCGGATCTGGACCCGAGATCGCTTTAAGCACCAGCATCGTATCTTCAACACGGCGTGCCATAGGGCCGAGCTTATCGAGAGACCAGCAGAGTGTCATGGCGCCGGTGCGTGGGACGCGGCCATAAGTGGGGCGAAGTCCAGTTATACCGCAACGCATGGACGGACTTACAATGCTACCCTCAGTTTCACTTCCGATGGCAAAACCCACCAAGCCAGCCGCGGTGGCAGCACCGGGACCCGCACTCGAGCCGGAGGATCCCTCTTCAAGCAACCACGGATTCATCGTTTGCCCGCCGAACCAAATATCGTTCAGCGCCAGCGCACCCATGCTCAACTTAGCCACAAGAACAGCACCCGCTGCGTTCAACCGTTGAACCACCACACTGTCCAATGAAGGAATGCGATTCCTGTATGGTTCCGCGCCGTAGGTTGTGGGAATATTTGCCGAATCGAGCAAGTCCTTCGCGCCCCACGGAATTCCGTGCAGCGGTCCGCGGTAGTGACCCGCAACAATCTCCATGTCCGCTTGGCGCGCCTGTGTCAGAGCATGTTCCCGTGTTAGTGTAATGACGCAATGTAGCTTAGGGTCGAAGCGCTCCAGACGATGAAGATATATCTCTGTCAGCCGCTCGGACGTAAGTTGGCGGTTTTCGATCCAACGCGAGAGCCGGGCCACAGGGGCGAAGGCTATATCGTCGTCGCTTGAGGGCAGGGGCTCCAGCTTGTCGACACTACGGGCAAATTTGCCGGCCGAAGAGCTAACTTGTTTGTTGGACAAAATTCCGGGTAATGACGGATTCCACTGAGTGGCAGGAGCGATCTCTAATTCGAGTTCCAACTTGCGCGGGCCTGTGCGGCGCTCATAGAGGGGCGCCATTTGCATCCGCCAGTTACTGGCGGCCTGCATAAGATCAGCGGCAGTCAACTCGACTTCCACCAGTTTTTCGGCCTCGCCAAAGGTCACGGGCGACACCTCAGGACCAACGGGCGTTGACGTGCCAAATGCGGGCGGAGCGCCGGGTGGAAGATCCGGACTCTGAACCGCAGGGGTTTGTGCCTGGATGGCAGTGCCCAGCAAGCCGATGGAGCCGTAAGCGAGAAACTCTCTACGGGATTTCTGCATCTTTGTCCTTCGCGGAATGTGACTTGGCTTGAATCGAGTTACAGACCTTTGACACTGCTCAATAAGCAAGCGCTACGGCGTCGGCGCGCATTTCGCTAGCCGCGGCATAGACGCGATCTGCGCCCTGTTTGCGATTCTCGATGCACTCGTAGCGGCCGAAGCCACCATCACTATTTCCCATAGGCCAACCCATTGCGATGAGTGCATTGCGTGTCTCGACAGGAACGCCGGCCTCGATGCGAAGCAAGCCGCGCGGCGTGAGGTTCGGCGGGTCTTCTCCCATGGTTTGCGAAGAGCCTTCATGGTGCCAGCGCGGGCTATCGCCGGCGGCCTGCACGTCTAGCCCGTAATCCACGCAGTTGATGACGATCTGCGTCTGACCTTGCGGCTGCATATCGCCGCCCATGACGCCAAAGGCAAGCCATGGCACACCGTCCTTCGCCGCAAAGCCGGGGATAATTGTTTGGAAAGGACGCTTGCCGGGAGCATAGATATTAGGGTGGCCGTCTTGCAATGAGAAAAGTTCGCCGCGATCCTGAAACATGAAGCCAAGGCCGTCGGCCACCAGGCCCGACCCCATGCCGCGAAAGTTCGATTGAATCATCGAGACCATCATGCCGTCCTTATCGGCCGTGGTGAAGTAAGTGGTGTCGCCGTGGCTCGGCGCCTGGCCAGGATAAACGGCTTCGAGGATGCTATCGAGATGGATGAGCTTCGCTCGTTCCTTCGCGTAGTCCTTCGAGTTGAGCCAGGCAATGGGGATGCTTGCAAAGTGCGGATCGGCGTAGAAGCGAGCACGGTCTTCATAAGCAAGGCGCTTGGCTTCAATCTGCACGTGAAGCGATTGCGCTGACTGGAAGCCGAGATCACGCATGTCGAATTGCTCAATCATGTTGAGCATCTGCAGGGTTGCGAGACCTTGTGTATTGGCGCCCATGGCATAGACATCTACGCCGCGGTAGTTAGTTACGAGCGGCTCAAGCCATTCTGCATGATGTTCGCGGAGATCATCCTGCGAGAGCCAACCGCCAATGCGCTTGAAGTATGAGTCGATGGTCTTGGCTATCGGGCCGTCGTAAAAGGCATCGCGGCCGCCATCGGCAATCATGCGATAAGTACGAGCGAGATCGGGATTTCGGCGAACGTCGTATTCGTTGGGCGCTTTGCCCCCAGGGGTGTATGTTTCAACCGCATTGGCTGTTTCCTCAACGCCCACGCCAGGACGAAGAAATATCTCCATATTGCGTTTGAGATACCAGCCGATAACCTGCGGCACGGGGGCGCCCTCTTCGCAATAATGAATCGCCGGCTCGAATAGCTCTGCCCATTTGAGCTTGCCGTAGCGCTGGTGCATGGTCCACCAGCCATCGAGCGCGCCAGGCGTGGAAACTGTGACGGCACCGAGTTTGGGCAGAACGCCGTTTTTCGCACGCGACCGGACGATGGCAAGGGAAAGAGACTTAGGAGATCGGCCGGAACTGGCCATGCCGGCAAGCTTGTCTAACTTGGGATCCCAGATGAAGGCGAAGCAATCGCCGCCCAGGCCGGCACTGACAGGTTCGACAAAACCGAGCAGAGCGTTGGCGGCAATAGCAGCATCAACAGCCGAGCCGCCGCGCTTGAGCATCTCGATCGCCGCCTGCGTGGCCAGCGGATGTGCGCTGCCTGCAGCGCCAGAGCAGCCGAGTGCGGCTGAGCGCGATGCAAAGCTGGCTCCCGACGGCCGGTCCCCCGCATGGACGTCGGGACGAATGAATCGCTCGTCGCCCGGAGCCTGAAACTTGAGAAGGGCAGAAGATAGACCTTCCCCTGAGGCCTTTGGTGCCAGGTCGCTACTCTTGTTCTGCGCCGAAGCAATGGAGCCCGCGGCGGCCAGAGGAAGTGCTTGAAGAAACGTCCGGCGGCGCATACATATCTCCTTTGGGTCATTGGGTAAAGTAACTTCCGTCGATACCGTTCAAGGTCGAACGCGGCTAGTAGAAGAAGCTAGATTGGTCTCTTCGTGGGACGCTGCGCTTGACTCTTCCGACTGGAGAGAACGAAGCAGGGCATCGCGGAAGAAACGAATGTGCTCATGCATGGCTTGCTGGGCAAGTTCGCGATCGTTTTCTTTCAGTGCGAGGTAGATTCTGTCGTGACAGTCCGGAGATGTGGCCGCAGCCAGACGATACGTCTTCGACCGGCAGAGAATGCTCTTGTGGCTGATATTTTCCAGAATGCGGCATAGCTCAGCGTTGGCCGTAGCCGCGGCGATGAGGTGGTGGAAGCGGATATCTTCTTCGACGTAGGCCATCGTACTTCTCTCGTCGAGGTTTCTTTTGATACGACCGATGCTCTCCTCAAGGTCCCTGAGAAATGAAGGTGTGATCTTCGCAAGGCCGACGGCGTGAACTTCGAGAAGCTCACGAAGGCCGTAAAGATCACAAACCTCTTTGAGAGAAAACCTGCGAACGTACGCGCCGCGGCGAGGCTCGATCGAGACGAGGCCATCGCTCTCCAGACGATTCAGCGCCTCCCGCACGGGTGACTTGCTAATGCCGAGTTGGGCGGCGAGTGTGTCTTCTGTCAACTTCGAACCTTCGTCGAGGGAGCCCTCGAGGATGTACTTCTTAATATGAAGATACGCAAGCTCAGTTAGGTTGGGATACTTGGGAATTTTCAACATAGCGCAGTCTTCAGGAATTCTACACGACCACATGGATAGCTCGATTCGATCGGTTCGCAGTCGTCTTCCCGAAGCGAAGAGATGCAGTATGGTTGACATTCCCAGAGGATGTGCGCTCGCCTGGAAAAGTGTTCCGGAGAGCGCACACCTGGTGAACGCGATCAGCGGTTAGAAAACGAACTTGGCGCTGATCTGAAGCTGACGAGAGGAGCCGCCGTCACTTGTCGCGAAGCGAGTTGACGAAATCTGGCCGAAGGTCGTTGATTGGACGTTACCCGACGGCTGACCGAAATTGGGGTGGTTGAGGATGTCGAACGCGTCAGCGCGCAGCTCGAAGTTGAGGCCCTCGAATATCTTGGTGTCCTTTTGCCAGGAGAGATCGACGTCCGCAAAGCCCGGCCCCGTCACAGCATTGCGCTGCATTGTACCGAAGCCGGTGTAAACGGTTTTCGTCGCGTTCGGGTTGGTTGGTGTTGGTGCTGGGACAAGGATCGCTTGAATCTGCAAGTTACATCCTGCGGGAACGGCCAAAGTCGTCCCGATGGGGCAGACATTGTTTGGAATAAACGTAATATTGGTCATGTTCGTCTGCGATTTGTGCGTGGAAATGGGGCCAACTACATTGGGACGAACGAGGCTCGTAACGCCTGTCGTACCACTGTAACCTGAGTTAGTGATGATATTGACGGGATTGCCGGTCTGATACTGCACGATTGTCGACAATTGATAACCAGAAACCAGACGATTTCCCTTGAAAGGCAGCGTGTACAGGGCCGTTCCTGCAGTGTGGTGGCGCACGTCGAAGTCCGACAGACCATAGTTGCCGGCAGGATTGGTGTTGTCCTGCAGAATGTAACTGCCCTGCGACCCGAGTGAGTTGAGGTCCATCGACTTCGACCACTCGTAGTTCAAGTTGATCTCCAGTCCGTGGTTAAGATTTTTGCTGAACACAGCCCACATGGCGTTGTAGTCGGAGTAGCTATTGCTATCCTTCTCGGCGATGTTGGTCAGGATAGGCTTGCTCGGGTCGATCGGGCTGTTTGCCGAAAGAGCCGTGAATGGACGGTCTGTCGCTACTCCGCCGATTTCCTGGTTCTGGTTGACCTGAATAAGCAGATGGCGTCCGACTGTTCCGTAGTAACCCAGCGAAGCCACGATATCGCCGGGAAACGCATGTTGCACATTTAGGTTATAGCTTTCGATGTACGCGTTCTTGAAGTTAGGGTTGACGTTGGCGACCGCTATGCCCGCCGCCGCGGCCGATGTATACAGTGAGGAAAGTGGAATGGGGGTGGTAGTGTTGTTATACGAAACGGCGGTGCTGAAGGGAGGATTGGATGCCAGCCCCGTCACAACGCCGGCAACCGGTTGGTCCACCAAGTAAGAGTAGCCCCCGCGCACCACGGTCTTGCCGTCGCCGAAAACATCGTATGCAAATCCCACTCGAGGTTCAATGTTATTGTTCTGTCCGTAGACCGCACCGACCCCATTGGTGCCTGTGCGGATTAGCGAGATGGAGGTTGGATCGAAAATGACGAAGCGGTTTTCTCCTTCGGTTGGAGTCCCGTTCCACTCATAGCGCAATCCGCCCTCTAACGTCAGGCGTCTGGTGAGCTTATAGTTGTCTTGCACAAAGAGTCCGACGGCATTGCCGTACACGCGGTTGGAGACTGTACCAGGCTGAACTTGAAAGATGGGAGCCATGTCCACCTGGAAGTCGGCGCCAGCCGTCCCAGCTGGCACCTGCGAATTCGCAAATTCAATTTCACCGATGTTCTCGGCGAAGTTGGCGCTAAGGTAGCGGCGGAACTCGCCGCCAAACTTGATAGTGCTCTTTCCTCTAAGCAGCGTCGCTGTATCCGAGATCACGCCCAGAGTGTCGTTGCGGCCTTGAGGTTCATTGTTAGGTCCGCCGAATATCAGCCCGGTATCAAGGAAAACGATAATGGGCAGACCAACATTGCCGCTGAGGTTATCGCTGATACCGAACTTGGTTGGGTCGTCCAGCGTGTTGGGGAGAAAAGAAATGGAGATACGGTTGAAGCCGAGGCGCGCTTCATTCACAAAGCTCGGGCTGAAAATATGGGTCTCGTTGAAGGTGAGAATCTGGCGATGCGCGGCGCGGTGGTCGCCCCAACCTTCGATGGTGTCCCCCGGTAGGGCAGGCTCGGTGCGTCGGTCTTTCTGAAAAGCATAAAAGCCATGCAGTGAGTCCGAGACGCTGAACTGATGAAGGCCGTCGCCGGTGAATTGATCGATATTGACCGGGCCGGGCGTGAATGAGACAAAATTACTTCCACTATTCGGGAGTGGCAGGAGTGCGGCCAAAAGAGCGGCTGCGGGGTAGGTGCCGGCATTTGCTGCGATTGTCGCTTGCTGGGCTTGTGAGAACACCGGCGTGTTCTGAAGAATGCCTTGGCGCTGACGCAGGCCTTCATAACTGGCAAAGTAGAAGGTGTGGCTCTTCCAAATGGGACCACCCGCGGCCGCACCAAAGTTATCGCGAATGAGCGGTGCCTTTTTCCCCGGTAGTCCGGGGATTGGGACACCTGTAGTGGCGTTGTCGGGACGATTGAAGTAGTTGCGGGCGTCGAGCGCATCGTTACGGAAGTAGTCGAAGGCCTCGCCGTGAATCTTGTTGGTGCCGGAGCGCGTGGCAACGTTCACAATCGAGCCGTCACTGCGGCCATATTCCGCGCTGAATGTCGAATTGTCGATCTTGAACTCCGAGGTGGTGTTGATGGACGGCTGGAAAGTAATCTGGTTCTGGCTTATATCGTTGAGATTGACACCGTTGATTTGAAAGTTCACCGAGTCTTCGCGATTGCCAGCGGTAATGAAAGAGTTGGCGCCAAGGCCGCGACTGGGCGAGGTGAGGTTGCCCGCCGTGTCAGCCACCACGCCTCCGGGCGTGAGCACTGTCAGATCGAGGAAGTGGCGGCCGTTGAGCGGCAGCTCCTGCACAGTGCTCCTGTCGATGACCTGGCCGACCGTGATTGTCTGTGACTCGATCTGGGCAGTAGAGCTTTGCACCTGCACTGTCTCTCCAGCAGAGGATACGGCGAGACGCATATTCAAAGTAACCCGCCGGTCGACGTCCAAAGTGACTTTCTCCACTTTGTAGGCGCTGAAGCCCGCGGCAGTTGCCTGGACCTTATAGTCGCCGGGCTGGAGTGAGGGCACGACATACAAGCCGGCGGAATCTGTGTCGACGACACGGTCGGTGCCGGTGGCGAGGCTGTGTACCACCACACGCGCGTTTGGAACCACGGCGCTGCTGGGATCGGTGACGGTTCCAGAAAGAGAAGCTGTGGATTGCCCCCAGGCTCCCAGGGAGCATGCGCCCAGCAAGGTAGAGAGACAGAGCGACTGGATATTCTTCATCAAAACCTCCAAAGTGGCGGACGGGTAAAGACATATTGACCAGTTGGGGGGATGGCGTCCAATTGCCAAGGGGAGCAATTGGAACGGGATTGTTACGTAGCATACGATATATCAGATTCTTGATCAAACTTTTTTTGAAGCTCCCATGACATGATTCACACCCATTGAGCAGACCACGCTGATCTTTCCTGGGGCCCCGGCGACAGATCTTCGTCGCTGGGGTGGAACAGAAAGCCACCTCTCACGCTGCCCGACAGATCATGCGAACTGAGAACCGCTCTAGTTGCCGCGCCTGAGGCCCGCCTCAACGGAAAGTCTCTCAAACGCCTTGCATAAAATAACCCTCCCCCAGCTCACAATAAAGGGATGAACAACGATGAGAGGTGCGGGCCGTTACCGTCCGCTGACCACTGTCCACTGAAGTCGGTACCCCTCCCCCCGTATTTGCTGTGAAACTGTGAGACTGTGGACGTTCTCGGATCAACTAGGGCGTATCGTTCTCTATCCAGGCACAACAAGCCGGGAAATGCCGGCGGGGCATTCTGAACGAATCCGCAGCAGGTGAGCAGCGCGTTGACGATAAATGAGATGTAATCGTGTTCCCATGCCACGCGCACGCACTGATTGGAAAATTGTCCGCCGGCAAAAAAAATGCTTGTAAGCAGAGGAAGCTCGGCGCGAAGCTTTCAATTTTTGAAGCCAGATTGGCAGTGCCAGCCCTTTGATCGCAGTGCGCGTGTACTGTTTAGTCGGAATGGGTTCCTGCGACAGTAGCTACGAGTATGCTATGTCCACGCATACTGGCCCGCGCCCTTTTCAATAAGCCGGGTCGTCGAGTAGCCTTCCACGTATGGCACTATCTTGACCTGTCCGCCCCAAGTTTGCACTTCGCGCGCTCCGACCACAGTATCCACATCGTAGTCGCCGCCTTTGACGATCACGTCAGGTCGGGTGGCCACAATCAATTCCAACGGAGTAGGTTCTCCGAAAACCACCACGGCATCGACAGCAGCCAGCGCCGTCAGCACACGAGCCCGCTCACAGTCACCCACGATGGGCCGGCTGGGTCCCTTCAATGCACTTACGGATGCGTCGCTGTTGACGGCCACTATCAGGCGATCGCCAAAGCGTCGCGCCTGCTCCAGCACCGTGACGTGGCCGATATGAAGCAGCTCGAAGCAACCATTGGTAAACACTACTCGCTCGCCATTGGCCTTCCACCGCGCTACGCGGTTCAGCAGCGCCGATCGAGTTACTATCTTATCCTCGGCGTTGAGGTCGGTCTGAGGACCGAGCGCGGCCAGCAACTCATGCTTCTCTACCGGCGCCGTTCCCGCTTTGCCAACTACGATGCCGGCAGCAACATTGGCCAGTTCTACGGCTGTCTCCGGCCTGAGCTGGGAAGCTTGGCAAAGGGCCATTACTGCGATGACGGTATCTCCTGCGCCGGAAACATCGAAGACCTCACGCGCCACAGCCGGTGCCATGAACCGTCTGCCAGGCTGCACCAGTGCAATGCCCTTTTCGCTCAGCGTTGCGGTAAGAAATTTAATATCCAAGGCAGGTACCACACGCTCTGCTGCCGCAAGCACGGCCTCAAGGTCGTGCGGGTCCTCGTGCACTGCCGCAGCGAGTTCGCCCCGATTGGGACAGATTGTGGTTGCGCCCCGATAGCGGAAAAAGTCGGCGCTCTTGGGGTCCACCAGAACCGGAATCTCCAACTTCCGCGCGGCCTGAATCACTTGCTGGCAAACTCCGGGCGTGAGCGCTCCCTTGGCGTAATCGGAAAGCACCACAGCATGGTTGCCAGGCAACAGCTTGAGCACGCTCTCAACCAGGCGATCGTGATCTCCCTGGGCTCGCGCCGCTAACCGCTCGTTGTCCAGCCGCAGCATCTGCTGGCTCCCGCTAAGAATTCGCAGCTTGGTTATTGTGGGAAAACCCTCACTTACCACAAACTCATGAGTTATACCGTTCGTGCATAGCGCCGCCGCCAGGAGTCGCTGGCTCTCGTCGCCACCCGTGAAGCCCGCGACCGTGACTTGCGCACCCAGCCGGGCAAGGTTCATGGCTACGTTGGCCGCGCCACCCGGCTGCTCACTTTGCCGGATCGCGCGCACCACCGGCACCGGTGCCTCCGGTGAGATGCGACCAACCTCGCCCCAGATATACTTATCGAGCATCAGGTCGCCCACCACTAACAGGCGCTTGGTCGCCCATTCATGCTCGATTTCGTAAATCGCTTCTTGCAGTTGTTCTATCATCGTGCCCCTCGGTTTCCTAAGGTTTTTGGGGAGATGGCAGAGCACTAATACCGTTCAAGGTCGTCGTATTCCTTGGGACGCGCTCGTCTGAATACGGTGCTCTCCATCTGCGATGCATCTGAGAGTTCTTCTGCCGCTGACTGCGCACGAACCCAGTCCAACTCGATCCAGTCGCAAAGCATGTGTCCGGCCAGCATGTGCGCCTCCTGTATGCGCGCGGTCTCGCGTGACGCAACGGCGAAGAGGTAATCGGCTAATACCGCCATTTTGCCTCCGCCGGCACCGGTAAAGGCCACCGTCACCATGCCCAGAGAGCGTGCCGTTTCTAATGCGGTCAGCACATTTCGGCTGTTGCCTGAAGTGGAAATACCGACCAGTAAATCGCCAGGCGCGCCTAACGCCTCCACCTGGCGCGAGAACACGGCCTCAAAACCGTAATCGTTCGCCACCGAGGTCAAAATCGAAGTATCTGTGGTGAGTGCCATCGAGGCCAGCCCACTACGCTCGCGGCGAAACCGGCCCACAATCTCCGCGGCAAGATGTTGCGAATCGCCCGCGCTGCCGCCGTTGCCGCACCACAGGATTTTGCCTCTGGCTCGCAGAACCGCGGTCATAGCCACCGCAATCGCCTCCAGCACCCGCTGCTGCTCTTCTAACTGACGCACCACTTCTAGATGCTCTACTATGGCCTTACCAAAGATGTTAGCCGCATCGAGGCCGCTGGACATAAGCTCCTTTCCATCGTCGTTTATCGATTTGTGACCGGCTGCCCGACGAGCCATCCAAGCCTAGTTGTTGTTATCATGGTCGAGTGAACGATTCTGCTCAAATCTCTAGAGAGCGCGCCTTGGAGACGGTATTCCTTGACCGTGACGGCATCCTGAACGAAAAGAGGCCTGAGGGCCATTATGTTACTTCCTGGAGCGAATTCAACCTGCTTCCCGAAGTGCCCGAAGCAATAGCACGGCTCAACCTAGCCGGACTGCGGGTCGTGGTGGTCTCGAACCAACGATGCGTTGCCCTGGGCCTTTGTACCGCGGCAGATGTAGACGCTGTCCATTCTGCATTCCAGAACCTTTTGAGTAGCCGTGGCGCTCATGTAGACGGTTTCTTTTTCTGCCCTCATGACAAGCTGCAATGCAATTGCCGCAAACCGTTACCGGGGCTCTATGAACAGGCCGTGGCCCGATTTCCTAAGATCGCCGCTGAGACCAGCGCCATGATCGGCGATTCGCTCTCGGATATAGAGTTTGGCCGCCGCCTGGGAATGCTGACCGTCTTCATTGACTGCGATCCCGATCGGCAAAAACCAGGTTCACAATCAGCTGGCGAAATGGCCAAATTGCGTTTTTCATCGTTCGCTGAGGCTGTGGATTATCTGCTCAATCAGCAGCCCGGTATCTGAAGTCGCGTTCGCAAAGATAGACGGCCGTGATGCTGCTTTCTAAGAACTGGGATTTGGCAGCGTTTACTGATGTTACCTCGGGAATCGCCTCGTTTTTCTGGGCTCAAAGCTCATGGCAAAACGATATTAGTGGTTTCCGATAGATAACTTGCAATGGGCGTGTCAGACATTTGTCATTCCTTTGTAACTTTGTAATGGGTTGGCCAAGGAAGTCGGCACAGGATGATTCAACAATGCAGGAAGACGGGCATGAATTCTTGTACTGCCGATCCGGCGTACAAAGGATTGAAACACCCAAAGAGTGATTTTGAGCGAGATTTGGCGTTTTTTTTCGCAAATTGGCACTGCGAGCCTATCCTTATTGCAGAGGAAAGCGACTTTCATTTCTCTGTTTATGCCGCTCTGCATCGCGGCCCGGCCGGTTCGGATCAGTGGAGCCAGTGAGCCAGCGCTATGCAGATAAGAGAAGTAAGTACTATAACCAGCGCAAGCGTCATCGTATAGTAAGTGGAAGGTGTTATGAAGACGATTCTGGTAGTTGAGGACGATCCAAGAATCCAAAAAGCGCTGACGAGGCTTTTTGCATCCGAGGGATATGATATCCAGATTGCGGCGGAAGGACAGGCTGGATTGACAGCCAGCCGCACATTCAAACCAGCCGCCGTGCTGCTAGATCTGATGCTTCCGGGCATCAACGGACGCGACCTCTGCCGTTTGATGAAAGAAGGTCAACCGGAGACGCCGGTGATCATTCTAAGCGCGGTCAGCGAAGTTGCCGACAAGGTTCTGTTGCTCGAAATGGGCGCGGACGACTACGTCACGAAGCCCTTTAGTCCTAGAGAGCTTTTGGCGCGTGTTGAAGCCGCGATTCGGCGTTCCGCGAAGTCCAGCACCGCGAAGCTGATTCAATTTGAAGAAATCGCCATCGACGTAGCCAAAATGGAAGTTCGTCGCGATGGCGCTGTTGTTACGCTTACAGCCCATGAGTTCAAACTGTTGCGCTATTTCATAGAGAATGCAGAGCGAGTCTTGACGCGCGGGGAATTGTTGAATGATGTTTGGGGCTACGATTCTTATCCAAACACTCGAACGGTTGACAACCAGATATTGAAATTGCGCCAAAAGTTGGAGCGGGACCCGGCCCAGCCGCGCCATTTTCTTACCGTGCATGGCGCCGGATATAAATTTGTGCGCGAAGCGCAGGGAGGCCTCGCACAGGTTCCCGAGATGGTACATAGGCTGAATAAGTAGAGAGGAGATACTCCAACATAGGGGGAAGACCGGGAAATGGGGTCTCTTTGATGATGCGTTCATGGCGGATGCGCACGATGCTCCTTTTATCGCTGGCAGCACTTGTCTTGATCATGACCATCATCTTTCTGGCAATGGTGCGGGTAACTGTCGAACGTCAGGTACGCGGCGATCTTGAACTGGACATGCGGCACTCCCTGCTGACTTTTCATAACTTGCGGCAGCAGCGGCAGCAACTACTACTGCGGGAGTCTTCCCTGCTGTCGGAGTTACCCAGTCTGAAGGCCTTAATGACAACTTCCGACTCCCGGACCATTGCCGATGCCGGTGCGGAGTTTTGGAAGTTAAGCGGCAACGAATTCTTTTCCTTGCAAACCCCTGAGGGCCAGCTCGAAACCTATTACAGTAGCGGTTCACCGCTGACGCGCCAAAGTGTAAGTTCGGCTCTCCGCGAATCGATCGACTCCCCTGAGTCGCCACACTTGTTCGTATCTGACGGCAAGCTATTTGAGATATCTTCTCGCGCACTTACCTTCGGCTCCGGCGAACAGATGACGGGGCTTGGCTATGTAACTACCGGTTATGCGCTGGACGAAAAGGTTGCGCGCGAGGTGAGCGACGCAGCAGCGGCCGAAGTTGTGTTCGTCGTGGATGGAAAGATTGTGGTGGGAACTTTGCCACAAGCATTGCGCCAGGAACTCGCTTCAAGCCAAGGCGACCTGCTGCGCCGGCCCATTGAGAGCGAGGAAATGCGGCTCGGGGGAGAGCGTTATCTGGCCTCATCCGTGCAATTGCAACCGGAGACTCCAACTGGCGGCGCAGTTCAACTGGTTGTGCTGAAGTCCTTCGGGGAGGCACAGCAGATCCTGACAAAACTGAACCGGATGGTGATTGCGCTTGGCGTTGTTGCTGCTCTGTTTGGCGTGGCGCTGTCCGCTTCGATCACCCGCACTGTTACAAGGCCAATGGAATCGCTGGTGGCTGCAACGCGAGCGCTCAGTGGTGGAGATTTCTCTCCCAAAATTCGCGAAGAAGGCGCGGAAGAGGTACGGGAACTCAGTCGCGCCTTCGAGCGAATGCGGAGTCAGATGCAGAAAACTCAACAAGATTTGCTGGCGGCCGAACGCATGGCGACGATCGGTCAGATGGCTAGCTCAGTTTCTCACGATCTACGCCATTATCTTTCGGCCATCTACGCCAATGCGGAGTTTCTCGCCAACCCGAGCATCCCTGCCCAGGAACGTGAGGAGTTGCTGGAGGATGTCCGCGCCGGGGTACAGGGCATGACGGATATGCTCGACTCGCTGTTGGTGTTTGGCCGTACCGGCTTGGTGCTACAGTTGCAGCCCGAGTCCCTAGCGGCCCTGATTGAGCGAACAATTGGAACGATCCGTTCCCACCCCGATGCGCGCGGTGTGGAATTGAGAGTTATTCCGGTTCCGCCGGTAACGGTGCACGTGGATCCGAAGGAACTGCGTCGGGCCATTTACAATCTGCTATTGAATGCTTGTCAGGCTGCGAACCGGGGGCATGCTTCGCCATGGGTGTCCATCGATGCCGCGCTGCTTTCCAAAGGCCTGCGCATTACCGTTCGAGACAGCGGGCCGGGAGTGCCCAGCACAATTCGGGACACTCTGTTTAATCCCTTCGTTAGTGAAGGTAAGCAGAGTGGTGTGGGACTGGGACTAGCGCTTGCCAAGTACATTGTCGAAGCCCACGGCGGTAGCCTTTATCTGGAGGGCTCAGGCTTCGGCAATACAGCATTCACGATTACACTACCCGGAGAGAGGATCCTGAAGGAGGCCCCATGCCTCACTACGGAGGAGAGATGAACGTATTCCCCCTGAGGGTTGCATTGGCCGGAATGGTAGGACTGCAGCTGATCGCGCCCATGCTCGGCGCACAATCGACTACCACGCCGGCTACAGAGTCCACTTCTGCTGAACACCTACAAATGCTCGAACAACGTGTCGACAATCTGACAGAGGCCCTGGCCGGCGCAGAGCGACAGCTGGATGAAGACCACCGCAAAATGCAAGCGATACAAGCCGAGCTTGAAGAACTTCGTAAGACGTTGACAAGCAGTATGGTGGACTCAGCTGAGCGAGTAAACACAAATGCGACCGCGCAATTGCAACAGGCGGTGACACAGATACGTGAAGAGCAGGAGGTGCTTGCTTCCGAAGTGCAACAGCACGAGCAAACCAAATTGGAGAGCGCTTCAAAGTTTCTCGTGCGACTCCATGGGTTGGTGCTCTTCAACGCTTTTGTCAACGAGGGCGTGGTAGATCAACCGGATCTGCCGACCGCGGCATTATTGCGCATTGTTGGCCAGAGCCATGGGAGTGTCGGAGCTGGACTCCGGCAGACAATGTTGAACTTCGAGGGAATCGGTCCTTCACTCTGGAGTGGACGCCTCTCAGCGGACGTCTCTCTGGACTTCTTTGGAGGAGTTACCGTAGGCACCCTGAGCGCTCCAGCCGGGCTGGTGCGAATGCGCACGGCTGGCATCACCTGGGAGTGGCCGAATGATTTACTGCGGGCCGGCTACGATAGCCCATTGATTTCGCCGCTTTCACCCGATTCGCTGGCTGATATAGCGCAACCCTCATTGGCTTGGTCCGGAAATCTATGGGTCTGGGCGCCGCAGTTGCGCTGGGAACATCGATTCACGTTTGTAGAACAACGGCAGGCCGGCTTCGAATTTGGACTATACGATCCAGCCTACAATACTTTGAACACTATTGAAGCTTATCGCTCTGTAACTCCGGGAGAGGCCGCGCGTCAGCCTGGATATGAGACGCGCCTATCCTATCGTGCGGGCAAACCTCCAGGGAATCTGCAACTCGGTGCTTCCGGATATTATGACCGGGAGAACTATGGAAACGGTCAGACTATAGACGCATGGGCAGGTGCTACTGACTGGCGACTGCCGATTACGTCTCACGGACAGTGGAGCGGCGAGTTCTATCGTGGACGTGGAATCGGGTCGCTGGGAGGAGGTGCATACCGCGACACTTATACTTTCACGAACCCGCAAACAGGCAATCCGAGCATTAGTGGATTGGATTCCATCGGCGGATGGACCCAATGGCAATGGAGCTTCAAGCAGACGATGCAACTGAATGCGGTTGCCGGCCAAGACACTGGCTATGCGGGTGAATTGCGCGAAATCATGCCGCAAGGCGCCAATGCGCTCGATTATTACACGCGTAATCGTTCGCTGATGACTAACTTCTTCTTCCGCCCATGGTCTTCAATTGTCTTTTCCCCAGAGTTTCGCCGGCTCACAAGCTGGCCGATTTCCGGGCGTGCCAATTGGGCCAATGTATATACAGTTTCGGCAGGGTATCAGTTCTGAGGGTGATTTGAATGGATCGACTTATCTCGATGCGAGACGTGGGCAGGCTGCAAGGATACACTCTCGCGTGCGGACTCCTGCTGCTCTTCATATCTGCCGCACAGGGCTACGGCCAGTCTTCCGAAGTAACTCTCCATGTGGATTTTGTTCCAAATTCGCACACCCATCAAGTGCCTGCTGCGCTGCCCCCCGCAGTCGCATGGTTGACGCCGCTCGAAGCAAACACTGAAGCGACTCTCCCGCTCCAAACGCATAACTATCAGATGGTGCAAAAGGACAAAACTTTTGATCCGCACCTCCTGGTCGTTCCGGTTGGAAGTGTCGTGGTATTCCCGAACCGGGACCCGTTCTTTCACAACGTTTTTTCGCTCTTCAATGGCAAAAGATTCGATCTGGGTCTGTATGAGACAGGCAGCGAACGCCGCGTGCGCTTCGATCGCGAAGGGGTATCTTATATCTTCTGCAATATTCATCCCGAAATGGGTGCAGTGATTCTATCTCTTGCAACTCCATACTACGCGGTCTCGCGAGAGGGCACCATCGCAATTCCTCAAGTGCCGCCAGGGAGATACCTACTAAATGTGTGGTCGGAGGGCGCAACTCCCGAGAGTCTCAACTCGGCACGCCGGGAAGTAACTGTGCAAGCGGGAGCAACTAACTTAGGCAGCGTCTCTCTCGTTGCGGCACCGAGCCCCATCATGCATCACGCCAATAAGTTTGGCGAACCGTACCCCGGAACTCGGGATTCCTCATCGCAAAGCTCCACATATTGACGCCGGACCGCCGCAAAGACCGTGGCTAATAGTGCGATATGTACCCATAAATACAAGCGAAGTACGTTCTGATTGAGTTGCAGAATTGCCCATTCAAAGACCAAAGCCTGCACAAGGGCTCGAAGCCATGCGGCGTCGAGCGATGAAGCGCGTTTGGCAAGCCGCAAAGGCGCCACAATGGTTACTGCCACAAAACAGAAGAAAGGTATGGAGCCTATAATTCCACTGGCAGCGACAACTTCTGCGAAGACGCTTTGCCCCTCATATGGCTTGGTCTCCTCGAAATTCTGTGGTCTTAGTCCGTGGTATGCAGCAATCGATTCGGTGATACCGCCCAAACTTTGCCCCATCCATGGGTGAACGGCGATTGTTTGCAGTGTGCCCTGCAGATGGTCTTCCCTCTCGTCGACAGAGTGCGCCGCCGTCCCCATCAACCCAGTCCCAGCAACTAGAATTTTGGTCGTCATAGGATTGTCACTAAACCAGCGAACAGCCCCGCTGATGGTTGAGTACGCAACTACTAATGCCACCGCGGCAACCAGCATCTTCTTGCCTGATATGCGAAACCTGAGCACGCGACTAGGACGTCTTATGACTCTCCATAAGCGGCGCAGAGGTGAGATAGAAAGCTCAATGACGGTGAATACGAGTCCCATCCGGCTGAAACAAATAAGCAGAGCGAGAACGATAAGGATATAAGCAGAGGTCCATGCCTTGGAGCGAAACTCAGCTATTTCCGAGCGGCGTAGTGATCCAAGACAAACCAGTCCCATTATGAGATAAGTGGCATAGTACGAAGGCTCGTAACTGAATCCGTTCACTCTCGGCACTCTGCCTGGAAGCCACCACTGCTCCACAAGCATAGCTGGGCCACCAGCAAGAGGAAGAGCAAACTGCACAATGCCAAAACCTGCGATAAACGTATATGAAAGCAGATAAAGCTTAAGAAGTAACTGCAGCTTCTCTGAATCGCTGGAAAAAAGATTCACCATGGCAAAGGAAAACGCAATATCCAGGGCTAGCCAGACGCAATAGGCTAGACTCTTCTGCCAAAACTCTGCTACGGGCACGAATGCTAGTTGCACGCTACACCAGGCAATAAGGTATAGCCCCCCGAGCGGAATTTCCATAGTTGCACCCAGCCGGTAAGTGAGTAAGGCCGCAGCGAACAAAGCCATGGCAAACAACTGGGCAATGCGAATGTTAGGCCCGAGATTGATATTTAAAAAAATGTCGAACGAACTGGTCAAAAAGACCACGGTGGCGGCGATGACAAGAAAATGTGCAGGGCGATTCATAGGTTCGCAACCTGCCATTCTGCGCCAGGATCTACCAATAGCGTCTCGACAGTTGCGGCTACCCGTTGCGGTGTGATGGAGATCATGCATCCGTTCCAGTTGCAACTGGCGAAGGTGTGGCCGTCATAGCAGGGCCGGCAAGCAAGGCGCTCTCCTCCCCAGATGCCTATGACACCCTTACGGCGTGGAAGAGCTTTGGATGGCGCTGTCGGACCAAAAAGTCCGACAAGACCACATTGCACCAACCCAGCAAGATGCAGCGGCCCGGTGTCATGCGTAATTACACAATCGCAGGATTGATAAAATGCCAGGGTTTGCGGAATTGACCATTGAGCTATTTGGTTTTCGACGGGTAAATCAGAAAATCGTGGTTCAACCCAGATGTCGCCCGGTCCCCCTGTGAGCACAACTTCGTAGTCCTTGTCCAAGAGAATCTGGGCAAGAGTGCGATAGGAATCCAGTGGCCAGCGCCGTTGCGCATCGCCGCGCAGCAGGTTGCTTGCTCCGCCGGGCGCCAGCGCGATGCGGACTCTCCGTTTGGGCTCCATCGGATTGGGCGGCAGCAGATCAGGCGCCACTGGCGACATGTTCTCGTCGCAATGCCCATCGCGACGGCCGCAAAGGATACGCGCGAATTCCGCCGAATGATGCCTCTCAGAGACAAGTTTGAAAACTCGCTCATGTCTGCTCAATGCAATCGATCTGTGTGCGCGTACTGGAAGAGTAAGCATTCTGTAGCGGCGGTCATACTGGAGAACGGCGCATAGGTCGTAGGAAGAGCCGATCAGGCTGCGCCAAGTGCGTAACACCTGCCAGATTGCGCTCGCGTTGCCTTTCCCGAACAAAAGCGCATCATCCACTATGATGGGGTGCACCCAGCTGAAGCAAGAAAGTAACGGCGCAACCGTCTTTCCACATAGCCAATCGATTTCCAGTCCGGATTGATTTAGCTGCCGCGCAGCGGGTAATACTGAGGCCACGTCGCCAATGGCACCCAACTTTACGATAAGGGCTTTGCGCGTCATTGTAGTTCCAGTCGATTCTTTTCAGGCAGTAGAAGCGAAGCACGTAGTTGATTCTCATCAACCACCATCGCACGATAATCAACCTCCTCACGATGCGCCGGCATGTTCGGTGCAACGCTCGTATCGATTGGCATGCCACGAAGCTGCTGCACCGCCTGCATTACATCTGCGACGGAAATCTTTTTCATCACGTTTTCTAAACGGTCGCGATATTCAAATCCCAGATCCAGAAAGCCGCCGCTCTTGTCGGACGGACATACATTCGCCACCCTCGGCCCTATCGGACCCCAGCGATGGACGGCAGTCGGACCGTTGATAGAGATTGTGGGAACACCCAAAATCGCGCCCAAATGCATAATGCCTGTGTTCACGCTTATCAACATTTCCGCGTGAGTCAGCACGCGAGCAATTTCACTGATGCCGTCCTGTCCAATCAGGACCTCAGCAAGAGCTCCTTGTGTGACGATCGCCCGACGCAATGCCTTGCAGCGTGCCTCGTCTGTCGGTGACCCAGTCAACAAAAATATGCGTCCGGGCGCCGTCAACCGCAAGGCCAAGCTGGCCCAACACCAATCCGGCCACTCCCGTAACCAACTGCACGCTCCGGAGGCCCACGGATGAAAAACGATCACTTCATCGCCACGCAGCACAATATCCGGGAGCGGACCGCCCGCAATGAGCAACCACGGAGCGAAGTGAGTTGTTACTCCAAGAAAATGTGTAAGGCGTCGCATGTTTTCCAACTCATGACAGTCGCCGCGGTGAGAAACTGCCTTGTCGTATCCCCGGTGGCGGTATTGTCCTTTCCGCTCAAACCCGACCGTGAATCGCGCGCCGGATAACAGCGTGTAAACCGCAGTGATCCTCTGCCATGAGGTGAAGTCCAACATCAGATCTAGGGCGCACCGGCGGATGGTTCTGATGGACGCGAGTGGATGTGTAAGCGGTAGTATCTCGATCTTATCGATCTCGGGCAGTAGCTTGGCTGCAGCCATGTTCGCATTGGTGGCAAATAAGATTAGTTTTGCCGTAGGAAAGATGGCGCGAATGTCCTGCGATACAGCGGATGCGAGCAATGTATCGCCCAACGCTGGATTGAACAATAAGCCGATCCGGTCTGGGCGCTCCACATACGTTCTGTGACCCCGAAAACTGGCGAGCAAGTTAAGCACAGGTATTCCGAGATAGAAATCTAGAAGCCGGTTTGTCGCTTTGCCACGCTGCATTATTCTCTTTTTGATCTAACTCTACTTCGCGTCAGGTACGGTCCCGGCAGCATCGCCAAACTCGTCTCCCCCATAGGCCTTCGGGTCACCCAGACTACCAGCCTTGGGCAGATGGCGGATGTAAAGGACAATCTGCCACATCTCCTCGTCGCTCAGAATCCCCTTGGAAGCGGGCATTCCAGACGGGGCAATTCCTGCTTCGATCACCCGTTTTAGCTGCCCGTCGGTATAATCCTGCACAGTGCGCGACGAGAGCGGCGGAATAGGGGGGTCGATGGAGCCGGCAAAGGGAACTCCCGTATTCTGGCCATCCCTTCCATGACAAACGACACAGTAATTGCCAAATGCCTGCTTACCGGCCTCGATGGTATTCTGCGATGCCTGTATAGGATTGAGGTCATGCTTGCCCCCTACGGTAACGTGATGCTTGATCCAGGAGATCGTGTTGATCTGCACTTTGCCAGGGTGGCCAGCCTTACATCCTGTCATTCCAAAAAGCAGGCTAGTCACAATCGCGGTTGCCACTGCGGGATTGGTCGAAGGATACCTCACGGTTTTACTCCGTCACGTGAACCACAAAGTGCATCGTGCCGTGCCCGCTGCCACAAAATCTTCCGCAACGGCCGGCAAAGTCCCCTGCCTTGTTAGGTGTGATGCGAACCTGCGTCGCATGGCCTTTGACAATAGTTTGATTCACGCCGAGTCCTTCAATTAGCAAACTGTGGGAGACATCGTCAGAAATCAGTGACAGGGTCACTGTTTCGCCCTTCTTAACGGTGATCTCGGCGGGCACAAACGCAAATCGCTTGGCATGAACCTCAACAATACGGTTTCCATCTTGAGCGAACGAACTCGGCACTACAGAGGCAACCAGCATAACTACGGATAGGGCTAGAATAGGGATCCTCACAAGTCATCCTTTCCAGAAGTGCGTATGTCATATCTTCGAATCAGCTAGGTTGTTTTCATCTGGGGGCAAGTTTGACCATAGCGCACCTAGTTTGCATTTATGGCGCCAAGTATTGCAGCAATAATTTCTGATCCTTCCTGCTGAGCCGCGCACGAACGCGCATGTGCATCACTATAGTTCCGGTGATGCGCGGGTTTAGTGTCATGGGGGGGATATGGCAGCGAGCACAATTGGCCTCAAAAACTTTTTCTCCAGGATCTGTAGAAGTTGCCGCACGGCGCACAGGCACAGGCGTGGTCGCTGCAGGAGCGGCTTGCCCAGACGCGGCAATATACGAGGCGAGACAAAATCCACATAGAAAAAAAGCGAGTAACCAATGTTTGTACACCCGATCGTTCATGATTTCCTCCCAGACCACAAAGGCCAAATAAAACGGTAAGTGAATCCAAAGTTCCAGACATTCTCATTTCCATTCTTGCTAAACAGCCGTCCGTAATTGGATTCAAGCCGCCAGTCGTCTCGAATCTGATAATTCAGGCCAACCTCGGGACGCTGTTCATTCACTTGCGAAAACCCGTTGCCGCCACCGTTGCGTATGAAGAATTGTTCCATTCGTCCCACCAGCTGCACGTGCCGGAAGAAATCCGGAGCGATAGGAAACTGCTGAGGAGAATGCGCCGCTTCGATCCAGTAACCGTGACCGAAATGAGTGCGGTCGTACTCGGCCTTCAGATCGGTAGAGGCACGTTCAGGTTGCCAGGAAAGATAGGCGGCCTCACTGTTTACCTGATAGCCTTCGAGGGTGCGTTCATAGGACAACCCGACCTCGACCCGCTTCGATGGTAGGAAGATGCTTGTATCCGCGCCTGCGGCGCGAACGGCTTGCAACTGTTCGATCAAGCTATGCGTAGATACAAAAGCGCTGTATTGAATATTGGCCGATGGAAGGCTGGCCGCGACTCCGCGCACCATGAGACCATCAGCCGCTCCGTATGGACGGGTTCCGATCGTATAGGTGAGCGGCAGATCTTGCAGATTGCGACCCCAGATCGCGGTCAGGCGCTCACTGTAGAGACCGAACGGAAGAATAAAGCGACCCGCTGTAAACATCGCGTGTGAATCCGCGAGCCATTCCAACTGTGCATAGTCAACGGTCTTGTATACTTTACCGGCATATGGACCCAACAATGAACCAGAGGGCGAGACTTCGCGCTGGAAGAAACCTGTGAATTCGACACGCGACTCCAGCAACACAGAATGACCCATCGGCACCAGCAGCACGGGAATTATCTGAGGCTCAAGAGTCTGAACACCGCCGGAAGAATTTTGAATATACGCAAAGCCTCCAGAGATCACAGGAACGTATCCGGCGGACGATTGCGGGGAGGCATCATCTTGCGCATTCCCCGCAGCGGACCCTAACAATACACAGAGCAGAAGGACCAGCGATCCAATGATTCCGGACAATAAGACTCGACCGTCCCGATGTAACTTTCGCTTAGATTTCCGCCAACTAACCAATGTGTTCTTCATCCATTTCACCATTACTATTGAGTTGTGACCTCATTCAAGATGTGCACATTTCTGTCGATGTCTTGCAGTTATGCCTGTGAGCCATCGCCGAGCACTCTCGCTGGGATGCAGAAACCGCTCATAGCGCCGATCGCGAAATGTGATTGACCGCACTAACGCAAGTATAAGTAAAGATTGGTTGTGGTCTGTCTTTATCCTGTCTGAAAGTTGTCATTGGTTTGTAAATTCCGCTGTAGATAGAGAAGAAGCCTCTCGATCCACTTGCGGGGAATACACGCTCAAAGCTTCAGGTGGCGCTGCGACATACCATCGGCGGCCATGGCTTTGCATTGGAAAGAGCCGTAATTCCATTGCCTTGTCCTGCTGTAAAAAGAACTCATCCGATGCAACAGTAACCTCTCCCCTGCACATGACTGCTGCAATCTCTCCGCGTAACATGGTGCTAAGAGTTTCGCATGGAGAGCGGCCTTTGTCGTGCGTAAAAAAGAGATCTGCCACACCACCCGCTGCAATCGCACCCCGATGTCCTGACAGGCGCAGTAGTCGGGCGGCACGGGTAGTTACCATTTGATAAAGTAAGTCCGGAGGCGTATCCAGCAAAGCTCGCGCAGCCTGCACTTCGTCTAGCAGATCCCCAGCCGCAGAGATCGGCGAATCGCTTCCCAATGCAATCGATGGATAACTTAGAAGCAAATCGCGAGCAAGCGTGTGCCCGAGGGTGTGTAAATTGGAGGTTGGGCACCAAACGATCCAAACCCCTGCAGCGCGCAGCTTAAGCCAATCCGGTTTGGACACTCCAACCGCATGAACAAGAACCAAACGCTCCGTTAGTTGAATTTTGCACTCGAGTTGCATTCTTTCTCTTTGCGATCTCTCATTCATTCCCTCCGCAAAATGCACAATGAACGGTCGATTTGATGGTGTTTGCGCATAGCGATCAGCCCAGTGCAGGTCGTCGAGAGAATGTGCCCAGCCACAATCAATATGCACTCTAACTGGGAGAGCGTTGTTTGTCAGCAAAGCATGGGGAGCGTCGTGATGGCAAACTGTCGTTACACCAGCCAGTGCATTATGAATGGCTCCGCCCCAAAGTCGCATCTCTTTGGGAATTTTTAATAGATCGGCTAACGGCGGCTCCTCGGGATGATAGATATCCTCGGCCCATTCCCGCCAACTCGGATAGGGACCATGCCCCAGTCGCGGAAAGATACCAAAGTGCAAATGATCGTGAGCGTTGATAAGTCCGGGAAGAATCAGATGACCTCTCAGGTCAATCACTCTTAAAGATTTTCCAAGGCCGGCAGGCGGTTCCCTACCAGGGAGAACTGCCTCGATTTTTCCATTACGTACTAGAAGCGTAGCCCACATTGCGCGCCAAGGATCAATGGCTACTCTAGCGCCAGAGAGAGCGCAGTCCCTCGCCCCCCCCGCAGATGACCGCGCCCTTGCCCCCGACCTCATCTATACCTCCTGCAATAACTGGCGAGCAACAGCACAGGAAGGCCCTTGACCGCTTCGTACAGATCTGGGCGTCCTGCGTTGAAAAAGATTGCTTTCTCCTCATCTTCAAAGCAATACTCACTGAAGTACTCCAGTTCAAAGCCGGCCTCCTCCATGGCTCCATGCAAATCGCAGATTTGGTATGGATGCGTTTGAATCTCGATCATCTGACGTAGGCAGCGGAATGATCTTTTCCAACCGTACTCTCGAGTCACCGGATGAACATCGGACAATACTAACCGAGCGCGAGGCCGAGCGATTCTTGCTGCTTCATGTGCGAGTTTCCGAAGGTTCTCCACATAGGAGATCAGAAACGATGACATTATCCAATCAGCGGACGCTGTCTCAAGCGGCGTGCGCAAGCAATCGGCTCGTACCAACAACGCGTTGGAGCCGAGCATCTTTGCGGCCTGCTTTAGCATAGCCGCAGAGACATCCACCCCGGTCAGCGAGTACGGCTGTAATGCGGCAATCCGTGCAAGCCACCGGCCTGTTCCACAACCCAGATCGACCACATCACACTGTGGTGTTAGTGGAAGCAGAGGTGAGAGATGGCGCTCCTCTAGACAGAACAACGGATTCGGCGCAGCGTCGTACTCGGGTGCCCAGAGTTCATAAGCCTCTTCGGCCGGCAGCACTCGATGTGACGTGCATTCGCTCATATACTCTCGACTTTGGGTTTGCGCAATTGAATGAATTGATGCGCAAGATGCAATTCCCAAGGGAAAGCATAGAGTTGGAGCGCATACCGCCAAGAACTGAGCAATTTCAGGAGTCTTCTGCTCCAAGTGGGAGCTTGAATATCCTGGACTGTGGGCCAACGGCATGCCACTACGGTCTCAAAGTTATCGATAAGCTTTCGAGTTGACTCCTTCATCCATGGCATGGACGGATTGACCCGCACAGTAAAGTCGTACCATCGTTTGGTAGCCCACTCATCAGGTGTGGATGGGAAATCCACCTTGGCCTCGATATTCCCATACATAGCCTTGGGTTGTGGAACCGGAGTATAGTGTTGGACGATGATCTCGGTGGCTGAGTTAAGCTGTTTGATGTAACGAATGAATGCAATGGTTTCACGCGCATCGCGCTCGGGATCACTGGGATTCCCAACTACAAACGAAAACTCCGGCACAATGCCGACTTCCTTCATGCGCTTGGCAACCTCGATGGTTTGATCTGTGGTGATTCCTTTGTTCATTTCTTTGAGTACCCAGTCTGATCCCGATTCTGCGCCAAAGAATATCATGGCGCAACCCCCTCGGCGAATAGCATTGAGAGTGGCCGGGGAGTAACGTGAGATTGTATCGATTCTGCCCTCGCACCACCAGCGCAGATTCAAGGGCGCAAGCCTTTCCATCAACTCCACGGTGTGATCCTCGCGCATGAAGAAATTCATGTCGTAGAATTGCACGCCATCTACGCCGTAGCGTTCCACAAGATGGCGCATGATAGCCTCTGTGCGCGCGGGGGATTCCATTTTCTCCTTGTTTCCGAAGGCAACGCCAATAGCACAGAAACGGCATTGAAAAGGGCAGCCTATGCTAGCCTGATGTGCTGCTGTCCGTTTGCCAAAGTAAGAGGGGCGCAAGTATTTCTCCACCGGAAGACGATGAAAGGGGCTCCACGGAAAAGCATCCGGACCAAGCATTGCTCGCTCGCAATTATGCTGATGTCCGCCATCGAACGTCTTGTACGAGAGACCCGCAATTGTTGAGAACTCTGCCCGTCCGCGTAGCGCTGTTATCAGTTCGAGCAGGGTATGTTCTCCCTGGCCCCGCACCGCATAATCCACGTAATCAGCATTGAGAGCCGCGTCCTTGTAGACTGAAGGAAAATATCCTCCCCAGACGACCGGGATGTGTGGAAACATCGCTCGGAAACGCTTGCAACTATGCATGGCAGAGACCATCTGCGGCCCTGGCATCACGCTTACGGCCAGTAACTCCACATGGTATCTGCGGCAAAGATCGGCGATTGTCTTATCCGGATGAGTTTCGACATTGCCATCCACAATCTCATATTCTTCCCGCCCTTCCAGCACCGCGGCCAATGCAAGAATGGAGAGCGGGAACCTACGATTCTTTGGTTTGGTGAGCCGTGGATAGTAGAGAATGATCATCGCGTCTCCGTTGCTCCTGGGGTTAAGGTCCCAAGATAGAGATAAAACTGAGATGGCCTGCGACGCCCGGCAATGCGGGCAAGGATTGGCCGCATTGCCCATCGCCACCCGCGCCACAGCGAGTAGCGACGCCATCGGATTCCAATCCTCTCCAAACGCGCAAGCCTTCCCGGCGTCAGATACTCCTGACCGCCCATGTTTCCACCGTTGGTCCCGTGCCTGCGCATAAACTCATCCGCTTTCTCTCGTTTCATAGCTTCGCCGTCAGCCTTACGGCGATAGGTTGGAGAATCGACAATCAGAATTGCTCCGTCTGGACGAAGTACCCGCAATGTTTCTTGCAGAGTGATCCCGTAATCCTGTGCATAGTGGAACGAGGCATTAAAGATTGCCATGTCGAACTGCCCCGCCGTGAAGGGTAACCTGTCCATTTCCGCCTGAAAGCGGGGAAAGCTTGATCTGAGAGCAGCCCAGTAGTGCTTGGCAGCGCCCAATCCATCCAAAGGACTTACACTAAGATCGATGGCAACCGGCAGATGTCCAAGCAAGGAAAGCCTATAACTCATCCAGCAGTTGCCGGAACCAATATCCAGTATCCGTAAATGCTTTCTCTCGAGCATTTTCATACAAAAAGGCAGTAACTTTTTGCTCAGAAATTGAAAGCTCCGCGCACGAATCCTCCACTGCTCTCTAAAAATTCCCGTCGTGTCATTCCACGGCAAGGATAGGTAGAAGCTTGCGTCGTCCGACCACCGTCCCTCCGCCTTGCGGACGGCCTCGTAGCTCGATAATGGCCCAGCAAGAAGGTCCGCACGGCAGGGTTGAATTGCGCGCCATATTCCATCGATCTGAAACATGGTCGAGTTACAAATCGCGCAGATTGCTTTATCTTCTGCCGCCTCGGCGGTCGTTATGAGCGTCTCCATTTCACCGAAGCACACTGGGCAGCGAAGGGTCAGTTCAGACCACTTGCTTATGCCTATCCATTCTTTGCGAATTGCAACGGGAGAACTCATGCCGCGCGCCTCACAAAATCAAGCAGAATGTGATCACCCCAGCAACGCACACCTGGCAGATGCGCAAACGACAAGTCGAGAAACTTAAGGACATCAAGGGCTTTGTTTCGTCCCTGCACATGCGGTTCGCAATGGGATGGAGGAACGAAGACACCCACACCGCGCCATTTGTATAACGTGAACCCCGAAGAAAACAACTTCTTTGCCTCGCCTACGGATGGATAAATTACCTGCATAGAGCTTTCATTGATACGGACCAAAGTGGGACCGCGGCGCACACGCCGAAAGGCTTTGTGAAATCGTCCGCGCAAAAGATAATGGATCACTTCCCACAAGCACGTGCGGCCCAATATACAAAGCAGCACATGCCCTCCCGGCTTGACGAGACGTGCAAGTTCATCTGCAATGCTCATCCAATCTTGCGAACAGTTCAATCCGGCAAAGTTTGAGAAGGCGCCATCAAATGTCCCTTCCAATCTAGATAAGTGCTCGTTGCGCAGTACAGCGAATTGCACATTGGAGGATAAGGAACTCCTCTGCAGTCGCTGGCTAGCCATTCGAACCATCTCCGGAGAGGCGTCGTATGCACTCACGCTCACACCGCGATGCGCCAATGCCAGCGCATCTTCGCCTGTACCACAGTTGAGTTCGAGCACATGACTGAGGGGCGAAAAGCAGCGCTCGATCTCCCGCGATACCTGGGCCCGTTGCGCTTTGCCGATGGCCGAAGTAGTAAACAGTCGATCATAGTCTGGTGCGATCGAGTCAAATGGCTCGGCAAGAGGAGTTATCTGCGCGATGGATTGATTCACTGAGGCTGTCATGCGGTTCTCACATCATTCTGTGCGGCGGCACGCATGCTCATTCGTTCCGCTGCAATCTGTGCTTTCAGGAACTCTGCTTCGTCCGTTCGAGTTGCATTGTTCTTTGTGTCGATCTGCACCAATTCAACTTCGTGCTTCAGCAATTGGTTGGCGATCTGATAGAATTCGCTACTGCGTCTCCCCAGAATCTCCAATTCCCGGTCAGAACTTTCCGCCCATGGGCGAGTCTCACGAATGCGGCCCTGCTCCTCGACCCGCTTAAAGTAAGGAGTTCCTTTGATTGGATAAGAGACGGTAGTGAGAAAGACATCCGGCTTGGAGGCGCGCACATGTTCGATTGTGGCTTCGATATCTTCCATCTCCTCGCCCTCGTAACCCCACATAAGAAACATGCCTGTTTGAATTCCATGCTCCCGGCAAAGCTTCGTTGCCCGCTGCACTTCCTCGACTGTAACCCCGCGCTTCATGCGATCGAGGATGCGCTGGGAGCCGCTCTCAGAGCCAATCCAGAGCCGAAAGCATCCCAGTTCCGCCAACGTCCGGATCACCTCCTCCGTCAAACGGTCGGCACGGGAGATACACTCGAAGGGTATATGAAGCGAACGAGAACTTACTTGCTCACGCCACTCCATCAACCATCCATGGTTGATCGTAAACACATCGTCCGCGACCCACAGCATGTCGGGCTTATATCGTTTACGCAGCCATTCAAGCTCATCGGCCACAAACCGCGGTTTGCGGCGACGGTGTGTCTGACCGTAGACCTGATGACTGCACCATTCACAGCGATATGGACAGCCTCGCGCCGTGATTAGAGAAATGGAGCCCATGCCGTGGTGAGTTCGCCAGGTTTCCACATAACGCCCGGTGTCGATCGCCTCACGCTCGGGCCATGGTTGTGCGTCGAGGTCCTGGATTTGTGGTCGTGGTTGAGTACGAACGACATGTCCATCCTGGTCAAGAAAAGCGATACCTTGTATTGTGTCTAAACGTTTGACATCATCATTGAGGAGTAACGGCAACAACTCTTCCATTGTGACCTCGCCCTCGCCCATTACCACGACTTCGGCTCCAGCACGAAGGTACTCTTCCACGTACGCTCCCGGTTCGGGGCCGCCAACAATAGTCCTCCAGCCGTTGCGTTTCGCCTCCGCTAAAATCTTCACGACCTTAGGGCGAGTCATTAGATTGGCGTAAACCCCAAGTATCGTCGGCGTCTGTTCCCTTAGCCGGGCATAAAGAGCTTCCTGTGTTGAAAATGTACTGTCATGCACTTCCACGGTGAATCCACGGGATCGAAGGTGTGAGCAGATATAAAGAATTCCCAACGGCGGATAGGGCTTCATGATTTGTATTTCTTTGGGATCTTCATGTAGGAAATATCCATGCGTTAGCAGTAGGTCGGTCATCCATTTACCTCCGTTTCTACCGCGCACCGCTTTCCGGAAGCCGACCCATCTGAGCATTCGTAATCCCGTGGAAGATCCACCGTTTGTTGCGGATAAATAGGGAGACTCGTAGGCCGCGAAGTCCTGCATACGGCCTCGAGAGTATAGACTTCCTCCCAAAGCCGCCGAAGTTTTCCGAGGGCTCTGTTATTGACGGAAAGATGCCCTTGCGCAACTTCAAAGTGCAAGGCGTTGCGCAAGGAGCGATAGAATTCCGTACTATAAGCCGACCGAAACATCATGCTTAACTCGCCGCTATCTACCCAGTTACGCTTGGCCCCGAGTTGCTCCTGGACTCGCTCGTAGAAAGTGGTGTTTGGAAGTGGATAAGAGACTGAAACTCCGATATCATCGGGCCGGGTCGAGCGCACGAGATCGATGGTCGCCTCAATCTCTTTAAGTCCCTCTCCGGGATATCCGAACTGCAAAAAGTAGCAGGCACGAATTCCGTAACTATGCAGAAGCTGCCGAGCCGCAGGAACTGACTCTGTGCGCAGGCCTTTGTCCATCGCATTCAACACGCTCTGCGCCCCGGACTCTACGCCCATCCAGACCTCGTTGCACCCCGCGCGCTTTAGGTCCGCCACAGTTCCAGGGCGCATAAGATCGGCTCGGCTTTGTATTTTGAAGGGGAGTACGCCCTCATAACGCTGCATTGCATCGGCAAACTGCTCCGTCCACTTGGCATTCAGCGCAAAAATGTCGTCCGCGAACCATACATGCTCAATGCCGTAGCATTTCTTCAATTCCGCGATCTCGGCCGCTACCGATTCCGCGGGTCGCAGCGAATAACCGTTTCCATAGATCGGCTTCGCGCACCAGTTGCAGCGAAACGGACAACCACGGCTAGCCACAACGTTCGTAGAAACATATCCGGTACTACGCCTCCATATATCTGCGTATGCAGATATATGCGCAAGGTCACGAGCCGGAAATGGGAGAAGTGAAAGATCGCGTTGTGGCAATCGAGCCTCGGTCTTTACGATTTGTCGTGACGAATCTTCACGCCAAGCAAGGCCTGGAATACTCCACGATGCCATCTGACCTCGGCGCAGGATGGCATCGAGCAGATCGCAAACAGTCTGTTCCCCTTCACCAAGCAGCACGGCGTCAAAGCCTTGGTCGAGATACTCCTCTGTGTGATCAGCGGCATCGGAACCGTGAGCCATGACTATCGCCCCGTGTGCAGCCGCCGCGGCCCGCATCTTCCAACATAATTCCCGCGAACGGAGCAGGCACATTTTCGAAAGAAAGTTGAAACTATCTTCGTAGACGATGACTACCCGAGGCCGGTGCAGGTCCAACGAACGCGCGAAGCCGGCCTCTGGATCTTCAAGCATGCTATCGAACACTGCTACCCGGAAGCCCTTCTCCCGCGCTACGGCCGCGGCGTAAAGCGTCCCAAGAGGTGGATAAGGCTGCCCACGTTCCCACTGCTTAGGATCGTGGGCAAGGTGATAGGCGTGAGTCAACAGGACATCGACTGTCCCGGCGTCTTCAAATGCATTCTTCATCGACTCAACAAACCTCCTGCTGACGCTTATTTAGCGGCGAGCCCGTCAACAAGGGCCGCTTAACAACATAGCTATGAGCAAGACTGGCCATCCGCACAGCGCGGTTGACAATGATCAATTCCACATCCGCGGTGCTCGCGCTCTGGCTCATCTCGACTTGATTATGCTTTTGCTTTTGCCTTTGCTTGTCACAGGCTTGTCATCGCTTTGTCATTTCTGCCTTTCACGTATTTCGCGAAGGACTTTCCAAAGTATTCTGAACCGAGAACGAGGCCTTGCATGGTAATGAAAACAGGTGTGGTCGAAGGCGATTACAGGGGGGTGGCGAGGCACTCCACGACACTTGGCATGGCTGGCCACGCGTGTTCGTTTCGCACGGACTCCGAACGTTTTTTGGAACTCGCAAGCGCTTTCTTTCCATTGTGCCCGGCTCCGGTGGCACAGTCATCGCGTGCAACAATCACCTTGCTTGTTCGCGGGAAAAGACAGGCATCACCTGCCCATTGCAACTTCCCCATTTTTCGTGGCAGAAACCAATTCGTTCATGCCGACTACGGAAGTGACGGCTCTGTGTGGTTTGATCTGAAAGCACGCGAAGTCGCCGGGATGTTATCGGATGGAATAATTGCCGACGAAGGATTCTTTCGCCGAGCGGTGCTCTCGGTCATTGCAGGCATCCTAGCTCCGTCGTTGGGAGTAATTGCTTTGCACGCCGCCTGTGTGGTGCGCAAAGGAAAGGCCCTTCTTTTGGCGGCACCCTCGGGCGTCGGAAAATCGACGATTTCTCTCGCTCTTGCATTGCGCGGTTGGAGCTTACTTTCCGACGACTGGACCTTCGTCACTGATGCGAGAAATCGACTGAATGTGTGGGGCATGCAAACTTCGATTAAACTCTTACCTGATGCGAAGTTTTACTTTCCGCAGCTATCTGCCTTGTCTCCTGCTACTTCCTTAAACGGAGAGTTGTCCTTTGAAGTCGACCCTTGGACGTTTTTCGGCGTCGAGCGCGCTATCGACGCAACGCCTGCAGGGATCGTTTTTCTGAATCGAGCTTCAGTGGAATCCAACGAGCACATCTTTCATATATCGTCGTCTAACGAAGATGAAGCACTGGAATCCCTCCTTGGAGAGATCGAGGAACAACCGGAAGCAATTGCAGGACAGAATAGCCATCGATCTTCACTGCTGCAACAGCTTTGCCGGCTTCCCTCCCTTAAGGTTCTTTTCAGCGGCCATCCGGCAGTTGTTGCTGCTCATTTGGATGTAATTTGTACGGAGCGAATCTGTGCCTGAAAAACATTTCCTAACCGCTGATAAGGTTGTGGCTGCTACAACCGATTTGCTGCACCGGCGCATCTTTTTGCCTTACTCGCTTCAGTTTTCGCTGCGAGAATCTGTCGTGCTCCTTAAGACAAATTCCACACTGATGAGTGAGGTTTTCCGCAGGTTGGAGTTACCGCTCGAGCCGGTTAGCGAAGTTGTAAATGCAACATGGGAGATTGCGGTGGAGACTGAGAGGGAATCCGGAGCGTCTAGGGGCACGGAGCCCGAGATTGGACAGACCGAGATTTACCGCTTCGGATCCAGTTGTGCGGTTCGCATGAGCAGTGGGTCCTGGTTCGCGCATACCCCTCCAGCATTTGACGGCGTGGGATTCGCAATGGTGACGGGAGATGAATGCGATCAGATTCATCAACTTTTCTCCTACCTCCAGGCCATTCTGAACTTGATTGACGCCGCTTTCGGGCAATCTCTTTCGTCTCAGACTCTTGAGGTTACCGCATGAACAGCGAATTTTTATCGAGCGCTGTTCATGACCTCCGCTTTTCTGCCGCTGAGGTTAAAGATGATGCGGCGGTGAGTCACAAGAAACGCATTTCATCTGACTTTTCAATTCGCGAGTGGTCGTGCAACATCGGCGTGCTCGATAGAGTCGGACTTACTCTGCCCCTATACGCCAGAATGCTGAAGAATGGCGATTACACCCATCTTCATCCGCAGGCTATCGCAGCGCTCGATCAACGGAGGCGGGACAACGAGCAGAGAATGAGTGGAATGCTTTTGACCTTTAAGCAAGCGACCATTGCATTGCAACAGGCTGGCGTAAGGTTTGCGTGCGTTAAGGGATTCAGCCTTATTCCGGAGTATCTGGAGGAATTATGGCAACGTCACCAGATTGATTTCGATCTGCTAGTTACCCCTGGAGACGAACTACGCGCACAGCAGGCTCTAGAAAAGCTCGGCTACAAATTGACCGCAGTAGCCGGCGATGATGAGCGGAGGCTGTGCATTCCTATGACACGCCCCATTGCTCACAACGCCTATCTTTATAACCCCCAGGAAGGTGCGGCTATCGAACTGCATTCCAGATTTTGGGAGGCCGGGGCCGAGGACTTCCCCTTGGACTGCCCCTGTGACGCCATCGAAAAGGCTACGATACATACTCTCGGTTCTCTTTCTTTTCCGCGTCTATCGCGACATCACGCATTTCTCTATCAGATTCTTCACGTCTTTCGGCACTTCTTGGGATCATGGGCACGACTGCTTTGGCTCTATGAGCTTGCTGCCTTTATGCATCGTTATCGAAATGACGATGCGCTTTGGCGGAAAGTGCAGGCACTCCTTTGCACAGACACGCGCTTGGCGGAAGCCGCCGCACTTGTGCTACTGAGTGTGCAGAATCTATTTAACTGTCCTATCCCGCCAGCGCTCGAAAGCATCTGTACTCTGCCTGCTGACTCACTGGTGCGTCTTTGGATCGGCCGCTATGCGCAACGATGGCTGCTGACAGACATGCCAGGAAACAAGCTCAATCTACTGTTGCATCGACATTTCTTTTCGGATAACCATATCTGGCGGCGCTATCTGGCCGGCCGTTTGGCGCCGTTCGGAAAGCGCCCCATACTATGCGAACGTATTGAGCAGAATGCTGCAAAATCGATTGCATACCGAATGGCCAATCTCCGTTTTCAGGCCGCGCGCATCGTACATCATCTCAGCACCGACGCCGGATTTGCGGTTGCCTGCATTGACTGGAAGTTGCATCTGCGTTCAAATCATGACGTCTTCCCTGCCAACGATCTTCGCCGGGGGGAATCATGAAGACTAATGCGCTTGCGGCGACTACGACGCGACGAATTATCCTGCTAGTTGAGATATCCGTGCTTACCGCGTTGTGCATGCTCTTCGTTCTTAAGGGATTTGCGCCCGGTTGGAGATCGCTGCACACTGACTTTCCTAACTACTACCTCGTAGCTCGCCTGTTACGCGAGCACTACACGATGGACAGAATCTATGATTGGATCTGGCTCCAGCGAATAAAGGACCTGTGGTCCATCCCGCAGCAGTTAGTGGGTTTCGCCGGCCTTACGCCCTTCTCCGCTCTGCCGCTTGTTCCTCTGACCTGGCTCGATGCTCTGGATGCCAAACGGGTTTGGCTCGTGGCTAATCTCGCCATCCTGGCCGCATCTCTCTATGGAATTCAGAAAATCACCTCTGTTAGTGGCCGCCATGTCGCAATGATTGCATTTCTTGCTATCATCCCTCTGCGTAATAACTTCCTGCTGGGACAGATGCACCTCGTGGTGCTTGGCTTGTTAGCTCTTGCCTACTGGTTTGATACGCGCAAGATGTGGTTCAGTTGCAGTCTCACCCTTGCGATCGCGGCCTCGCTCAAGGTGTATCCGTTGTTTTTTTTGTTCTACTTCTTGCGCAAGCGTCAGTGGAAATCAGCGACAGTCCTGGCCACTTCTACGCTGGCGATCCTCGCGGCGTGCTTTGTCTTATTCGGCACTCCAGTCATGCACGTGTTCTTGATCGAACAGTTTCCTCGCATGTTGCGTGGTGAAGTCATTGATCCATTTAGCCTGACTGTTCCGTCCGCTTCCGGCTTGTTTCATCACGTTTTCCTGACCCAAACCCTCGTGAATCCTCATCCGATATATTCATCGCCTCTACTCTATGCGATGTTATATCCGCTCTGGCAACTCATTTTGCTCTGTGCGACATTGCTGGCGATTTCCCCGGGAGACACCGATCCGAGACGTAGATCATTGGAATGGGCCTCCTGGATTTGTCTCCTAATGACCCTTTCAACGCAGCCCGCATCCTATCACCTCATAGTGCTCTCCTTTGTTGCCATCCTTGCAGTCCATGCGGTGCAGAACCCATGGCGCAGAGTCATCCTACTTGGTTTCTACTTTATGGCTTGCAATATTCACCCATCCACTCCAGCTTTATCTCCGCTCTTGGCTCTATTGTTCGACTTTTTACCTTATTGGGGACTTCTCGCAATGTTAGTTTGTTTGCTCGCTGCCTTGAGAACTCGTCCAATTGATCAACTGGGCCCATGGTCCAAATGGCCGCGAACACAGATCGCGTGGGCCCTGCCTGGGTTTGCGATCGTTTGGTGCCTGGCATCGACAACCACATTCGCCCATGAGCGATCGCTGGTCAGTTCCGATTATCTGCAGAACTTTGCGCGCGGATCCTATGCCCAATTTGCTCTGCATCAAGCCGGTAATCATCTGCTTGACATCGCAATGTTTCCACAAGGGTATCGTGTCGAAGACGAAAACGGTCGACGGTATCAAACTGGCGCAGACGGACAAGAGGAGGACCAACTCGCCATTGCTTCAAGTCCAGGTGCGAACAACCTTTGGATTGAAGCCGTGACTCAGGGAGAATCTCGCTTGGTGGAGCTACCTGTAACCTCAAGTGGAACCACCTCTACCGCGCCGATCGCGACCATCCCCAATGCGGAATCGCCGACTCTCTCGCGGGATGGACGCAGCCTGTCCTTTCTACGCGAGGTTAATGGCGCAGGTAGAGCGTGGATGGTTCATCTCGACGAAAATGGCCGCGTCTTGGATGAGCCACTACCTATCACTCCCAGAGGAATGGATGTCTGGAATGCTGCCTTTGCCGCGCCGGATGTAATTTTGCTTTCTGCTGCAGAGGGTGGAGTCTCACACCTTTTTGTCATGCACTCCGGAGAATTGCCCCAAAGAATCTATGCGGACGGCATTGCAATGGATTCGCCCAATGTGAAGGCCGAGAACGGACAACTCATCTATCGGCAACGAGACGGTAGTTACTGGCACTTGTTTACTGCCAACCCTTCACGCGGTGGCGCCGAACAACTCACGTTCGGCGATTGCAATGCGTATGACCCCGCCTGGAGCGGTGCTACCACTCTGCTCTACATCAGCGATTGTGGGCGAGGCATTGGGCTTGGTTCCCTGGCTGTCAGCCATATAAACACTGCCCCCGAAGAGCCTGGAAGCTCGTTGTCATCAGAAAGTCCCACGAACCGCTTGCAAGGAGAAGCGCAACGATGAGCATCGCCATTGGCTCAATGCCTGACAGTGCAACCCGTTTTCCTCAAACTCATGCCGACATTGGCGTGCGTCCTGCGCTTACGGTTCTGGATTTGTTGACGTTGCTGGCTAATCGCTGGCGCCTTCTGGCAAAGGCGGCATCGGTCGGCGCGGTTGTCGGCTTGGCGCTCGCATTTCTGCTTCCCACACGGTACACGGCTGTCACCACAATTCTTCCGCCGTCGTCCTCGTCCTCCCTGGCTTCTGTCTTTGCCGCACAATCTGGTGAATTAGGGGCACTCGCCGGATTTGCTGGAGCTGGCTTTGGATTTCACAATCCAGCAGAAGTCTGCCTCGTCATGTTACGAAGTCGTACGGTCGAAGACTCCACCATCCAGCGTTTTCAATTGATGCGGGAGTATCGTAAGAAGCGAATTTCAGATACGCGAACGGCGTTGGAGCATAGAACCTCAATTGCACTCAATGTAAAGAGCGGCATCATTGCCATCTCCGTTACGGATCGTAATGCCGCGCGTGCGGCGGAACTTGCAAACGGCTATGTAGACGAGTTTAGAAAGTTTTCGGCTTCACTCGCCATCACGGAGGCCAGTCAACGACGGCTCTTCTTTGAGAAACAGCTTCTCGACGCTAGAGGCAGTCTCACCGAGGCTGAGGAAGCTCTAAAAAAGACGCAGCAGACTACGGGAATGCTGGAGCCCGCCGGTGCATCGAGGGCTATCCTGGAAAGCGCCGTCGCCATCCGCGCGCAGATCGCCGCTAAGCAGGTTCAGCTTCGCTCCCTGCGTACGTTTTCCACGGAGGAAAACCCCCGTGTAATTCAGATAAAACAGGAGATTGCTGAGCTTGACTCACAGCTTGCGGAACTTATTGGAACAAGCTCGGAGGCCTCTGACGACGCTCTCGTGCCTAAGGGGAACATACCTGAAGCTGGAGCCGAATATCTGCGCCGTTTAAGAGATATGAAATACAATGAGGCGGTCGTTGCGCTTCTAGCCAAGCAGTTGGAGATAGCGCGTTTGGACGAAGCCAAACAAGGTGCAGTTATTCAGGTTGTCGATTCCGCGGTTATACCGGACAAACGATCTTCTCCCTTGCGAACGGTGATTCTACTGGCATCGATCATTTTCGCTCTCTGTGCGGCAAGCTTTTGGATTGTCTATGCGCGAAGAGAGTTTAATTTTCCCATAAAACGTGTCGCAAATAATACCGTCGGACTCTTGCTTGCGCTATTTGTTATCACGGGGGGCTTGAGCGCGCAGACACCAGAGAATCCGGTGCCGTCTACCCCACCTTGTTCGACTAGCACGGACGGAACCCAAGCATTGCCTTGCGCCGATACCGAGCAGAATACGACGACGCCTTCCAATCCTGCGAGTTTGGAAGATACTACAAGAATATTGGCGAATCCAGGGCGATCCATGCACGAAACCCTCCGGAGTACGGAAACTCCTCCGGCTGTGAGTGAGCCGATGCGGGTGAGGCGTATCCTCCCAGCGCGCCCCCCCGAACCACACACAGAGTTTGAGCAGATGGCCGCCGATTCGGCAGGCCGCCCATTGGCAGTCTTCGGCCGTTCTCTGTTCGACCAGTCGCCCGACACCTTTGCTCCCGCTGGCAATGCCCAGGTTCCGAGTGACTATGCCATCGGATCTGGCGATGAACTGCGTATCCGAATATGGGGTCAGATCGATGCCGATCTGCGCATAGCCGTTGACCGGTCGGGGAACATCTATATCCCGAATGTGGGCGAAGTACCTGTGATGGGGATCAGGTTTCGAGATCTGGACAACTATCTTAAACAAGCTGTTGGACACGTTTATAAGAGTTTCAACCTGGAGGCAGCTGTCGAGCGCCTTCACTCAATTCAAGTCTTCGTGGTCGGGCAGGCGAGGGCTCCTGGAGTTTACACCGTCAGCTCTCTCAGTACGCTGGTCAACGCTGTCTTTGCCTCCGGCGGACCATCGGATCAGGGCTCGCTGAGGCATATCCAGTTGAAGCGCGGCGATAACTCCGCGCAGGAGTTCGATTTATACGACTTGCTGGTAAAGGGCGATAAGTCACACGACCTTTCATTGCAATCTGGAGATGTAGTATTCATTCCTCAGGTAGGTTCTCTGGTAGCTGTCTCAGGCTCAGTCAATGCCCCGGCCATTTATGAACTTAAGGGCGACACCACGATTGACTCACTCATCGAAACAGCGGGAGGATTCAATACTGTCGCCGACGGAAGCAGTGCAATCGTCGAGCGCATCAGCGAGAACCGTGCCCGGAGCGTGCTTCAGTTCCCGCTTGATGCCACCGGATTGAGTTTCGTACTGAAGGGTGGTGATATAGTCCACATCTCCAGCATAATTCCGCGTTTTGATGATACCGTGACCCTTCGCGGCTATGTCACCAATCCTGGCCGCTATCCATTTCATGCAGGAATGCGTATTCGCGATCTTATCCCAAACCCTGCGGCACTCTTGCCTCGGGAGTATTGGCTCGATCGCGCCAGCACTACCGACGCCCGCCAAACAGCATATCCCGTGCGCAAGCAAGTTCCCGATACTCAAACCAAAACAGAGGAGCAAGACAGTCAGCCTACGCGTCAGCAAACAATTCAGGAGTATTACGCCGATCTTAGTTATTCTGAAACCGTTCGCGGTCCAGATGTGAGTCTCCGTGCCGCTTCAGAAAACGCGACGGGCAATGTTTTAGGCACTGGAACGAACTCGCTAGCGAGCGATCTGCAAAGGCTGGTACCATCGATCAACTGGCGCTATGCACTGATCCAACGAGTCGATGCTGCCACATTAAAGACGCAATTAATCGCTTTCGATCTCGCCAAAGCAATCGAAGACAACGATTCGGCAAACAACTTGGCGCTCGCACCTGGCGATATTGTGACCGTTTTTTCACAACGGGACATTGAAACTCCCGAGCAGGCGCAAACCCGATATGTCAAAGTTGAAGGCGAAGTAGAACATCCGGGAATCTATCAATTGGAGGAGGGCAAAACGCTTAAGGATGTGCTGGAATCGGCGGGCGGATTGACCGCAAGAGCGTACCCCTACGGAGCGCGCTTAACACGGGAATCTGCGCGCGCCGAACAGCAGAAGGGCCTCGACGAAATGGTGCACAGAGCCGAAGCGGAGGTACGCGCCTCGACAGTGTCGGCCGTTGCGGCCGGCTCGCAGGACTCCGGAGGAGTTGCTGCCCGTCAGGCTGCGCAGCAGACACTGCTGACCAGTCTGCGTTCCATGCAGGCCTCCGGCCGGGTAGTATTGGCCATGCACCCTGGCGCAAGCAGCATTGCAGATTTTCCTCCGATTGCTCTTGAGGACTCCGATCGGATTGTGATTCCAGCGCGTCCAAATACAGTTACGGTCTCTGGCGCAGTTTACAACCCTGCATCTTTTGTTTATGCAGCACATCGCAAGGTTGGCGACTATCTGAGATTGGCTGGCAAGGGCGCTTTTAACTCAAATCAGAACCATGCCTTCGTGCTCCGCGCGGACGGTACTGTCATCAGCAGGCAGGAGGTTGGCACAGTATTCCATGGCAGTTTCGAACACTTACCGATGTACCCTGGCGATCAAGTAGTCGTACCCGAAAAAATCGACAATGGCGTTGTCCGCGCTCTTCACGATTGGCCGCAAGTACTTACCCCGCTGGCCTTGAGCGCTATCGCAATCGGCACACTGGTCCCATAGCCAAGCAACAGAGAACAGGGCGCTTCATGTCAACTCAACATTCGGTACCCCATCCCGCTAAAGCATCGTCCCCTCCGGGCATAGCCTTGGTGCGCCGTCTCGATGCGCCGTCCCGCTCCAAACCAGCTCGCTGGGAGCGTGCTCTTCTGCGGGTGTGCCTCTATCCGTTGCCTGCGTTCTGCGGATTGTTACTGGAAGCGATTTTGCCCCTAGCCGGTGTACCTCGCTCTAGCCCTTCAACTAGCGAGCAATTCGTTCTGGTTCTTTCTTTCGCCTGGATCGCGGCTATCGAATGCTTTCATGCAACCCAGTGCGGCAAGATCAACCGCGAACATACAGGCGCGATGGCTGCTTTGGTCTCCGCGACAACGGCATCAGGTACGGCAGCATTGTTGCTTGCTCTTTTGGGGCTGCATTTTCCCAGTATATTTCGATGTGCTATCTATGCCGCACTTCTTTTCTTTACCTCGGTGATTATTAAGGTGTCGCTTCGTGCACTTTTCGATACCCAGAGTCCTCTTACGCGCATCGTTGTTGTCGAATCGCATATACTTGCAGATGGTGAATTCTGGACACTTACTCACAAAGAAGTCTCCCGCCACGAGATATCCGGCGCGATTCGCTTGGAATCCTTAGAGAGATCGCACTTGGCAAACAGCGCGCACAGCCTGGATGACTTGGTGCGGGAAATTCGACGCGGACCTGCAGAAGAAGTCCTTATCTCCGCACCGCTGGCGCAGGTTGCCGTGCTTTCACAACGCATCGGAAGCAACGGCGGCGTGCGCGCTTCGGTGCGTTTCATTATCGATTCCAAAGAGGGCACACCTCTGCGCCAGAGCCTCTCAACAACCGATCGCCTTTATCTTTTGAATATTGGCGCCGTGCCAACGAAAACACTGCACTACTTGATCCTCAAGAAAGCCTTTGACCTTGTGTTTTCACTTGCCGCGATTATTTTCGGATTTCCCCTATTTGTGCTGATCGCCCTTGCGATAAAGATAGGTTCTAAAGGCAGTATTTTTTTTATTCAAGATCGGGTCGGATGGAATGGAAGAGTGTTTCAGATGTATAAATTTCGCACCATGCACACGGCTCCGCTAAGTGAGACCGATACGCGGTGGTCTCAACCTGACGATTCCCGCCGAACCCGCGTTGGGAAAATCCTGCGCAAATACTCCTTGGACGAATTACCTCAGTTTCTCAATGTACTGAAAGGTGACATGAGTGTCGTAGGACCTCGGCCCGAACGTCCTTTCTTTGTCGACAGCTTTCGGCGCGAGATAGACGAGTATCATCGCAGGCACCAAATTAAGGTAGGTATCACTGGATGGGCGCAGGTCAACGGATTGCGCGGCGACACCTGTATTCGTACGCGGCTGATGTACGACCTTTACTATTTGCAAAACTGGGGATTGATCTTTGATCTAAAGATTGTTCTCCGCACTGTTCTTTGCGTCTTTCGCGGAAGAGATGCTGATTGAGCATTACTATCATTATTCGCGTAGGATCTGAGCCAAGATAAAAAGTTATCAGTGCACCGTCCTCACACATGTAGTCGTTAACACGATGCCCAAAAATGAAATGTTCAGGACTTAGATTGACTGGAAGACTTTTCGCGCACTCGCTCCGCTGCAAGACCGGGGATTCTCTTGCGCTCACATCCTGCGTCATGCGTACGCTTCTGTTCGCCCCGTGCTCTTCGCAATTGCACCGCCCCGCAGTTGGAACATCGCCACGGAAAGTAGCCGAATATTGGCGCTAACCTCGTGCGCAGAAACCCTTCCCTCTTGATCCGGCGCATTCTATGACTCTGGCACGTTATACAAACCATCTGCGTTCGCTCCGCTAAGTTGCAGTCGAGGGCGCAACTGCCCCTTGTATATCCAATCGGCCAACAATTTTTTTACGGCAGAGCATGCGCAATTCAGACGACTCGAAGGTAATTAGAGCGGTTCTCCAGTTCACACGAAGCATCTTGCAGTGTGGAAGGTGGCTTTTTCTTCCACCCCAGCGACGAAGACCTGTCGCCGGGGACCCCGAAGAGGAAAAAGCCACTCAACCGCAACGATCTCCCTCTACAGCAATTGGGGAGCCGCTATAGCCATCTCGTGTGATTTCAAATAAAAACGTCCGCCGCACTGGTCGCTTGACGCGGTCCTTGCTCCTCTGCTCTACTTCAATCAAGGTCATGCACACCGCTGCCACCAACATGAGTTTTGCTCCGGTTCTGTGCATAGCCATGCCGATTTCCGCCATGCGAATGAGCAGATCCAATGCGCGCGCGGGAAATCAAGCCTGACGAACCGGATTTTTGAGTTATGCAGCACCCAGGCCACCACCCGCATACGCGGCTGGTGGCTTTTTAGTTTTCGCACGAATTAAGAGTTTCCACATTCAGACTGCTTTTTCTCAACCTAGGAGGCGTTTTTTGGAATCCGTCACTCTTGCCAGCATCAAGGCTGCCCGCGCGCGCATAGGCGAAGCTATCTACGTATCTCCCTGCCAGCTCTCCAGCGACCTATCCGAGTTGACCGGCCTGCCGCTGCATTTGAAGCTGGAGAATCTGCAACGCACCGGGGCATTCAAAGAGCGCGGCGCACTCAATAAGCTGCTGACTCTAAGTCAGGTCGAGCGGGAGCGCGGCGTCATCACTGCCAGCGCCGGTAATCACGCCCAGGGCGTCGCTTTCCACGCAGCGGCCCGCGGTATTCGTGCGCAGATCGTCATGCCGCTGGCAACGCCGCAGATTAAAGTTGCCGCCACGCGCGGCTTCGGCGCCGAGGTTATCCTGCACGGAGCTAGTTATGATGAAGCTTGCGAAGAGGCCCTGCGTCGCCGCATCGAAGAGGATCGCACGTTCATTCATCCCTTCGACGACCCAGAAGTTATCTCCGGCCAGGGAACTATTGGCCTAGAACTCCTCGAGCAGGTTCCCGATATTGAAGCCGTTGTGGTCCCCATCGGCGGCGGCGGTCTCATCAGCGGCATCGGCTGCGCTCTGAAAGAGACCAACCCCAAAATCCGCGTCATCGGAGTCGAGCCGGAAAAGCTGCCCTCGATGCTGCGCGCACGCGAGGCTGGCGCTCCGATCACTATCAATGCTGAAGCCACCGTTGCCGACGGCATCGCCGTGCGCCGCGCAGGCGATCTGACCCTGCCTTTGGTCTCCCGCTACGTGGACGAGATCGTCACCGTCGACGACGAAGAGATCGCCAGCGCTATCCTCATACTTCTGGAAAAGGAAAAGACTCTTGCCGAGGGCGCAGGCGCCGCGGCGTTAGCTGCTCTGCTTCAAGCCAAAACCAATCTCCGCAATCGCCGGACGGTGGTTCTTGTCTCAGGCGGCAACATCGACGTGACCTTGCTTGCCAAGATCATCGAACGCGGCCTGGTCAAAGACGGTCGCCTGCTACGCATCCGTGTTCACCTTCAGGATCGTCCGGGCGCGCTGCTCGGCCTCACCAAAATCCTGGCCGGTGAGCGCGCCAATATCGTCGAGACCATCCACAACCGCGCCTACTATGGCGTTAACCTGGGTGAGACTGTGATCGATGTGACCCTTGAAACCCGTGGCGCAACCCACATTACCGCCATCAGCCATGCACTGCGCGAAGGCGGCTTCCAAGTCGAACGCATCCAGTAGGAGTTGCAATGTACACACCCAAATTCAACCAGATCGCCGATCGAGCCATTCTCATCGAAGTTATGCAAACATACTCTTTTGCTATTCTCTTCGGCTCGCAATCTACAGCGCCACTCGTGGCCACCCACTTGCCATTGGTGGTCAAAGATGAGGGCCAGCATGGTGTACTTGAAGGTCACTTTGCCCGCGCCAATCGCCACTGGCAGGCTCTGGCCGGACGCGAAACCCTGGTCGTCTTCTCCGGCCCCCACAGCTATGTTTCGCCCAGCCTCTATGTCGATCCACTCTCGGTACCCACCTGGAACTACTTCGCCGTCCACGCCTACGGAATCCTGGATCTGGTCGAGGACGAGCTGGGCAAAGATGCCCTGCTTGCCGGGCTAATCCAGGCTCACGAGCCGGCCTTCGCGGAAAAGTGGCGCAACATGCCGGGCGACTTTCGCAGCTCAATGCTGGCCGGCATTGTGGGCTTTCGCATCGCCATCACGCGCATTGAAGGCAAGTTCAAGATCAGCCAAAACCGCGACCAGGCCGAGCGCTGCAATGTCCAAGCCGCCCACGCCGCAGGCAGCCCTGATCAGCAGGCTTTGGCCGCTTGGATGGCGCGGCTGGCTGGGTGATACCGTCTGCGCCTCGGCAATCGTATGAACTCTATGTAATTCCACCACAGTTTCACAGGTTCACAGTTGGTGAGCTGTATGCGGAATATGCGTGGAATTCTTTTTATTTTGAATAAGTTATATAGCAGCCAGGAAATTATCTGCAAGAATTCAAAAATATAAAAAGGGGGGAGGGGGTACCCTTTTCCCCGGAAGCTGCATTCCGTTCCGAGCGCTCCGAGAAGTCGACACAACTTGAGGATAACCGGACGGCAGACAATAATCTGCAAGAGACGTTTCATGCGATTGCCCGACTGCGATGAGCTGCCATCGTTTCTCAACGCTCCCGCGTTTTGCTATACTTGGAAGGTTCACCTCAGTGCGGAGGTGGTGAAATTGGCAGACACACCAGCTTGAGGTGCTGACGCCGCGAGGCATAGGGGTTCAAGTCCCCTCCTCCGCACCAAATTTCTCTCGTCCGGGTTAACCGGACTGACCTGGAAAGCAGCTTAGAAAAATGCAGATTCTACTTGATTTCGTCGTCGTCGTGCACGTGATTGTGTGCTTGTTTCTCATCGGCGTGGTGCTCCTGCAGCAGGGCCGCTCGGCCGACTTGGCAGGCGCCTTCGGCGGCCAGGGCTCGCAGACCGCCTTTGGCCCTCGCGCCGCGGCCAACGTACTCACACGGCTCACCACATGGTCGGCAGTCATCTTCATGATTACCTCCATCAGCCTGACCGTGCTTTACGTGCGCTCGACCGGCGGTTCGCATTCGGTGTTGCAGAATACCAAATCCGCGCCCGTCTCCGCCCCGGCGAAGTCCGGCAAGTAGATCGCAAGCCTTTCCTCCTCCCATATCTGCAAGATGACGGCAGGCCAAACGGTCTGCCGTCTTTTTTGTGTGGAAGTGAAGAACGGCGTTGATGCACGGTAGTGGTGTAATCTCCGGTTAGCTTATCAACCGCCCAGAACGCGACAACCCAGAGCAGAATAGCCAAAATCCAGTATTCCAAAATTAACGTGGTTTGTGGCTGGATCACCAAAAGGGGTGGGGTCGAAAAAATATCCACCACAGAAGAAAACATGTGATCGCGGCTGCCGACAAAAGAATCAAAGCTTGCCGCATTAGATGGTGATCGTGCGCACTCAGTGTCAGAATCTGCAGTGAGATTGTCGTTTCCTTTATGGCGGGGCGGTCGAGTGCCTCCTGCTCCGGCGCGCGAGCGGGCGCTGCTGCCGGCATATCCACCACGTGTGGCGCTGCAGCGTGTTTAGATGCACTAACGAGATACCGGAAACCGGCCGGCAGGCGCGAGGTGGCGGAGAACCACCCGGTAGGCCTCAGGACCGTGAAGAACCCGGCAGGCGTCACATCGAATTCTCTGCGATTCCAGGAACGAGGACCCGTCATTGCATCCTCCTGAGCAACTAACGAACCATCGACAGCATTGTAACTCCGATTCCGGTCGGTTAGTGGGCAAACCGGAAACCTCACCACCACCCTCTGCGCTCACTGCTTCCCAAAACTTCTCCCTTGCGCTAGGCTCGAATGGGTCCTGTTAGTATCGCAATGCCCCGCACCAGACTCACACCTCCAGTTCAACAAGCCAGAGGTTCCGATGTCCTTTCGCTCCGTTTTCATCGCCGTCACCGTTGCTTTTGCCCTGATCCTGGGCGCATTTTTAGTCAATCGTGCTCGCCCCAAAATCGAGACAGAGCAGCCCACGGCAGACTTTGTGCGAGCCAGCGGTAAGTGCGCCGAGTGCCACGCCAGGCTCCAGTATTCCGTGGTGCATGAGTACGAGATGAGCGCCCACGCCAAGAAGGGAATCAACTGCCTGGACTGCCACCAGCCCGCCGAAGGCCAACAGAGGAAGGACCATCACGGCTTCGTGATCAGCACCAAACTCACTGCTGGTAATTGCCGCGGTTGTCACGAGGGAATCTACCAGGAGTTTCTGCACAGCCGCCATGCCGCGCCGAGTTGGGCCGCCATCTACGGTGAGAAAGGCTTGAGCACCGAGCAGGTGGCCTTCAGCGAACAATATCAGCCGGGCGGAACAAAGCGGCCGCCGCATCCATTCGTCAATGCTGAAGGCGGTGCAGCTATGGTCTCTGGATGCGAGCAGTGCCACTCGGTCGGCAAGCCCAACGAAGACGGCACGATTGGCACGTGCACTGCTTGCCACTCGCGCCACACCAGCTCGGTCGCGCTGGCTCGGCGGCCTAGCACCTGCGGCCAATGCCACCTGGGTCCCGACCACTCGCAAATCGAGATTTACGATGAGTCCAAGCACGGCGTGATGTTCGCTGCGCAGGAGCATCTGCTCAAGCTCGACGCCAATCCCAAAACTCTAAGCACCCGCGATATGTTTGTGCCCACCTGCGCCACGTGCCACATGAGCGGCATTAACGGCCTCAAGGTCACACACGACCCCTCCGACCGCCTTGGCTGGTACTTAGCCAACCCCGTAAGCGAAAAACGCCCTAACTATCTGCGTGCCCAAACCAGCATGAAGCAAGTTTGCACGCAATGCCACACGCAGGTTCTCATTGATCGCGTTTATTCGCAGGCCGAACAGGTCGTCGCCAGCACTAATAGCAAAGTTTTGGCTGCCAAGGAGATTGTGGATGGCCTGCGCAAGGATGGCCTACTCACCGGTCCACCCTTCTCCAACCCCATCGACTTCACTTACTTTGACCTATGGCACTATGACGGCCGTACCAGCAAACACGCAGCCTTTATGGGCGGCGCGGATTTCGTCCAGTGGCACGGTAACTATGGACTTATGCAAAAGACTGTCCAGTTGAAGCACGACGCCGAGGAGTTGCGGAGGGCGCATGGCGCTCACCAATAAGCTTGTTGAATTTCTCCGTCATTGGTTTCGCTCGCCACTGGTGGCATGGCTCTTTGACGTGCAGCTCCTCTTGGAACTATTCGTCGCCTCGAACCTCGCGGTGTTAGCCGAAGACATTGTGCTGGCTCACTCGGTCAACCAGTTTCGTAAGCCGGCCGAATACATTCCACTCTACTTCTCGGCAGGCGCACCGTTGCTGCTTGTGGCAGGCGTATTGGCCAAATGGCGTTGGCGCTTCGATGCGGCTTGGCGCGACATCGGCTTGTTGGTGGGCTGGCTTGCGGTGGCTGTCGGCTTGGCTGGCGTGCTTTATCACTTACAGAGCAGCTTCTTTGCCGAGCGCACTCTGCGCTCGCTCACTTATGCCGCTCCATTCGTCGCGCCGCTGGCGTATACCGGCTTAGGCTTCCTGCTCATTCTCAATCGCATGATCGCTCCACGCACTGCGGAGTGGGCGCGCTGGGTTATTCTGCTTGCCACCGGGGGCTTCTTCGGTAACTTCGTTCTCTGTCTCACAGACCACGCAACTAATGGATTCTTTCTCAAGACCGAATGGATTCCAGTGATTTCGAGCGCTCTGGCCACGGGCTTTCTCATCGTCCCGGTCTTCATGCCTATCACGCGCCGCTATCTTGACCTTTGCCTTGCTGTACTCGGAGTACAGGCCCTGGTGGGCATCGTGGGCTTCTGGTTTCATCTGCGCATGAACTTCTACACGCCCGGCGTCAGCCTCTTCGAGAAGTCGGTCTATGGCGCGCCGCCTGTGGCTCCGCTGCTCTTTCCTAACCTCGTTGCTCTGGCTCTGATCGGCCTGTGGGAGCTGGCGGCGCATCTGCCAGAGGAAGCAGGGGAGCAGTCCAGCATCTTTACAAGGGTGATAGAGATTTTCAAATTGAGTTAGCATCCAGACGCTATTTTAACCGTGCTAATATTCCGTCATTATGGTTGATAAAACATCCTCCAAAGATGAGAAACTCTACTCCCTTTGCCGAGAGATGGCGAAGAATCAGGACGAACTCACTAACCACCGGCTCAGTTGGGGACTTGCTATTCAAGGGGGGCTCTTCGCTGCCTACGTGGCCTGCCTGCATGAAATTTCCGCCGATGAGGTGGTATTGGCGTCGAAAAAGCTTGATTCTGTTGCGCGCGCAACTTTATTGGCGGCTGTCGGAGACCTTAGAACTGCTGTTTGGTGCATTGGGATCATAGGGGTTGGGGTAAGCATCGTGATCTGTCTAGCGACAATAGGAGCACAGATTGCGATCGTTAGCATTGAAAGGTACTTGATTGAAAACTGCTGGGATCCCGAGGCCGAATTATCATGGTGGAACACCCACTTCAGAAAGTGGCCGGGGATCCTCGGCGGCGGAGAGAGGTTGGCTCATATTCTGGGTATGCTTCCCCCGGTTTTGATTCCTATCCTTTTTGCGCTCGTTTGGATTGTTTTCCTGACGAGGATGGCTGGTCCTTCGAATTTTAAGCTCTGGTCTGCGCTATTCGCTGCGAACATTTTTTGAAACGCTCAGCTTTGTCCGACCCCGTGCATACTTCCTGCTAAGCCACCATATTTGACATCCCGCACTAGAATGGAAGTATGGTTATCGAGACCTTCCCCGTCGGCCCGCTTGCTTGTAACTGCACCATCCTCGGCGACCAGGAGGCCGGCGAGGCCATCGTGATCGATCCCGGCGACGAGGTAAGTCGCATTCACCGCCGACTGACAGAGCTCGGCCTCAAACTTAAACAGATTCTCGTTACCCACGGCCACATCGACCACATAGGTGGCGCGCTCAAGCTGAAACGGCTCACTGGCGCGCCCATTCTGCTGAACGAGAATGACCTGCCACTGCTGCAAATGATGGAAGTGCAGGCGGGCTGGCTGGGCGTCGCTACGCCGGAGACCGCTCCGCCCGACGAGAGCCTCAACGACGGCAAGCTTGTAGGTCTCGACCGCTATCCCGCTCAAGTGCTCTACACTCCTGGCCACACTCAAGGCTCCGTCTGCATCCACTTTGCCCCTCTCAAGCTGCTCGTCGCCGGCGATACGCTCTTTGCCTGCAGCATCGGACGCACCGACCTGCCCGGCGGCGACTATAACCAGATCATCGACTCCATCCAGAGTCGCTTATTGGCGCTGCCCGACGAAACCCGCGTCCTCACGGGCCACGGCCCCGCCACCAGCATCGGCACGGAGCGCAGGAGCAACCCGTTTTTGCGAGGACAATAATCATCAATTGCGTAAATGGTCTCTCTCCTGCTGCGTCGCCAGATAGTCAACCAGCCCGATAACTCCGCGGCTGAACTCAGCCTCCGGTCCTAGCAGACTTACGACTAACCAGCCGGACTCTGCCATTCCAAAGAAGTAACCGGGATGAACCCAGACGCCGCGCTCGAGCAACGCCAACACTGTCTGCTCGTCCGGCACAAGCGCGGGAATGCGCACCACCGCGTACCAGCCGCCTTCGACCTCCAAGCGCCGAACCTCGGGCAGGACGGCAAGCCGCCGGTCCAGTTCAGCCAGGTTGGCCGCCACGCGGTTTCGAATCTGCCGCTGGATTGCTTCTCGGCCTTTGAGCCACGTAGGCAAAGCCCACTGCACCGGCGCATTCATCGAAAGAAATGTGTCCGCAATAACCTCTAGACGATCAAGCGCTGGAGCAACCTCTGGCCCGGTCACCACAATCCACGCAGCCTTCATCTGCGGTAGCCCGGCAATCTTGCTCAGCCCGCTGACCACGAAAACGGAGACGCCCTCAAGCCCTGCTGCAAAGCTTGCGCCACCGCCCCCAAAATCGTAGTCGAGAAAAACTTCGTCGACAATCAGCGCGAGATTGAACTCCCGGCAAAGCCGCGCCAGTTCCTCGGCCTCCCACGGCTTGGTGAAGTGGCCGGTGGGGTTGTTGGGATGCACCAGTACGATGGCCCGCGTCTCGTCTGTAATGGCGCGGCGAAATCCCTCGGGATCGATCTGCCATCCGTGGTCGTAGACCAGCGGCGCGGCCTTAAGATGCACATCGTCCAGCACGGCTAGAAAATCGAAAAGAGGGTAGCCCGGCTGGGCGATAAGAATTTCGCTCCCCTCATCGCAGAGCAGACGGAAGAGGAAGCTGTAGGCCTCGCTGGTGCTGGTGGTCATCACAATCTGCTCGGGCGCGGGCGCCACGCTGTGATCGACGTAATACGCACAGACTGCCTCCCGCGCGCGCAGGAGCCCGCGTGGCTGTGGATCGTAGTCGAGCGCCTGCGCATTGCTGAGCGCCGCCAGCAGACCAGGATCGTATGCAAACCCGCAACGCGTGGGGTTCGAGGCCGTCAGGTCAGCAATCGGAAGGCCGGCCGCGGCGCGCAAACGGTGAGCTCGCGCCAGCTCGCTCTCTTCCGTGTTCCAATCCGTTCGCCGCGAAAAGCGCATCGATTTCTTCCCCACCAAAAATACAGAAAAGGCTGACGCTCCGTAGGTGCCACAATAGGAGCAGGCGTCCCTTTCAACATTACACGGGCGCACCGGGGAGGAAGATTGGCTCTGCGCGCAGTTGTCTTCGACTATGGAATTGTACTGACCGGACCACCGGACGCCGCCTCGTGGGCCAACCTGCTGCGCATCTCTGACCTGCCTGAGGAGCGGTTTCACAGCCTCTACTGGGCCGACCGGGCCGCCTACGACGAAGGCAAGTTGACCGGCATCACCTTTTGGCAGAAGTTTCTGCGCGAAGCAAAGATGCCGCACAATCAGGAGACGGTCGAGGAGCTGAATCTCTGGGATACGCGCTTGTGGACCACCCAGAACCCCGCCATGGTGGCCTGGCAACTCGCGCTCAAGCAGCACGGCCTGCTCACCGCCATCCTCTCCAACATGGGCGACAGCGTGCTGGCCAACATCGAACGCGAGTTCGACTGGATTCACCGCTTCGACGTGCTGGTCTGGAGTTTTCAACTCGGCATCGCCAAGCCCGATCCGGCCATTTATCGCCACATGCTCGCAAAACTTAATGTCCAGCCTGAAGAGATTCTCTTTATCGACGACAAGCGGGAAAATGTGGACGCGGCGAGAGAGCTGGGCATTCAGGCCATCGAGTTTTCCTCTGTCGAGCGCCTGCGGGCCGATCTGATTGCCGCCGGATTGGATCGAACGCTGCCACTTCCCGGCTGAGATTACCGGAACATCACCTTTGCTGCGCTCTTTGCGGCCAAGGCTGGATACTTGGGAACTAGAGCTTTTAGTGTTTTTTCCGTTCCGCAAGAATTATCTCGACTCCTCGGCAATTACACTTTTCCCATGGGACTTCGTCTCTACGCCGCCACTACAAGTAAGGGCAAGCTGCGCGACTTCCGCGCAGCTGCTGAAGCCCACTCGCTGACCATCGAGCCTCTTCCGGCCCTTGCAACGGTCCCCGCGCCGGAAGAGGATGGGCTCACCTTCCAGGCCAACGCCACGCTCAAGGCTGTTTACTATTCGCGTTTCGCCCCCGACGCGCTGGTTCTGGCCGACGACTCCGGCTTGGAAGTTGACGCTCTCAACGGCGCCCCTGGCGTGCGCTCAGCCCGCTTTGCCGCCGATTCCGGCATCGTGGACTCGCCGGATGCCAACGACAATACCGACGTGTGGAACAATCTGGTGCTCTTGCGACGGCTGGACGGCACACCACTCGAACGGCGCACGGCGCGCTACCGCTGTGTGCTGGCAGTTGCCCGCGACGGCGAGCTCTTGCACACCGCCGAGGGAGCAGTCGAGGGCCTGATCCTTGATTCGCCTCGTGGCACGGGCGGTTTCGGCTACGACCCGCTCTTCTACCTGCCTGAGCTCGACCGCACCATGGCCGAACTGGACCTCGATATCAAGCACACACTCAGCCATCGCGGACGCGCCGTTGCGGCCCTCCTACCGGTGCTCACAACGAGTCGATGACGCAGGACGCCCCCGACTCCAGATACTTGCGCCCACAGGGGCTCGATATTCTGAATGCCATGAGGATTTTGGTCATCGGCGGCACGGGCTTCATCGGCAAATATCTGGTGCATCAGCTCGCAAACCACGACCATGCGGTTGCCATCTATCATCGCGGCCACACCCAAGCAGTCTTGTCGGATGGCGTGCGCGAGATAATCCATCCTCAATCCATCATGCCCATTCAGATATTCCCAACCGAGCTATTCGATTTTGCACCGGAGGTTGTGATCCACACGGTTGCAATGGGCTCCGTCGATGCTCAAGCAGCCGTGCAGGCATTTGCTGGCCGCGCCCGACGAATGGTTCTGTTGAGCAGCGGCGATGTATATCGCGCATACGGGCGATTCACGAAAATGGAATCTGGACCGGTCGATGCAGGTCTCTTGTCTGAGGATGCGCCTCTGCGGACGGAATTATTTCCTTACCGCGGGCAAGCGGCATCTCACGAGGCACTCCAGTATTGGTACGAGAAAATCCTCGCGGAGCGCGCTGTCCTGAGCGATCCAGCGCTGCCCGGCACGATCCTGCGTCTCCCCAAAGTACATGGTCCAGGAGGTAATGAAGACCTGGCAACAATATATCGATATCGCGATCATCCCGATTGGCGTTGGACTCACGGCTTTGTAGAAAACGTCGCAGCGGCAATCGTGCTCGCGGCCACGCATCCTTCTGCGGAAGGCCGAATCTACAACGTTGGAGAAGCATATACGCCGACGATCGCTGAACGCCTGGCATCCCTCCCGTCCTCCGACATTCAACCTGACCAGGACACCCACTTCGATTTCAGGCAGAACATGGCCTACAACACTACTCAAATACGAAACGAATTGGGCTATCAGGAGATGATCTCTGAAGAAGAAGGCTTTTTGAGGACCTTGCGAGCCAGATCAATCTGACCGTTACCCAACCTTGCTGCCTTGACGAAGGTGATGCAGGACACCAATAATGCAAAAGAAAATGAGAGTCGTTTCCCCGTCCCTCAATACGAAATTGTCTCCCGAAATATGGAACTGGAACCTTTAGGAGCGATGTATCATGGCAACTCTTCAACCTCCAGCTGCGCATGTTGTCCAACGCGGTGTACAGCCTTTGCGCGCGGGCCAGGGTTCATCCTTCCTCTGGCGCAAGCTGCATTCGCTGCTGGGCATCATTCCCCTCGGCGCCTTCCTGTTGGAGCACCTGCTCTCGAACATCGAAGCGCTCAAAGGTCCGGTCGCCTATGGTGAACAGGTCAAGTTCCTCAACAGCCTTCCGTTGGTCCGCGTGCTGGAGTGGACGTTCATCTTTCTGCCCCTTCTCTATCACGCCTTCTATGGCCTCTACATATGGGTGCGCGGCAAGTCCAACATTGTCTATTACCCCTGGGCCGGCAACTGGCTCTACGTCGCACAGCGCTACACCGGCCTCATCGCTTTCGCTTATATCCTTCAGCACGTCATCCGTCAGCGCTTCATGGTAATCAGCCTGCCCGAGCACCCTTACGCCGCATTCGCCAAGGTGCAGCAGGAACTCGCCAATCCGTGGATGCTGGCCGTCTACATCGTAGCCATGATCGCTATCTGCTGGCACTTCGCTTACGGCGTCTGGCTCTTCGCGGCTAAGTGGGGCATCACCTCCGGCACCGTCGCTCGCAAGCGCTTTGGCTATGTATGCGCGGCGTTAGGGCTGGCGTTGGCAGTTATGGGCTTGGCAAGTATCTGGGCGTTTGTCGGGTCCAAATACAAAAACGCTCCTGAAAATCCGGCCCCAACTGTTTCTTTCTCGGTTTCTCCGGCCAATTCCGGCGGAGTATCCATCTGAATGACTGCTAGCTTGAGTTAGGAGTTACTAGCTGGCAGTTGGAAGCTATTGCGTGCTTTCCTCGGAAAGGAAGATCGTTCATGGCAGCACCCAGAATCATCGTGGTTGGCGGAGGACTCGCGGGACTCGCAGCGGTCATCAAGATTGCCGAGGCAGGCGGCTCGGTTGACCTCTTCTCGATTGTCCCGGTAAAGCGTTCTCATTCGGTCTGCGCACAAGGCGGCATCAATGCAGCCAAGAACCTCAAGGGCGAAGGCGACACCACCGATAAGCACTTCGATGACACCATCTACGGCGGCGACTTTCTGGCCAATCAGACTCCGGTCAAGGCGATGTGCGAAGCCGCGCCAGCTATCATCGACTTGCTTGACCGCATGGGCGTGCCCTTCAACCGCACACCTGAAGGTCTGCTGGACTTCCGTCGCTTCGGTGGCACACTCTACAATCGCACCGCCTTTGCCGGCGCCACCACTGGGCAGCAATTGTTGTATGCGCTCGACGAACAGGTGCGTCGCCACGAGTCTGAAGGCAAGGTTAAGAAGTACGAAGGCTGGGAGTTTCTCTCCGCAGTTATCGACTCGAAAGGCGCTGCCCGCGGAATCACCGCCCTCGACCTGCGCACCATGGAACTCCGCAGCTTTCCAGCAGACGCTATCATCCTGGCCACCGGCGGAATCGGTGCTATCTTCGGCAAGAGCACTAACTCTGTGGTCTGCACCGGCTCGGCACAGTCGGCCGTCTTCCAGCAGGGAGTGTGTTACGCTAACGGCGAACTAATTCAGGTTCACCCCACCACCATTCCCGGCGAAGATAAACTGCGCCTTATGTCGGAGTCGGCGCGTGGCGAGGGTGGTCGCGTATGGGTGCCGCGTGCTCCCGGCGACAAGCGCCCCATCAAGTCCATCCCTGAGTCCGAGCGCTTTTACTTTCTCGAAGAGTGGTATCCCAAGTACGGGAACCTTGTTCCGCGCGACATCGCCACCCGCGCGATTCACAAGGTAGTCTACGAGAACGGCCTGGGAATCGACGGCCAGCCGATGGTCTATCTCGACCTGACCCACATCGACCGCGCCACGCTCAACCGCAAGCTCGAAGGCATTCTCGACATCTATCAAAAATTCGTTGGCGACGATCCCCGCGACGTGCCTATGAAGATCTTTCCTGGAATGCACTACACTATGGGCGGCCTCTGGGTGGACTTCAACCAAATGACAAATGTACCTGGCATCTTTGCCGCTGGCGAGTGCGAGTATCAGTACCATGGCGCCAACCGCCTGGGCGCTAATTCGCTTGTCAGTTGTATCTATGGCGGATTTATTGCTGGACCGAATTCTCTCCGCTATGCTAAAAGCCTGGAGCGCGATGGCGATGGCGGCCATGCCGCCGAGTTAGCCCGTCAAGCAAAAATCAATGATAGGCTGCTTAAGAACCAGGGCAAAGAAAATCCGTTCAAGTTATGGCGTGAGTTAGGCCAGACCATGACCGAGTATGCCACGGTCATCCGCTATAACAGCGGATTGAAGAAAGCCGACGAAAAAATCGTCGAGTTACTCGAACGCTTTAAGAACGTCAGCCTCGCCGACCGCAGCCAGTGGGCTAATACCAGCTTCGCCTTCGCCCGCCAGTTGAAAAACATGCTGGAACTCTCTCGCGTCGTTGTTCAGGGAGCGATCCTGCGCGACGAGTCGCGCGGAGCACACTACAAGCCCGACTTTCCTGACCGCAACGATGAACGGTTCCTCAAAACCACCAAGGCTAGCTTTACTGATTCGGGCCCGCGCTTCGAATACGAAGATGTCGACACACAATACATCAAACCGCGCCCGCGCCGCTACGACGCAACCAACTAATCCGAGGGAGACTGACAATGGCTAACAAGACAGTGCTATTTGAAATCAAACGCCAGGCCAGCCCCGATGCTCCCGCCGTCTGGGAAAGCTTCGAAATCGATTGGCGTCCCGGCATGAACGTCATCTCCGCCATGATGGAGATTGCCAGTAACCCGGTCACCGCTGATGGCCACCAGACCACCCCCGTCACTTACGACTCTAATTGTCTCGAGGAAATCTGTGGCTCCTGCGCCATGCGCATCAATGGCAAGGCCCGCATGGCCTGCTCCGCGCTCGTCGATAATCTGGATCAACCCATTCGCGTCGAGCCGCTCTCTAAGTTCCCTCTGGTCCGCGACCTGCAAGTGGATCGCTCAGTGCTGTTTGAAAACTTGAAGGCCGTCAAGGCCTGGGTTCCCATCGATGGCACTTATGACTTAGGTTCCGGCCCGCGTGTCTTCCCGCAGCAGCAGGAGATCAATTACCCACTTTCTAACTGCATCAGTTGCACCTGCTGCATGGAAGTTTGTCCGCAGTTTAATGAGGAAACAGGTTTCGTCGGCGCAGCCACCATCGCCCAAGTCAAACTTTTCAACAACCATCCCACTGGCAAAGTTCTCGCCGAAGAACGTCTGCGAGCCCTGGCGGGTGACGGCGGCATTCAGGAGTGCGGCTTTGCGCAAAACTGCGTCGAAGTCTGCCCCAAGCGCCTTCCCCTCACCAACGCCATCTCCGACGTAAGCCGCGACGTGCTCTTCCAAAAAGCCAAGGACTTTTTAGGCAGTTAGTTGGGGAGCATCAGTCGTTCTTAAGTAAGTTTCATGATTTGCAAAAAGGACTGCGGTCCCGTGAGTTATCTCAGTCCTGCTGTAATGCGGTATCGCTGCGCGCCAAAATGACCCGTGCCATGCAGCTCTCTTGATCGCTAACCGTGTGCCGTAGATACACCCACAGATAAAAGACTCCCATAACCAGCAAGATCAGCGAGGCGGGCCGGAGCAACACGACGGTCATGATCTTTCCCATGATTCCCGTGGTTTTCACGTGCAGTTTATTCGCTATAATACTCAAACTTGCCAACGGAACGTCTCCGGTCAACACAAACCCCGCAGTATTAGCTATAAGTGCAATCCATGCAATCTTGCCGCCTTCGGACCATAACATCGCGCAGGCGGGAACGGTAAGCAGCAACAGCTTCGCATCCCATGGACGATGATAAGTCACAAGCATGCTAATCGGAACGATTGCCGCCATCGCAAGCCATGCTCCCCGCTGCGAGATACGCGACCTGAAAGTGCGGAGCGACCACGCCAGCAGAAGCGCTCCAACTACCAAATAGCTGACCAGGTTATAAAAGCGTGGATCATCCTTAAAGATGCTTATAGCCGCTTGTAAGTCGATGACCATGGCGGGGCCGCGGCCGGTGAGCGAAGCCGGACCTGGCTCATTGATGCCGCCTGGCGCCGCAATGACAGACAGATTGGAATGCCAGTCTTGCATCCAATGCGGCGCAACGTGAGAAACCCATAGAAAAGCCGAGAGACCCAGGGCTGCGGTGATCATGAGAGTTTGCAGCGCGCGTTTCCGATAGACCCCGCCTGCCAACAAAAAAAAGAGCCAGACCAAACCCGCGTCATGGGGCTTAATGGCCAAGCCGACCGCAAGGCATACAATTCCGGCCGGTACATAGCGTTCCTCAACGAAACACCAGACGGCCACCACGCAGAGACCAACGACAATTCCGGCCGTGTTACCGGCGCAGAAGATTCCCTCGCAGTTTGCAAGTAAGACGCAAGTGAGCAGGAGGGAAACATTCGGCGAATAGAGCGCCCCAAGATTCCACATCAACAGGCCGGCAACGATGAAAATTCCAGCAATGAAGGTGACCCACAGCACATGCGCGGGCCCCCAGGGCAGCAAGGCGAGGGGAGCTACAAAAATGAATGTAGTAGGTACGTTTACATAGAGTGTCACAGCCTGGTGAGCCTCAAAGGATTCCGACGGACGTTCTCCGCCATCGGCCCGGTAGACGCTCTCCAATTCACTTACGTTGTAAGGGTTATGATGTTGAAGCAGGCATCGCGTGCCGTAATAAACTGCTCTGAAATCTACCCATCCGTTCCCTGTCTGCCCTATCGAGAAACCCCACAAAATGGAGATTCCGCTGGTCAACAGAATCAAAACCAGCCCTGTCCGCTGCGGCTTTGCCATCTTCATACTTAACTTCGCTCTCTATAAAAATCGCCACTCAGAACTAGGATCATAGCTAAGCGAGGAACGATTGCGATCCTGAAATGCGGGTTAAAAAGCAAGGGAGAGAACGGATTGGCACTAAATCAGCCAAGCGTATCTCTCCCGTAAAAGAACTAAAATAGTGAAGGTCGCTGTCCTGACGATGCATGGACAGGGTTAAATTGCATGAGCAAAACTGGTGCTGATGTTCGTGAACGCGAGGTTGATTCCACCGGCCAAGCCACCCATAGCAACCACTGCACCGCATGAAATCATACCAACGACCAAGGCATACTCGACTAGATCCTGGCCTTCCTCACCGTGCATCAGCTCCTGGAAAGTCACATACAGCCTGAAAAGCATTGCGTTCATGAGTGCCCTTCCGATGATTTGATGTTCCCAGCTCGAGGTATAGTGCACCCCCCGTGCAGCAAGGATACGCTATTCATGATGCCGGACTATTTTCCTTGCGAACCCAATTGTCGGGGAGAGTACGTGTTGACGCCAAACCAGCCGTGTGTATCTCTCCCACGAAGAATCAAGTGAACTTGACTACCACCCTGATGGCGCATCCCTAGCAGTTAAATGGAATTTTTCAGAGTTGTGCTGATAGTTGTGAACACAGCGTTGATGCCACCGGCCAGTGCGCTCATGCCAGCGACCGCACCGAGTGCGATCAGAGCAACGACCAGGGCATACTCAACCAGATCCTGGCCTTCTTCGCGGCTCTTTAGGTCCTGGAACTTCACATACAGCTTGAGAAGCATGTTATTCATTTGTGTCCTCTCCGTAGGTTGATTTTCCCAGCCTGAGCCGGGGCAGTCACTCATCTGCAAGTGGTGTGCCATCCATTTGTAAAAACTGATATCGTTATTAATCAATAATATACGAAAGCATCAACTGGTCGGTCGGCATATCGCGATGTAAACAGTTGTATACAGTGCGGACACGACAGGTTGGCCTTGTATACATGCCCCTGAGGCTGAGTACCCGGAAAGTACATATAAAGGCCCAAATCGGGAACGGAAGATCCCACTCGGCACGGGCGAATTGCGGGACCCGAAAGTACTTGAATCCGCAAGGAAAATCAATCCTATGACACAAACTGAAGTAGAATAGCCCCAATGTCAAGCAAAACGGATATCCCTGAGGTTCAGGCAAAGTACGACTTTGCAGACCTGTTGATCGCTGGCGTCACCGGGCTAATGCTTGCTTATTCCGTTCTATTTCTTTGCGTTTTACCGCTAATAGGCACGCTTGCAGGTGGACGCGATTTCGTCGTCTATTGGGCTACAGGCCACCAACTCGCTCACCACGCCAACCCCTACGATACAGACGCGATGATGCGGATTGAGCAGGGCGCCGGGCTCTCCAGCCAGTATAAAGTCGGCTTCATGCGGAATCCGCCCTGGAGCCTGATTCTTGCCTTGCCGCTCGGATTCATCGGCTTGCGGATCGCAGCGCTTCTTTGGTCCTCGATCCTGCTTGCCTGCCTCACCCTTTCGGTCCGCATGCTGTGGCAGATGCATAACCGACCCAAAAACTGCCTGCACTGGCTGGGGATTTCGTTTACACCGGCCTTGCTCTGCGTATCGATGGGGCAGACTTCTGTGTTTGCGTTGCTGGGGTTCGTCCTGTTTCTGCGTCTGCACCGTTCACAGCCTACGTTGGCCGGAATGTCGCTCTGGTTATGCGCGCTAAAGCCCCATCTCTTTCTGGCCTTCGGCGCCGTACTGCTGGCGTGGGTGCTTGTTTCCAGAAGCTATAAGATCTTGGCAGGCGCGGCGCTTTCGATCGCTGCTAGTGCCGGCGCCGTATTTTGCGTTGCCCCTGGGGCATGGAGCCAATATGCACAGATGATGCGTACATATGGCATCGAGTCCGAACCCATTCCGTGCCTGAGCATTGAGCTGCGCCAATGGCTTAATCCGCACGCTATGTGGCTCCAATACCTGCCGGCTGGCTTGGCCTGCGGCTGGGCTCTGGGATATTTCTGGCGTCGCCGCCAAACGTGGGATTGGATCAGGGACGGAAACCTGGTGATGCTCGTTTCGATCATCACGGCCCCCTACAGCTGGATCTTCGATGAAAGTCTCGCCATACCCGCCCTGTTGCAAGGCGCATATCTCTCAGGGTCTCGGCTCTTGCTGGCGATTCTCGCCGTAGTCTCTGTCTTGATCGAGATCGAACTTGTGTGCGGCCTCAAGCTATTCTCAAACTACTACCTTTGGACCGCGCCTGCATGGCTTGCGTGGTATCTCTTAGCAACTGGAATCAAGAGAACGCAAGTGGGAACAATCGAAACCAACCAATGAAAACAACTTTTTGGCGGATAATTGCCGTTCTGGGCCTGGTGGCTGCAGGGGTCGGCATCCTTATCCTCATCGCCAGGAGCAACAACGCCGGACAGCGAGATTTCATCTCCTATTGGGCGGCTGGGCAACAACTCATTCACGGCGCAGACCCTTATGATGGCGCAGGCGTACGGTCGCTCGAGCGCACGGCTGGGTACGATCTGAGCTATCGCCTCATCATGCGCAACCCGCCGGTAGCCCTTTTCCTAGCATTACCGCTCGGCTTCACTGGCCCAAATTCTGGACTCGTCCTCTGGCTGATCGCTCTGCTTGCAGCTCTTGTAACATCCATTCGGATACTTTGGACTATGTATGGCCGACCAGACAACCGGTTGCATTTGCTCGGCTACTGCTTTGCGCCCGTAATGGAGTGCCTGATGGCCGGGCAGCTTGGCATTTTTCTCCTTCTCGGCATGACGCTTTTTCTTCGCTTTCACAAGTCGTATCCATTTCTTGCCGGAGCTGCCCTGTTACTCTGCACCATAAAGCCCCACCTGTTCCTGCCCTTCGGCATCGTGCTGCTCTTGTGGATTGTAGGTCGAAGAGCATACCGCATCCTCGCTGGAATCTTCACTTCGCTGCTCGCCAGTTGCGTGCTTGCCTTCTGCTTTGATCCACATGCCTGGTCGCAATACTCTCAAATGATCAGAACGTCAGGAATTATGGGGGAGATTGTTCCCACGCTGAGCGAATGCTTGCGTCTGCTCCTGCATCGGGATGCCGTTTGGCTGCAATTTCTTCCTCAGGCAGTCAGCTGTGGGTGGGCACTCTGGTACTTCTGGACGCGGCGCAGCCGCTGGAACTGGATGGATCAAGGTTTGTTGCTGCTCACCGTCTCGGTGCTCTGCGCGCCCTATGCTCTGCTCACCGACGAGGCTGTGCTGCTTCCGGTCGTTCTGGCTGGAGTCTATCGTGCCTACGGTTCAGGCCGCTCCCTGCTGCCCTTCGGACTGGTTGCTGGGGCGGCGATGATCGAGGTATTCGCGGAGATTCCGATAAGTTCTCTGTTTTACGTGTGGACTGCGCTTGCATGGCTTGCATGGTATCTATATGCGACTGCGAACAATAGCGCGGATGAGCCCTCGCCCTTATGTCAGGAGTGACGTTTCGGTTCCATTGTGCCTGCATTCAGTTCATCCTGTCACAGGGTTCGGGCTGTCACAGAGCAGGGCTGTCAGCGGTCAAAGAAACAGGCGAGAATTCGAGCGTATCCCCTGATTGTGTCTGTGTGTTGCGGATAGTTCCTGGCGGAAGTTCGAGGACGGAGTGCGCCCGGATACAAGCCGATATTCGCCATGGGCGCACTTCACTCGTAACCTTCCTGATCTGATTCTTGCGGTCCAGATAGACGAGATCGATGGAAAATTGCATCCAGAATGTGTGTACTGCTTCGCAAGGGATGATCCACAATCCCTCTCCTGGAGAGAGACACTCGCGTCCGAGTAAGCCCTTGGCGCGCGTGGAGCTGCTGCCTGCCATCTCCATGTGAGTGGCGAGCACCGTGTTACGCGTCAAGTTTGAGACCCGAAGGCGAACATCCCGAGGGGCTTGACGGCGCGAAGAGAGGCGATTCCGCAGCCCCGATACGACCCAGCTGAACGGATTCATCCGGTTGTCTCAGATCCTTTCGTCTCTCTGCCGCCGCGCTTCTCTGCTTGACCCATTTGCAGCAAGGCTGCCGGCTGCCTAAAGAGGCAGCCGAAAACCTTATTGGGGCGGCGAGTATGAAGGTGCAGAACTGGTGCTCGCGCCCCCGGTCGACCCGCTCGATGAGGCGCCAAAGCCTCCCGTGCCGCCTTCAATCACTAACGGTGGCTCCGCCTTCATGCTGTCAATCAACTTCTCGACAGGCATGGTCGGCGGCGTGGGCGGTGGGGTGTTGGCCGCCGTCTTGGCATCGGGAGTATTCATCGGGACGCCAGAGTTGGGCGGTAGGAACTTCGCTGGATACTTCAAGTCAGGCGCCGGAGTTCCAGCCGGAATGGGAGCCACAATCTCGGGCGTTACAATCACGAGCAGCTCGGTGTTCGACCTAAGCTTCTGCATCGACTGAAAGAACTTGCCGAGGACAGGAATGTCCCCAAGAAAGGGTACCTTCGAGAAGGTTTCCGACTCTTCGTTGTCCAGCAGTCCACCGATGACGAAGCTCTGATTGTCGCCCAACTCGACCTCGGTCTTCACTTTTCGCGTGGTAATGGCGGGCACATCAAGTCCGGAAATCTCGACCTCATGTGTGAAATCGAGGGCACTGACTTCAGGGGCCACCTGGAGACGAATCGTCCCGCGCGGAGTGATGGTAGGTATAAAGTTTAGGCGTATTCCATATTCCTTGAAGTCAATGGAAATGGTAATGGCGCCCCCGCTTCCCTGTGCGATGGGATACGGATATTCTCCACCAGCCAGAAAGCTGGCCTCTTTGCCGTTGGCCGCCACGATGTTGGGTTCAGCCAGAACCTCAGCACCGATTTTTTGCGCGAGCGCCTGGACATCAACTCCCACCCCAAGGCCGGGATAGAAGCCGAGCAAGTTGAGTTCATTCGAAAAAGTCGCCTGAGACCCGCCGGCCGATAATGCCCCCGAGCCGCCCGAGCCGCCCGATATCTGCGGTGGAGTGTACTGGCCGGTTGTAGATGCTCCGATAAAATTGCCAGCACCAAGATTGAATACGTTGATGCCGAGCTGCGTTTCTTTGCTACGGTCCACGCTCATAAAGCGCACTTTGAGGAGAATTTGCGGATCGCTGTCAGGCACATTGACGTCGAGCAAGTCCACGACTTTCCCGTCTTTGGAAGCGAGGCCCGCGGTGGCAATCTTCACCGCGCGCGAGGCACTGCTTAGATCCTTGACCGTGCCGCGAAGGAAGATTGAACCGTTCTCCGAGCTGACCTTCACGTTCTGCCCGGGAAGCTCCGCTCGAAGCTCGCGGCGGATCGCGTCCAGGTTGTCGTTCAGAGCAGCCGAACTGGGGCGCACCGTCACGTTGTAAAACTGTCGTCCGCCATGTGTATCCCAGATAATCAGGCTGGTCTCCCCAGGTGTTTTACCCATTACCATGATCTCTTTGGGATTCGTCGCATGGACTTCAGCAATCTCGCTCAGGTTGATGGCCGCTCTCGCCACTGGCCACTGACAGTCGACCAGCACGGTCTTGCCCACCGTGACGGAGAGATCGTTCGCCGAGTCCTGAATAGAGGCTGGAGGTTGAGAGAAGGACGGTGAGCTTTGAGCCTTTAGGCCCGCGCTGGCGCAGAGGACAACAGCCAATGCTCCCAAACATGCAATGGTAATGCCGATCTTCGCTCTCACTGGTGTCCCTCGGGAGAAGCAAATTTTTCTTCACTCTGTTTCGAACCGTTGAGCAACTCGATGGAAAACGCCTGAGGCGCGACACTCTTTGCTACGGCGCGATGCGGCTTTTCCGGAGCGGCGACGGTGGGTGCTCCAAACAGGTTCGCCGTGGCTGTACCGACGACAGGGTCGGTCTTGGTGTCCATCGGGTTGCGCAGCACAAGCTGAATTCTCACCTGATCTCTGACCAAGCTTAAAGTCTCCGCTTGTTCGGGAGTCACCAGCAGATTGACCACCTGTACCTGCTTCGGTTTGCCTTCTGCATCTTTTTGATAGTCTGTGCCGGCCGACAGAACCTGGATGTTCTGAAGAAGCGTTCTCGCCTCGGAGCCTTCAGTGGGGTTCTGCACGCCCGGAGGGGTGCCGGAGATAAGAACGTCCACCCGCATTCCAGGAGTGACGAATCCCGACACGTTTACCACGTCATCCACCTTGACCGCGCAGGCCCGCATGCCCAGAGGAATAGCAGCCGCCATTCCGCCGTTCTTGCCGCCCGCCAGACGGTCCTCAATGATGGGCTCACCCTCATAGAGGTCCGAGATGACGCCCCGTCCAATCACGCTGCTCTTGTCTTTCTCGAGTATGGCGTCTTTGGGAGCCGTGCCTGCGATCTCGACACTCGACAGATTGTCATCCTTGAGAACGGTTCCGAGCTTGATGTCTACTTTTGCCGCAAGCACGCGGGTTGACAGTGCCGGCCGGGCCGCCGATTGGTTGTGAACCAAGCGGACTACCAGCAGAGTGCATACGGTCGCAATACCGAATGCGGCGAGAAGAATAAGAGTCAGTCTTCGGTTCATATGGAGGCCTGTTTGAACTGGCTAACCGGCCAGCTTCGCCTTTCTGTCCCTTGCTGCAAGTGAAGCACTCAAGGAAACCAGCTTCGATTTTACGCCGAAACCGGAGTTGAGGGAACAATTCGCAGACAAGTTTGAATGCCTGTCCAGTGTAGCCCCGTGAAGCCTCGTCAAAACAGCCGCAAGCGCAAGCCTATGGTCAGAAGGTATCAAGAGAGTTATCGGGCAAACTCCCGCCATCGGCCAATCCGGAAGAGAATATAATTGAACACTGAAGCCAGGCGACAAGGCATTTCTCAATGCGCAACCAAGCTGCGAATGGTTGAAGTGCGGCTCCCGCTCTAGACAGGGATCAGGGGGCGCAAGGAAGGAAATTCATCCGGTCATGAGCTCTTCCCCGATGATATCGCTCTTTTCCGAGAGACCGGAATTGAATCAGCGACCATACTCCTTTTTGTTTTCGATTGTTATGCATGGTGTCGCGATTGCACTCGTCGCTTTGGGGATCATCTTCGCGCCCAGAGTCAAAACACCGGTTATCCACGAACGATATGCCATACGGCATTTGGAACTGCACTCTCCAGATTTTCAGAATCAGCAAGCCGCCAAGGGCGGTGTCGAGGCGCCCCGCCCGCGCGCCGCCGAACACAAGGCTGCTCCCGGCGGGAACAAGGCAAAGCTGCCTCCGGTCCTGCGCCAACAAGTCGCGCAGGCCGAGCCCGCGCGCCAGACGCTGGTGCAGCCCGATATTCCCAAACCTGTAAAGCTTCCCGCGGAAACTCCGGTGCCGACGGTAGTGGTCTGGGATGCACAGATCGCTCCAGTCAAGTCGATTCTCGCCCCCTTGCCTGAAAGGCCGTCGATTGCCGATGTAAAGCCTTCCATCCAGCGGCCCAATGCATCGCGGAAACTGGCTGATTTCGCCTTTGCACCCACGGATACGGCTACGCTCCCACAGCCCATCATTGCCACCACCACATCGCCTATCGTCATTCGCGGACCGCAAACGACGCCTGCGGCTGCGGTGACCACAGCGAATGGCTCCGCGCAAGCGACCTCCGCCGCTGTGATGTCGCTCTCCGATCTTCAGCTGGCCAATGGAGACATCGCGCTGCCGCCCATCAACGAGTCAGCCGCCTCTGATTCTCAGGGAGGGCTCGATGCGGGCCGTCCAGGAGGGGGAGCCGGAACAGGACAAGGTGGAGGCGATTCCGGAAATTCTTCGAACCCTGCCGCGGGCGTGCCTGGTGCGAATGGTACCGGCCAAGGCACCCGCCTTACCACCACCCATGTCAAGGCACCGAAAACCGGCCAGTTTGGAGCTGTCATTGTCGGCTCCACTCTCGAAGACAAGTATCCGGAGACGGGGCAGATATGGAGCGGCAGGTTGGCCTACACAGTTTATATACATGTGGGTCTGGCGAAGAGCTGGATTCTCCAATATTCGCTTCCGCGCGAAGACGAAATCGACGAGACGGGAAAGGTTGAGCACATTGAGGCGCCCTGGCCTTTCAACATTGTGCGACCGAATCTCGCTCCCGGTGCAATCAATGCCGATGCCCTCATGGTTCACGGATTTGTCAATCAGGCCGGCCGCTTCGAAGCGTTGGGTGTTGTCTTTCCGCCTGGATTCGAGCAGGCGCAGTTCGTGATCGATTCTCTCGCCCAGTGGCAATTCAGGCCGGCGACACAGAATGGACACGAGGTTAAAGTAGAAGTCCTGCTGATCGTTCCAGAAGAGCCGCAATAGTCCTGCTCACAGCGCGTGCAGTCGCAGAACTCGTCCAGTGTTCGCGCATCTTGCTACCAAACGCAAATGAAGGGTACGGGGTTCAGCCCGTACCCTTCATTTGCGTTCTGATGCCCTGCCTTGATGTCCCGCCGGGGAGATACATTCCCCTGACCTTCCTCGAGTTGGCTATTGTGTGCCGTTGGGAATCAACCGTGGAGCCTGCGTGTTGGTGGCAATCGTCCCCATGATGGTGGCGATGCTTGAATTGTTACCGGGAACGGTCGCATTTTCGCAGGTGTTGGATGCCCCGGCTTGATTAGCGGTGTAGAAGTCGCCTATGCTTGAAGCCATATCCTGCATTGCCAGACATGGCGTAATGTTTGAGTGACTACCAAAGTTCACATCGGTTGGGCAACCAAACGGTTGACCATTTTGACCTGAACCTGAAACCGTCGGTGAGCCGTAGGCAATCGTAAACACCCGCGTTCCCTGGCTAACAGCGTACTGGGCCGCCGCGATCTCCTGCGCACAGTCTCCTTTGTAGGATGGATAAGTTCCATTGCTGCTGAACCCCGTTCCTACATTGCCACTGCCCGCATCTGCGTTGCCGTCACTGAGGATGACCATTTTGTTAAGCGAGCCCGGATTGGCCTGCTGCTCGGCAATCAGCGCCGATTGCGCCGCATAGATGGGCGCCGCAAGATAGGTACCATAGTTGCCGTCGTAGTTGGGGGTCTCCATACCGCCGCATCCGCTCAACCCGCCTGCCAAAATTACTATCTGAGAGTTCGGAAGCAAGTCGGATATTGATCCTGACGTACGGTCGGAGGGAAGATAATCGCTGAAGAAGCCATTCAAATCGCCGGAACCAAGGCCCAGAGATACCTCGTATGTCACCGCGCCCGCGCCTGTTCCTGGTGCATAGCTGGTCCCAAGTTGGTTCAACGGGACTGGGACATACGGATATGGTGCGCCGATAGGCCAAAACGGCCAAGCGCCTGAGTTGTTCGCGGTCGCGGCCGGACCCTGGAAGTAGTAACCGTTCACCTTGGCTTGGCTAGCATCGCTGTCGTAGTATCCCATAACGGGATCGGAGAACCAACCACCACTTCCCCAATTACCCGATGTTTGAAGGCCGCCATGAGCGGTGATCCCCGCCGCCGTAGGTATAGAAGTGCAGAGATTTGTTGCTGCCGAAGCGACGGTAAAGGGGGGAAACGAGAATAGGGCCACGCGGTCAACCGACTGTGCCGCCACGCCATTGGTAAATGTGCAGGTTGTCAGGGTAATCTTGCAGGGATATATCTTCGACAGAAAGGTCAGAACGCCGTTCAGTTCGCACTGCATCTCTGTGATTGTGGGGCCTAATGCGCAGTCCGGATCGAGGGCATTCTGGGAGAGTGTCGCATCCAGGACGAGCGCGATGTTGGTTGGCGTTGGAAGCCCTCTCATGGACACCGTTGCAGTTACCCCGGCCTGCCATGTAGGGACACCGAACATCCCTCCGAACCACAATGGAACGGTTGCCACCTGCACCACCTTAATTGCGTTGACTGGCGTCACAACGGTGCCGATAGAGTTCTGGCACGCGATTCCGAAGTTGGTCGCCACCGCGGTCAGGCATAGGTAGCCCGGCGTTGCCACAGCCTGTTGCAGTCGCGGAGTGGCATTGAGCTCTCCTGGCATCGAGCTGTACATTGTCACGGCAGCAGCAGCCGCGTCCGAGTCGGGAAGCATGGCCGCCCCCGCTATTGCAGCCACGTTCGTTGATGACTGCAGCACGGTCAGGGCAGAATAGTAGTTGCCGAGGTCAAGCGACAGTCCGGCGAGGCCTATGAATGAGGTCATGCCCAGTGCCACGATGAACAGCGTCTGGCCGCGCGTATCTTTCAGCAATCTGCTTACAAAAAATCTTCCGCTCATTCTCATTGGATTGCTCCTCTTTCACTCGACCATCACTGCTCTTGACTGCGTCAATGTTCCCGTACCCAGATTCAACATATACGATGGAATCCAGGTGTACTGATAGCTTACCGTGAGCACGGCCGGCTCGTCGTAGCCCAAATCTGACCCATCCGAGGGGCATGAAAACGCCGTTTGAGATAGGGGGCCAACCGTCACAGGCGTACCAACAGTTGGGGTCATCGTTAGCGTGAAGGTAAAATTCGCCGCCGCCCAAGTGGGCAACGTAGTGACAACGGATGTAGCCGCCGTCGCGCACGGGTCGCCGACATAACCTCGACCGTCTTGAATTGTCTGTGAGGCCACGAACGTCGCGTTTCCGAGCTGTTCATATGAAAACAGGGCCATCGTGATTGAAAACGTACCTGTAATCAGCAGCAGAAACACCGGCAGCGTGACAGCCGTCTCGACCAACGCGTTGCCCTTTTCGCCGAAGTGAAGGCAGGCGCGAAGCTGGCCACCAATAGACCGGGCTTTTACCCTCGCCCCTTTCGAAGCTGCTTCAGTTGGCACGGCCCGGTTTAGGCCGCCAGTGAGAGCCAAAACTTTTCCGTACATATCGCTCAGCATCTTCATCGCTTTTTTCTCCCGTTCATTGTCGTTCACAAAAGCTGTTTCGGCAACCTAAATTTACTCCTTGACACCCTCATGTGTGCAAGGCGCGCTCAATCGGCTATTAGCCGTTGCCGCGTCTTAGCCGCTCCAGAAATTGCTCGATTTCCCTTTGATCCGCCCCGTTCACCAACGGGTTCAGACCACTGCGCGCTGCCGGAGTATCCTGCGGAATGAATTGCAGCCCTACGCCGTCGTTGCCCCAGCGGACAGCCCTGGAGTGCACAGAGAGCGGCCGTTCGATGATTTCTTCCCCGTTTTCTGTCTCCTGCAGCGTCATCAGAATCAGGGTACCTGGGTACCAACGCTCCTCGGTCACGACATACAATCCTGACGCACTGACATCCCTGATGATGTGCCCCTTCGGAGCAGACCCGGTCCAGTAATATGCTGCAAGACCAAGTGGTGAGTCCCTTGGAGCTATTCTCCGGTCCGGGGCCCTTCTCGGATCTGGAGACCACCAGCGCTCCAGCCAGCTTTTCGGCGGCTTGATGTTCGCCATGCCCGGTTCAATCAGGCGCATCTCGTACGGCTGCTGGGAACTCGATGCGCGCTCGTTCTCGGAGCGCTCCTCCAACTCCACCACACCGGGGCCACCGCTCCAGAGCGGCTTTCCCCTCAACACAACTGCGCTTTGCACTCCACTGCTGGCTGCACTGGTGGCGCCGTTGGAGCTGGAGAACCGCTCCAGGCGTCCTTGCATCTCCTCGGCGACACAAAGCACCAACTGGTCGTCCGGTTGCGTCTGCGACGAATAGATCGAGTGAGCTGGCAGCGCCAAAACGCTTGCGGCCTCGGGGCTGGAAGGGGTGACATGGAATGTTGGGAATGACTCGACCACCTCGATGACTCGGCAATCCTCGTCCAAATAAATCAGATCGAGCGGAGCGCGCATCTCCGTCTCAGGAATCCCTCTGAACGGCTCCATCCAAAGACCCTCGCCCGACTTGAGCGCCAGCCTTCGCATCAGATCCGTGAGGGCTGTAGCAGAAAGATCTGCGGCAGCGACCTCCAAGCCGAGAAAGCATTCGCGAGTCTGGTTGTACGCACAAAGTCGTCGTGATTCCATGTAACCTCCGGTCTCCAGCGAAAACCCGGCAATTCGGCGTTATCCCAGAGTACCCGTTGCCAATTCAACCTCTCCCGTCAGAAACGCACATATCGAGTCCTTTCTCTGTGAACGCCGCACTGAAGACGATTCTTCTTTGGTCTGGCGCGGAGTAGGCAACTGCACCTGCCCTGAGAAACGCTCACGGACACACTCCACCTCACCTGCCGTCGGGATAGAACACAAAGACACCTCTCGCCTCATCGGCAATGCCCCGGTCAGCGGGATAATCGAGTTGGTCAGCGAATCACATGCTTCGCGGCGGCGTTAGCCCATCCGCGAAGCCCCTGCTACTTAACCCGTGTACGGCGACGCTGGATCAAAACAACCAGAATTACGATAAACAAAACGGCAGCGCCAATGCGGACGATCATGGTAGTGTCCATAAAAATTCCTCTCCTCTTTCGGAAACATGCTTGATGCGCTCCCCGGCCTGAGCGAAATACGGGCGACACCGGGCGTCAAAGTGACGAGATCCATGGCCCACGAAACTGGGGGCCGGCCAGCCAAGCGCGTATCGTTTCACTACGCCGCCCGGGACACAAACGCAACCCGTTTACTTGACGCGCGTACGGCGGCGCTGGATCAAGACGACAAGAATGACGACAAACAAGACTGCAGCAGCAATTCGGACGATCATGGTACTTTCCATATAGATTCCTCCTTCCCTCAGTGGTAGAGATTTTTGAACGATTCCATAATAGAAATCATCGCCGGGCCTAAAACGACCACGAAAAGTGAGGGGAAAATAAACAGCACAAGCGGGAAAATCAGTTTGATGGTGGTCTTTGCCGCCGCCTCTTCCACTGCCTGCACGCGCTGGACTCTGAGAGTGTCGGAATGAACGCGCAAAGTCTTGGCGATACTGGTTCCAAACTGTTCCGCCTGAACCAGCATTGAAACCAGATTGCGCACCACGTCTACATCGGTACGTTCAACCAGATGCTTCCAGGCCTCGTCACGAGGCCGTCCAGCGCGCTGCTCAAGCACGACAATACCCAATTCATCGCACAGTTCGGGTTGGGCCAGCTTCAATTCTGAAGAGGTGCGGGCCGTCGCCTGGTCCAAGCTCAATCCCGCCTCGATGCAAATCACCAGCAGATCAAGCACATCCGGCAGACCACGACGAATACGGGATTGGCGCGTCTTAATCCGCCTTCCCAGCCAGAAATCCGGCGCTAGGAATCCCAGGCCCAAAGCCAATACGTAGACGAAAAATGGGCTAAGGGATCCAGCTCCGGTGACCAAGGCCAAGATGCAGAGTATGACGGGAACCAATACCTTGGAGCCATGAAAGACTCTGGCTGCGGAATCATTGCGAAATCCAGCCCGCTGCAGACGCTGCTTGACTACGGAAATCTCGACTTCGCTCTTCGGCAGAACGTTTTCGAAATGCTCAATGACGCCGCCGATCGAAAGGCCCGTCTGTTGAATAGCGCTCAACAGAGACTTCTGCTTGGGTTGTTGTTGCGGGTTGATCGCCTCGGAGATCCGCCGAAGCATATCTTCGCGGTAGAAGAATAGCAGCCCGACAGTCACGATCAAACCAAAAAAAACACAGAAGATAAGAATCGTCATTCCCATTGGTCCACCTTCAAACGTCCATGTTCACAATGTTGCGAATGAACAACCCGCCAACCACAAGCAAGGCTCCAGCCGCGTAAAGGAGCTTGACGCCCATCGGATTCGTCCACAAAAGGCTCATCATTTTCGGGTTGACAAAATACAGAGCACATCCTAGTCCCATCGGAAGAAGAGTGAGCACCCACCCCGTCATGCGTCCCTGGGCTGTATGCACCCCGACCTGCCGCCTTAGACGGAAACGCTCTCGGATAACATGAGAGGTCTTGTCGAGGACCTCTGCAAGGTTTCCTCCGCTCTCTTTCTGGATCATGATTGCCGTTGCGAAGATGCGGAGATCTTGGAGAGGAACGCGGTTGATCATGTTATCCATGGCTGTCTTCAGCTCAAGCCCGTAGTTCTGCTCATCAAAACACGCCTTGAATTCGCAGCCGACGGGATCGGCACTCTCGCGCGCCACTGACCCCATTGCGGCGACTAGGCTATGCCCGGCTCGGAGTGCGCTCACCATCAAATCCAATGCTTCCGGCAGTCCCTGTTGAAATTTGTTGAGGCGGCTGCTGCGCTTATGGGACACCCAAGCAAAAGGTGAGGCACCCGCTAGTAGCCCGAGTGCCACAGCCATCAGAAGCGCGTGTGTACGCCAGTTAACCAAAAATGCCGCGACCACGAACAAGAGCCCACAACCGGTAAGCAGCCCACCGGCGGTCCACTTGAGATCGGCCTGATAGAGCAGGGTTTGCAGGCGTGGCGCCAATTCGAGCTTTAGCAGTTTGCGATTCAACCAGGGAATGGTGCTGAGCAGATCGGTCTTGCGAAAATTAATAGCCAGGTCGCGTTCTTCCGGCCTGTCGGTGGCTAAAGCTGAGTCCAACGTGGCGTGAACCTGCTTGGCCTGCTCCGAGGCACCGGCTGTCATTGCTACAGCGACCAGAGCGACGGTTCCGAACACGCCCAGGAATACCAAACTGACAATCAACATATCTGTTAGCCCTCCTTCCCTCAGTTGACCTGCGTCTCGCGCTCGAACAATGCCGGCGGCAGGACGATACCCGAAACGCGAAGCCGTTCGAGGAACCTTGGTCGGATACGGGTCGGCAAGAACGTGCCAATTACCTTGCCGTCTGGCCCGATCCCTTTCCGCTCGAATTTGAATATCTCCTGCATGCTGATGACGTTCTCTTCCATGCCGGTGATCTCAGCCACGCTGGTCACCTTGCGGGTACCATCGCTCATGCGGGTGGCCTGAACGATAATTGTGATGGCCGATGCGATTTGTTGCCGAACGGACTTTTCCGGCATGTTCAAATTGCCCATCGCAACCATCGACTCGAGCCTGGAGATGGCATCGCGAGGAGTGTTGGCGTGAATGGTGGTCATGGAACCTTCATGCCCGGTATTCATGGCCTGCAGCATGTCGAAGGCTTCCTCTCCGCGGACCTCGCCCATGATAATGCGGTCGGGGCGCATACGGAGGCAGTTGATCAGCAGTTGGCGCTGGCGTATCGCTCCCTGTCCTTCGATGTTGGGAGGACGGGTTTCAAGACGCACGATGTTTTCCTGGGCCAGTCGAAGTTCGGCCGCGTCTTCGATTGTGACAAGCCGCTCGTTCCGCGGAATATATTGAGACAGAATATTCAGAAAGGTGGTCTTGCCGGCGCCGGTGCCGCCCGCGATGAGAATGCTGATCCTGGCCTTCACCGCCGAGGACAGCACCTCCATCATCTCTGGCGAGACACTCTTCAATTGGACCAGTTGATTGGCGGCCAGAGGGCCTGTTCCGAAACGGCGTATCGACACCGAAGGTCCGTCGAGCGCCAGCGGTGGAATGATGGCATTGACGCGGGAGCCGTCGGGCAAACGGGCATCGACCATGGGCGAAGACTCGTCCACACGGCGGCCCACGCGCGACACTATGCGGTCGATGATCTGCAGCAAATGGCGATCATCGCGAAACGTCGTATCGACCCTCTGCAGAAGTCCGTTCTTCTCCACGAAAACATGATCTTTGTCGTTGATCAGGATGTCTGAAATCTTTGAATCCCTCAGCAGGGGCTCCAGAGGACCTAGACCGAAAACCTCGTCGAGCAAGTCGGCTTGAATTTTTTCCTGCTCGTCGAAGTTCAGTGGCACGCGCTGGTCGGAAATTATCTCCTTGACAATGCCGGCCACAGCCTGGCGCGCCTGGCTACTATTGACGCGCGATAGTTTCTCCAGATCAAGTTTGGAGATCAAAGTTCGGTGTATTTCCGCTTTGTACTTTTCCAGATTCAGTAATTCCAAGTTTTACCTTCCGCCGAGAAACGATCCTCGTTCGCCTAGCTTTCATTCAAAAGAGTGTCCCCTCTTCTCCCAAAAAACGAAGAGGGGTCAAAGAACTCATCATCCACCCAGAGTGAAAGTCACACTCACCGTGGTTTCCACCTCCACCGGTTCTCCGTCAAGAAGGTACGGCCTGTACCGCCAACTCTTCACTGCATCCAACGCGGGCTGCCGCAACATGGTCGGCCCATTAACAACGCGAAGATTCTGGATCGACCCCGTCCTGGAGATAGTGGCTTGGATCACCACTGTTCCGGAGACGCGAGCTTCCTTGGCAAGCTGCGGATAAACGGGAGCTGTCTTCTGAATCAACAAACCGCCCGCGACGCCAGCCGAAATGGTCAGCTTCCTGGGAGCCTCGACCTTCACCTTGGGTCCGCTCTGTCCGCCGAACACGTTGCCAACTGCAGAGGCCCCGCCCATGCTATCCACACCACCAAAGCCTGACGAAGGCGGTGGCTCCTTCCCAGCCAGAGTCCTGAGATCGATCGGAATCCGCGACGGCGCATTCAGTTGATGAACCACATCCGCCTGGCTGCGAGCCGGCTTTTCTGGCACCGCCGTCTCGGTCACGGGTGTCTGCACTGGTTGCGAGGTTGCTGCCGTCGCAGATGTTGCCGCTGTGGGCTTCGGCGGGGTCACCACGGTGGTGGTGGTGGTGGTGGTGCTTGGGACCATCGTCGTCGTCTGCTGCGAAACCGTTTGAGTCGGCACGGTCGCGGTCGTCTTGGGCCGCATCTTGTAATAACCCAATCCGCCGGCAACCAGCAGAAGTGCAACCGCTCCCACAGCGGCGTACATTCCCACTCCCTTGTGTGTCTCTTCGCTCTCCTCCGGCTCCGCTTCCTCGACAAAGACGCTCCTCTGTCTCTGGTCGCCCGCATACGGGTTCGTGCTTCTGGGCGGAGGCGGAGGCGGTTGAAATAGTTGCTCGGCTTCCGCGTACGCCCTTGTCGATGTGCGTGACACGGTATTCGGTATCCGATCAACGCTCGGTAACCGATCCACTACATGCGACACAGCAACTCGCGCTGTCGCAGGCCTCGCAGGCGGTCTTGGAACAGCTTCGAAGCCGTTAAAGCTGGCAGGCTGCTGTGCCGCGGGAGCCTCTCCGTTATCCCACTCGCTGAAATCCGCAGGTAGCGTTGAGGGTTGCGCCTTTTCTATTTCTTCTGGAGGTACCATTGGCCATCGGCTCCCTTCACATAGGTAGCGCCTTTGTAAGTGCGCGTTTCAAGTGTGTTTTGTTGGTTCGAGCTGCTGCCGCTTGGGGATGCGCCTCTCTTACCGTCCGCTGGACCCATGGGATCCGCTTCGAGAATTGCCGGCAATAGCGATGCAATGTTGTCCAACCCTTCCACCACTAGCGATACCGAGGCCTGCGCCGTGGTATAGTCAGCGGTGTTCGTTGGGGTGAAGGTGACCGAAAGGGTCTGCGTTCCCGCTGCAATCACGGTGCCTTCGGAGGGAGTATAAATAAATGCTCCCGGAACCGATGCCGAGGCATTGAGCTCGCTGGAGCTGAGCGCAGTGCCGTAAGGAATCGAGGCTGGCGTCTGCCAGCTGAGTATTGGTGTTGCTTTGTTAACTGTGAACGACACGGATGCCTCCGCAGGCGCGGCGTCTGAAGTGTCCGCCGGAGTGAATGCTACTGAAAGTGTATGCGATCCCGCCGAGAGCACTTCGCCCGCGGCAGGCGTGTAGACAAAAGTTCCAGGAATTGACGCCTTGGCCTTGAGCTCGGTGTCGCTGAGCGCAGTACCGTAGGAAATGGCGGCCGGCTTCGACCAACTGATCTTGGGCATTAACTTGGTGACAACCAGCTGCACCGAGGTCTGCACTGCTGGGAAGTTCGCATCCGCCGGAGTAAACGTCGCTGTGAGCGTGTGCGTTCCCGTCGCCAGCACCTCGCCTGACGCTGGACTGTAGACAAATGTTCCCGGAACCGGCGCCTTGGCATTGAGTTCATTAGCGCTGAGCGCTGTGCCGCGGGAAATAGCAGCCGGCGTTGGCCACTCAATATCGGTAGGCTTTGCCTTGCCCACGGTCAGCGACACGGTAGCCTGCACGGCAGCGTAATCTGTGGCATCGTTCGGAGTGAAGGTCACCGAGAGCGTATGTGTCCCCGCTCCGAGCACTTCGCCTGCTGCTGGAGTGTAAGCGAATTTCCCAGGGACCGATGCAGTGGCATTGAGCTGAGTGGCGCTGAGCGCTGTCCCGTAGGCGATTGCATCAGGCGCCTGCCAGCTGACAGCAGGCGTCGCACGGGTGACCGTCAGCGATACAGCCGCCCGCGCCGCGGTATAGTTCGTCGTGTCCTCCGGCGTGAAAGTTACAGAAGGAGTATGCGTTCCCGCAGAAAGCACGGCGCCTTCGCCAGGAAGGTAGACAAACTTCCCCGCGACCGATGCGGTGGCATTGAGCTGAGTCGCGCTGAGTGGAGTGCCATAGGTAATCGGATCGGGCTTCGGCCATGTGATCGCAGCCTTCCCCCGGGAGACCGAGATCGGCACCGCGGCTTGAACCGCGGTGTAGTTCGTGGTGTCCGTCGGAGTAAAGGTGACCGAGAGTGTCTGCGATCCCGATGGAATCACTTCTCCCGCGGCAGGACTGTAGACGAAATCTCCCGGAACCGACGCTGAGGCATTCAGTTGAGCGGTACCAAGCGGGGTGCCATAGTGAATCGAAGCGGGTGTCGGCCACGAAATCGTTGGCGTTCCCTTGGTGACCGTCAGCGTCACTGTGGCTTGGACCGTCGTAAAGTTCGCTGCATCCGTCGGCGTAAAGGTCGCCGAAAGCGTCTGCACTCCTGCCGGTACCATCGCACCCGCAGCTGGGAAGTACTCGAAACCTCCCGGAATCGACGCTGAGGCGTTAAGCTGAGCCGCACCCAGCACGCTGCCATAAGGAATCACGGACGGAGCTTGCCACTTGATGATCGGCGTCGCCTTGGTGACAGTCAGTGGCACTTCTGCCTGCGCAGGAGTGTAGTTCGCCGCATCGTTCGGAGTGAACAATACTGTCAGCTTATGCGCTCCTGCTCCAGGCACATCTCCCGCGGCAGGACTGTAGATGAATCCCCCCGGAACCGATGCCGTGGCGTGGAGCTGAGTTGCGCTCAGCACGGTGCCGTAAGCGATCGCTGCGGGCGCTGGCCAAGTAAGAATCGGCGTCGCCTTGGTCACAGTGAGCGGCGCTTCGGCCTGCACTCTGGTGTAGCCCGCTGCGTCCACCGGCGTAAAGATTACCGAAAGCGTATGCGTTCCTGCTGCAAGCATGTCACCTGCGGCGCGACTGTAAGTGAATGTTCCCGGAACCGATGCCGTTGCATTGAGTTCATCGGGGCCGAGCGCCGTGCCATAGGGCACCGGAGCAGGCGCTGGCCATTCGATCGCCGGCGTCCTTTGAACCACTTCTTCGGGCCGCCTGATCTCTTCGACCCGTTTTACCTCCGCGGGCCGCATAACCTCTTCGGGCCGCTTAATCTCTTCGACCCGTCTTACCTCTTCGACAACCCGCCTTACCTCTGCGGCCCGTCTCTCCTCGTCGGCACGCCTTTCCTCTTCAGCACGCCTGCCCTCTTCTGCCCTTCTTTGCTCCTCGGCCTGATTTTTCTCTTCGGCCGGGGCCTCCTGCAGATGCCATCCGCCATCCGTTCCCTTCACATAGGTAGAGCCCTTGTAAACCCGAGTTTCAGGTTCGCTCTGCAAGTCGCGGCCGCCAATGCCCTGAGTCTGCTTAAGGTGCCATTCGCCTTCCGCATTCTTTTCGTAGAGAGAACCTTTGTAAATGCGCGTCTCAGGCTCGCTCGGCTCCTCGGGAGTCCGAATGCTTGGCATCTCCCCGCGCTTCCCTCCACGTTCGCTGCGGTCCGCTCTTTCCGACGGCATGAACTCCGGTTGGCTTTCTCTCGCTGGTGGAGTCGCCTCGGGAGCCCTATAAGTGGATCTTTCCGCGCTTCTCGCCGAGAAGCTGCTATATGGAGGCGTCTCAGGCGCCGCATTGCCGTCTTCCGCGCCGCGCCCCAACCCTAGCGATGTGATGGACGAAGACGAAGACTCCTCGGTATTATTGGAAGCCTTCGAGAAACCGCCCCCTCTCAGACTCTTCAGACTGAAGCCGGATTTCTTTTCCGGCGTCGCTGGCAGGCCACAAGCAGTGCGGGACATCTGATGGATCAGCCGCGAAATCGGCGAATCTTCAAGCGCCAACGGGATGGCGGTGGTCTGCATGCGCCGCACAGCATTAAAGTCGTTCGGAATCTTCCAATTCGCCGGCCGGGTGAGCGCCTTCGTAATCTGGTCTTCGGAAACACCCATGGATTTCTCAAACCGGTTAAGCACGATCTCCAGTTTGGGTACCCCAGTGGCGAAGTACTGCGAGATCAGACGATTTGAGTTGCGCAGGCCCGCGATGGTCGCTTGAGTGACCAGGTACACCGTGGAGCCGTTCTTGAAAAGACTGGTCCCCATCAGATCCAGCCTGGTCCCCATATCGATGACTACGTTCTCGAAGTCCTGCCGCGCAACCATTATCAGGCGGTCGATGGCATCGTTGGACGCCGGAAACGTTGGAAACTTGCCCGGAGCCGCAAGTACGGCGACTCCCGAGCTATGTTTCACCAGCAGCGATGAGAGAAAATTCGAATCCAGCCGGGCCGCATTCTGAAGCGCGTTGATGGTCGAGTACTCCGCCACCACCCCAAGGTTCAGCGCGGCATCGCCCAGCGGCAGATTGAGATCGATCAGCAGTGTGCTTTGTCCCGACTCCTGGGCCATGGCCACAGCAAAGTTGCAGGCCAGCATGGTGGCTCCGCCACCGCCCTGTGCGCCGAGAAACCCCAGCAATCTGCCGCCCGCTTTCTTCGGAATCCGCGTTGCCGGACGACGCGCTGAAGCCCGAACCAGCGCTTCGGCCATGGTGTTTTGGGCAAACGGCATCGTAAGAAATTCGCGGGCGCCTGCGCGCATGCAGCGTACCAGCAACTCCGAATCGGCCTTCACCGAATAGACCATCACCGTCGACGCGCCGTTGGCGCAGATGCTCTCCACCAATTCCAGCGCGTATTCCGGGTGGCTGTCCAAGTCGATGATGATGACGTCGTAGTTCTGCTCCAGCAGCTTTGGCACGTCGTCTAGGCTGGGAGGGTAGGTGGAAAACTCACGGATTTCGCCGCTCTGGCAGCCAGCAAGCGCGGTCGTCGCCGCCTTGCGGCGATCCTCGTCCGGACCGATCAGCGCTATTGAAAGGAGATCCCCTCCTAGCGAGTCCGGGTATTGATCATCGATATACGGAGAAGAGTCTGAATTCACTGAATCGCTACCCCCTACCGCGTGCGACCTCCCCTGCGGGTTAGCCGAAGACTTAAAAGACGACTGCCAATTGGACATGATACCTGGCTCCAAATCCTTACCGTGCAAAGAAGGACATCAATGTCCCGATGGCGATGGCCGGTGCATAAGGCATCTTGCGCTTCAACGGGTTGGCAAGTACCAACTCAGGATCGCGACTCATGCCGCGCTCTTGCCAACCGAAGACCAGGCTGCCCGCACCCGTAAACAGTTCCTTGAAAAATCCGCCAAAGGCGGCCCAAACCAGAACCATAACGCCACCGGCCAAGCCGGTAATTACCAAGGCCATGAGCATTTGGGCCGGGCCTACCCAGGCCCCAATCGCGGCACACAACTTCACATCGCCGCCCCCCATACCGCCCATCCAAAAAAGAAAACCGAAGATCAGAAGTGCCAGCCCAAAGCCTGCCAAACTCTGCCCTAGGCCGTGCCAAACGCTTTGCCGGACGCCGGGCCAGTCATGACGCCACGGGGAAACCACAATCCCAGCAAGAAGAAAAGGAAACACTAACCAGTTGGGGATGCGGCGCTCGCGTATGTCCGTATATGTTGCCACCGCTAGTACGATCAGCGTTGGCCACCATGCAAACGAGTGCATATCCCATATTCCTTCCTCCCCGGCGATCTGGGAAAACTCCATTCTTGCAATTGCTATACCATTCTTGCAATTCTCTAACCAAATCAAAAAAGACTGAAAGCTGCCCGAAATCATAGAGTTGCTGGCACGCTCCCTGCTTGGTGTACACGGGTGTTTACGTCAAACCTTTTTGGAGTGAAGCGGGACGTATACACTCTCCGAGTTCAAACACCCACTTGCCACCAACGCCCGATCATGCATAAAAACAGCCGAATCAGCGGCACTGCACGCAGCAATTTTCGCGCTCAACCGGGGGTGTCTAGATATTAAGTACCCTCGTTTTCTATTACTGCTGGAATGTTAAAAATGTGTTTTACAGATACTGGAAATAATTCAATTAGGTCGGTGATATCAGGAAAGGTACCCTTTCCATTTCTGGCCAGAAATCGGCAAGCGAACGAAAAAACATTGAAAACAAACAATGTTAGTCGCTTATCGATCCGCGTCGCGGAATAATCGACAAGAGTCCCCAACGCCTCAATCTGCTTTCCCGTATTATATGTTTTAATTGCTCAGATATGCAACAATGGTTACCAAAGTCATATCGACACGGAGTTGTTCTGTCATTAAGATGTGGAGCAGAGTCAATCACTGACGATTGAGCTCCTGGATGTGTTGTCGGCTGCAGAGCCCCACAACGGTGACATGATCCTTGCTCAACGCAATGAACTGCAGTAAAGCAGCGGATCTGGGGTAATGCTCGCGACTTCTCCGCTTCTCTCCCGGAAGCGGTCTGGCAGCGAACTGTTAGGGAACGAGCCCATCGTATGATCAAAATCGGACTGTACTCGGAAGACCGTACGCTCCATACGCTGCTTTCCTCCGCCCTCGGCAAGGACTTCGAAGTCCTGCTTGAGTCGGACGAAGATGGGATGAATCTTCTCCGCGCGGCCGGAGATTGCGACGTTATGATTCTCGATCTGCAATCGAATCATGATTCGCTGCAGGAGCGGATTGGGTCTACCCAGCGCCTGATTGCAACTCGGGTGCCGGCGGTGGTCATGGCCGACGACGGCCTTCGCTCCACCGCGTTTGAGTTCGTTCGTACCGGGGCCTTCGGCTACTGCCGCAAACCACCTTCCATTCGTGACCTCAAGACCATGCTCAGCCGGGCGTATGAGAACTCTACGCTCAGGCAGCAACTCCAAACCGTGCAACAGCAGCTGGAGGTGCCCGCCGGTTGCGACCGGATGATTGGCACCAGTCCGCTCATGCAGCACGTTTATCAACTGGTGCATCGCGTAACCAGCCTCAACGCCTCGGTGCTCGTGACAGGCGAAAGCGGAACCGGCAAAGAGCTAATTGCCCGCGCCATCCACAATCTTGGTTCCCGCGCCAACCGCCCGTTTGTCGCAGTTTCCTGCGGCGCAATCCCTGAGACTCTCATCGAGGCAGAGTTGTTCGGTCATGAAAAGGGCGCCTTCACCGGTACCGTAGGGGCTCGCGAAGGCTACTTCGAGCAGGCGGCTGATGGCACGCTCTTCCTCGATGAAATCGGCGATCTCAGCTTGTTCACCCAGGTCAAGCTCCTGCGCGTCCTCCAGGAGATGGAATTCAGCCGCCTGGGCAGCAACAAGCTCGTCCCCCTGAGGGCGCGCCTCATCTTCGCCACTCATCAGGATCTCTCCAAATTGGTGGCCGAAGGCAAATTCCGCCAGGATCTCTTCTACCGCATCAACGTCATGCGGATTGAATCACCCCCGCTCCAGGAGCATCCGGAGGACATCCCCAAAATTGCCAAGCATTTCCTGCGTCATTATGGGCAACTATTTCAGAAGCCCATGGATGATATTGAGGCCGATGCGATAGCCCTGCTGCAAAGCTATCGTTGGCCCGGCAATGTGCGCGAACTGGAAAATGTGATGCAGAGGGCCATCATCCTCGCTCCCGGAAGAACCATCCGCGCCGAAGATTTGAGCCTCAATATTGAGGAATCGGATGCCGACATCGGCGACATCGGCGACATTGTCGACATCGGCGATTATCATCCAGCCGGCTCGTTTGAAAGGCAGCTCCGGGACTACAAGGTGAAGCTGGCCGTAACTGCAGTGCGAGAAAACAATGGAAACAAGACGCTGGCTGCCCGTAGCCTGTGCATCTCCCGCGCCTATTTACATCGCCTGATCAGGCTTGCCGAGCCAGACCCGCTCTTCGAGCAGAACCTGCGGGAGGCGGAGACTGCTTGAGCGCCGCTTCTCCGCTTGCCGGAAGCAAGGATAATTCTTCCCCCCTCTTTCGAATCTTGCAAAAGTGCTTCTCCTTTCCTGTCATGCTGGCAGGCCTTCTGGCCGTGCTCGCAGTACTCACAGTACGATCTCGTTTCGATGATCCAGATATGTGGTGGCACCTCAAGTTGGGTCAGATCGTTTGGACGACTCACACCATCCCGCTCACCGATCTCTTCTCCTACACCACCAACCATCAGGCTTCAGTACCACAGGAATGGCTATCGCAGCTCCTCATCTACTGCGCCTACAAATGCGCCGGCCTCTCGGGCATGATGTTCTGGTTGTGCTTCTTCACCGCCGCTCTCATTATCGCTGGCTACGGCCTTTGCTGGTTCTACTCGGGAAATGCCAAAGTGGCTTTCCTCGGAGCAATGACTATTTGGCTCTTTGGTACCGTTGGGTTTGCCATTCGTCCGCAGATGATTGGCTACCTCTTGTTGATCGTGGAACTCGTACTGATTCGTCTCGGGCGCACGCACAATCCCCGCTGGTTTCTCTGCCTGCCGATCCTCTTTGCGATCTGGATCAACGCCCATGGGTCTTTCATCCTCGGAATTATCGTCGCAGGTGTCTTTCTTTTCGCTTCTTTCTTCAGCTTCCAGATAGGTTCTCTGCTGGCGCAGCGGTGGGACCCGCGCTCCCGCCGGATATTGATGCTGGCGATCATCCTCTCGGTGGTCGCCCTGTTCCTCAATCCGGCCGGCATCAAGCAAATCTTCTATCCCTTCGACACCATGCTGCATCAGCATATCGGTCTCGACAGTGTTCGGGAGTGGGCACCTCTGAACATGACTGAGGCGCGGGGCATCGCTCTGCTAGCCGTGCTTCTATGCAGTTTTCTTCTGGTTGTTCTCCGTCGATCCGAGTTGTTCTTCGATGAGCTATTGTTCTTAATTCTCGGCACGTGGCTAGCCGTCAGTCATATGCGCATGCTCATTGTATTCGGCATTCTGGCCGCACCGATTCTTTCGCGTCTGCTCTCAACCTCATGGGAAGGCTATAACGCGGAAGAAGATCGCATCTGGCCAAATGCGGTCATGATAGGGCTTTCCCTGCTGGCGGTTTGGCTGGCCTTTCCAAGCCGGCAGAACCTGGAAAAACAGGTGGAGAACCTAAGTCCCGTAAAAGCTGTGGATTTTATCAAGGCCAATCAACTCCTCGGGCCCATGTTAAACGACTATGACTTGGGTGGTTATCTGATCTGGTCGGCGCCGCAGTATCCGGTATTCGTCGACGGGCGGAGTGACGTTTACGAATGGACGGGCGTCCTTGGCGAGTTCAAAAGCTGGGCGATGCTAGAGAGCGATCCAAAAGCGCTCCTTCAAAAGTACAGGATCCGCTTCTGCCTCTTGAACCGCCAATCTCCGATGGCTCGCGTCTTGCCACTCTTGCATGAGTGGAAGATCGTCTATACCGACAACAACTCCGTGATATTTCTGCAAACTGCGCCTGAAAACTTGGCAGAACATTAGAGAAAGCTTCTCCCCCTGGTATAGCACTCGACTCGATGAAGCATCCTGACTTACAATGCCAACAACTTCATCGGAAGCGCAACCCAAGCGCAATTACCTCGTTAACTCAGCAGGAGATGAAAAGTGCGGTCGAATCAGGGAGCCAGATGACAAACGCAAACCGAAATCGAAAGGTCGCTCCCTCTGAGTTCGACCGGTTTGCGTCTTCGTATTCTGAGTTGCTCGATGACCCGGTCAGAAATCTATTTGCGCGTGACCCGATCCACTTCCACAGGAGAAAGTGGCTCCTGCTCGATAGACTTCTAAAGTGTGCCGGTGCTGTACCTGAGAAACAGAGGTGGTTGGATGTTGGCTGCGGTCGAGGCGAACTGCTCCAATTGGCCGGTAGCAGATTTGTTCAGGCCGTGGGCTGCGATCCGTCCGCACGCATGTTGTCTTCTCTTGCCTCATTCAAGACGTATAAACAACCATCTCTTGCCGAGTTGCCGTTTGATGATAACTCGTTCGATTTTGTAACTGCGGTGTGCGTCTTTCACCACACGCATGGAAGTGACCGGACGCTTCTGACCGATGAGATACGGCGTGTGTTGAGGCCCGGCGGATTATGCTGCATCGTTGAACATAATCCATGGAACCCAATCACTCGATCAATTGTGAAGAGATGTCCGATCGACGCGAATGCAGAGCTACTCACCGCGCGCGAAGCCAATGCGCTTCTGAACACGTCGGGCTTTTTATCTATCAACCGGGAGTACTTCCTTTATTTTCCAGAGAAGCTTTTTTATACACTCGGCGCCATCGAGAGGACGCTATCTAAACTTCCTCTTGGCGGTCAGTACGCGCTGCTTGCTCGTGTTCCTTCCTAGAGCCTTTTCGCTTCACATCTTGACATCGGTACAGCATAGAATGTGGCTTTTACTTGAGGAAGAAGCCAAGTCTGTATTCTGGCAAATTCAAATCGAACTTCCCGCCCCGCCTGGCCTTCAGCCGCTCTGTTGAAGCTATACGCTTTTTTCGACGATAAATCGAGGCCTGGCCTTCGCTTCCGCGTATATCTTTGCGAGGTATTGTCCGATCACCCCCAGGCAGAGCAATTGAATTCCCCCCAACATATAAAGAGGTATCACGATAGATGCCCAGCCTGGTACGGAGGCGGAGTGAATGAGCTTGGCGATCAACGCCCACGCAGCTAAACCAAAACTGAAAAAAGAAACAAATATACCGAGAATTGTGATTATCTTGAGCGGTATCTCGGTGAAAGAAGTAATCCCATTCACCGCCAGTGAGATCATCTTTGAAAGTGGATACTTGGTCTCTCCGGCAAAACGAGCATTCCGGTCATAATAAACAAAAGCGGAATGAAAACCGAGTTGTGGAATCAATCCTCTTAGTAATAAGTTCGATTCCTTGCAATTGCGCAGTTCCTCCACAACGCGCCGGCTCAAGAGTCGAAAATCGGCATGGTTGAACACCAATTCAACACCCATCATCTGAAGCAGCCTGTAGTACCCTTCTGCTGTAGTGCGCTTGAAGAAGGTATCTTGTTTGCGCGTGCGCCGAATGCCGTACACGATTTCGGCGCCGCCAACGTAAGAGCGAATCATCTCCCCGATCGCCGTCGGATTGTCCTGAAGATCGGCATCGAGGCTGATCAGTACTTCTCCCGGAACCGTAAGCAAACCTGCGAGGATTGCACCCTGTTGACCAAAGTTTCGAGAGAGCTTTAATCCATGGATACGAGCATCTCCGGCTGATAGCCGCTCAATGACACTCCAGGTATTATCCGCCGAGCCATCCTCTATGAAATAGATCGACGGTTCGACAATCAACGCCTCCCGAGTAAGTTCATCAAACAAGGCGCCAATGCGAAGTGCAGTCTCTGGCAATGCCTGCTCTTCGTTGTAACACGGAACAACGATTGTTAGTCTGGGACAAGAAACTCGCTGTTGCGGTTGAGCCATAGGCGCCGTCTGCTCGGGCGTCGAGTCAGAGAATGTGGTTCCCGCTCTAGGGCTCAAAAAAGTCATGCGATTGCGTGGTATCGGAGATCATTATAGTCAGCCACGCTGTCACCGACCAGAGAAAACCTTTCATGCCAACTCAGCGTTTTTACCTTCTCGTTAGTCGTCGCAAACACACGCCCACCAATGTCGTGTGACCCTCCCCGCTGATCAAGTGTGGGAGTTGTATTCCGGCGGCCCGGCAACCACCATCCCGCTGTTCTGCCGTCCATGGATATACCAGCAGCACCAGTTCGTTTGATGAGCTTCACCGTCGGCAGGCGCAATCAAATCCCTGTAGATGACCCTTCCATAGAGATATACTTTCTCTTCCCACGTTTCGATGCGTTTGTATCGTTCCTCCGTGTCGCAAAGCCCTCGCACATCTTCCCGGCAGAATGGCTGGATTGGCGTGGATTCGCCGGGAAGCAGAATGATAGGTGCCTTCGGCGAGGCAGGTTTCTCAAACTTATACTCAGGGGTGTTGGCGAGGTGCCTATCGTCGATGGCAATCTTTACCCGCTCTGCGCTTTCGATAATCTTCGCCGGAGTGCGGCCTCGGTTTGTGGCTGTAATAACAAAACTATTCTCCGCACTGCGCGATGGCTCGGCCGTTATCAAGATCCAGGACCTTTCCGCATTGATAATAGCTTGCGCATTCATCAAGGCGGCATGAGCGCTGGCGGCGGCAGCCTCCGCAGCCGCTTCCGCGTATCCCGTCTGGCGATCGATCTTCCTCAGCGTAGAGACCGCCAGCATGATGCCCACGTATCCCAAAATCGCGAGCACCAGGTTCGCTGCCCATGCGATTTGCTCGTGCAGAGTCCAAGGCGGCACATAGGGAGGTGGATTGACTCCGGTGACGTGCGGGTAATTTTGTTCGCCGCCTTCGCTATGTGTAGTTGGGCTAGCAGAGCTTTGCAGCGCGGCGATCGATGAGATCAAAATCGACGGATTCTGGCGACTTGCCGCGGCTGAATCGCTTATCTTGGCGGCAACTGCCGTGGGCGCCTGTATAACGGCTAACAGCACCGCAAAGATCGCCAACCCCTCGAGCCTCATGGCGCAAATGTATCACATGAGACTGCTGAAGTCTCAGTGTCGCCAATGGTTCCAACGGCAATCGCATGAACGTCATGCGAGACCGGGGACTCATGCGCGGCAGGTTCCGCTCGCCTCAGGGACTTCGTTTCGATCATTGAAGAACCTACCCTTGAGCCTGCCCGCCATTGAACCATTTGCAGACCTGCAGAAGCCCCTGATCCCATCCAGCTACTGTTCCACTTCCACGCCCCGCCAGAAAGCCACGTAACCCTTGATCTTGCGCGCCGCCGGCTTGGGGTCGGGATAGTACCAGGCTGCGTCCGGGTTATCCTGCCCGTCGATCAGCAAGTTCAGATACCGCGCCTGCCCCTTCACGGGACACAGAGAGGTCGTGGTGCTGGGACGAAAATACTCGCGCTTGAGGCTGGCTTCAGGGAAGTACACGTTCCCCTCCACCGTCTCCGTTGTGTCGCTATCGGCAATGACCTTGCCGTTCCAGATTGCTCGTGCCATGGCTGTTCCGGTTAAATCCGTTTTTGCCCTCTATCGGCCCGAAGCGGGTCCAGCGAGGGCACCGGATACGACATTAGCAGAGATTCGCAGACGTGGCGAGTACGCCTGCGTTCTCAACAGGCCGGAAATCCCTACTTCATCTCCGCAATCGAGTCGATGTGAACGCTCTTCTTGCTTGCGTCGGCGTTGGCTGTGATGGTCACGTGCCCACCGTAAAAGCCCTTCACTGCGTCGGGGTTGTCGATCGTCCACACGGCCTTCTTCTCGTCCACAAACACCGGGGCCATGCCGCCCTCGACACACTTCTTCACGCACGCCGCACCCGTCCCGGCATGCTTGGCGCCGCACATCGAGTCCGATATCCAGCCGTTGATCTTGGTTGAGTCGGCAGCGCTGGCCGCAATCGCGGTCAGGCCAAATGCGGCTACCAGCAGGCAGACAACACGCTTCATGAGAATCCTCCAGGGGAATGGGAAAGTCTCGAACCACTCTAGTATTGCTCCCAGCACCACCATTCGACAAGGGAGCGTTGAAATTTACAAATTTACGGCTTGGGGGGATAAAAATACTGGCCGTGGGCCTCCTGCCGGGCAGGTAGGCTATCGCGCCGAGCCTCCACATTCTTGAGCACCGCCTCGTAGCGCTGCGCGGCAGCCGAAAACCGGTTCACAAGCTCCGCGGTCTTGATCAGAAATCCCGGGTTCTTCTCTCGTATCCCTTCCAGAATCGGCGCAAACTTGGCCAGCATGAAGAATCCCTCGGCGTTGCAATCCACAAATAGCTCGGCAGAAACCGCTCCATGCAGAACCATCGCCGCAGCCATCTCCCAATAGGTAAGCACCTGCCTCAGCCACGCGTTGTGCGGGTCCCCGGGGTTCTCGGCCACAGCAAAAAACTCCTCGGGAGTAGCCGGCCAGAACTCGCCCGTCATCCACGCGCGGGCCTCGCGCATCACCGCTTCAGTGCGCAGTTCATAAAGTCTTAAAATAATTTCGGCATCGGCCGGCGTCGCAAGCATTCGTTCCATCGAGGGTTTCTCCGTTGCCTCATGGTAACTGATTCGGCCGAAGACTCGCTCTGGACCGTCCCTACACCCCTTGCAACTCCTTCTTGCCGCCCTTCTTTTCAGCCTTGGCTTCGACCACCGGCCCATGCGTCTCAACCGTCGGCGGTGGCGGCGCATCCCCGATCCGCTTCGAATAACTGCACACCACGGCGCTCTCCACCGGCTCACTTCCCTTCTTCGCCCGCTTCTTTGGCGCAACCTCTTCCTCAGCCGCCTTCTTCTTGTTCGGGCATTCGAGATAGATCCCCGACTTCAGCGTCTTCTCCACCAAGTAAGAACTGCCGCACTCCGGGCATTTCTTCGCCACCGGCTTGTTATTCGAAGTAAAGTCGCACTTCGGGTAGTTAGTGCAGCCCCAGAAGATATTGCCGCGCCGCGCCTTGCGCTCGGCCAAGTCGCCCTGCCCGCACTTCGGGCATTTCATTCCTTCAATCAAATTCTGTTTCACGTACTTGCACTTGGGATATCCGGAGCAGCTGACAAACTCGCCATAACTCCCCTGGCGCAGCACCAATGGCTTCCCGCACTGCGGGCAATCTTCGCCCGTCGGTTGCGGAGCGGCCACCTTCTGTTGCTGCTTCGAGCTAAGCTTGCGAAAAGTCTTGCACGGTGGGTCCTCGTTGAATCCAGGGCAGGACATGAACATCCCGAACGGCCCGCGCCTCAGCACCATCACCCGTCCGCAGTTATCGCAATACTCCTCTTGTTCGCCGGCCTCCTGTGCCTCGGGGGTATTCAGGTCCGGCTTGCCCGCCGTATTTTCCTTGGTAAATGTGCAGCTCGACTTATCCTTCTTGTTATACGCCGAGCAGGCATAGAAGCTGCCGAACTTGCCCCACTTTAATAACAGCGGCGATCCGCATAAGTCGCATTTTTCGTTAGTCTTCTTTTCCATGCGCTTGATGTCTTCCATCTTCACGCCGGCATCTTTCAACTCCTCCACAAAGTGTTCGTAGAAACCGTTCATCAAGACGGTCCACTTCTCATTGCCCTCTTCGATCTCGTCCAGTTCCTCTTCTAGTTTGGCCGTGTATGCCACATCGAAGATATAAGGAAAATTCTTCACCAATAGATCGCAGACCACCATTCCTATCTCAGTAGGAAAGAATCGCCCGCTGATCTTGGTCACATATTCGCGGTCCTGGATGGTGTTGATGATCGACGCATAAGTCGACGGCCGTCCGATTCCCCGCTCTTCAAGCACCTTCACCAACGAAGCTTCGTTGTAACGCGGAGGCGGCGAGGTGAAGTGCTGCTCATTCTCCAGCTTTTCCAGTTCCAGCTTCTTCACGTTGTCTAGGTTGGGTAGCTTGTTAGCCGACTCATCGTCCTCGTCGTCCTTCTTATCTTCCAAAACCTCGTAGACCTTCAGGAATCCGTCGAAGCGCACCACCGATCCGCTCAACCGGAAGTCATAAGTCTTCCCCGTCTTCGAACTGACTGCGGCTATCTTCGCCGTGGTCACATCAAAGATGGCCGGCATCATCTGCGAAGCCACAAATCGCTGCCAGATCAGCCGATAGAGTTTTAGCTGTTCCTCGGTGAGGTAGCGTGCAATCGACTCCGGCGTCCGCGAAGCATCCGTAGGACGAATCGCTTCGTGCGCATCCTGGGCGGCCTTCTTGCCCTTGTACACATTCGGTGACGCAGGCAGATATTTCGCTCCTAACTGCTTTTCGATCCACTCCCGCGCCCCTTGAATCGCCTCCGGGGCCACGCGCGGCGAGTCCGTTCTCATATAAGTGATAAGGCCCACCGTGCCCTCGGCGCCCACATCGATGCCCTCATAGAGCCTCTGCGCCACACCCATCGTCCGGCGCACATTGAAGCCCAACTTGCTGGCCGCGTCTCTCTGCAGTTGACTAGTAATGAATGGCGCCAGCGGTCTGCGTTGTTTCTCTGTCGACTGCACTGAAACCAGCGACCAGTTCGCTTTCTCGAGCGCCGCAACCACCGCCTTCATCGTCTTCTCATCCGGCAGCGCATTGGCGATGAACTGCTCTTTGCCGTCCTTGTCCTTGCCGTTCGCAACCCGCGCCGGCTCCCCATCTATGCCCACAAAGCGCGCTTTGAGTTTGGCATCCGCCCGCTTCTCGGGGTGCAGTTGTGCGTCCAGCGTCCAATACTCCACCGGACCAAACGCGCCGATCTCCCGCTCCCGCTCGACGATCAACCTCACCGCCACCGTCTGCACGCGACCTGCTGAAAGCCCCCGCCGAACCTTGTCCCAAAGCAGCGGGGATATTTGATAACCCACCAGCCGGTCCAGCACACGCCGGGTCTGCTGCGAGTCCACAAGGTTTTGATCCAGGTCCCGCGCATGCTGAAACGCTTCCTGCACGGCCTTCTTGGTGATCTCGTTGAAGGTCACTCTGCGGATCTTCTTCCGCTCCTTGGCCGAAGTTCCCAGCTGCAATGCCAAGTGGTACGCAATCGCCTCGCCCTCGCGGTCCGGGTCAGGCGCCAGAAAGATCGCGTCCGAGTTGGCCGCCGCACGCTTCAGCGCAGCCACCACCTTTTCCTTGCCCGGCGACACGATCAGAGTCGGCTCGAAGCTCCGATTCTCAAGCTCCACGCCCAATTCGTTCTTGGGCAAGTCCATGATGTGCCCAACCGATGCCAGAACCTCAAAGCCCTTGCCCAGATATTTCTCGATCGTCTTGGCCTTGGCGGGCGACTCGACGATCACCAGTGATTTGCTCATTGCCATCCTTAAGAATCCGATCCCGCTTCCAATCCCACTCTATCCTGTCCATCCTGTCGGACCGGCAGTGGGCCGTTCTGTTGTCTTCGTAGACAGTTCAATCTCTGCCCACACCCTGGCCGCATTCCCTGTCCGGGAAAGATCAGCCGCAAAAGTTGGACCCTACCACGGAACACCGCTTCATTTCCACTCACGGAAGCACTATTTCCTGGGTAGACGCAGCGAAAGCCATGCCGCCTATCGCTCAAATCCACCATGTAAATGATTGGAATCATTGAAATTCTAGCCCATGGCATGTATACCTGAGAAAATAACCTCAGCCTCCCGGCTTTATTTAGATGAAAATCGGAAAGTCTCTGCTTCGGATGCAAGGTTGGCGTCACCCTGCCGAAGCTCTCTACACCACACCCGGCCACATTGCATTTAAGTCGATTCGCTCACCGCGCATGGGACAGAAATCCCTTGCGCTGCGCAGAAGCTCTCATGGGAGCCAGCCGCATGAAGCAGATCCTGGCGCTCGAAGCCACGCCCATTGTGGGATCAATAAAGTATAGGAAAATGCGCGGACATGAAGCCGAGATCAAGCCTGGCATGAAGCTAACCGCGACCCTCGCCAAGGAAATCCCCGTCGCAGACTTGGAGCCGAACCCGCTCGTTGTATCTAAATATTCTTCCGGCGATCTCGCATTTTGAGATGCAAGAAGCGGCCGTCAGGGCCGCGAGACGGCGCTCAGACCAAGCCTCTCAACCCGTCAATATCGCCCGTACAAGGTGTCATCAGTACCTTTGTACGGCTAATGATGCGGCCTTAAGCCGCTCGTGCAGATCCAGCAGTTCCTCGGCTCTGTCGTTGATCGTATCTATCAGAGCCTCGAAGAACAATCCCTCGGCAATACTCGTCCAGCCTGGGCGATTAATAATCGCTAGAAGGTCGGCATACCAGTCATCACCTGGCAATTGCGCAATTGCGCTCTGCGCTGCGATAATTTTCGTCTCGAAGCGCGCAATGTAACTTGCTGAATCTGCTGATTTTGCATGGGCTAAGAATGACATAGAATGACCCCACTTTCCGAGTTTGTTCACGCAGAGGGGGGAAGTAGCGGGAACTTCCTTATAGTGAGGAAAACAATCGATTCATTTCAGGGATTCAAGGATATTCAAGTTGCGTGAACCGCAATCTTGCCCCTTGCCCTATTTTTAATCACATCGTACGCACATAATTCTTGCCCGGCATGCACCGCACGCGCCCCGTAATCTCCAACTCGAATAACGCCGTGAACACTTCGGAAGATGTCAGTTGTGTTTCCAATAGTTCGAGAATCTCGTCGATCTGCAGGCTCTGGTCCGCGTGCAGAACCTCCAGCACCATGGCCTCTTCGGGCCGCAGTACCGGGTCCGGCAATAGGGATGCGGTGGTCTCCGATTTGGATTCAGCCGGCGCCAAGGCCTCAAGTTCCCGCCGCACCTGCGAGGGCAGATCCTCCCACACGTCCTCCCAGGTGGCCACCAGCTTTGCCCCTTGTTTAATCAGCGTGTTGGGAGTCCACGACCCCTTATTCGTCACATTCCCAGGCACGGCGAACAGGTCGCGATTCTGGTCAGCGGCACAGCGCGCCGTCACCCGCGTTCCAGAGTTCTCCGCCGCCTCCACCACCAGCACCGCCACGCTCAGCCCGCTCAAAATGCGATTGCGTCGGGGAAAGTTCTGCGGTGCCGGAAATGTCCCCATTGGGTTCTCGCTCACAATTGCCCCACCCAGCGCCAAAATCTCCTCAGCCAGCTTCTTATTTTCTTTGGGATAAACCACGTCGATGCCCGTGCCCCATACGGCCACCGTGGGCATGCGCGCTGCCAAAGCACCTCGGTGCGCGCATGAATCGATGCCTCTCGCCATGCCAGAGATAATCAGCAGCCGCCTGACTGCCAAGTCCCGCGACAGCATCTCCGCCACGCCTGAGCCATAAGGAGTAGGATGCCGAGTCCCTACCACTGCGATGCCCGGCCTAGAAAGCAAATTCGCCGCCCCGCGCACCCACATCACCGGCGGAGGGTCATATATCTCCTTCAGTCGCTCCGGATATTCCGCACAACCGTAGGTCACAACTGTCGCTCCCTGAGCCGCCACCCGCGCCCACTCCTCTTCGGCCGCCTGCCGTGCCTTGCCGTCGAAGATGAATTGCGCTGCCTCGGCCGGAAACCTCAGCCCTTCCAACTCTGTAAGCGCCAAAGTGAATATCTGGCTTGGCGTCTCCAACCGCTTCACCGCGTCCAGAATCCGCTTCGGACCCAACCCCGGAGCCAGCACCAGAGCCAGCCAAGCCAGCCGCTCCTCATCCAGTGGAAGCGTTGCCGTCGAAGGCACGTCTTGGGGTAATGTGCTCATCTTTTTAATGTATGTGTCCGAAAAATGGACACTCCGATTTTCCTCACAGGAAACCTGCCCCGCCTTCCTGGGCAATCTCGCTCACGTTACCCTCGGCGGACTCACATGTCAAGCAGCGCTATTGGCACCCCAGATTCATCCACAACTCGCCGCAAAATCTCGTCGCTCTGCTTGGTACTCTAAGAGAGCGTGAGTTCCCTGCCCCAATCCCGCCTGTGCGTAGCCGCCATCGGCTTCCTCAATCCCGCTCCCCTCATGTGGGACTTCGAGCACCCGCCGCTGAATACTCCGCTCGCCCTCCGCTATCAGATTGACCGCATGTCCCCCTCCGAGTGCGCCGACCGGCTGGCCTCAGGCACGGCCGACATCGGCCTCGTTCCCATCGCTGCTCTGGCCACCACCCCCAGCCTGCGCATCCTGCCCGGTTGCGCCATCGCCTCCAAAGGCGGCGTCCGCTCCCTTCTCCTCGTCCGCCGCGCCACTCGTCAGTTCCATGCCCTGCGCTCCGTGGCCGCCGACATCGCCAGCCGCACCACCCTCGCCTACGCCCGCATTCTCTTCCGCCACTGGGGCAACCCGGACGTGCCTTTCCTGCCCGCTGCCGCCGACCTCGATGCCATGCTCGACCTCGCCGACGCCGCCATCCTCATCGGCGACCCAGCCTTGATGGCCCTCGAAGAGCGCGCCAACCGATTCGAGCGCACCGGCGAACTCCTCGTCTACCACGACCTTGCCCAGGAGTGGCAAACCTTCACCGGTCTGCCCTTCGTCTCCGCCGTCTGGAGCGCCGCGTCCGGCAGCGTTTTGGACGAACGTGTCGAGGAAGACTTCATTCAATCCCGCATCCATGGTCTCGAAAACATCGATGCCCTGGTAGCCGAGTGGTCAAGGCGCATTCCCATCTCCGAGCAGACCATCCGCGCCTATCTGACCACCAACATCCACTACATCCTCGACGAAGAATGCATCGAAGGCATGAAAGTCTTCTTCCGCATGGCCGCCGAAGCCGGCGTCCTGCCCGAATACAATTTCACCGTTCCTGAACTTGTTTCCTAAGTACTACAGTTGTAAGTGGAAGAATCCGGAGGGAGCAGGGGATTTCAGCCCCCTGAAGGAAGCCCACGCGAGCGAATAGCGAGCAATTGGCCGCACCGCAGGTGCCTGCTTCATAAAAGGAGGGTACGATGAAGATCGGAGTCTTAGGATCGGGCGATGTCGCCAAAACATTGGCCAGCGCCTTCCTCAAGCATGGCCACCAAGTTATGGTGGGCTCAAGAACTCCCGCCAAACTAGCGGACTGGGCAACCAAGAATCTAACCGGATCTACCGGCACTTTCGCCGCCGCTGCTGCCTTCGGTGAACTGATCGTTCTCGCCGTCAAGGGCAACGTCGCATTAGACGTTCTTCGACTTGCGGGCGCGGAAAACCTCAAAGAAAAAACCGTTATCGACGCGTGCAATCCGATCGCAGACGCGCCCCCTGTCAACGGAGTGCTCCCGTTTTTCACCAGTTACAATGAGTCACTCATGGAACAGTTGCAACACGACTTTGCAGGCGCGCATTTCGTCAAAGCTTTTAACTCCGTTGGCAATGTCTCGATGGTGAATCCCCAATTCAAACAAGGCAAGCCCACCATGTTCATCTGCGGGAACGACGAATCAGCAAAAAAGTCGGTAACCGAGATTCTCGATCAGTTTGGTTGGGAAACTGCGGATATGGGCAAAGCAGAAGCCGCACGCGCCATTGAACCCCTCTGCATGTTATGGTGCATCCCCGGCTTCGTCCGCAATCAATGGACCCACGCCTTCAAACTGCTGACTTATTGATTCAATCTGACGAGCTCAGTCTTCCCATTCCAACAAATAATTCGCCAACTAACTCACCAAAAAGGCCGATCCGCAAAGCGGATCGGCCTCCTAACTCGCAATTAACCCATAAAAAACGGACGCTTTTAGCTGAAAGCTGTCGTCATATCTCCCACCGAAGCAGCACCGCGCCCACCGTGAAGCCCGCGCCCACCGCGGCCAAGAGCACCAGGTCGCCCTTCTTCAGTTTGCCTTCCTCAACCGCCGTCTCCATCGCCAAAGGAATTGTCCCCGCCGATGTGTTACCGTACTTCTCGATGTTAATGATCACCCGCTCCGGGCCCATGCCCAGCCGGTCCGCGGTCGCCGTAATGATCCGCTTGTTAGCCTGGTGCGGAATAAAGCAGCCCAGATCCGCGCCCGTCACCCCGTTGCGAGTCAATAACTTCGTAGTAGCTTCGGCCATCTTGCGCACCGCAAACTTATACACCGCCTGCCCATCCTGATAGATATAGTGCATCTTCTTGTCCACCGTCTCGTGGCTTGAAGGATTCAGGCTCCCGCCGCCCTTCAGGTTCAAGCTAACTCCGCCCACCCCATCGATCTCATGCACATAGTCGATGAACCCAATCTCGCCTTCTTCTGCCGGCTCCAGCAGCACCGCCCCGCCGCCATCGCCAAACAGAACGCAAGTTGTCCGGTCGGTGTAGTCGGTCATGCGCGTGTTAGCGTCCGCGCCTATTACTAGAACTTTTTTATGCGCCCCGCTCTCCACCATCTTCACGCCCGCTTGCAGCGCATACACAAAACCCGAGCAGCCGCCGGAAACGTCGAAGCCCCACGCTCCCTTGGCTCCCAGCTTGTGCTGCACCAAACAAGCCGTCGAGGGAAACATCATATCCGGCGTTACCGTGCCCACGATGATCATCTCAACATCGCTAGGCTCGATGCCTCGCATCGCCAAACATTTCTTCGCCGCCTCCACGCCGATATCGCTCAGCCCCAGCCCCTTGGCCAGCACGTGCCGCTCGCGGATACCGGTCCGCTCCAGAATCCACTGGTCAGAGGTGTCTACCATTTTTTCCAAATCTTTGTTAGTCAGAACTTGAGGCGGGACGTAGGTTCCGAGCGCCGTAATCTTCGCGCGGCAGCCCACGATGGGGCGAACACTGAGGCTCAATGCATTTCTCCTTGCGGCTCTACCGCTCTAATTAACAATTGTCATTCTGAGCGGAGCGAAGTCGAAGGACCTGCTTCTGTTCTTTCCGCTGCAATCTCAATCCATCAAAACAAACAAAGCGCCGGGTGACCTACTGCACACGTACTAGCCCGTTACCGTTGCTTCCTTCCGGACCTGGCGGGGTTGGCGGGATTACGTCGCGTAGGACCCGGCACTTGCTGATTTTAGCACCCGCACAGACGCGGAAGAGGCTACCAAAACAAAATCGGGGCGCATCCCGCCGGGAACGCGTTAAAATTATCTAGTGGATCCCGCGACGAAAGAACCCGCAGTCTCGATGAGGGAGTTCCTCGAAAAAGTGGCTCCAGGGGTAACAGCGGAAGTCGCCGACCTGTGCGGGGATTGGCATTCGTACCCAGGCCGCGGGGATTCATATACCCACCTCAAGCTTCCAGAAATTACGTTACATTGCGATACCCAACCTTCATGTGGTGGATTTAGGCTCTTTGACTCGCAGGGAACGCATGAAATCCGCGCTAAAGTCAGTGAACTTAAATTCCTGAAATACATCTGTAAGAATTGCTCGAAATCCGTAAAACTATTCTCACTTAAGATCAACGCAGCTGAAAACACTAGAACAGGCAAAGCATACAAGTTCGGTGAACTGCCGAATTTCGGGCCTCCCAACTCACCTAGACTGATCACGCTCATCCGAGATCAAAGGGATCTTTTTCTCAAGGGCAGACGGGCAGAGAACCAGGGCATGGGAATTGCGGCATTCGCATACTACAGGCGCGTAATAGACGACCAAAGGGTCCGGATCTTTGACGAAATCATAAAGGTGTGCCAGCGTCTTTCCGCCGACGAGTCGATTATTCAAGAGCTAACTGCGGCTAAGAACGAGTCCCAATTCAGCAAAGCCATAGAAAGCGTAAAGCACGGCATCCCAGAGGCCCTCTTTATAAGCGGGCAAAACCCGCTTACGCTCCTGCATTCGGCACTAAGTGAGGGGCTTCATGGAAAATCAGATGAGGAGTGCCTCGAAAACGCCACAAATATTCGGATCGTAATGGCAGAATTTGCTGAAAGAATGGGTCAAGTTCTGAAAGACGAAGCTGAGCTGAGTGCCGCGGTTTCGCGATTGCTCAATAAAAAGTCGGCATCTGCAAAGCCAACTTTGAGCGAGACGAATCCGTCCTCTGAACCAGCGAACAGCGAATCAACTAAATTAGATCCTCCCGCATGATGCGGTCTACAAAAGAACGATTACCCGTACAATGAAGTCGTGACCAAACCATCCCCACCCGCGCGCCCCACCGTGGGCTTTATTTCCCTCGGCTGTCCCAAAAACCTCGTCGACTCCGAGGTGATGATGGGCCTGCTTGACCGCGCCGGAGCACGCCTCACATCCCATCCCGAAGAAGCCGAAATCCTCATCGTCAACACCTGCAGCTTCATCGACACCGCCAAGCAAGAGTCGGTCGACACCATCTTAGAAATGGCCCGCCACAAAACCTCCGGCTCGGCCAAGAAGCTCATCGTCGCCGGCTGTCTCGTCGAGCGTTATCGCGACGAAATCAAGAAGAGCATCCCCGAAGTCGACGCCGTAGTCGGCACCGGCGAACTCGAATCCATTCTCGAAGCCGCCGGCCTCTCACCCGCCGCAGCCGCGCCCTCACTCTTCAACATTCTCACCGCCAGCGCCCACGCCGAAACCCGTCCCGGCCAGGAATCCCAAGCCGGCACGCACAAACACGCTGCCGGAAATTCTGCTCGCGCGGTAGGTCAGGGCTTCAGCCCTGACGTTAAGTCAACAAAAATGGTCCGGGCTTTAGCCCCTGAGGTTAGTTCCCGCCCCGAAGGCAACCTCCGCGAGCAGCAAGGCCGCTTCCGCCGCGACGACTGGCAAGGCGCAACCCACCTTCTACCCACCTACCTCTACGACGAACAAACCCCGCGCTTCCTCACCACGCCAAAATCTTCGGCCTATATCAAAATCGCCGAGGGCTGCGACCACCCCTGCACCTTCTGCGTCATCCCCAACCTGCGCGGCAAATTCCGATCCAGAAGATTTGAATCCGTCGTCGCCGAGGCCCAGCAACTCGTCGCCCGCGGTGTTCAGGAGATCACCCTCATCGGCCAGGACACCACATGCTACGGCGAAGACCTCGGCATAAAAGACGGTCTCGCGCAACTGCTCGATGCCCTTGCCCGCATCGAAGGCCTGCGCTGGCTCCGCTTCCTCTACGCCTACCCCAACCGCATCACCGGCAAGTTACTCGACACCATCGCCCGCCACGATAACATCTGTAACTATCTCGACCTGCCGCTGCAGCACGCGTCTCCAGATGTTTTGAAGCGCATGAAGCGCGGCGCAGGAGCCGATATTTTCCTCAAGACTCTGGAGAAAGTCCGCGCTACTATCCCCGGAATCGCTCTCCGCACAACTTTTATCGTGGGATTTCCCGGAGAATCCGCGCAAGATATAACTCTTCTTGAAGATTTCATCAAAGAAGCGAACTTCGACTGGCTAGGCGTCTTTAGTTACTCCGACGAAGAGGGCTCCGCCGCATTCTCGCTCGATTCGAGGGTCCCCAAGCGCACCATCGAAGCCCGCAAGCGCCGTCTGATGAAGCTTCAGCAATCCATCAGCCAGCGCGCCAAGCAGCAGTGGATAGGTCGCGAGTTCGTCTTGTTAGCCGAAGGCGAAAGCGAAGAAACTCCGCTTCTATGGGAAGGCCGCACCCAGTTCCATGCCCCCGAAATCGACGGCAAAGTCTATATCAACGATTGCGGCGAGTTAGCCTCTCTAGAACCCGGCCGCTTCTATAAAGCCCAAATCACCGAAGCCCACCAGTACGACATAGTCGCCCGCGTAGTCTCCGGCCCGCTGTAGCGCCCGAGTTGAAAGCTCACTTACAAAACGCACTGTCATCCTGAGCGAGCGTACCTAAAATTGCCTGTCATCCTGAGCGAGCGCAGCTTCAAATCTGACTGTCATCCTGAGCGAGCGAAGCGAGTCGAAGGACCTGCTTTTCCTTACCTCCCAATTCAATCAACCTCAGAGCCGCCAGGCAGGCGTGAGCCCGCTGTAAAATGAATTAGTCCGATGCCCGCCAAGAAAAAATCCGCCAAGCTTCTTCACTGCCCCACCTGCGGCATGTTAGTCCGCCTCAAAGACGAAGACTTCCCTTTCTGCAGCGATCGATGCCGCAAGATCGATCTAGGCAAGTGGGCCATGGGCGTCTACAAGATCAGCTCGCCCATCCTCGATCCTGAAGTTCTCGAAGACCTCGGCGAACTCAGCGGCGACCACGGTGACTCGCATGACGACTGACCCCCAACCCGCCAGCCCTCCCATCCAAAACAAGAACCCAACAACCCGCTGGGCATGGACCGTCGCCACCTTCTTCGGCGCAGGCTTTGGCAAACCAGGACCCGGCACCTGGGGCTCAGTCGCCGCCCTTTTACTCTGGGCCGCCTACGCCTTCATCCTCCATCCAACCACGCAAATCCTGCTTATCGCCCTGCTGGCCGGCATCACCCTCTCGCTCGTCGCCGGCATCCCCGCCGCCACCATCGTCGCCCGCGAATCCGGCCGCCACGACCCGCAATTCGTCGTCATCGATGAAGTCGCCGGCCAGTGGATCACCCTCCTCGGCAGCCACGCCAACTGGCGTCACGCCCTCATCGCGCTTGTTCTCTTTCGCCTCTTCGACATCACCAAGCCATTTCCTGTCCGCCAGTTCGAACAGCTCCCCGAAGGCTGGGGCATTGTCCTCGATGATGTGGGCGCGGGGTTGTATGCTTTGTGTGTAGCATCGCTTTTGCATCTATGGATCTAGGTCATGGCCCGAGCAAGCTCACATTCCGCCGCCGAATCGCTCCCTGAGCCGCGCATCGATGACATTGTGCCCGCTGCTGCTCTGCCTGGTGGCGAAGTCGAGTTAATCGGCGCACATCTCGGCCCGCTCAGCTTCGGTCCGCCCGCCGTGCTGGTCGACAGCCATCCCGCCCACGTGCTCATGAGCCGTCCTTCGCGTCTTGCGTTGCGCGTTCCGGACGAAGCCGGCACCAGTATGGTTGAAGTCCGCAACCCAGCCGGAGCCAGCAACGCCGCACCCTTGCGCGTGGCTCGCCAGCTCTCTGACGACCTGCACCCCGTCACCAATCCAGCCGTCAGCCGCTCCGGCATGATCTACGCCACCATCTCCGGCTCCCGCGGCAAGCAGACCCCGGTCTCCATAGTGCGTGTCAGTCCCGACGGCCGCGGAACCCCCTTCGTCACCGGCATCCTCAACGCCACCGGCCTCGCCTTCAATCCCGACGGCGACCTATTCGTCACCTCGCGCGCCGAGGGCAACGTCTACCGCATCGACGACGCCGGCGAGCACACCCTCTACGCCGAAGGCATGGGCGTAGCCACCGGCGCAGCCTTCGATGCCGAAGGCAATCTCTTTGTCGGAGACCGCAGCGGCACCATCTTCAAGATCAATCCCGAGCGCCAGATCTTCGTCCACGCCACGCTTGAGCCCAGTGTCTCGGCCTATCATCTGGCCGTCGACGTTGCCGGCACCCTCTACGTCACCGGACCCACTCTCTCCTCCAACGACGCCATCTGGGCCATCGAGCCCAACGGAGAGACTCGCGCCTGGTATCGCGGCCTGGGCCGTCCACAGGGCCTCGCGCTCTCTAAAGAAGGCGACATCTATCTGGCCGCCTGCCTCCAAGGCCGTCGCGGTTTGGTGCGCGTCACTCCGCAAGGAGAGGCGACCCTCGTGCTCGCCGGATCCAATTTGGTCGGCCTGGCCTTCTCCCCCCTCGGCACCACCATTCTCGCCACAGGCGAAGCCGTTTATGATGTTGATCTGGGTGTCGAAGGCCTGAACCTGTTCTAAACGGCAGCCAGCGAACAGCGATCGGTTCCGGTACTCGAATAATTGGCAACTGCAAGCTGCTTGCAAAAGTGCGTCCCCCCGCGCCCCAACCTGTAAGCTATAAGCTGGGAACGGAAAACTGCACTGATGAAATCCGAAATCATCGCCATCGGCTCCGAGATGCTCACTCCGTTCCGTCAGGACACCAATTCCCTCTATCTCACGGAAAAACTCAACGAGCTGGGCGTCTCTGTAGCCTTCAAAACCATCGTCGGCGACCGTCAGAAGGATCTGGTCAACGCTCTCTCGACCGCCCTCGGCCGCACCGACATCGTAGTCCTCATGGGCGGACTCGGCCCCACCGAAGACGACCTCACCCGTGAGGCCGTGGCTGAAGCTCTCTCGCTCAAATTGCATCGCGACGCCGCCCAGGTATCCGCTCTCGCCGCACGCGCCGCAGCTTGGCGCATTCCCATGCCTCCAAACAACCTCAAGCAAGCCAACGTGCTTGAAGGCGCCACCGTCCTCGCCAATCCCAACGGCAGCGCGCCCGGCCAATGGCTCGACATCACTTACTCCGGCTATCGCAAGCTTCTCATGCTCGTTCCCGGCCCGCCCAACGAGTGCCGTCCGCTCTTCGACGCCGAGTGCATCCCTCGCCTGCGCGAAGTCGTCCCCGCGCGCCACATCGCCAAGCGCACCCTCCGCGCCGCCATGATCCCCGAGTCGCAGGCCGACAAACTGTTAGCGCCCATCTACACCACATATACCGATGTAGAAACCACCATCCTGGCCCACTCTGGCGACATCCAGCTTACTCTGCTCTGCTCCAAGTCCAACGCCGAAGCCGCCCAGCAGCGTGTCGACGAGTTAGCCGGCCGCCTTGAAGAGGTCCTCGATGACTGGCTCTACTCCTCAGGTGGCGAGTCGTCCGACTCTCTTGAGCAGATCGTCCTCTACTATCTCGGCCTCCGCCAATCCACCCTCGCTGTCGCCGAAAGCTGTACCGGCGGCATGATCTCGCAGCGCATCACCAGCGTTCCCGGCAGCTCGCGCGGATTCATGGGCGGCGCCGTCGTCTACTCCAACGACCTCAAGACTGCCTTCGCCGGCGTTCCCCCAGCTCTCATCGACGAGTACGGCGCAGTCTCCGCGGAAGTAGCGCAAGCCCTGGCCTTCGGCATTCGCCGCCACACCGGTGCAACTCTGGGATTAGGAGTTACCGGCATCGCCGGCCCCAACGGCGGCACCGAAGCAAAACCAGTAGGCTTAGTCCACATCGCCCTCAGCGACGTCCAGAAAACCGAATCGGTAGAGCGCACCTTCCGCGGCGACCGCAACCGCATAAGAGAGTGGATCACCCAGCAAGCCCTGGACCTAATCCGCCGCCGGCTACGGTAACCGGCAGGTTCCCATTTGCACCGTTGCCGGGATTGTCCTATCCTGAGGTGCATGAACTACGCGAACATCATCACGATTGAACCGGGGAAGCGCAGTGGAAAGCCCTGTATTCGCGGCCTGCGCATCACCGTTTACGATGTCCTCGAATATCTTGCTTCCGGCATGAGCGAAGCCGAAATTCTCACCGACTTTCCCGACCTGACTGAAGCGGATATCCGCGCCTGCCTAGCTTTCGCCGCCGACCGTGAACGTAAGTTCGAGATACTCTCCGCTTGAAACTCTTGCTGGATGAAAATCTCTCTCCACGTTTGGAAAGCGTTACCGATGACGAAATCTGGCAGTATGCGAAGGACAATGATTTCGCCATCGTATCGAAGGACTCGGATTTCTCCGAGCGCAGTGTGCTGCGCGGAAGCCCTCCCAAAGTGATCTGGCTCCGTATCGACAACTGCACCACCATTCGGGCAGGATTTCTACTCCGTGATGCATTCCCACGGATTCAGGCATTTCTCTCCCCAACAGAAGAAAGCTGCCTGGTCCTCACCCTCCACGTCTAAATACATGACTGTTTCAATGAGGTGTATGCCTGCATGTTGAAGGCATTTATTGACGACAGCGGAAGCGGTGGCGATTCACCATGGTATGTTCTCGCTGGATACGTTGGAGCCGTAGAAGCTTGGGATGCTTTCGAGGGACCGTGGAGAGAAGTTCTGAATGGCCAACCTAAACGTGAGTATTTTAAAGCTAGCGAAGCAGAAAGCCTTCGTCCTGATGGTCAATGGGCTGGAGTTTCAAAAGATGAGCGCAATAGACGCCTTGATTCATTCATAAACGTGATTGGCAAATTTGCAACGCGTGCGTTTCACGTGCGTGTGATGCAAACCGACTACAACGAGGTAATAAAGCACTATGTCCCAGAGAAGTGGGACAACGCCTACTTTTTCTTGTTTATTAGTTTTTTGGCTGCTGCCACCAGCATTGAAAAATATGCTGGAAGCGGCCAACCTGTCGAATTCGTGTTTGATTGGGCCGACAAAAAACGGATACAGAATCCGTCTCTCCAGCTTTATGACCAATGCGCATACCTTCCGCAGTTCGGAGGGGGAGTAGACAACATACATTACGAAGATGAAAAGAAATTCCTGCCTCTCCAGGCAGCCGATCTTCTTGCTTGGCAGATTAGGCGCAGATTTTCTGTGGAAGGTGATGTGCGTCCGCAATTTGAGATGGCTCTGAATGCTCCGGCCGAGCGCCCTTACGATTACATAGTTACTCGCAATGACTTGGAGCGTTGTGGGGAATTGATGGACAACAATGCTAAGGCTCAGTGGGCCGCTAAGGGTTTGCCAGAAGTATTGCGACGATGGAGACGACCGGCGAAATGAAACACTAAGAGGAATTTGAAAACTTTGATCAAATGAGGAAGACATCCTTTGGCGGGTGGCGCGAGTCCGGGGGGTAAGAAATAAGGCTGCTCCAGGTCTAGAGCTATTGTTCCATATTGAAGAAAGGCAATTCCATCTTCATCACTCTTTGATCGCTCTTTCCATAGCTCAAGCGCTAAAGGCAGATCACCGGCCTCCTCGGCTTCTACGGCTCGTTTCTGCAAAGCATCCATCGTGAAATGCTCCGATCGATTCTTATGTGTCTTTCTGCTGATAGCTGAAAGCTGGCCGCTGATTACTGTACTTCACATCTCCCTAGCCCGCTCGATCGCCCGGATCACTGCCTGCGCCTTGTTGATCGATTCCGCATGCTCCAGCTCAGGCACAGAATCAGCCACAATCCCCGCACCAGCCTGCACGTAGCCCTTTCCGCCCGTAGCTAACATCGACCGAATGGCGATACAAGAATCCAGATTCCCTGAAAAATCTGCGTAGAGCACCGCGCCGCCGTAAGTCCCGCGTCGTGCCGGCTCCAGTTCTTCGATGATCTCCATTGCCCGCACCTTGGGCGCACCCGAGAGCGTGCCGGCAGGGAAACATGCACGCAGGGCATCTACCGCGGTCAGTTCCGGCTTGAGCCGTCCCTCGATGGTGCTCACAATATGCATCACGTGCGAATAGCGCTCGACAAACATCAGACGGTCCACCTTCACCGAGCCGAACTCGCTCACGCGGCCCACGTCGTTGCGCCCCAGATCCACCAGCATCACGTGCTCAGCGCGCTCCTTCTCGTCGTGAATCATCTCTTCGGCCAGCTCCTGGTCTTCGGCCTCCGTGGCCCCGCGCGGGCGCGTTCCAGCGATCGGCCGGTACTCCACCTTGCCCTGATGCACGCGCACCAAAAGCTCCGGCGACGATCCAGCAAGTTCTATAGTCTCTGTCCCCTTCTTCTTTTTGGAAAGGTGCTTCGCCTTGTCCAGCCCGTCGCCCAGCGGCGCCTCTGGAGCAAAGCGCAAAAAGTACATATACGGGCTGGGATTCACCGTCCGTAACGCGCGGTAGACCTGAAAGCTGTCGGCCCCTGGAACAACGTCAAAGCGCTGCGACAAAACTGCTTGGAAAATATCTCCTGCCGCGATGTAGTCCTTCGTCCGGGCGACGGCGGCTAGAAAATCCTTCTTGACCGTCCGGTACTTCACCTTTAGCTTGCTTTTGCCTTTATGCGCGGCCAGTTTGGGCAACGGCCGCGACAGTCGTTTTTCTAGCCGGTCGAGCCGTGCAACAGCCTTGTCATATGCGTCTCCTGGGTTGCGGGCAGCTTTGCCGAACGTGACGTCGGCCGTCACCACCAGCCAAATCTCCTTGCGTACATGGTCGAAGGCCAGCACTTCGTCGAAGAACAACAGGCAGGCGTCGGGAACGCCCAACTCATTCGTGGCGAACTCGGGCAGCCGCTCGATCTGGCGCACCGCGTCATAAGAGAAAAATCCCACCGCCCCGGCGGTAAACGGCGGCAGCCCTGGCAAGCGCGCAGGCTTGTGGCCAGCTAGCGCCCGCCGCAGCACGGCAAAGACGTCGCCCTCCGTCTGGATAACCTTCCGTCCCTCGGTGATGGTGATCTCCCGCCCCCGCGCCACGATACGTTTGAACGGAGACAGGCCGATGAAGGTGTAGCGGCCCACCTGCTCGCCATTCTCCACAGATTCGAGCATGAAACACTCCCGCTCCGGCCAAGCCGTGCGCAGAAAGGCCGAGACCGGCGTCTCTAGATCGGCCGCGAGCGTGCGGCAGACAGGAACAAGCGTGTGCTCCTTGGCAAGCGCCAGGAACTCTTTGCGGCTGGGCTGAACGGAATGGGCTGAGTCTTTCACAGAATCAGTGTAATTGTTCGGCGCTTCGGCGATAGGCAACAGCCGAAAATCCGGGTACCTCGCCGCAGCCGCCGTGCGAGCGGAGGGATAATAACGTGAGTTCGCTGATTGATGCGGTAAGATCCCTAGTACGGTTTGGAGTGGGCTTGCGGCATGGTCATATTGCGGATGGCCCACGGATAGACCTGCAACGCATCTGCGGCAAGTAGCATCCGGGCCATCTTGTGGTGATGCCGTAACAGTTTCCGGGCTGCGAGGTAGTCGAGAGTCACCGTCCCACCCTCGAAGGTCGCCAACATGGGCGTATGATTGGCCACGAATCCCGGCAGAAACATCTCATGATTGTTTGGGTTTCTGAGCGCCCAGCGAGTTGAATATGTGTCGAGAGTTCGCGCTCCCGCATCGGCAGCCAATAGCGTCCAATCCAGACGGTCCGTATGCGGCTTGGGCGCCTCAGGCAGCATCTGCGCCACCATGGGCGGCGAAAACAGCAGAATCGCAAAGAGGCTCGCGCGTCTTATGTTGACAACGCCCATCGGCACCCCTTTCAAGCGAAAATTCAGAGAAATCCTCAAGCCGGTCCGAGCAGATCGTGAACTGCGGAGGCTGAGTAACGCTGTTTCTTGTATCGGAATCTTGTGCAGAATCCTTAAAACAGGCAGGACTATGCACGGCGTTGCGGTTTGTGGGTTAGGGAATCGGGAACGGTCTCGCCAACGACGTCTCACTTCGGGAAACACTCGACAAGCGCCCCTGCACCGGTCTGCTCAGCACGCCAGGAATCAGCAACCTCGAGCTAACTTTCCCCAGCCAGTGCCGATACTCAGGGCAAAAGACCGCACTCGACTATGATGAGTGCAGGGGTGCCTTCCCCGAACCACCTCCCGGAAGGCAGCCCTTCGGAATTGGAGAAGGCGTATGGCATCGGTATCCTTAGAGCAAGAGATCAATCCCTGGGAAGCCCAGGAAGCTCGATTCAACTTTGCGGCGCGCAAGCTCAATCTGGAAGACGGCTTGTGGAAGATGTTACGCACCCCTTCGCGCGAGGTGATCGTGCATTTTCCCGTCGCCATGGACGACGGCAAGATCGAGATGTTCACCGGCTTCCGGGTGCAGCACTCGATCGCCCGCGGGCCGTGCAAGGGCGGCATCCGCTACTCGCCGGACGTGAGTCTGGACGAGGTGCGCGCACTGGCCAGCTGGATGACTTGGAAGTGCGCGGTAGTGAATATTCCCTTCGGCGGCGCCAAGGGCGGAGTTATCTGCGACCCTAAAAAAATGAGCCAGGCCGAACTGGAGCGCATGACTCGCCGCTACACCTCGGAGATCATAGACTTCATCGGGCCGGAAAAGGACGTACCCGCGCCCGATATGAATACCAACGAGCAGACCATGGCCTGGATTATGGACACTTACTCGATGCACGTGGGGCACACGGTCACGAGCGTGGTCACCGGCAAGCCATTGAACGTCGGCGGCTCGCGTGGCCGGATTGAAGCTACGGGACGCGGCGTGCAGGTAATCTGCGACGAGAGTATGCGCTATCTGAATATGCCCATTGAGGGCTGCCGCGTAGTTATCCAGGGCTTCGGCAACGTCGGCTCGAATGCCGCCTGCTTGATGATGGAGCGCGGTTACAAGATCGTGGGCATCGCGGAGTTCGACGGCGGCCTCGCCAACCCCAATGGCATCGACATCCGCCAGCTGCTTGAGTACAAGCGCCGCAACAACACTATCCTTGGCTTTCGCGGCGCCGAGGCCATGCCCAGCGAAGAGTTACTGGTTTCAGAATGCGAAATTCTTATCCCCGCGGCCAGAGAGAACGTGATCACCAGCCGCAACGCCGATCAGATCAAGGCGCGCGTGGTCGTCGAGGGCGCCAACGGCCCCACCACAGCGGTGGCGGATGAAATCCTGGCCGAGAAGCGCATCTTCATCATGCCTGACATTCTGGCCAATGCCGGTGGAGTTACTGCCAGTTACTTCGAGTGGGTACAGGACCGCCAGGGATACTTCTGGAAGGAAGCCATCGTCAACGAACAGATGGAAACCATCCTGCGCGATAGCTTCGACGATGTGGTCCGCTATGCCGAGGCGCACAATGTCAACAACCGCATCGCCGCTTATATGCTGGCCATCGACCGGGTGGCCTTCACAATCAAGCAGCGCGGTATCTATGCATAACCACCTGCGGTGGGGCCATCTGCTCGCTATTCGCTCGCATCGACGATCACAGGTCGAGTCAACTTCCGAAAACAATCCAAGCGGGATGGGCTTCAGGCCTGTCCCGCTTTTTTATTTATCCTAGCCGCAACTAATCTTGTGCGCTGCTGTTCTCACTAAAAGAAGTCCGAACTCCCGAGGAGAATGAAAATGAATTCTCTCAGTCGTACCTTATTGAGGTGCGTTGCGAGCCTGCTGGTGTGCGCGCTGCTTGCGCCTTCCATGGCCAACGCAGCACCAAAGACGCTTACAGTCCAGCAGGTGCGTGCGCGCATCCAGCATATCGGCGTGGGCAACTTGGTTGGCGTGCAATTGCTGAACGGAGTTGCATACTCGGGTAAGATCGCCAGCATTGACGAGAACACATTCGGCATCGAACGGTATGGCGATGAGCAGGCCACACCTCTAGCCTACCGCGATGTCGTCTATCTTCAGGTGAGGTTATCGATGGCATATCTGGCGCGCAGGCCGGTAACTTCCGAAGTGGTCCATGCACGTCTGCTGAAACGCGGCCTGGGAAACTGGGTTGCGGTGCAATTGCTGAATGGAGTCGTATTTTGGGGCACAATCGTCAGCGTCGACGAAAATTCATTCGGCTTGCAACTATACGGCGACCCAGAAGTCACTCCCGTAGCCTACAGCGATGTCGTCTATCTCCAAACGGGGTTGACGGGAGGCCAAAAAGCACTTATCTTCATTCTCCCCGCAGCTGTCGCCGGCGCAGGGATTGGGACGATCATCGCCATGCATAACAATGAGCCCAAAATGCCCACCTTGCCCGCCCAGCCTGCATTTCCAACCTACTAAGCATTCGCGGAACTACAGCAATGGGCGGCTGGGAACTGATCGGCCCCGGGGCATTTTGAACCGCGGTAAATGTCAATCTTCGGCCAAGCTACGCCCATAGATTGGTCTGCACTGTACGAGACTTCTCAATGATCGGAAATAACATCAGAAATGCGTGCCTCGGCAACAAAGCATTCTTCCCAACGAGCATCAAATCGGCGGCCGAAACCCACTAAACCACTACCGAATTCTTGGTTATTCTCCGTTCCTTTACCTAGATATTAATGAATAACATTCATCGAAACAGCCAACCAGTTTCATCCGATCCTATCGTCGCTTCAATTCGGTGAATTCCCGGGATCCTCGAATAAATGTCCACCGTGTTCCATTTTGCAATGGTCGAATCCGCAGACTCTTTCCATTCCTGCTGAAGGCATTCACTTGGGGTCAGCTCACTGTGCCCCAAAAATCTCAATATATGATTCACGTGGCTAACTTGATCGGCTTCCGCTACACCATCGCCAAAGAGATCCTCATAATTCACAAACATAAACTTCGAATGTACAGACGATAATAGAAGACGCCGACGTTTTATAGCATCGAGGTCGATCGCGATGGCCTCTCGAATCTGTTCGACGTTCAGCTCGGGAAAGCCAGTTGTCTCCAATCTTCTAAGAAATTCTGCTTTCGTCCCAATCCAGAACCGGAGCCTCCGGCTCAAAAGAGAAGAGATGTAGCGTTGCAATAGATTTCGGCGCTCGATCGAGATGACCGCAGGGGCGCATCTTATCAGTTCTTCATTGAGTATTGGCTCGCTCTCAAAAGGCCAATTCGTTGGTGCTTCCCAAACATGTTTGATTCCGACCCATCGGAGCCAAATAAGATCAAGGGTCTGTTGCAACGAGATTGAGTCGCGGACATGTTGACGGTATTGCCCGCCATATCGGCTAGGATGAAAAGGCTCAATCATGCAAGATATACTACGATGGCACGAAAGCATTCGCGCGAGCGAGGTGCTTCCTGTTCTGGGCAGACCATCAATTATGAAACGCATACCCACATGCAGTCACTCTGAACATTCATTATAGTGATGTTCCATTGCCTAGCGAACAAGCTAGCAAGGGGGACTCGCATTCACCAGCCATTTCGATTTGGGCGCGCACGCCGCCCATCCTTAGTCCAGCAACAAGAGTTCCCTCCAGCCCCATAGTTAGCCCCGTGAGCCACATGCGGTGACCAGCCGCTCCTGCCCGCAGAAGTAGACCCCTATATGCTGACAAGCCAAAGTGTAACACTGCCTCACCAATATTAGCGCTAATGAAGATCGATACTGGAGCCTGAAGAAAGTCATGCTGTATGAACATCTCCTCGATACTTTCCTCCGTTACAACGTCGTGAAGCGTCGTCAAGGCGTGATAGTCAGGGATGTACCGGAACATAGAGAATACTCCGTCCACAGTGGTCCGAAATAAGATAGAGAACTTCAAGCAGATGCCAAGCTTGTGGGCATGTTTCCATTCTTTTTGATCATTGATCCATGCCGCCCGGAGCAAAGCATTCAAATCCGCCATCTTGACGGGGTGCCTCGAGAATTCACGCACGGACTTGCGCGCATCGAGAATTGAGCCCACCGAGGCCGTCGAAATGGTCGGCCCAGGCAGTTCAATCAGGGTAGCAGCATCGGGACGAATCTTGGGTTGCTTCCGAATATCCGTGGCTACGTGATCACTGGCGCGAAAAGCCCCTTCTTCAATTATGCAACGAGTAAGATCCGACATCGAAAGGTCGCGAAAATACTCCGGATCATGAATCGATTTCGAACTACCATAGAAAGGCTGACGTCTCCTTTGCAAGAAATGAGAGGTAACTCTACCTAGTTCTATAAGCGCCGTAGCCGCGGCAGCGCCTTGTCTCAGGTTGAGTTCATTCGCAAGTAAATCATCTGGCCAGCAGTGAAGAAGCTCACACTGCACTCCTAATGCCGTAGCAACAAGGCCTATCTGAGCTACAATCACCCCGGTATCTAAGTTACAGAGCTTGTAACTAAAATCTCCGTATTTAGGCGCCAGAACATCCTGTTGCCCAGTCAATATGAACATTGTTTGCTGTTGTTGAATGCGACAACCGCAGAGCGTCTGCAGTAACTCTCTGGTGGCTAAAGACCGTCGGCTGCGACGGTTCACCAAACTATGAGTAATTGGATCGTAAGTGTATAGTCCTTCTTCAAGCCCGTCCATCCCCATCGTCAAGACATGAAGACGAACGGACCCCAGGTTGCCGCCACTGGGAACCCATCGTCTCACCGCCGAGGAACCGACCTCTCTGATGCCAGACCCAAAAGCGCAAATTTCTGCAAGTGCAATAAGGCCCATAGCCTTGGCTTTGGGCCTCGATTTCAAGAAAAAGAGGTGTGAGGCGGAAGCTGAAAAGTTGCATTCCGTGCGCGGCAGATCACAGCGCCGGGCGACAGCAAACTCGGAGGCCCCTCTTGATGCTCCCGCAACCTGCAGTCGGTGTCCGAGTCCCTGGTCGATTTGTTCATTGCTAATTCGGTCATTGTAAATCGATGCAGAATCGAACTGTATGCTCTTCAGATCGTGGAGTGCTGCCTTTCGACCGCTTTTAGGTACTGCTAACTGATGACAAGGAAAGTGACGCGTCCTTGGCGCTAGTGTCTCGAGATCGTATTCCCGAATACGACTCCCTCCCAGAGCATGTGGCGAAGTTAGCAGCACGTCGATGACTTCCCACGAACATAATGAAACCGCCAGTCGGCGATTAACTGCCAATTCGCTGCCCCTCGCAGGAGAGCAGGCTACAAAGGCTCTGTCACAACATTCAGGGCATCCGTCCGTTTTCGACCTAATGATCGGCCCGAATCGAATCGTAGATGACTGGTCACCAACACCTACATACATGACAATATGATTGGGTGTACAGTTGCTTCCCTTCTCACCATGCGACAGGAGAAGTCGTGCGAGGTGCCCAATGTTATTGAATTCCGGTTGATACGTAGAAATAGTATTGTGCTTTATTCCCGATGCTGTTAATTGTTCCGCGAGGGGAACTGCAAACCAATTTTCGGCGCCACTAATAACGGATAGCTCTACCGTCGCATGCTCAAGCCTTCTTGCGGCCGAAACTGATCGAGTTCTTGGATCGGCGCCAAATTGACCCCACTTAATCGCCAAATCATACCTTTGAAGAAATGCCCGAGCGGGACTGGGAAGATCTGTTTCGATTAAGCATTCATCGTCAAGCAAATTTCTCGATGACAAGAAGTCGATCGCCTGCTCAACGTAGCTTCCAGGTATGTCTCCGAGTTCATCTTTCAGTTCGGAAATCGATCGCGTCCCATCGAGCTTCTCTAAAAGTGTTGGCAGTAGTGTCTCCGATAATATGCCTTTCAGTAACTCAAGCTTGGCGCATCCGTCTATCAATACGCCTCCCTCAACAGGGAACAGGACGATCTCCTCTCGCAACTTCAAGTAACTGCCATCATTTCTCATGTAATACCTTCTTGATTATGTTAGCGGCAGTATCGGAACAGCAGGCCGATTGTCCCGTCCAAATCGTGAACCCCACAATGCGGGCAGGCGTGACGCCCGACAAAAGCTGCTTGTGATATTTCTCGAGTCCAGAGGTTGATGGCCCAACTCCGACCAAGCTGTTCTTTGAATAGCCTGCTGTTGTTTAGGACACCTGCAAGTTTGCCCGCCGCGACGCCAACTAGATAGGGCATGTAGCCTATAGGGGATTTGCATGACTCTTGATCATAGTAATTCCGGAGTGCTGCGCGTTGGTCTGCGAAATGATAATTGGCGCGCTCGCGCGTGTTCCAGCATTCCCAGCATGGTGTCCCTGGCACCTGAACCAGCGGGCCCACAATGAGCGATTCTGTATCGACTATCACTGGAAGAAATGTGCAGCCAATCTTACAGCACCCAGCATTAATGACTCGGCACGCCGCATCGCGCGGCCTAGGGCTAATGAAGATAAATATGTCAGATCTATTCAAGCTGCGGAGCATTCCGTCGATACTGGCCGCATCTCTCGGATAGCTTAACACTCGGTCGTGGAGCTGTTTCTGCAACTCGGTGCCGACCGCGACGCCAAAGTCTTCTTCCTGGTAGATCCACACTTGAGATTTCATGCGAAAGGTTGTGGCCATTGATTCAGGTTCTCCTCATTGTAGGCTTTGTAGCCCATGGCAATTGGTGCCGCGTAGAGCCTGGTATGACCTTTGTATTGTGCCGTGTAGTTAAATGACAACGGCTGCAATGCAGGTACAATTACGCGCACAACGATCATCCCAACTTTTCTGGCTTCAGCGGTTGTCAAATCCACAGCCAATACCGAAAAGCCTTTCTTGCGAAACGATGCAAGAATCCGCGGCAGCGAGTTCATGTCCGCCACTCTGTCTTCACACTCGCGCAATGAGACCCTTTTGCCGTTGTTAAGAAGAAAATCGAATGCATGGGCGTGCTCACTACGCGCCATGTAAGTCGCTCCATGAAGCATTTGGGTAAAGTCATCCAGAGACTCTGGGATCTTCCGGGGTTGCTCGAAATTCTGGCCTATACTTACAAGATCGCGCATGACCTTGGCGATTGCGCGAGAGATTGTTGATGCCGCACTACAAGCCACAGCAGTATATGCTGCCAGGCGGGCCGGTGCAAGGCGAATGCCATAGACTGCGGGAATACCAATGTCCGTTGTGGCATCATAAAATCGGAATTCCATGTCAACCGAGGACCGCTCATAACTCTTTAAGTATGGGTTCAGCTCCTCTGATACTTGATCGATAATTATTTGTGGTAATGGAAGCTTCTGAAGCCAGGTCAGGCTGAGTGCGTCTCGCTCCGCGACCTCGAAGAGACCTGAGCGAATAGCCTGATCGAGAGTTGTGTGGGCTGCGCAGCCAGTGGAGATTGGCAGCCAAAAGCGCTCACCAGGCAGCTGTGCCTGAAGCCGCGAATATACCATTACCGCTGGTATGTAAATGGGCCGTCCTTCAGTCAATGAAACACCGCGCACCCATCGAATGGAGTCCAGTTGCGAAGGTTTCTTGATCGGGCATTTTGGGTGAGCTGCCTCAGTCGCACTTACAGTCGCTACGGTATCGAGATCGAGACATTCATTTCCAAGATCAAGGGCCATTGCCGTCGTGAAATGATGTTCCGAGTAGATTAAGGAGCAGTACCTCTCTAAAGCCTCAGCGATTGCCGGGACATCGGCTTCGAACGCGGACAAGCCGGCACCATGGGCATTCACTGGTCCGGTGAAGGAAAGAGAGTCAACATGCACTTTTGTGGCACCGTGGCTTCGGACCGCCGACTGGACAAACGAGGGCATATCTGGCGCGGGAAACGAGCGACGAGGAAAAGTAAACAGCGCAGCCGGCCCCGAGCAGAGCTCGAGTAGCCGCGCCCATGTCTGTTCGAGCGAATCTACAGCTGCGCTCGATTCACTTGGCCCCGAAAGAGCCGTTTGGAGATCGTGAGTTATTCCCATTGCACCTGCAGGTGTTCCATCCGCATGCACCTCCCTCGCGAACTTGTGGGCAGACCATGTATGAACGTCACGACCTAGTTAAAACCGGGACGATCATGCAAGTGGAATCACGCCTTAAGGCAGCCTGTAATGCAAGTAGGAACCGTATGGCAGGCGACCACAATGCAACTGGTATTGCAGCTAACGCCACAACTCGTGCAGCTTATACAGCTACTGGTACAACTGCAATTGCAGCTGCAACTGCCGCAACAGCTGCAACTGCAGCTACAACTACAGCTGCAGCTACAACTGCAACTACAACTACCATCACAACTCAAGATGGGCTCCACCCGCAGTAACTCTGGAGTTGGGCTGGCCCGATAAAGCGCGGATTCGGTTTCAGCCTTCACTGCAGCGCGCGCGACTCCCGTCCGACCGGCCTTTGCGGGTCCCATTGTGAGAGGATGGGTGCCGCGCAGCGCTTCCAATGGAAGCGTCTGGCTCTTCAGCATCGTAAGGGAGCTGCGGAACATGGCCGACAAGAAAATAACGATAAGCGCCCAGTCATTGCGAAGCTTTGCCCTCATACTTCCATACCCCCTATGCGGCAGTCTTTCTGGAAACGAGCCTACTTACTCCTTGTTTTCCGAAGAACTCCGGTCGTCTTGAGATGACGTTGCCATGACCTTCTGAGCCAATGCCGACGCCTGCGCAATTTGCTCCGCGCTCATCCTTTGCGCCAACTCACGTTGAAACACTTCGGCCTGAGCTGCGTGCTTGGCAGCTGCAAGAATGAACATTTCATAGGCATGGATGTCATCTTCTTCCACACCGTTTCCTGTCATATACAGGCGGCCCATTGCCAGTTGAGCGAATGGATTTCCGCGCGTCATCGAGTGGGTGTAGAACTGGACTGCCTTGGTAATGTCTTTCGTCTGCCCAACGAGACCAAACTCATATATCCGACCCAGCCTGTACGATGCAACACGATTACCCGCTTGTGCGGCGGCCATGTACTCGGCGATTGCGAGTGGTCTTTCTGCAGCGTTCGCGCTGGAGCCATAGACTCTGCCAAGTTCAACTTTGGACCACACGTCTCCTGCAGCCGAGCCCTTTTTAAGGAACTCCTTCCCCTTCCCTTCGTCTTGGAGAACTCCTCGACCGAAGAGATACATCATACCCAAGCGGCCCAGCGCTGGGGCATCTCCCTTGGCAGCTGCCCTTTCATAGAACGCCTTGGCTTTAGAAAAGTCTTGCGGTACGGCTTGGCCCTCTTCGTATAAGGTACCCGCGAATCGCAGCCCCACTGGGTCGCCTTGATCAGCCGCTGCGGTGATTAGACCGATTCCCTTGCTATCATCCTTCGCTACTCCGCGTCCGTGCACATAAAGGTTGCCGAGCGATGCCATGGCCTCAAGTGACCCCTGGTCCATTGCTTGTTGAAAAAGAACAGCAGCACGTTGCGAGTCAAGTCTTACTCCCACGCCCTGACTGTATGCCCTCGCCTGCTGGAGCACATTTGTCGTAGACGATGTCTCGCTTTCGAAAGCATGGGCTGATGGCATAGGAATCACCTGCAGGAGAGCTGCACTCAGAAAAGTCACCATGAGGCGAACGGTGAGCTTTGAACTAGCATTGAAAGCCGACGACGGATTTTCTTGACCGGATAACGGCATGGCACCTCCACCTACCGGACTGACCACGATTCTATCGGCGAACATGAGATCCATATCTTTGTTTCTTCGGGCAGATAGTCCACATGCGCATAGCAGTTGATTGATTAGCATATCTTGCCTCCCCCTTCGTACGCTATCTCTTAAGCCCGGCAAGTAAGACTGAAAGCGACGTCCAGATAACTCTGCCGTCATTCTCCTGGTGAATCATCCGGAAACACGCAGTTAGAAACGTGCTTTCCCCTACGCGATCAAAGTACTACACCGAATCCAAAGTATGAAAACACACGAAAAAGCGGATCATCTTCTCTCCCCTCGGCCGACAAGGGAATTCTTGCTTGCCAAATGCCCGCTCCTTGCGGCTCAATCCGATTCATCTCAGAATCTGGCAGCACTTTCGGCTTACTCTTCATACTCTTGTCAGAGCTCAGAACCCGGATGAAACTCTCATTCTTGTCAGCATCTGCATAAAAGGTCAACGCAATTACTTCTTTGAGTTCCTTGGTATCTGAGCCGTCTGCGCTTAACCCACCGCCACCAATTGACCTAAACACCCAATACTTTTGTGAAGCATATGTCTCCCAATTCAGCGCGTTCATAGAGGTCGGCAATAAGCTGTCGGACGTAGACAGCGCCCGTACGACCGGCAGAAAATCGTCGTGGCTATTAGTCATCACGAAATAGCGCTGGGCAACTTGGGCAGCATAAAAGTAGGTGGGCTTTGGATGGCCTTCGTAAGGAGGAGCCGACCAGGTCCACACCTGGTTTCCACTAATAAGTTCAGACTTCGCTTTGTCAAAGTCGTGTTCAAGGTCAGGTTCTTTGTTGCCGTCAAGGATCGCAACATAGCAGGAGTTAGAACTGACCGCTCCAATGCCCTCTGGTGCGGTAAAATCTTTTGCCCCAACAAGAACAGCACTATAGCCTTTTTCCAAGTCCATAACTGCTTCCGGGCCTAACACCATAAGCCCGCCGAGGAAGCTCAAGAAGGGAAGCCTCATGTCATACTCTGAAGCCGTAGCAGAGCCCTGATCGTCAAACTTCGACAGAAAATCGCTCTTCGTATAAGCAACTGTTTCGAACTGCTTGAAGAGCGCCGATGCCGCCTGCGTTTCCGCTGTCGGCCCTGCATAGCCTTTCAACTGCGCAGGCAAAGCGGCTGCCAGCAACGCCATCGCTGCTATCTGCTGCCATCGACTCATTGCGGCACTCCTCTCTTCATTCCGCAGCAGTGTGGCTCACCAAGCTTGAGCGTTCGGCGGCATTGGCGGAGCGAGCCCCGCAGAATTGGCAGACCAATGAATGAATGTATTGCTGTTCGGTCCAGAAATGGGATAATACAAAACCGTGTTGGCTTGGCCGGCGCTGGTAAATAACTCCTCATAGTCGAAGATCGCACCCACCTGGACCTGGGTCCCGCCTGTCCACCAGTAGGAGGCGGTCCTCGAGTCGTCCGCGGAGTAATGCCCCACATATCCCGGAGTTATCCAAGCTGTCAAATATCCACAGTTCGGGAAGCAGTTGCCCGTAGGTCCGGCATCGATCACCCAGTAGGTCCCATCGAAGTTAATCAGATGCCAGAACGTATGCGTTTTGCCCGTGTTAATACCGAGCTTATAGACGGGCCGGTAATATAAGTCTGCATGGCAAGGACAGTTGGGGTCGGTAGCGTCGGCGGGTTCAACAAAGGCTGAGAAAGATGCGGCCTTCGCCTGCACCGGGGCCGCACTTATCAGGGCGGTGTCATCCGCAATGCAGTCTGCTGCGCAATTGGGCTGCCGGGCAGCTAGTTGTTCGGCAGTCTCAGGACCTGCCGAGAGAATTAACAAGCCTGAAGACACTCCAGCCGGAAAGACGCGCCCCTGCGCGTCGCTTACAGAAGGCTGCGGAGGCAGAGTAAATTCAATTCTGGAGGCCCCTTCTGGCGCTTGACGCTGAGCGAATGTATAACTACCCACCCCGTTTGACGACTGATAATAGAGGGTGACAAACGGGGAACCTCCGGTTGGCAAAGTAGCGGCATAGTGCACGACGCGGCTTGCCCTTGCGCTCCAATACGTTACTTCAGGGCCCAGTGTCGAAATTACTAATCCGTTGGGCACCGCCACCGTGCGTCCATTCCGGTCGACGCTGAAGATGGAAATACCCACCTTACCCGCGTTTCCAGAATGAGAAACAGTAAGGCCGATATGGCCGGCCGTGGGCGAAAGAAGCGCCTTCACCTCGCTCAGCGACACGAGTTTGGTTTCATAAGGGCCAAGGTTGGTTGGCTGAAGGTTTCCTTGGACGGTCTTCTTTCCCTTCAGGGAGTACGCCCGGAATTGAACTGTCGTCGCTTCGCCTCCCCCGTTGCTGATGAGGACATAGGAAATCGGCCCCTCACTTGCATTGGGGCCGGCAGCCGGCGAATTGATTACGTCAGGGAACTGCCACGCTGTTTCGCCGCCACCGCCGGCAGCGAGCACGGGCGAGAACTCTGGCATCAGCGCAAACCCGCTAGCTGGATCGCATAGCAATAGGGACGGTTGCAGGCTGTGCGTGGGACCGGTATAGCGAAGTACCAGCGAACCGGCAGTCTGACCGTCCTCAGATGCCTCGGCGAGAAGGGATTTCAAGTCAACTGACTCTGTAGCTTTGGACTGGATTGCTAGCGTGCGAATCGCTTTCTCAGCGCCATTTCCAAATATGCCGACTTGAACATTGATATCAGCTGAGCCTGAGTTAAACAGCTGGATTTGTCCGGAGCTACCGGTGCTCGGCAAGTACCAAGGTGCGAACAGAGCGTTCTGTGTGTCTGATCGGAGTCCTCCATGCAGAAGGTACGATGCGCTGATACCGCGATCATCATTCAACTGCACTGTTCCGCGTACCGCAGTGGCAGGGCCATTCCATGCCAGAGACAAGCTGCCGGATGAAACGGTTGTTTCTTGAGGAAGCAGTGAAGAAAGACTCAAACGGCTTACACCCTGGCCTTTTACAGTTACTGAGCCCGACCCCAGAATGGAGCCTTGAGGCGAATAAATAGTTATGGAGACGGAAATACTCCTGCCGTTTCCCTCCAGGATCAAATCGGTCGTCCTTCCTGGACCGGCCTGCCATAACGGGCCGTATATAGAATGCTGAATCGAACTAACCATTGGTTCCGCGCACAATGTGATTGCGGAGAAGATGAACATAAGAGATGTGGATAGCCATTTCGAACGCATAATCGGACGGAGACCTCCTTCCATTGCGATCAGACTGTCGGATTGTCGATCCTCCGAGCTAGGGAGCGGAGTTAGGAAACACTTGTCTAGATCTGACTGCTGCAAGACATAACCCTGCACTTGGAGTGCGGACGCGCAAGCGAATCTTCCGCGAGGTACGTCGTGTTAGCGGAAAATTTGCCGGGCTTTCATTCTTACAAGACGTGAGTAAGCTTGAAACGATCTGCTTGTCTAGAGGAACTAACGGGGGAACGTGCGTGGTCGTTCAAATGGAGCGCGAGAAACAGGTCTATCACTTCTTCCGCACATAATAGTACGGAATAACAAGGTCAAAATATTAAATTAATGTTAATTGCTTCTTGCACGGATGTCCGATCATGAGGTAGGCAGTTTTCAACTGCTTGCGCGTATCGCATAAGTCAAAATCGAAATCGATCTCTATGAACTGTTTACAAAATGGGTCTCGAATAGGCTCAAGCTCCGAAAACAATTCTGTGCGCCTCCATGCCGCTGCCAATGCGAATGTATTGAAGAGGTTGATGGCCCACATGACCAGCGGCGCCTTGCCGGGTGTACCGTTTCAAAGACATAGAGAGATTTGCGACTTTCATCACATCCAATGCGGGCCGTTCTTCTTCGAGCATTTTAGAGAATGCCGAGTGAACGCGGTTATAGTAATGGTAGCCGGACTTGTCCCGGCAGGCGTGAGGGCATCGAGTGACTTCAGCGTTTTTCCCGCAAAATCGGTTTCCACAATTCGGACAAGGCGAAAAACCTCGAAAAATCGGGGAATTTAAGTGAATCTGCCCAACTCCATCACGATGAGCCGGATCGCCATGATCCCGCTCCTGCTGTGGATTTTGTCGCAGCACTTTCCCTGGCAGGCGCATGGCGTGCCGGAGGTTCTGGCGTCAGTGCTGTTCGTGCTGGCCTCGATTACCGATGGCCTGGATGGCTACCTGGCCCGCAAGCGCCAGCAGATCACCACTGTAGGCATGCTGTTGGACCCCATCGCCGACAAGATCATGGTCACCGGCGCACTGATCGCCCTGGTGGCCTACAACCCCGAGGTGGTCAAGGTTTGGATCGTGGTGGTCATCATCGGCCGCGAATTCCTCATCTCCGGCCTGCGTTCGATTGCCTCGTCGGAAGGCTACACCATCCAGGCCAGCGACCTGGGCAAGCTAAAGACCGTCATTCAGATTATCTGTGTGGTTTCGGCCATCCTGGCCCATGGCTGGTACCAGTGGCAGATCGGCTGGCTCATCGTGCCCGTGAAGTGGATCGCCGTAGCCGCCATCTACTTCACGGTGCTGGTCTCCTCCATCTCGGCCATCGACTATTTTGTGGGCTTCTGGAAGCAGATCGACGGTGCATCCAAGGACCGCCGCAGATCCTTTGTGCTCACCCGCGGCAAGAGTGTACACACGCCCAGCAGCAATTGACAACTGTCCCCAAAGCTTATGTCGAGAGTGGCTGCGTCGCAGGGCAAAGGCTCTAACTTTTACTTTTATTTGCCATTGCAAGAAAGATGCCTCCGCCCCGGGAGGTGTCCTGTCTTGGTTCCGCGCCCCGCATCGGTGTGCGACAATCCTCAAAAGACCGCTTTTTCTATGCGACTGTCTCGTAACCTTCTGCCGGGCGCCATCGGATCGGTTCTGGCTGCAGTACTGGCCTGGCCGCAAGCGCCATCCCCATTTGTGGCCAAGTTGCCGCCTTCACTTCCGTTGGTGCTGGCCGGTGGCACGGTTCTGGATGTGACAGACTGGGGCCACTCAGCAAAAGACTTGCCCGATGCCATCGTCATCGTGCGTGACGGCCGCATCACCGATGTCGGCTCGCGCATGGCAGTCTCCATCCCCAAAGGTGCACGGGTCATTAACTGCACCGGCAAGTTTCTCATTCCAGGTCTAATCGATGGCTTTAGCGGCATGAATTCGCAAGGCCAGGCCGACGCGGACCTTTATATGGGCGTCACAACTGTAGTCGCCGTCAGCGATTCGCGGCGCGGCTCGATTGATTTCGCGGCCTCGCCCAGTCCGCACCTTTATCTGTTGGATTCGATCGGCACAACCGACAATTGGAGCCTCTTGGCCAAGCGCCCCGAGTGGGCTCTCAAGCTCAGAGCAGGCGCGCGCCCGGCCGAGTTGAGCCCCGAGGATACTATCCGTCAGCTCACTGATACCGCCAGACTGGGAACGCGTGCCGTCTGGTTGGGGCACAATCTTACTGCCGCCAACGTTCAGTGGATCACCGCCCGCGCCCGTCAGCTGGGACTGGTCACCTATGGCGAGTTTGTTGCCACCCCCTACGATGTAGGCATTGAGGCCGGCGTTGATGTGCTCGTGCATATGGGCCGCTACGAGTTGGGCGTCATTCCAGACGAGCTGAAGAGGCCACTGGTCGAAGACTCCGAAGGCCCGGCCGCAACCACGGCCTACGACTACGCCGAGCGTCTGCCTACCACCGACGTGCACCTGCGTAGCTATGCCCGCTTTCTTGCCTCCCATCACGCCGCGCTCATGCCCACGTTCAGCACCTATTACGCGCAGTTACCGGCCCATCGCAACTTGTGGAACGAGCCTGCTGCCGCGCTGCTCGATCGTTCCCACGTCTTCGACCCCGCAAACCGCTCCTCTGGCGAGATGGATTACCCGTTGTCGCCGTGGACTCGCCACCTGCCTGGCTCCGCCCAGCGCTGGCTGGAGGAGAGCCAGCGCAAGAAGGCCGACCAATCCGCCCTGCGGCTTTGGCACATCAACGAGGTTTTGTTTTCTGCCTATCCGCACTATTTGGCCGCCTCCGGCGCGCCGGTCTTTAGCTCCTTGCCCGGCATCTCCATGCACACCGAGTTGGAGCTGTTGGTCCGCTTGGGGCTCTCCCCGCGCGAGGCCCTGGCTGCGGCCACCAACAACTACAGTCTCCAATTCGGCTGGAACGAGTTGGGACAGATTGCCCCTGACCGCCGCGCCGACATTCTCGTCCTCGACGCCGACCCCACACAGAACATCTGGAACGCCCGGCGCATCTCCGACCTCATCATGGACGGCAATGTGATCGACCGCGAAAAACTACTGAAATCGAGGAAGTAAGGAATTACTCAAAATATTTGGAACAATCTTCAAATAATTCGCACTGATCGTCGAGGGGAATGTGCCGATTCACTCAGTGTTCCTGCGTCGCTGCAAGCAAAACCGGCTCGCATCAGTTAACGTAAAGACAGGAGTGTTGCGCGGATACCAGCCAAGGCCATGACCGACTCCCAATCCCTGCTCTCATCGAAGCGCAAACATGACAAAGGGCTGGTTCTCATTGCAGCCTACAAATTTGTCCAGGCGTTCCTTTTTGCTGCCGTCGGGGTCGGTGCAGTGCGCCTGCTCCACAAGGACGCCGCCGATGTACTGGCCAAGGTAGCCGACCATTTGCACTTTAACTCCGAGTGGCGCTTGGTCACCTTCATCCTCGACAAAGCCTCCCTGTTGAAGGATCCGCTTCTGCGGCGCATCGAGTTGGCGGCATTTTCCTACGCGGCCCTCGGCATACTCGAGGGAACCGGCTTGTATCTGGAAAAGGCCTGGGGCGAATATCTGACGCTGGCAATTACTGCCTCGTTTCTGCCTTGGGAGATATTCGAAGTGGTGCGCAGAATAACGTGGTTCAGGTCCGGCCTGTTGGTGGCCAACCTGCTGGTTTTTATCTATCTTGTGAAATTGGTTCTAGGGCGCGGAAAGCGCGCTCGCATATCGCCATCGACTTAAAAGAGGATTTCTAGAGCCGCCTATCGGGTTGCATGAACATGCGTGGGAATATATTCGCTTTTTGTTCTCCTATAAACCTCCTAGCTGATTTTGACTAGAGGTAAAATGGAAGCAAGTACCATAGAAGTAAACACAAGATATTGTGGTATAAAAATTTCTTTATACTATTAGGCCGCATTCCTGAGCGCGTTCCCGGCCACTAGTCTAATCGGCACTAATTCACAATTGCGCGCACAACTATCTGCGTTATTATTGCCTTGGAGTGGAGCAAAAGGGAGCAAAGTGGATTAGAAGAGCATCTTTTCTGCTATCCAAGGCAAGATTACTCCTATTTCGCTCCTGAAGCACAAATTCCGGCGATCAAAACCGCTGAGGGAATCAACCTCAGAAACCGGAAGAAGCAGGGTTGAGGTAACGGCAAAGAGGCGCAGCAATGTTCAGGGGCAATCATCCGGCGAAGGTAGACGACAAGGGACGGCTGAAGCTCCCCTCTGCGTTCAAACAATTGGCGGATGCGGTAAACGTCACCCAGTTCTACATCACCAGCGCGGATGGCAAGAGCGCGGAGATCTGGCCCCTGCCGGAGTGGGAGAAGCGAGAGCAGCAATTGGCCGAATCCAGCACCCTGGACGACGCCGTGCAGAAGTACCTGACATTGACCAGCTATTACGGCCAGCAGGTGGAGATCGATTCCCAAGCCCGGCTACTGTTGCCTTCGATTTTGCGCGGCACGGCAAAGCTGGATTCCGAGGTCGCGGTGTTCGGCAAAACAAACTACCTCGAAGTTCATAACCGTGAGAACTTCGAACGCAACCTGCAGGCCAACGAATTGACGGCCGAGGATCGTAAGGCGATGGCAACGATCTTCAGCCGCAGAAGTTGAACACCACCCCCCAGGGGGAGCGCATGACAAAGACGAAGTTGAGACATGCGCCAGTTCTTTTTCAGGAAGCGATTGATCTTCTCCGGGTGCGTCCGGGAACTACAGTGGTGGACTGCACACTAGGGTTTGCAGGGCATGCCTCTGGAATTGCAAGGCTGCTGGGGCCGCAGGGGCATCTGATCGCATTCGACCGGGATCCGGCGGCGCTGGCCCTGGCAAAGGATAAGTTAGACGGGGTTTGCGAAGAGTTAGGCAGCCAGGCGCCGCGAGTTAGTTTGGTCGGCGAAGCTTTCAGCTCGATAACACGGCACTTACAGCCGAACTCGGTAGATGGTTTGCTGGCTGATTTTGGAGTTAGCAGCATGCAACTGGACGAGGCTGAGAGGGGTTTCAGTTTTATGGCAGATGGACCGTTGGATATGCGCATGGATACGCGCTCCGGACCAACTGCCGCACAAGTGGTGAATGAGGCGAGCGAGCGTGAGCTTGCAGACCTTATTTACGAATACGGAGAGGAAGGAGGGTCGCGGAGAATCGCCAGAGCCATTGTGCGCGGGCGGCCGGTAACAACCACGGGGCAGTTAGCCCGTGTTGTTGCCTCAGCCGCCCGGCCAATGAAACAGGAGCACATTCATCCGGCGACTAAAACTTTCCAGGCTCTTCGTATCTACGTAAATCACGAGTTAGATGAGATTCAGGCTTTGCTCGAGGCTGCACCTAAGTTGCTCAAGCCCTCCGCGAGGTTAGTCGTCATCAGTTTTCACTCGCTCGAAGATCGCATCGCCAAAGACAGTCTGCGCGAAGGCGCGCGGCAAGGAATCTGGGAGATTCTCACCAAGAAGCCGGTCACGGCCGGCGAAGAAGAGATCGATCGCAATCCACGTTCGCGAAGTGCAAAGTTAAGAGCGGCAGAGAGACAGTGAACTGTGGTTAGTAACTAACTACTGACCACTAAGGAGACAAATCATGGCGGCATGCACAACAACCTATTTTGAAGCCGGAAGAAGCTGGAGCGCACGGGTCGCCGAGCGCAACGCCGAGTTGATGGCCCAGCAGTCCCTGCGTCGGCGCGGTGTGCGTACGCCAGAGTTTTGCTTCCCAAAGCACCTTGACAACAGCCGTCTGGTCAAGGCGCCCGATCCGGCGCGTGCCCGCCAAATGCGTGTCTTCTCCGCGGCCATCACCGTTCTCTTTTCGCTGACCATGATCTATGGCTTGCAGCACTTCAGGGCTATCGAGAGCGGCTACAGGATAGAATCGGAGAAGCAGGTGCGCGATCAGTTGCGCGAAGACAATCGCCAGCTACGCCTTTCCGAGGCGCAACTCACTCAGCCGGACCGTATCGACAGAATGGCCCGCGAACTGGGCTTTGCCGAACCGCAGCCGGGCCAGATGGTTCATCCGTCTGTCACCTCCGACGCCTCCGCTCCGGCTCTCGCGCAAGCCGCTCCTCCTGCACCCGCCGCGCAATAGTTCGGCGCGGCCTTTTCACAGGAGCGATTGCCCATGCAGTCTCCCGTTCGACCTAGCCAGAACCGCAACACCATGTCGCGCGCCATGCCCTTGAAGCTGGCGCGCTTCTGGCTTATCTGTTCGTTCTTTCTCGTCTGGGCTATCCTGATCGCCTTTCGCCTCTTCTGGCTTCAGGTGGTGCGCCACAGCGAGTTTCTGGAGCGAGCCGAGCGGCAGCAGCAGCGCACCTTTGAAGTAGCTCCGCGACGCGGCGTGCTCTATGATCGCAACTTGCACGAGTTAGCCATGACCGTGCAGGTGGACTCAATTTTCGCCGTGCCCACCGAGATCGACGACAAGCAAGCCACCGCGCATGCCCTCGCCGCCGTCGTCCATACCGACCCCAATGACAACCAGACCACCGAGGAACAGATTGCCGCTCGGCTCGAAGCCGGACACAGCTTTGCCTGGGTCGCGCGCCGCGTCCCTGAAGATATTTCGTCCCGCGTTAAAGACCTTATTAAGACACGGCCGCTCAAGGGCATCTACTTTCAGAAAGAGTTTCAACGATTCTATCCGGATAACGAAATCGCCGCGCAGGTGCTGGGCTATGTGGGCGTGGATGACAACGGCCTGGGCGGTTTGGAGCAGAAGTTCGAGCCGCAATTGCACGGCGTTCCCGGCCGCATGTATACCGCAATGGATGCGCGTCGCCATGTGCTCGGCTCCAGCGAGCGCGAACCCCAGCCGGGCCAGAACCTGATGCTCACAATCGACGAAAATATCCAGTTCATGGCCGAGCGGGCACTCGATCACGCCATCCTGCGCACCCAGGCAGCCAATGGCACCGTGGTCGTCCAGGACGTGCATACCGGCCAGATTTTGGCGCTGGCCATTCGCCCTACATTCAATCCCAACCTCTTCCGCCGCGCCACGCCAGAGCTATTGCGCAATCATGCCGTCAGCGACGTCTACGAGCCCGGCTCGGTTTTCAAGCTGGTCACTTATTCGGCCGCCCTCCAGCAGCGCGTCAGCTCACCCGACGATATGATCGATTGCCAGGGCGGTAAGATTACCCTCGCCGGTCGTATAATTCACGACAATCAAGGCGAACACTATGGGGTTATTTCACTCCACAAGGCGCTTGAGGTCTCGAGCGACGTAGCCGCCGTCAAGCTCGCCCTCCAGGTGGGCCAGGACCGCTTCTATCAATACATCCGCGACTTCGGATTCGGTGCGCGCTCGGGCGCCGAACTTCCCGGCGAGACTCGCGGCCTTCTGCGGCCGGTCAATAAGTGGGGCCCGTCTTCGATAGGTTCCATTGCGATAGGACAGGAGGTTGGTGTAACTCCTATTCAACTGGTCTCGATGGTTTCAACTATAGCCAACGGCGGTGTCTATCTAGCGCCGCATGTGTTGATGCCGGGGCAGGTGGATGGTGCCGCAAAAAATCAACAGCCCGTCGCGCCATTGGTGCCGTCGCCCTTCAAGCCGGGCAGCGAGTTATCCAATCCCTTGCCCGCCGGATCGCATCGCGTTCTCTCTACGCTAACTGCCGCGCAGATGCGCAAGATGATGGAGGGCGTGGTCCTCTATGGCACCGGCAAAGAGGCGCAGCTCAATGGCTACTCCTCCGGCGGCAAAACCGGTACAGCGCAAAAAATCGATCCGGCCACACATCTTTACTCGAAGACCATGCACATTGCCTCGTTTGCCGGCATCGCCCCTGTCAACAACCCGGTCATCGCCGTAGCCGTCGTTTTAGACTCGCCCAAAGGCCAGTACTACGGCGCCACTGTCTCCGCGCCGGTCTTTGCCGAGGTCGCGCAGCAGGTTCTCGAATATCTTGCCGTGCCTCACGACATCGATCTGCGCCAGCCCCGCGCGTTATCCAAAGCTGAATTGCAAGTGGCCGAAGACGACGCCAGTGAGCACACCGGAGACATCAACGCACTCTACGCCGCAGCCAATGAGTTACCCAGCGATGATCCCTTGCGCGCACCCACAAACCAGCCGGTTGCCACGAACCAACCCCAACCCACCGCCGCGAAGCCGCAGAACGAATCGCAGCCAACTGCCACCGTCACCCTTGACGACGGAAAAACCCTGCGTGTTCCTTCGCTTGTTGGTATGCCGATGCGCAAGGTTATCGAGCAAGCTGCCGCGGCCGGCCTCGAAGTGCAAATCACCGGCAGCGGCACGGTGCGCGAGCAGGCCCCAGCTCCCGGCACCATGGTTGCCCCTGGAACCAAGATCGTCGTTCGTTGTGGGCGATAGAGCATTCTCACACTCTCCGCTGACAACTTGGCGGCAACTCGTGCATTTGACTCTTCGCTCTTAGCTGGCGCCTGTCATACACTCGTCGAGGTGTGCGAGCACATTCGGCCAGGCTTCTTCGTGCCGATTCTTCGACTCCCGATCAGGAAAGCCTGCATGCGTGAGCTCAAGTTGAGTCCCGCTTCCGTTAGGTTCTAACTCAACCGTAACAAGCGTCTCGAAACCTTTGGTTGCGGTCGTGACCCACGTGAGTTCCACATATCTGTCGCGATCCAGTCGGATGAACCGACCGTAATGAGGATGCCGCGCTCCCTCGAATTGGGTTTCAAAAAAGAAGGCGGTGTTAGCCTCGCCTTTCATTAGTACCGATCCTGGTGCGGCAAACCAGCGATCGAACTGTTCCGTCCACGCGCGGAACAACACGTCTGGGAGCGCCTGCATGGTGTGTTCACAGATCAGGCGGAGTGGTCTCAAGGAAAGATCAGGCGGAGCAACGGCTATGACCACAAATACCTCCATGTTTAGTCTTTGATCATGCGGCTACTTACACAGACTTCAAAAGGAAGCCCGCGTTAAATTCCCTTCGGCCACGTACTCGTTCCCTCCAGCGGCTCGCCTGTCTCGAGCAGGCTCTTCAGGCTGGCAAGAATGTGCGGCCATCCGCTCGATACACCTTTGATGAGCATCGACTCGCTCTTCTCGATAGTGTGCGTCAATGTCAGCTCGACGGTTTCGCCCGTCGCTTCGAGTTCATACGTCATACGCGAAAAGCCCTCCGCGGTCATCTCCGGAAAGAGATGATTTTGCCACGTCAGCACCAGCTTGCGCGGCGGATCAATCTCCACCACTGCACCGCTGTCGGCCACGCGCCCATCAGGAGCCTTGAGCTTCCATGTTGCACCCGGCTTCCACTCGCACTCCTGCACGGTGCCAACCCAATATCTGCGCGTGAATTCCGGATCGATCAGCGCTCGCCATAGTTTCTCCTGCGTCGTGCGGATATAAGTCACATAAATAAACTGAGATTCAGCCATGGTTTTCTTCCTCCAATCTTGCTTTGAGCCCTCAGCCAAAACGCACCCTTCGGTATGCTGACATGGAAGCCATCAGCCTTGGTGCGATCCCATAAGAACGATTGTGATTCCCTGGAAGATTGAAGGTGCGCGAATTGGCGGTCGTCGGATACGCGCCGGCCTGCATCGCAAGTGTTTGCGCAAAATTACAGTCTCCCGGTGCACAATAGTAAGAGTCAGTGGAGCGGGGCGTTTCTCTTCCCAGTTCCCTGCCCTCTAATCCCGAAGAGGGTACCCCCTCCCCCCCTATTTTTATTTTCAAAACCTTGCAGATAATTTAAATCGCCTGGAATCAAAACTTCCGAAGAATATCCGCTATAAAGTTACCAAACCTCAAATAACTTATCAGCGACCGGCTTTCTCATGGAAGGCCGGTCTTCCGACCCGTGCTTATTGCACAGTTACGTTAATGTAGAACGGCAGAGAAACTTGGTTTTCGCTGCCATAAACCAGGACGCCGTTATTTGTTGTCGATCCGCTTCCTGGAACGATGCAATTGTCGCCCGAAGTGCCGACCTGGGAAGCGCACAATGTGCCTACTTCGTCTGCCGTGATTGTCACCGCATAGGTTCCGGCAGGCGTGGTCAGCGAAGACTGCGGCGCCAGGATGGTTGTGTTGCAGGCCGTAATACTAATTGCCAGCGCGCCGCTGGCAATCATCAGGAACACCATCGGCAAAATACGCCCCTTTTCAAATGCCCTGCGCCGGAAGAACAGCCCGATCATTCCGAGGCCAAAGATTGTCGCCAGAGTGACAGACGTCGCGCGAGCGTTCTGGCTGGTGGTGGTGCCCGCTGATACATCGGTGTAGAAAGTCACGCTCGCTTGTCCCGGCGTGCATTGCACTGAGCCGTCAGCAGTTTGCGTCGTCGTTGCTGCGGAGGGACACGAGATATCCACGGCGTTGGCCACGTTCAGGTCCGGATTGGGATAATTGAACGAGCACTGTGTGTGTGGCGGCAGGTTCCCACAGGCCAGTGAGACTGGGAAGTTAGTAGCATTCAATTGGGAGTTCAGTCCGGCAAGCCCATAACCAAGGATCGAGGTGAGAGTTAGATTCATGCTCGCCGTGGACCCGGCCTGAACCGTCAGCGACGGAGCAACCGTCAGTGACGCCGAATTGCCGGTTTGCGTAATTTGCACCAGGGGCCCACGGACAGACTGCAGCAACGTTGACGTGGGCCCAGTAAGGCCCAGGAAATTCGCATCCCCGCTATACACCGGAGAGATATAGTGTGTGAAGATCACCGGCGAATAGCTGACGCCCTGGGGCACGTACCACAAGCAGCTTGTTGGGAACGATCCCTGGGCGCCGGTAGGCGTGCCGGCATTCTCGATAGTCAGCACTCCGTCGCCGGCCAAGTTAGGGCATGCCACACCTGAGTATCCGCCCGGAGTCGCGTATCCAGCCAGAATGCACGTCGCTGTACCGATTCCCGTTGCGGAAGTTCCCGGCGGGCACGTCTTTACGTTGTCCATTACCGTAATCTGCCCGGTAGGAACGCCCGCGGCGGTGCCCACATTCATGATGAAGTTGTATTCGTAGGGCGTTTCCGACCCGTCGTAGGGAACGGTGCCACTTCCAGTACCCGCTGGCACGAACGGCAAGTTGATATCCGTCGGATCAGGGAATTTGGGCAGAGTAATCCCCGTAATCGCGGACTTGGCCACCGTAACGGACAATGTCCCGGTCGACCGGCTGTAGACTCGATCGCCGCTGTAGTTCACGGTCATGGATTGTGTGCCTGCCAATACGGGCGCCAGATTGAAATTGGCGCTGCCATTGGTCAAATTTGATGTTGCCGTCGCTGTTACCGGCGTAATCGTAGGAATACCCGCATTCGCTCCCGAAGTAGGAGTGACTACATTCCAGGTTGTGTAGCTCACCGTGACACTTCCGCTGGGGGCTGCGCCTGTGCCGGCCGTCGGAGCCACCGTCACTATAAGCGGCGTACTAACCACCTCGGCCGCTTTGGCCCCTCCTGCAAGGCTCGTCACGGAGTTCGAGAGAGTCAGCCCCACGCCAGTGGCGTTAATGTCTACTGGACCGTTGATCGCGTTGCTGGTAACAGCGATCGTGCTGGTCAGCGTGCCCTGCTCTCCAGCCCCTGGGTTGAATGTAACAACTACCTGGCAAGTGCCTCCCGTGGCCAATGGGCTGTCAGCTTCGCAGGTCCCGTCAGCGGCGGTGAAATCCACCGCATTGGTGCTGGTATAACCGGTGACGGTCAGCGTCGAGTTTCCGGTGTTCGTAAGGGTGGTGGTTTCATTAGTGGAAGATGTAAGAGCCGCAGGTGTAGGCAAAGTAAGCGTGGCGTTGGCGCTCACTAAGGTAACGGCCCCGCCCGTGGTCTGGACCAAATAGACGTTGTTCGCGCGGTCAAGAGCGACTGACGAAGTTTTGGTCGCCGTCGAGGCAACCGCGGTCTCATCAGTGGGATTCAAGGTGCCGCTGAGGAGAGGAATTCGCGTTGTCCCACTCGCCGATGAGATATAGACCGCCCCAGAGGGATCGACAGCCAATCCTGTAGCGCCGCTCAGATTGTTCAGCAGCGTTGCTGGCGTGCCCGTACCACCGGCGAGTTCGAAAAGGTTCGCGCCGTCGATCACGTAGAGATTGTTGTTGGCGTCTACAGCCACGGCGGATGGAGCAGTAAAGCCGGTAGTGAGGAATGCTTCGGTCTGTCCCAGATTGGCCGTAGTCGAGGCACTGACATCGCGCAACTTTACGATCCGCCCATTGCCCGGATCGGCGATGTACAAGTCGTCCAGTCCATCCGCGGCCAGTTGCAACCCACGGGCACCCAGGCCGCTCACCAGGGTCACCTGCCCCGCCGAACTCAGGCCCTTCGGCCCAAAGGGCACTTCGTAGACGCTGCCGGCGCTGCTATCGGCGATAAAGACATCACCTGCGCCATCGACTGCAACGCCGTTAGGAGATGTCAATCCGGTGCCAAGAGAAACCGGCGTTGACGACGCTCCCGATCCGGCCGCATACATGAGAACCTTATGTAGCCCTGGATCCGCAATGTAGACATTGCCTAGCGCATCAGTCGCCACCTGGTTGGGAGTCATCAAACCGGACCCAATCGCGGACTGCAGCGCGGGAGATGCTTGGATATTAGCGCCCATCCCGAGGCCATGCAGCACCATGGACGCCAAAATATTGTTCTCTGCGTCGAGCATCAGCAACTTAGCGGAAATATTGCCCACCGAGTTTGGAGTAAACGACACATTCTCGAGGCAACTTTTATTGGCCGCGTAGGCTACCCCTATGGTGCAGGTCCCACCCGTGATGGCGAAATCAGCTTTTTGCAAGCCATCTTCTACGATGGTGAAGTTCGCAGGCGTGACGCTGCCGTTAAAGCCAAAGACAACATTCGCTCCGGTAGAGACTGTTTTGCCTACGGCGGAAGAGCCGAACTCTGCATACCCAAAGCCAACCTTGGCCACATCGGCCTGACCGTTGGTTTGCGTATCCGAGGTGGGAACATACATGAAACCGCGCGCGGAATCGATGGCCACCTGGCCTTGGGCGGGTAAAGGGGCGACCAGAACCGCCGAAGAGGTCTCCGGAGTTCCCGACGGATTTGGGACCATGACGACGCCGACTTGCCCATCGCTGATGTAGAGGTTGCCGGCAGAGTCGGTAGTGACGCCTTTCACGGCAGGCAGATTCGGGTCCACGCGAGTCATTGTTGCTTCTGCGGCCGTCGTTTTAGTCGACTGGTATTGCTCATTAGTCGCGGTCGAGGGGATTTCAAGAACACCGGCGACCCCGCCGGTATCCTCAACAAAATAGACGTTACCTTGCGGATCCTGCGCGATGGAATTTGGGCGAGCGCTCAAGCCGATAGCGGGTACCCAGTTCCATCCGGCAGGCGTAGGATTGGACCATGCGCCGCTGACCGACAAGCCCCGAACGTCGGCGGCTTCGTTGCCGCCGGTGTCGCCGACAATTATGTTGTTGTTGTTGCCGATGGCCATGCCCCAGGGCTGAAAGTAGCCAAGGCCTTCGCCCGTCAGATCGGGAACGCTGTACTGCGCCCAAGCTTCAGTCTCGTTGCTCTTTCCGGAGTTCGTGCACATCGTCGTCGTTGGGTTACTGGGCGACAGGTCGTTAGCCCCTCCATCGTTGAGGCCGGTCCAAGTTTTTGTGGTCGCATTCCACGGGAACATTACTATGCAGTTGTTGTAGTTGGCTTCCAAGTAGAGATTGTTACCGGGATCGAAGATGATGCCTGGGTTTTGGTAACCGCCCCCTAAGCTCGCCGACGGGGTCGGGCCAGCAAGCACAATCGCCGGTCCTCCGCCCACTGGAAACTCGTACAATGCGCCGTTAGACCAATCCACCACGAACCAGTCGCCGGCTTGGTCGATCGCCGAGTCCAAGATGGTCCCCCATCCAGTGGGATGAGACAATCCGGCGGCGGAACTCGCGGTCACCAGCGGTGAGCCTTGGCCTGCGGCTGCTCCAGTCAGGCAGAGGCAAACTAGCATCAACGCAAATGCAAAGCCGGCAATCCGGCGTAGTATCGTGAACGACGTGGTGGCCATTGCATTCCTCCAGAAACGAACTCGTATCAAACTTCCGTGAGTGGCTCCCGCCCGCTCGCGAACCGAGGCTCTTTGCTTCCTTCTTGGCTCTCCGGGAGCCGCCTCCACCTTCCGGAAAGCACCGCTTGTTGCGCCCAGCTTCCGCAACCTCTACTGAACGTTCAGCGGCAACGTAAACATCGGCGTTGTCAGAGAGTTCTGTTTCAACGCCTCCGGATCGTAGGTAATGATTTGCACGTTATAGGTTCCGCTGGGCGTCGTCACCTTTGGCGCAGGCGGCGGTGTCGAGTACCCAGCGTTCGTGCAAGCAGTAATGCCCATCAACAGACCGGAAAGCATCATTGCTACGCAAATCAGGACCGTGGAGCGATAGAGCTTTTTGCGCCCGGCGATCACGCCTGCCAGACCGAGCCCGAACAGGCCGGCCAGAGCCCAAGGCGACTGCCGCGCCACGGACGCCGAGGTGCCGCCATTGACCGCTACATTCGTACTGATAGTCACTACTATCGTCGAAGCCGTCGGGCCGCTCGTACCAACGGCCTCGGTACCTGTGCTGGGATCGGCATAATCGAATGTGCACTCGGAGTACTGAGGCAACGTGGTTGCAGGGGTGGTCGCAGCGAGCTTAATAGGCGCATCGGACGAGTTGCACTCCAAGCTCACGCCCGTGCTGGCGAACCCTACCAGCGGCGTCAGCGTGAGAGTCACCTGAGCCGGCGTACCGGGCGTTATGTTTATTGTCCCGGAAGACACAGTGATCTGGACGCTGGGAACAATTACGTAGAAAGCTTGCACGGAGACCGTTTGCGGGGCGTAGTTCACGTCGCCGCTATACGCTGCCGTCAGGTTGTAAGTACCCAAGCCAAGATTCTGCGACGTGAAGGTCGCAACGCCATTGCCGTTCGGCGCAATAGCCCCATTGACGCCCTGGATTGGATCGACAGGTTGTCCATTCTGCGTGAAGGTTATAGTCCCAGTAGGCGTTCCCACAGTCGAAGTCAGAATACCCGAAATGTAAACCTGCTTTGCCGCTTGCACATAGGTGTTTCCGGCCCACACGGTTAAGTATTCCGAGTTGGGACTGCAGTTCGACGACTGGTTGCCATTGGTCAAAGTGGTGTAATTCAGACATTGGCTGTTCGTCACCGGCACCCCAAGCGTAATTGTCGGGATTGCTCGAGCGATCGTGAACGTGGTCTTGGTGGCGCTGCCGGCGAAACAGGTGGTTGTCGAACATGTATTCTGGGTAGCGCCGGCTGTGCCGCCGCCACCGTAGTCCGCGCTGACGTTGTAGGTGCCGCCAAGCAGACTGTTGTAAGTAAACGTGGCGCTGCCGGTACTGTCCAAGGTCTGAGTTTGTCTGGGCTGGTTGCCGTTGGCGCTCCCCACTGCAAGCGTCACTGACCCGGTTGGTGTACCGTAACCTGTACCGACGGCGCTTACCGTCACTTTGATCGTATTGCACCCGGGATACGTCGCACCCGAGCACCCCGTAGTGGTGACGGGAGCGATTGAAATCGCAGCTGTCGTCGCCGGCCGAAGATCCTGGATTACATTGCCCGAAACCGCGATATTGACGCCCGAGGTCGCATTCACGGCATTGCTTATAACTGTGATCGATGCGACGGCTTCACCCGCTGCTGGCGCTTGCAGTAGCATGCCGAGATAGCAGGAACCGCCTGGCGGAGTGTTCGTGGAGGCGCTGCAGGCTGGCGAGTTTTCCGTCGCCGCGGCCACGGTGTAATCGGCTGCGTTAGTCCCGGAGATAAGATCGACGGTTGGATCGTCTGAAACCGTCAGAGGCATATTGCCCAGGTTCAGAATCTGCGCATCGACTTCGAACGGAACATTGGGGTTGATCTCTCCATCGTTGCTGAAATTGTACGTGCCGCTAATGCCCAGTTGCGCCAAGCCGGCAGCTGACCCAGTGCCATACGATGCATAGGTATTCTGGGTGCCGTCAAGTGCCACGCCCCACGGTATAGTGGGCCCGCTACCCAAACCGCCAGTCAACAGAATCTGACTGTTTACATTCAGGGCGCCCGTGGTAGTGCTATAGGGAATCCATACAAGCCCACTGGCTTCCGCAACAAAAACAGAACCCGACGGGTCCACAGCTAAGCCGGTCACCGGACTCTGGAGGCTGCTTGCAACCTTCGTCATCCCCCCCCAAGGCATTGAGATCTCCCACAGGTTCGTGCCATCAGCCACCCACACATTCCCTGAGCTGTCAGTGGCAATCGCCGACGGACCCGCAAAACCAGATCCCAGCGTTATCTGCGGATAGCTTTGCAGCATGAGCGCTATCTGCGGATTCGGTATCTCGACCACCTGCTTGTCGGCCTCATCCGCCACAAAGACATCGCCTTCGCCATCAATGGCAAGATTCAGGTTCCCCGCACCTAAACCGGAAGCAATCTTCGTTTGCTGCGACGTGGCCAAGGCACCGCCTATGTATGGAATCTCGTAGACGTTGCCGGAGTCTCCGATATAGAGGTTGCCGACGCCGTCAACGACTACGCCGGTGGGCGCCGATAGGCCACTGCCGAGGACCTTACCCGATGTCGGGCTGGTAGTACCGGCGGGGTACTTCTCGATAGCCTTCAAGGCCGAATCGGCGACATACGTGTTACCCAACAGATCGGCCGCCACTTGCCTCGGAGTGTTCAGGCCAGAAGCTATGGACTGAACGGTGGCCGAAGAAACTACCGAAGCTGCCGCGCCCTGTCCGATACCGGTGAGATAGGCATTGCTCCCGTCGATAATGTTGCTTTGGGAGTCGAGCATTTGCACCTCGCCCTCCACGGAGCCAGCCTTGGTGGTATTCAGTTGCACGTAGTAAGGGCACCAGCTATATGAGTTGGTTGTCGTCATGTTGGCACTGAAAGCCGGATACGAGGTGCCTGCGGTGCAGGGCAACACCGGAGCCGTCGCCGTTGTTGACTCCATTGGGCTGCTGGCGACGGTCTGGAAACTTACATTGCTCGGCTGAGCCAGAGTAATGCTGCCCGGCGTAGTCGGCTGGTTGAACATATAGTAGATAGCTTGCGTCTGGTTGACGGTAACATTGGCGGAAGTCGAACCGCTATTGCCTGCGGCGATCAGGCTCGTCGAAACCTCGAAAGCCGTGCTGCTCAATCCGGTTCCCGACACGTAGAAGCTGAGCCCATTCAGCGCGTAAAGTGGGTCGCCCGAACTAGCCGAGATCGTGACCACCTCGTTTTCAGTAAATGAGTTGTTCGCCGTCAGCGTCAGCGTTCCACCCCCTACTGCTTCAGAGTAGGCCGTGATTGGCACTTTGGCCGCCCCACCCACTGTAGACGTCCCCAGATCGAGAGCACCGGGCTTCCACAGCACAATGGTCGACGTCAAACATGTTGCCGTCTCGGCTTGCAGGGTCGTTGTATCGCAGGTTGGGCCGTTCACACCGGCGGGCGCCCAGTTGGTGTAATAGCTGGTGGCGATCCAAAGCAATCCCCTCTTATCGACCATAGGTGGGTACCCGCCAGCGACCGGCGAAACCATCACCGTATGGGCCCAGTTCAGGTCCGGGGTCGACGGCGTGCCCTCGTTGGGGATCATGAAAATGCCATCCGCTTGCCCGCCGTAATCAACGTTGTTCGCGCTGCTGAAATACATGTCGCCTTGCGGGTCAATGAACATGCCGGTAATGCCGTTCCAGCCGCCTTGGTCGATCCTCGGCAACGCCGATTCCGCCGTTCCGGTTCCGTCGCCGACAATGGGTGCGGAGCCGGCGGCAATCTTTCGGATGCCATGCACATTGTTGGGATAAGAACCTTGGTTCTCAAGGAAGTACACATTGCCGGCGTGATCGACCGCAAGTTGTGTAGCCGCCGTCTCTAGACCCGTAGCCAGAGCTGTTACCGAAGTTACGGTGCCGGATTCGTTAACTACGTACTTGAAGATCGACTCGGTATCAGACGTACTCACATAGAACGTGACGCCGTCATCGCCCACCTGGAGATCCTGGGGCGGGATCGCCGACGACTGGCCACTGCTGTTGGTGTATGTGGGGCCCTTCCAGATATAAGAAGCGTTGAAAAGCCACGTTCCCGAGTTGGCGTCATACGGAACCCGACAGAATTCAACAGAAGCGCCAAAGCGATCCGTGACATAAAGATTGTCCCACTTATCGAACGCTATAGCCGCGTTCCAGTAAGAACCCTTATACTCCAGCAGTGAACAATCGGAGTTATCCTTGTTTGATGGCTCGGGTCCCACAATCTGCGTTGGCACCGATGCGCCAGGCGCCATATCGTAAATTGCGCTGCCAGCGGAATCCAGCATGAGAATATGCCCGTACAACGGGTCTTGTTTCATCGAATAAATCTGAATCCATGCGCCGGTGCTGCCATGGCTGAAGGGAATGACCGAGCCCACTGTGACCGGGGCCGGCGCTTTAATCGGCAGCTGGGCCTTGGCGGCGATACCCGACAGCAGGCCGGCAACAAGAAACAGGCACGCAACCCTACGAAACATGACTGCGGATTCGATGGTCATACATTCCCTCCCGAAAATTCGATCAGAGATTCCTTCGCGAGCGGCTTACCTGCCGTCCCGGTTAAGCATTCTTGGCAGAAGGCGGATGCCGCGACTCTTAATCTTGCTCGGCCTACGGTTCCGTCTTTAACAACCCTTTTCCCGTCACCTTCCGGTTGGCGCACCAAGTTCGCCAACCAGTTGTCCGGACGGGCACTTATCAGAACGTAAACTTCGCTTCCAACTCCGCCAGCCTGTTTCCGACCTTGATATTCGCAATACCGAAATCCTGGTACTGGAGCATGCTTTGGGTTAAAGGCTGACCAACGAGCCCATCCTGGATACCGAGATTCAGGTTCGTGGTGTTGTTTTGGTTGAACGAAACCAGCGGGTGGTTAAACACGTTGAAAGCACCCAACCGCAACTCCAAATTCTTTCCTTCACCGACGGGAAGTTCCTTCATCACTGTCAGATCGTGATCCATGTAAGCGGGACCGCGTAGGTAAGGTAACCGATAGACTCCATTGGTCCCCGGTTGCGGTATTGTAAAAGCCAGAGGGTTGATGAACTGGTGCGTATGCGACCCGCCTTTGACGCTGACACCCTTCGCAAGTCCGGGCATCATTTGTACGTCCGGCGTGCCCAGCCACACCACGGGGTTCATGTATGTGACACAATACGTGTTGCCGTTCTTATCGGGTGAGATTTGATAAACGGTGCGACACGGTTGTACCTCGCCTTGCTGGTTTGCCTGGGTTGCGTTCGGAACCTGCACGGCATTCGCAAACCCGGCGTATCCGAAGCCGAAGTTCTCGCCGTTTTCAGATGCCAGTGGGAAACCGCTTGTCACCGTCGAGATTCCGGAAATCTTCCAGTTATTGGCAAGCTCGGAAAGCCACCTGGTCCCACCCTTGTATCGTTTGCCCAGATCCACCAGGTAGTGAATGTTGAAGGTCTGTGTCCGGTCGTACGGCACCGGGTTATAGTCGTTGCGCAGGTTGGCCGGGTCGACGAGTTGGTTGTTGTACGATGAGGCAGTGGCAAGGTTCTTAGCGAAGGTGTAGTTGGCGCCCCACGAGGCAACGCCTCCAGTCTTGTCCCACTCTACCTGCGCGCTGTTGTAATTCGAGTAAAAGTCGTGTTTGAGTTGGTAGACGTGCTGGTAGAACGGGTACGGGCGATAGAAATCGTACTCCGGTGTGCCAAACCCGCCGATGCCGTCGATTTTGGGGTTACCGTAAAGCGAAGTCAGATCGGTTGGGAGATTCGCATACGTCGGATCGACATAGAACAGGTTGTCGCTCGCGCCCGCCATGTTCGGGTTGTTATTCGTAGGACAACCCGTCTCAATGCCGCAGATAATGTTGATGTCCGACGCGCTGCTGTAATTGTTGCTCCCGCTATACGATCCGAGATTTACGCTGTGATTGCCCACATATGCGACCGATAAGTGCGAAGGCCCTAGGTGCAACAACCTGACCCCGGGAATGCTTTCATCGACTCCGCCGTTGAATTCGTAGTAGATCGGACGAACCTTGTCATTCGGCGAAATAACGTAGGCGCTGAAATCGGGAGGAAGCACCGGCGACTGGCTGTCGATCTCGTTGTAGGTCAGCGCTCCCACCAGGTTCGTGAATTTGTAACCTTGGGCCGTGGACGCAGCTAGCGCGTAAGGATTGAACTGCTCCTGATTGCGGTACATGCCCCAGCCGCCACGCAATACAGTCTTGCCTTTGCCAAAGGGATCCCAGGACGTTCCCACGCGGGGAGTGAAGTAGATTGTAGCCGGAGAGTTGACGGAGTTCGAGACGCCGGTCTTCTGGGAATACCACGTGATGCCCGGGTCGCCAGAGCTGGCGCAGTTGCGCGTGTAGCCGCTGCATTGCGAGCTGTAAAGGCTGTCGGAGAATGTCGCCAGGCCATTGTTATGCTTGTCCGTCCAAGGACCGAGATGCTCGAAGCGCGCGCCAAAGATCAGGCTGAGATTGTGCAGCTTCAGCGTGTCCATGGCGAACCCGGCCACCGTCATGTAACGCATGTCAACATTGGGCGTGAAATTGGACTGGTTAAAGGAGTCGGCATACCCCTCGTACATCAGAGACGTCGGGTTGTAGCAGCTTCCCAGATAAGCAGCACCGGAGTTGCGCAGGTTGCCTGCGGGGTCCGGGTTCACGCAGCCGTTATACGGCGCCTGGTTGGTCGACGAATATTCGAAGTACGAGTTGCCGACATTGAAGGTGTATTCGCCTTGAGGATATGCACCCACGTTCGAAATGCCGTTGTAGGTGCCCTGTTCCCAGTATGCGCCGAACTGAAAAAAGTGTTTCTTCAACTGCCAGCTCACGTTGTCCTGCAGAATCGGATCCACCTTCTTGGTATGGACTCGGTTGTTGTAGAATCCGCCGGGCATGAGCAGGTTCGGATAGCCGTTCCCCGCTCCGTTGGCGATGGCGGGCACAGCGAGGTCATTGTTGTTCTTGTACACCCCCAAATAATTGAAGCCAAGCCCGCCGTTGCCCGGAATGTCGAACCGGTCTACCGCCGTCGGGTTACCCATCTTTCCGGGCAGGCTGACAAACGACATCGCGGCCGAAAACTCGTTGGTCAAGGTCGCACCGAAGAAGCGAGTATAGCGAGCTGCAAGAACATTCGAAACGTCTCCGGTGGTGATGTTGCCGGGATAGGGCACAGACCCGGTGGGGAAGGAGCCGAGATCAACTGGATCCTGGTCGATCTCCTTCTGCAGTCCGTAAACCAGGAACAGGTTATTGTCGGAATTGATGTTATATTGCAGCGTGGCCCGGAATACCCCCCCGTTCTGGGTCTGCTGGAGCTGCTGAATATAGTTGTAGCCAAAGGGGTTGGTGAATGGGTCGGCGTTGGGTTTTGGGAACCAGTTTACCAGCGACTGGCCGGCGAGGTTTAGGGGGACGTTATTGGCATTGTTGTTTGCCACCGCCGTCCCATTGGGCAGAAAATTGTCCGTATAGCACATGGGCTGAATGGAATTGGGGTTGGGGTTGCCGTCAGGACGCGCGCCGCAGAGCTCAGTATTCAGCGATGCGGCGCTGAAATCGCCTTGCCGCTCCGCCAGCGTCGGAACCCACGACGAAATCGCCTCCTGATTGGCCTCAAAAACCTGGTGGTAATACTCGAACCCAGCGAAGAAGAACAGCTTGTTTCTGCTGCGATTGAATTCGGTAAAGGGAAGTAAAAGCGGACCGCCGAAATTGCCCCCCGGATAAAAGTATTGTTCACTCGGCCGGGACTGGCTGAGGTAATTGTCATACCAGTCGTTGGAGTTCAAGATCGTATTGCGTGCCACGAGATAGGCCTCGCCGTGAAACTTGACGCCGCCAGTTTTAGTCGAGGAGCTGATCAGCGCTGGCCCTTTCGCGTAGTCGGCGCCGTATGAAGAGTTCGAGGCCTTCACATCCTGGACCATCTCGATGTTCATCTGCTGCACCGACCCTGAATTGCTGGCGATGTCGGTGAGCGAAACGCCGTCACTGACGATGGCGATGCCGGCCGGGCCCGAGCCGTTGGCGACGTAAGCTGATGTGGGGCCGCTTAGGCCTACTACGGCGTTATTGAATCCTGGACGGTTGAAGAGGCCCTGATCACCAGTTGACATCGCGTATCCAGGCAACATCTTCACCAACTCGCCCGCGTCTCGGCCGATGATGGTCAAGTTGTTCAGGTCTTCGGCCGTGATGATGTCGCTGCGCTCGCCGGTATCCAAGGTCGACAGGTTCGAATCAACCATGGCTTCGACCGTAACTGCTGCCGCCGCCGTTCCTACCTGCAAGCGGATGTCAGTATAGCCCAGTCGATCGCCCGCGCGCACCGGGAACGGCTGTGACTGCCAGGGCTCGAAGTTTGCTGCGCTGACATCCAGCCTGTAACTCGTGTCGGGGACGATGCCGGCGAACGCAAAGACCCCCTCCCCGTTACTGCTCATGGTGCGCTTGATCCTGGTCGCCAGGTCGGTCAATACAACCGTGGCCTTTGGAATGACGGCGCCTGTGGTGTCCTTGACGATGCCGGTCACGTCGCCTGTCGCCTGCCCGTATAGCGCCGTTTGCGCCAGCAGGAGCACCGCGGTTACTATCACCAACAACGAGGCAGTCGGCCTGTTCCCTGAAAAGAACTTCATAGTAGTCCCCCCGTCGGCTACATTCCGTTCGTGTCTGCGAATACTGATTCCCGCTCCTCACACCGGACTTAAGCTATTGCACACCTCGCTTAAGTCTTTAAGTGCTACATGAGCTGAGGATTCGGACGCAGGTTCTGCTTCTGCATTCAAGAAAGGGAATTTTGAAGCGTGAGGTTAATCCCTGTCAAGCGAATTCTTTCTGGGATTTTCAAAGATGGGATCGATACCGCGTCCTTGCCGGTTTTTAGGGCTTTCCGGAGATGCGGAGCAGGCTTTTGTAAACGATTCCGCAGAAAGATTCCAGCCCAGACAGCGCGACCATCGGCACTCAGGTGAGAACTTCACCTGCCGCAAGATCAAGCTTGGCAACGCTCACGCCCGCGGACCGTCGTTCGATGACATCGTTTATCATCTTGGTCATAAAAGACGCAAAAAACTCCCCTTCGGCAAGAGAAAAATCGTTTCACTCAATACTCTCGCTTTCTCCGCAGACTTCTCTTCGGGAGAGCCTCTATTGGCCTGCGTCTTAAGATTCCGATCGGGCATCGAGGCTGGCGCAAACCGCCCTCCGGCCGGAGAGTTGGCCATCGGTTCTCGCGCCGGGGAGCTTGACCGCGCTCAAAATTCTCTGGAAGCAATCCCATTTTGAGATCGGATGACATGCCGTTTGGTGACGGGCCAGGCGTCTTTTCGCGAGCCATGATTTCGTTATCATAAAATGCTCTACCCCGGTCCTACTTTAAGGGGTAGTGAAGCTAAGCTCAAGTCCGGCCATCATGCTGCCTACCGCGAAATGCCCGCGGCGCTCAATCAATCCGCAGTTCTTTGGACGGCACGTCCTTGCAGAAAATTACCTTTCAATGACGCACAATGTGAGAAGGAGTTCCGTGAGAGCAATGACGACACACTGTCATCAAGCGTCGAAATTGGTTGCAAGGGACCCGGAAACTCCGGCTCTTGCCGGTACCCCCTCCCCCCATATTCACTGTGAAACGGTGAGACTGTGGACTCGTCTGGTTCATCTGGCTCGTATCGCTCTCGGTCCAGGTATAACAATCCGGGAAACGCCATAGAGACGGGTGTTCACATACCGCTTACCCCATTTCGACAAGTTCCCAGGAGCACCGCATTACCCTTAATCCGGCACCACAAAAAGGGTGATGGATTGCGGCGGGAAGGTGTAACCGCTGATGGTGCTGGTCGTTCCGCTTCCCGAGGGCGGCGTCACGTTTACGGCAGCCTGTTGGACGATCGCATTCAGATTGGCGTTGCTGTACTGGTATACCTCTGCCGTCGTACCGCTTGCCGCGGAAAGGTTCTCCAGGCTAATCGTTGAAGTCAGGGAGCCATACGTCTTGTTGATCACCATCACGGTGATGGCCTGGTCGGAGCTCCTTTGCCCGCCGTAAACGGCAAGCTGGTTCTCGGCGTCGGCGCCGGACGCCGTACTGGTCGCGTACAGATACGTGTCGCCAAAAGTCGCTCCATCGTTGGCCAGGTCGTAGTTGCGATACATGGCAAAGGCATAATTAGCCGGATTCTGCGTGGTGGAGTCGGGTTCTGTATTTGTCCCCGTTGGCCACAGAGCGCCCATGCCCAGTCCTTGGCGTCCGAAGATGCCCAGAATATCCGCCTGCACGATTGCGCCGTTGATTGATTCCAGGCCGCCAAAGTTGTATTCGTCGATGGCTGTCTTAGTGCCGGGGTAGCCGCTCGCAACCCAACTCTCAAGCATTGGAATCACTTGCGGAGCCTGCAACGGCGGCGAGCAGCTTGTGGTGTAGTTCGGGTCCGTGATGTAGTTCGGCTGCGTGTAATTGGGATCAGTATAGGTAGAATCCCAGAAGACGCGCGTCCCGTTCATGCGCGCCTGCTGTTCGCCGGTATCGCCTGCGGTGGTAAAGCCCACCGAGTTGCCGTCGTAGTCGGGCTCAAGGTAGGCGTGGACGTCCAGGTAATCGAGCAGCCGGATGCCGAACATCTGCGAATAGGTGTTGGCCTGTTGCAGAAAATACTCGAGCATGGGCACGCCGCCGTGTGCCTCGCGGTCGGTGGGGTTGCTCCACGGCTGCTTGCACGGTAACTTGGCATCCCCGCTTTCAATATCTGTCTTGGAATAGAAGTACGCCCACCAATTATCCATCACCGGCCCGCTGACCAGAGCGGTCGGATCGGCGGTCTTGATGGCCAGCGCTGTTCCCAGGCCGTTGTTAGTCACCTCGTCGTAGGTAAAGGGGCTGGGATGCACGTCGCGGTGCACCGCATCCCACCACGTCGGCTCATTGTCCAGATCCCAGATGGTCACGCCTTTGCCACTCGCGCCGTTGCCGTAGGAAGAGTTGGTCACGAGGGAGTTAACCCAGCTGCCCGCCCAGGTTCCATCCGCCCAAGTGGTCGTGGCGGGATTGGGTGCCGTCGTGATGCTGGGCGCTGGCTCCGAAATACTAGTGTTGGCCTGGGTAGTGCTGTTCCCGAATAGATCGGTGCCATTTGCATCCACGCCGTTGCCGCAATTGGAGGGGCTGTAGGACTGCTGGCCGGGAAACTGTGATTCCGGAAAGCCGCAGGCATACTGTGTGCTATCGGCCACCCAGCCGAGCACCGGCACCGTGCCAAGCGATGCAGCGGCGATGTTGTCAGTGCCCTGAAAGAATTGAGTGAAGCTGGTACTGCTGGTGGGGTTAGGGAACATGAATGAGGCGCCCAGGAAGTTCTCAAAATAGTAGTCGCTGGCGGAGTTGGTCATGCCGTTCTGGTAGTTGTAGCGCGAGGTGTCGTCCCCGCCCCAGCGGACCAGACCGGGGTTGGCGATCTTGGCGGAGGCCGAGTCGAGAAGGTATGCGTTTATCCCATACACATATGGGCTGATGGCATGCGGATTTTCGCTGGAATTACTGGGTGTGCCCACGTCCACGGTCAACGAAGGGCCGGTCGCCGTTGCCGGTGGATTCAATGTCACAGTCGCGCTGCCGCTAATCGACGTTTGCTGCGCGCTGGTGGCAGTTACGGTCACCGTCGGCGGAGCCGGATAAGGCGTGGTGTAGAGGCCCGTCGCGCTTAGCGTGCCAGGGCTCAAACTGCCGCAAGACGGACAAGTCAGCGACCACGTCACCGCGCTGCTGTAGCTGCCCGTGCCGTTCACCGTTGCCGTGAATTGCTGTTGCGTGCCGATGGTCGCGGTGCTAGGCGTTACGTTGATCGATGTAATTCCCGATTGGTTGTAAGTCGCCGTCACAGTCGTGTTGGCGCCGACGGTCACACTGCAGTTGGAGCCGCTTACCGAAGCGCATCCCGTCCAGGAGAGGAATGTGTAGCCGTTATCGGACAGGGCTGCGCTCAGCGTCACCTGCGTTCCGCTGTAGTAGCTGAGCGTGAAGGGTGTGGTGCCGCTGCTCTTCGAATTGCTGTCCGCGGGACTCGCCGTAATCGAGATGCCACTCGAAGGCGCGGCAGAATCAACCGTCAGCACATAGGCTACAGAGGCGTTCACAGTCACCGGCCCAGTGCCCATTGCACTCGCGTAGATCGAGGAACTCGCCGTGTCCGGAGTGTAGCTCGCGGACAACGTATCGGCACCTGTGGTCAGCGAGTTTGCCGAGATATTGAATTGTGCGCTCCCACCTGAGAGTGCGGTAATAGCAGAGGTGTAGCCACCGCCTTTCAGCGTCAATGAGCCGGTTGCAGTTGGGTTGCCACTGCCTCCACTCACACCCACAGTCACCGTCAGGGGCTGATTCACGCTGATGCTCGATGATCCTGGTGTCACCGTCACCGTTGGCACGGTCAGGTTGACCGTCACCGATACCGTTCCTGTAGAGCCGTTGTAGATCGCTGAACCAGCCGTATCGGGAGCGTACGTCGCGGTCAATGTGTCATTTCCCACCGGCAGCACGCCGGCATTGATGACCACCTGCGCACTTCCGTTGGTGAGAGCTACGGCGGCCGAGCTGTAGTTTCCACTCCCCAGGGTCACTGAACCCGTCGCTGCCGGGCCGCCGGCGCTCACGGTTACCGTCACCGTATTGCTCTGCGTGGTCGCGAGGCTGGATAAGGCCGGAACCACGGTCACTGTGGGTGTGACCCTCGTTACTGTCACCTGTCCTGCACCTGACGTGCCGCTATATGTAGAAGAGCTCGAGGCGTCCGGAGTGTAGCTCGCCGTCAAGGTGTCCGTACCGGCCGCAAGGGTACCCGCCGGAATCGTGACGGACGCGCTGCCACCTGCGAGAGTCGTCGCTGTTGAAGAGTAGGTAGCACTGCTCAACGTCACCGAACCGGTAGGCGTGCCGCTAGTTCCGCTCACTGTTACTGTGACTTGCAGCGACTGCACGGTCGTAACGCTCTGCGAGGCCGGTGCCACCATCACCGTGGGCGTAGCCTTCTGTGTTTGGCTTTGATTGTTTCCGCCGCCCCCGCACGCCGCCATCCATAAGCTCGCCAGGACACCAAAGCAAATTGCCGGCAGTCGCCCCCTGATCCTCATCATCCGACCCCTCTCCCATTTCAGCGTCAGGTCCTGTATACCCCAGTCCCGGCCAAATTTTACAGGAAATTCCGTCTCGCCTTGCAGCTGCGAACGAATATACACCGTTTGACTCTGCTCGCGACGCCTTCTGCATTGCTTCCAAGGACGAAGGCCCGACCGTACTCCGCTTGTTGCAGAGGCGTTTCATCACCCAGCTCAGAGTCTCCAGATTGGTGGCGGCGGACGGGAATAGTTCCCCGCCATGATGCCCAACCTTCACCAGCACTCGCTCGATCTCAGACTCAGATAACGGTATCATGAAATCGCCAATTGCGCCCATACTACCCGACCTACCAAGCCCGCCAAAACCTCCTTCCGCCATTCCAAAGGGTGTACCTCCAACAGGAGGGAATCAGTCCCAGTAGGCTGGTGAACCGGCGTTAAGCGCTTGGATCTCGATTACTGTGTCCGCCTGACTTCGCCTTACTCAAACGTTTTTCACTTGACAGCGGCAAATTCTGTTAAGTACGGTGTATCGTTACCAATTTTCGGTTGATAATCCGCGCCGGGTTCCAGGTATAAGTCGAGGTGCCAGTTCTCCGTGCGGAGCGGCGCCGGTGTTTGCCGGTGGAGTTTGCAGAATCCTTTTTCCTGCGTGTGTGTGCGCGGCTCTTCCCGAAGAAGCACCCGGAAAGCTGGTTGGGATTACGTCGCCGAATCTTGCCTGGAATGGAGTGGGACGTTGACCGGAACAGCAAGCCAGAATGGGTCTCAAACCGCGAGAGCATCCAGGGCATGATATCTCGAAAGGCGCGGGCTTCAACGGATAGTCGATTTAGAACCGATGAACACGGGTTGTGACCTCCGGTTATCGAGCACCAAGGGTGATGCTTGATGCGGAGGATGGCGCAAGTTTGATGTTGGCAAAGGACGATACGGAACAGACCGGACCGTCACCGATTCCCCGGTTCCAGGGATGAAAACAGATTCGGAGGAGAAGGAATGCAAACTACTTTGAACAGATTGACGAGTCCGGTGCGGTCACTAGCGGCAGGATCATGGGTAGCCCTCTTCGCGCTGCTGGCCCTTTACCTTGGTGCGAATTCCGCGATGGCGATCACGCAGCCGCCGCCAATCGTTGTAACCGGCCCCACCGTCGTAATTGGGGACCTGCAGTTCGGCGGTGCCACCGGCGGTTGGCCCGGTGGCCAGGCGCCCTTGGGCGGCACATTCGTGGTCGGTCCAAACGGCGATGTGATTGTCGGCGACGGTTACGGCGGTTGTGCATCCTGTGGCGTCTTTCTCATCACTCCTGCCGGCGTGCAGTCCGTCATCGCCAATTTCACTAATAGCAATGCGGCCGGCGTGGACCAGTACGGCAACGCGTATATCGCCAGGGACTACGGCCCGAGCATTATCAAGCTCCCCTATGACGCCGCGACCGGCACGTACACAGGGTTTACTACCCTTCCAACCGCCAATTGTCTCGGCGGTACACAGGACACGGCTGCTTGCGTATTTGCTCCCGGCACTCAGAAGCTTTTCGCGGGCGAGAACGGAGGATTCACATCCCTGTTCTTCGACGGCCAGGGTAACTTCTTCTTCTCTACCGATACCAATCCAGCAAACAATCCGGACACGATTTACGAGTGCAGCGCGCAGTGCCAGGCGGAAACTGACGGGAATGGAACCTATCCGGCGGTTGTGGTTTACGCAGATACGTCGGGTGGTTTGGGCTCGGTCGCCATCGATCCATGGGGCAATCTTTTCTTCTCAGACGGCGCTGACAACGGCGCTAATACTGGAAAAGTCAGCAATCTGCAGGAACTGCCGTTCACCGCTGGACACTATGCACCCTCGCCGACTCTGATGACTTCCTACACGACGACTGCCGGATACAATGCGATCACCGGCGTCTCAGCCAACAGCCTGAATACGGTATTTTTCACGGTCGCCAACGACGGTGTCTTTGCCCTTCCGAACTCTTCGTCGGGCCCCAACGCCGCTGGAATTTACAAGGTGTCCGGCCAAGGCGGCCAGGGTCTGGCAGTCGACAGTATCGGCAACTTGTATACAGTCGGATATGTCAATGCCCTTTCACACACAGGAGTCACCAAGACACTGCTAAACAGCCTCTCCCTTGGCTCCTCCGCGGTCGGGACCGCCGCCACGGCGGCTACCGTGACCGCAACCGATAACGCTGGCAATTGCACCACTCCACCATCCTTGGTATTTACGGGCGTCGAAAGCGGGCTTACGTCGACCGAATTTGCAACTGTGGCGGGAACGACCTGTTCAACCACCGTCGGCACAGGCAGCGGAACGTTCAGCCCGGCGCTGGCGTCCACGGGCGCTTCCTATTCAGCAACGATTACCTTCACGCCCACCAAGGTCGGCGAGCGTAACGCTGCCCTCGTTATTACGGATTCCACAAACAGCGCCAGCGGAACGACAGCGCTTTCAGGTGTGGGTCAGGGCGCTGAGAACAACCTCGACCCCGGCGTGTCAACGGCCTATGGAAGCGGCTTCACCACTCCTTACTCGGTTTCGGTGGACGCCGCTGATGACATGGCAGTAGCCGATGAGGGTGCAGGAAAAGTTTTCTGGATCCCCGCGGGATCGCCGGCGGGCACCGCGCCCACCTCGATCGGCTCAGGATTTGTCGAGCCCTCCGCGACTGCCTTCGACGCCAATGGGAACCTCTACATCGCCGACTTCTCAAATGACAATGTCGTGGAAATTCCGAACGTGAGCGGCGCACTCGTTCCGGCCTCCCAATCCACACTTATTCCCGCCACGATGGTATTCGACGGAACGGCCCTGAGTAAGCCAAGCGGATTGGCGGTCGGGCCGAACGGTACGCTGTATATCGCCGATCTCGGCAACAGCCGCGTTGTGAGCTACAACCTCGTCACCGGGGAAACCGCAGTTCCGATTACGGGACTCAAGGACCCATGGGGAATCGCTATTGATTCATCGAACAACATCTACGTTGCCGACACAGGTAACGGCAACGTTCTCGTCGACGTGGCCCGCGCTCAATCCACATTGATGGTGCCCGGCGTAACGGCTCCTTGGGGAGTTGCCCTCGATCCATCCGGCAGCTTGATCGTGTCCGACAAGGCGACCGGTAATATCGTATGGGTCCCAAATGTCAGCGGGACGCTGACCACTGCGAACGCAGTATTGATTGAGAAGAATCCCAGTTCCGCGTTTGCAATTGCACTCGACGCTGCGGGCAATCTTTTCGCGCCGGACGCGACGGGCAAGGCGGTGTACGCCATTCAGCGCACCGCCGCCGCGATCAACCTCGGCACCGTCCAGGATGGCGTGACAAACTCGGGCACTGTCTACCTCATCAGTGCCGGTAACGAAGCCGCAACCCTGGGAAGCCCGGACGTGACCCAGTCTGCCAACACCATGTTCACGCTGGACCCGGCAACGAACAACGGATGCTCCAGCGCGTCTACCACACCTCCCGGAGCCTCTTGCCAATTTACGGCCACCTTCGCTCCGCCCGTCACGACCCCGCCCACCACTGGGCTCCAATCGGGCGCGGCAACCATCAATATCGCCACCCCGGCCCTGGCTCTCTCCGTAAACATGTCCGGCACGGCTTCGCAGTCGGCGATTCTGGCGCAGACCATCACCTTCAGTCCGCCCGCCTCCCTTGAAGCCGGCCAGCAGATCACGCTGTCGGCCACCGGCGGCGCATCCGGCAACCCGGTAACCTTCAGCATCGACCCATCGTCTCCGTGCACATCCTGCGCCACCACCACGGGAACCACAGGAGCCACGCTAACGACGGTCGGCGCAGGCAAAATCATTGTCGACGCCAACCAGGCGGCCGGCACCGCTAACGGAAATCAGTACGCCGCCGCACCCCAGGTTCAAGTCACGATCACCATCAACAATGTGGTTCCGGCTGGTGAGCCTGCGTTGTTCATGACCCAGACCAACAGCAACTTCCCGGCGATTCTAACCGGAGGAGTGCTAGCCGGTCCCATCTCCGCTGGTACCAGTATTGGTGTCGGTAATAATGGCTATGTCGCAGTGAGCGAAACGTACGGTGGTTCGGTGGCGATCTACAACCTTGCGGCTGGTACCGTATCGTCGCTCGGCTCCTTTAGCAATCCCGGCGGCATTGCTGCCGACAGCAAGGTCAATCTTTACATTGCCGGGCAGTACAACAACACCGTGGTCGAACTGCCCTTCGTGAACGGGGCTTACGCAACATTGGCCAGCCCAAGCAGTAGCACTCCCAACTGCACGAGTAGCTCCACCGTCGAGTGCGTTCTGGCTCCCATAACCGGCGTTTCCGCAATCGGGGGCATTGGGGCGATAACCTTTGACTCCCAAGGCAACCTCTATCTCGCAACAGACAACAACGGAACCACCCAATTCTCCATCTGGGAGTGCACCGCAGCCTGTCTGTCTACTGGTACCCCGGCCCCGACAATGCTCTTCCAGGAGCCCGCGGGGAGCAATCCCGTTACCACAGGCCAGCTCTACGTCGGGAGTCTCGGCGTTGATCCGTGGGGGAATCTGTTCTTCACGGATTCCAACTTCATCAATCAGGCAGTAAGCAGCCCTAACAACGAGGCCACACTGTCCGATGTCTACGAGTTGCCCTTTACGGCGGGAAAGGGCTTTGCCACAACGCCGGTTCTCCTCCAGACCTACACCGATGGCACTCCCGGCGGCTACGACGATAATCTTGACGCCCTCGCTGTAGCTCCCAATGGCACTGTGTACTATGCGACGCTGTATGACGGGGTCTTCGCGATTCCGAACACTCAAACGGGCGGTCCGAAGATCGCTGATCAATACCCGGTGTCTAACTCGGGCGCAAAGGTGCTAGGCGTGGACGCGAGCGGCAACCTTTATGAAGTGTCAAGCGCTCTCAGCCAAATCCTGATTGGGGATTTGACGACGCCCAACGCTCAGTTCGATGGCACCCCTGTCAGCGCCTCCGCCACCATCGTGGACAACGCCTTCGGCTGCGGAACGACTGCAAACCTGGTCATCGCATCTTCCAATTCGCAGTTCAGCGCCAAGGCCGGCACCAATTGCACAGGCATCTCGGCTGGGGGCGGGTTCACCGCCCAAACCAACGCCTCCACCTATCCGGCGACCATCAACTTCACAGCGACGCAGCCCGCTGCTCAATCCGCAACGCTGACTGTATCCGATACCACCAACGGAGGCGTAGGAACCGCAACTGTGACGGGCTTCGCCCTGACGACTCCGCAAACGATCACCTTCACTGCGCCCACAACAACCACTTACACTTACTCTCCCGGCATGACGATCACGGTAAGCGTCACCAATGGCGGTTCCAACAATCCCGTCGTCTTCAACGTAGACTCGACCAGCAAGGGCACCGGAACCTTCTCCAGCACCACGGTGACCGGTACAACCTCCTCAGCCACTTTGACAGTAACCCAGGCAGGCAGCATTGTGATCGACGCCAACGAATCGGGCGGCTTGGCGAACGGCACTTATTACGATGCTGCGCCGCAGATCCAGTTGGCGCTCACCATCAACCCCGCTGCGCAGGCAATTGTCTTCCCGCAACCCAATTCCCCGGTCACCTTCGCGAGCAATCCGAGCACGACGGTCACGCTAAGCGCCAACGGCGGCGTTTCTGGGAACCCGGTCGTTTTCACGGTCGACACCACCAGTACCGGCGCGGGTTCCATCTCCACCTCCACGGTGTCGAACGGCACCTCAACAGCCACCCTCACCGTGACCGGTGCGGGCAACATTGTCATCGACGCCACTCAGGCGGGCAACGCCGACTACGCAGCAGCGGCCCAGGTTCAGCAGACCATAGTAGTGAATCAGGCGGCTCAAACCATCGCCTTCGTCCCGCTGACCCAGCCGTTCTACTACATCGTGACCGGAGCCAAGCTGAGCATCCAGGCGACCGGTGGCGGCTCTGATCAGGCCATTGTCTTCACTTTGGATAAATCCAGCACCATGAGTGGCACCTTCTCCGCCAGCACTGTCAGCGGAGCTACCTCCACGACGACGCTTACCATGCCGGCGAACCAGTCCCCGACGTCGGGCACCATTGTCATCGACGCCAATCAAACCGGCAACACCAATTACCTGGCCGCTACACAGACTCAGATGACAATCACCGTGTTGGCGCCGCTGCCCACGCAGTCCATCACCTTCCCACTGCCGCAAACTCAGGTTGGTGGAACCACATTGACGCTCACGGCGACCGCTAGCTCAGGATTGCCGATCGCCTACTCATCGAGCACCACGTCGGTGTGCACGGTCAGCGGCCCGGTTGCCACCTTTGCCAGCGTTAACTCCGCCAGCACTTGCACTATCACCGCTTCGCAGCCCGGCGACAACCAAACCTTTGCCGCTGCCTCCTCTGTCACGGTGTCTTTTTCCGTCAATCCTCAGGGCGAGACGCCAGCCATGAACTTGAGCATCTCACTGCCATCGCTTACCATTGAGCCGGGAACCGTCGGGGTGACTCAGGTCACGGTCACCTCGCAGAACAACTTCATCGGCTCAGTGGCCTTCGCCTGCAGCGGGTTGCCATCCGGTTACAGCTGCTCCTTCAATCCCAACCCGCTCAACGTGGCCGAAGGCGGCACTACAACGACCACGCTGACGGTCACGCCGCCCTCGACGGCTGCTTTAATCCACCGGAATTTCACGCCGATCTTTCCGGCAACCCTGGCAGTGGCGTTCTGCTTCTTGGGCTTTGAAAAACGCAAACGGCTGCAGTTGTTCCTGCTGTTAGTGGTCCTCTTTGCCGGATTGGGCCTGATCTCCGCCTGCGGGGGCACCTCAAGCAGTTCGACACCCGCACCCGTAACGTCGAACATCACCATCACCGCCACTTCGGGGTCGATACAGGTTTCTTCCACCATGTCGATCACCCTCGAGTAGGGCGATCTTCAGAATTCGTGCTTTCGCCGGAGCCTCTTCACTCGCGTAAAGAGGCTCCGCTTGTCAAGAGCGGACTAAGTGGGGACCGCTGGAGCGGAGGGAAAGGGAACCCGTAATAGGAACGGTAAGGGCGTGTTTTCCGAAGTGGGCAGCACACCTGGGCGACACGAACAGCTGAGGCACAGCCTGTGTGAAGGACGGACAGTACCAACATCCTGGCGGGCCTCGAAGCCTCCAAGCTGCTGGTGCGCGGTCGCTGCCGTAACGGGAACGAACACGAACATAGCCACAATTCCTAACCTGTCTATTTGGCGTAAAAAGCGAGCAACCATAGACAACGTTTCGGAATGCAGTTAGAAAACTCCGCAGAGTATCGAGACGAGGTGTGGACGATATTCCATAGCTACGCCGGCGCAATCATTGCTTCGGCCAGTTATAGGTAGCCAGCAGTTTGCCATCCACTCCAACCAGGAGCAGCGCCGCCCGCCCACTCGGTAACTTCCCTGAAAATTTTTTACCGCTACGCAAATCTTCAAACGAAACCTCGCTCCGGTTGGATTCTGAGGTAAGAACATACAACGTTGCTTTGGGAAAGAGTGTGGGGCAGATGAGAATGCCAGGGTCTTTGAGCGCGGTCGAGTAGACCGGAGTAACGTTGGAAACCTTAAGCGCGTAGCTATATACGTCGGCCACAGCCTGTAGGTTGCTGTTCAACTCAAGCGGAAGCGCGGCGAATAGAATCTTCCCCTTCCCAAGCGGCTTTTCGGCCCAGTCCTCCCCATTGGGCAGGACTGCTCGGCTCAAGACCGTGGTCTTCATTCCGGGATACACAAGCGATTCTTCTCCGCCAGGAAAATGAAAGAGATTCTCGCGTAGAGTTAGATATCCATTGATGTAAGGAAGCCCGACGAAATCTTGCCTGCCGGTTGCATGAAAATGAGCATCGCCGCCAAACGGCCCTGTAACTAGAAGAACCGCCCCCGCATGTACTCTTTGCTCGATAGCCTGCCACGCCTGATCGTCAAGTCCAAAGGGAGACGGCAGAAGAATGAGCTTTGGCGAGCCAATCAGTTGGTGCTGATATTCGCCGACCGCATAGGCTTGGCTATGTGCGTAGTTATAGAGAGCCCGCACCGCCGCTTGTTGCGCTTCAACGCCCATCGAATTCGCCACAGATAACTGAAATGACTGCGGCAGAACAATGGCCACCTCCGGTTCGATCAGAGCATTCGCGAACGGGGCGACCTCACGCGCAAACTGGCCCATGTCGCGCATCATGTTTTCCCAAGTCTTTGCCGACCCGTCACTGCGCTGCATCCCGAAGTCGGCCTCGCGGGCCCAGTCCCACTGCATAGCTCCGCTGGAGCCGGCGGCAAAGCCCAACGCCCACTTGCGCTCGATAAGTCCCAGACCTGTAAACTCGTCATAGCGCCAGCTGCAGTCGGGCTCCCAGACCGGCTGGTAGCCCGTTTCGCCCGTGATATTGGGTACCCCCGGCCGCTTGGCCACCACCGAATCCCACAGCAACGCGTCGTCCTGCCAGTATGTATGATTGGTTGTGAATGAAACGCCCGCGCCGCCGTAAAACTGATTCAGCACGCGGTCGGTCACTCCGCCCTCATCCTGCCCCACGTCGATAAGTTGATTGCTGCCGGTCGAGCGGATGAGCGCAACCATCGACTTGACCCAGGTACTGAACATATCCTGCGCGAACAAGTCGTAGTCGAGCGTGCGAATCTGGTTCAGATTTCCATATCGCTCGTAGCGAAGATCGCCGATCGTGGGCAATGGAACGGTGTCGAAGCTGGTAAATTCCGAAACCGGCACTCGCCACGCATCGCTCAGCGAGGCAAGATTGTCGTACTTTTTACTTAGCCACTTATGCCATGCGGCTGTCTCGGAGGGATCGCCATTGGGATAGTTACCCTTAAAGATTCGCCTGGGATTGGAGAAGCTCGGTTCATTGATCAGATCCCATGAGAGCCAGGGAACATCCTTGAATCGCTCCACCACGGAACGAACATAAGCTTGTTCAGCATCTATTGCGCTAGGATCGATGTATGGATTGGGAGGAGTTATGCTGGCATCCAGATTCTTAGGCAAGGCGCCCGAGTGCGGAGCAAAGGCAAAAAAGGTAAAGTTAATCGCGATGTTATGTCTGTGGGCACAGTCGAGGAATGCTTCAAGATTTCGCAGAAACCGCTCGTTTGCGCCGCCGGTGTTACCCTGTATGAACTTCCCGTTTGGCATCCAGACGCCGGTGCGAACAAAGCTCACGCCATGGGCAGCCATATCCGCAAAGTCCTTGTCCCAGATCCAAGCGTTTCTCGGACTGGAAAAATCCCAGTTATTATCTTCGGTAGTGAAGTAGTTGGTCCCCACCGGAAAGAATGGCTTGCCGTCCAGCGTAAGAAAGTCGCCATGGACGCCCAGCACGGGCCCAGAGTTGAGCGCGCCTAGGTCTGTCACCAAAAATCCGTTCTGATAGGGCTCACGTGCCATTCCGCCTTCGCTGTAAACGGCGGAGACCCTGTAGAATCCCGCCGGCAGCGGTTGATGAAATGGCGCATCGAGATCTGCGATTCCTTTGCCTACGACAGGAATCGTAGCCGTTGTAACGACCTCTTTCTCGGACCAAAGCTGCAGTTGGACCTCGCCCTTAACCGAGGTATCTAGCTTCTCTTCGCGCGGAATGCGTAGATGCACAGTGATCAGAGGCGGCTCGCCGGGGCGGATGGCAGAGAAAAGCGTCTCCACTGAAAAGTCGGTAGCCCCTTGTCGAGCGTATCCGGCGGCCTGCTGGATGAGCGCGATGCCTTCGGCACTCTGCCAGTAACCAGGCTGCGGATCGAAGTCGAGTGCCACGACCCGACTACCTAACATCCGGTGGTCCGGACTTTCGCCCACGTGGTTGGAAACAATAACCGGAGCCGCAACCAACTGGCCTGCGGAATCTTCCATGTAACCCAGACCATTGAGCTGACCTTCCACTGCAAAAAATCGCTGCGCCCGAATCTCAAGCGAGGGCAGCCATGCATAACCTCGCTTCCATCGAAACGCAGCGTCCTTTGGAACCGTTACCTCATAGGTGTGGCGAAACCCAAGGGTTCGGGAGTAAGTGTCTTGCGGCACGGCAGCCACATATTGCCCATTCACAAAACTCACGGGCACCCGCAGCGGCTGACCTCCGATCACCAGCATATTCCCCCCCCCATTGAGGTAGTACTCAATGCTCTTCCACGCATCTACCGGGACTGCCGAACCATAGGGCAGCACAAAAAGATCAGCATTTTTAAGCGTCTCAGGAGCGGCAAGACTTTCCACATCTTCGAACTCCGGTTCCATTCCATCGAGAGCTTTAGCGAGGGCTGTTCGATCAACCGGTTGGCTGGCTACGGTGAGAAAACCGGGCTGCCACAAGACAACCACCTTTGCCTGGATCTGCAAGGGCACAAGTAAGACCGCAAAAAGAATCCAAAAGTATTCGCGCATGGCCTATTCTCGTGATGCATCAGACTGAAGTCGTTGTCCCAGAGCCGCTACGGCTTGCCCAGCGTCATAGGGCTTGCGGTAACAACGATAGAGTGGACAATCGACCGAGAGCGCGAATCGAAGTTTTGGTCAACTCTCTCGGCACGATAACGCTACCAAGCCTATTTGAAATAGCTAAACCGTGCAAGGCGGAAGAGGCGCAGGCTTTAGATCTCGAAAATAAGAACCGATGCAATCGTTTCGCTTCATAGCCGCTGTAGCCCTTGCGAGCCTCTTGAATTCAGCGTTGGGTCAGTGTGCGAAAGCGCAGCCAGCAGCAGCAGTAGTAGTAAGCCCTTCCACAGGGCGATGGTATTGTTACCCCGGTGCCCAACCTTCGATAGAACCCGAGCAAGCAGCGCAACCCAGCCTCACTCCTCCGGGTCGGCTGACGTGAAGGGCGAGCAGCAAGGCTTTTCCGTGGCGTGGAAGTTCATCAGCTCCAAGCGGATGCCATCTGGGTCGTAGAGATTGAACTGGCCCTTGCCGTCTTTGCCGATCTGGGTGTGCGCATCATGTACGCCGGTCAGACGGCCATCGGCCGCAAGCGTTTTGTACGCCATGTCGACCGACACGACGCCGATGGAGAGGTGATCGAGCACGCCTAGATCGTGCTGCGAGATACTGGCCGGAATACCCGAGCCGGAGGGGCCACTTGTAAGCATGTATTCTAGCCAGTCATGGCTGTCTGGAGTTTGCTGACTTATCCAATCCAGCTTGCCCTCCGCCATGCCGCCAAACCAATAGGGACGGAAACCAAGCAAATCGCGATAGAAAGTGTCCTCGACGGCCCGGCTGTGGACCAGGATACCGATATGGATGATATGGCGACCAATAACATTGGGTGCGTCAATGGCTTTGGCCAGGCGGGGAGGCTGAACGAATTCAACCTTGTTGCCCTCGGGGTCGAGCACCGTAAACCAGCTGCTGCCGTCGGTCCCCTTCTCCACAACGGCCGGAGTCTTCCATGCCTTCGACGAGAGATATTTGCGCATCCCCTCAGCATCGTCGGTGTTATAAGCAGTGTGATCGAGCCGATTGATGCCCGCGCCCGAAGGTAGCGGGAGAACCTCAACAAACTGCGTATCGTTGAAAGCGTAGCGCACGCCCTGCGGATTTTCGGGATCAGGCTGTTTGGCAGCGCCGATGATCTCACGGTAGTAGTGATCTGTGGCCGCGGGGTCGGAGGTATAAATGGCCAGATGCGAGATGCCTGTGATTTTGGGCCGGGTTGGCGCGCTTTGAGCGCCGGTTATAACTACGGATACAGCAATCAAAACGACAGCAAGAACCCTCAAATACATTCTGCACCTCGATAACTCTTGCGGACCAACGATAAATAGATTGACGCCGGTGCGCAACTCTTAGCTATTCTCTTGTGTCCGGGTGGGTGCCATGCTGGGGCATTTCCTGATTGCGGCCTCAAGGGAATAGTTATAGTTCCTCGCTGCCCACCTCACCTCTTACGTGTTCTGAAGGTCACCTGAACGCCTTCCGCAATTCATCTTCAAGGGCCGATGTTGATCGGGGAATCACTGTGTACACTGTGGTCCGCTTGATCCGGTCGCCGGCGTTCATCGTCGTCAAGGGCCCCAGAGTTTCCAGTTCGACATACTTCAAAGGGTCGGGGTTGGTGTAGACCTCGGTGACGCAGCCACCATCGGGATATTCTCCCCGGCCAATTTCCGCATCGACACGAACCACGCAGTTAGGTCCCACCCACGCCATACTGTTTCCATCCGTACCGACCTTTACCTGATTTCGCGCATGGCGTCCCATCGAAAGCAGGCGTCCATCGATCTTCAAGTCCGCCGGTTCAGCCGCTAGCAAGCGGACATAGCCCGCCTCGAACTGCGAACTCGTCGGCAGAAGGATGCAGATGCGCTCGGGTTCCTGCATCTGAGTAACGGTCCATATTCCCACACGAACAGAACTGCCGAAAAGCTTGAGATACTCCGTTCCGATCCGCATGATGGGCTGCTCGGCATCCAGTTCTATGTGGCGCACAACTTGGATGCCGAAGCACGGATCGATAGGCGAGGTCACCATGACACCGCGCTCCGTAGCTACTGCTTCAACAGGCCGTGCATCGAAGGCCTCAGGAGGCGGCCAGTCGCGGCCTTGCTGCCCAGTCCAGACCGTCTGAGGAGCAGGCCAGCACTTATCCCCGCCGAAGTTGGTCCAATCGTTTGAGGCCGCATCGTGCAGTTGGCCATCCAATGACCTATTCTCCCAGAAGGCCCCGTCCTCGTCGCCCACCAGCCGCAACTGCATCACACGGCCGATGGCAGGAACGATCACGGCTTCCACGGTACCATTGGCAATCAAGTAGCAATTGGACCAGTCGTGATAGCATATGCGCTCAACGGATACGCCGCTCCGCAGAGCATCTGGCGAGAGCAATGCAACCGGCGGTATGAAGTGGCGATCCAAGTGACGTGACCTTCCTTTGCGGGAGTGCCGCCGCTAACTCAACTTCTGTTACTGGTCTCCGGCAGCAGCCAGGTCGGTCTCAACCTCGCGCTCGGCCAGATGGTCATACCAAGTGAACTTGAGAATTGCCGAGGTTACCAGAACCACCGCCAGGGTAATGGCGGCGCGCTCAAACTCCTGGATCACGATGTACAAGGGCAGTGCCACCAGAGCAATCTGCCACACGATGCCGACGGCGATATTAAACATGTCGCGCACGAAATCCTTGTTGCGCTTGAAACTCGGATCTTCAGCTAGAACCTTCCTCAACACCGGACCCCAGAAGCCCCATGGCCGTACGCGGCGGTAAAAGTCCATCAGCACTATGTCCTCTTCTGGTTTGGTGAGTAGCGTGCCGAGAATACAGCCGATCAAGGATATGATCAGGACTAGCGGGAAGACGATCGTAACATCCAGATTGACGGGATGCTTAACCAGTAAGCTCTGCGTGATTGTCAGATTGCCAAGCAACCCTGGAAACGCCAGGATCAGCGCCGATGCGATGCCTGTGATCATGCCCCAGAAATAACCGTATCCGTTAAAGCGCCACCAGTACCACTTGAGGACGTTGGAAGCTGTGTAACCGCCCCACAAACCGGAGACGATCCACAACACCACCGAGTTCACCGAAGTCACGTTCCATCCGATCAGGACGCCAATCAGGACCACAGCGAAAGAAGCGAGATAGCTGAGGTGGACATAGGTTTTGGGTTTTGCATCGGGGTTGATGAAGCGCTTGTAGATGTCGTTGACAAAATACGGAGGCGCAGCGTTCACCGTGGCCGCAAAGTTCGACATGAAGGCAGCCAGTAATCCGGCGATTAGAAAACCGAGAAGGCCAACAGGGACGAATCGCCCTAATGCCATCGGCAACACCGTCTCAAAGTCCAAGTTTGTGCCCATGGCGCGGAGATCAGGGCCGAAGAAGGCTGCCGCCAGAACCGTGAGTCCAATGATAAGGAAGTATCGCGGAGGAGTAAGCACGATATTAACCCAGGCGCTCATCATCGAAGCTTCACGCGGTGTCTTCGAGGAAAGCACGCGCTGCATATCGTAGTTTGGCGCCGGTCCGGCAGCTGAAATGAGTATGCCCTTGAATAACAACATCATGACGAAAAAGCCGAACAACTCATACTTATCTTCGGCAATCTTTGCGGTAGCTGCAGGAAGTAGTGTCGTCCAGTCCAGATTCAAATGCCAGCCGAAGAAAAGGTTGTCCCAGCCGGCAGGCACCATATTATGCAACGTTTCCGGGGCCACCTTCATCATCGCGATAATGCCTACCGCAAAGGATGCAATTGCCAGAATGAAAAATTGCACCACCTCGGTGATGACCACGCTAATCATTCCGCCCTTAATCACATAGATCGCGGTGATGGCGACCAGGATCAGAGCATATTGATTGGGGGTCAGATGCCAGGGAAGAAACGTAGCGGCAAACTTGCCGATGCCTTTGAAACCATAGCTAAAGAATCCGATGATACTGACGAAAGCATAGACAACCACGATCATGTGCGATAACTGCGCGCCTCGTCCCGTTCCGAATCGCGTTTTGATCCACTCCGCTCCCGTCATCACCTTGGAGCGCCGCAGCCACGAGGAAAGGTAGACCATCAGGAATATTTGGTTAAAGGTCGGCCACAGCCAGGGGATCCACACGCTCTTCAGGCCGTAGATGAACATCCAGTACACCAGCAGCATGGTGCCGCTGATGTCGAACATGCCAGACGCATTGGAAATGCCCAGCACATACCAGGGCATCTGATTGCCGCCCAGAAAATAGGCCTTCATGTCGCGCGACGCGCGATGCGAAACCCAGTACCCAATGAACACCGTGGTCAAAAGATAGGCCACAATAATCACGATATCTAGAACGTGAAGTTGCATTCGGAACCCTCGATTCCCGCGGGCAGCATGATCTTTCCGCTATTCACGGAAAACTGCGATGCCGCTTTCTGGCCACAGAACGGCCGGCTATACCACCGCGTTGCAAAGCGGAAATGCGACGACCCGCACCTCGCGCTTCGCCCCTAAACACTCAGGTGAATCTGGCTCCAAAATACTTCCTACGGCAACTTTCCAACAAATTGTAAACACCGGCGATTCCGGCCAGTTGATCGCATTCTCATTGCTTGCGTTAAAAGCCAACTGATCGGCATAAACTTCCGCCGGCGGTAACTCCTTGGGCAACGCTTCCAGCATCGCGTCCCGCCGGCAAGCATTCGACCCGCCCGGGCCAGCCGCCCATGTTATCGCGTGATACCTTGCCTTGCGAATTGATGTGGAATTCGTGCTGGTGGCAGTTTGGGTGCGAGTACTCCGCACACTCCTGTCCCATGTCTCTCGGACGCCTAAACTCGAAGAGTATGGGGAATAAACTGACCACCGCAACCTTGAGACCATCCGGCCGATGACTCGTCTGATTCAGTTCAAAAACCTGCTGAGCGCATTCGACCGGCGTGCCTTTAGTCCCTTGTACCAGTAAGGCTAAGCGGAAGAGAAAGCCGTCGGGCGCAACGAGCCGCACCAACTTCCGGCCGGTTCGTGAACCCATGAAGAACGGGGACAAAGATTTCACCATATTTGCCGTTTTGCCTCGCGAAATCCCCAGGGAGAATTACAAATCAAAAGTCTTTTCACTTTTCGATGAATCTTGCCAGCCACCCGTACGTGCGAGCTGATCGCCCGATTTCTCTCGCACAGATACTTTTGCACATCCGCGCCGCGTCACGCAAATCGGCCCTCGTTTCCCTGAAGACGCCAAAGTATTCTAAAAAAACGTTTGATTGGCATTTGATCCGGACGATATACTGGCAAAACCTATTCTTCGGGGGAGCAGGAGCTATGAAGTACGGCCATTTTGACGATCTAAACCGCGAGTATGTGATAACACAACCTGATACGCCCCTGCCGTGGATCAACTACCTTGGCTGCCAGGCATATTTCGGCATTATCTCCAACACAGCCGGGGGTTATTCGTTTTATCGCGATGCACGCCTGCGCCGCATCTCCCGCTACCGCTACAACAACGTTCCAATGGATTTTGGCGGGCGCTACGTGTATCTGCGGGACGATGAATCGCGAGATTTTTGGTCCCCATCCTGGCAACCCACGCGCCACGACCTGAAAGATTACTCCTGCCGCCACGGTATGGGCTACACGGTCATCGGATCTACCTATAGCGGCATCGGAGCACACACCCGCTACTTCGTCCCGCTCGATGAAAACCTGGAGATATGGCAGCTCACGGTGACTAACCGGCGCGCAACCACGGCGCATATCTCCGCATTCGCCAGCATCGAGTTTTGCCTGTGGGATGCCCAGGACGACGCCACTAACTTCCAGCGTAACTTTTCGACCGGGCAAGTCGAGGTTGAAGACGACGTGATCTATCACAAAACCGAGTACCGCGAGCGCCGCAACCACTTTGCCTACTTCGCCTGTTCCCCACCCGGCGCAACCTTTGACACGCAGCGCGAAGCGTTCCTGGGTCGCTACCGCAGTTGGGACAAGCCAGCCACGGTGGAAGCCGGCCAGCTCACTAACTCGATCGCCCACGGCTGGTCGCCGATCGGCGCACATCAGATCAAACTCGACCTTGCCCCTGGAGAAACGCGCCAGATCGTCTTCGTGCTCGGTTACCACGAGAACCCGGTCGACCAGAAGTTCGACCCTCCCGGCACGCAAACCATCAACAAGAAGCTGGTCAAGCCAGTCATCTCCAAATATCTCGATCCCAAGAAAGCCGACGAAGCCTTCGAGCGGCTACGCCAGTACTGGGCCAGTCTCCTCGGCATCTTCCAGATCGAAACGCCCGACATTCACACCAACCGCATGGTGAATATCTGGAACGCCTATCAGTGCATGGCTACATTCAATATGTCGCGTTCAGCGTCATTTTATGAGTCGGGTATTGGTCGCGGCCTAGGCTTCCGCGACTCTAACCAAGACCTTCTGGGCTTTGTGCATATGGCACCTGCTCGCGCCCGCGAGCGCATCCTCGATCTGGCCGCCACGCAACTGCCGACTGGCGGCGCCTATCACCAGTACCAACCCCTCACCAAGCGCGGCAATAACGACATCGGCGGCGGCTTCAATGACGATCCGCATTGGCTTATCGTTGGCGTCTCCGCCTATCTCAAAGAGACCGGCGACTGGAGCATTCTCGACGAACCGGTACCTTTCGACAATCAACCCGGTTCCGAAGCGTCTCTCTACGACCATCTGCAACGCAGCTTTCGCTACACATTGGAACGCCTTGGACCACACGGCCTACCGCTCATCGGCCGCGCCGACTGGAACGACTGCCTCAACCTCAACTGCTTTTCAGATACGCCCGGCCAGTCCTTCCAGACCACCACCAACAAGGATGGCAAGGTGGCCGAGTCGGTCTTCATCGCCGGCCTGTTTGTGTTCGCCGGCCGCGAGCTTGCCGCCATCGCGAAGCAGCGCGGACTCAATGCCGAAGCACCCACCTATCTTACCCAAGTCGCCAAGATGGAACAGACCATCAACGAGCATGGCTGGGACGGCGAGTGGTTCTTGCGCGCCTATGATGACTTCGGCGCCAAGATCGGCTCCAAGGAATGCGAGGAAGGCAAGATATTCATAGAATCCAATGGCTTCTGCGTGCTGGCCGGCATTGGCCTCGAGGACGGCAAAGCCACTAAGGCTCTTGCCGCCACACATGAGCGCCTGGCTACAAAGCACGGCATCGTCGTTCAGCAGCCGGCCTACTCACGCTACTATCTCAATCTTGGCGAAATCTCTTCCTATCCACCCGGATACAAGGAAAATGCCGGCATCTTCTGCCACGTGAATCCTTGGGTGATGATTGCCGAGACGCGCATTGGTCACGGCGATCGGGCCCATGATTACTACAGCCGCATCAATCCCTCGGCACGCGAAGAAATCAGTGAGATACATCGCTGCGAACCTTATGTCTACGCGCAGATGATTGCGGGCCGGGACGCACCCACCTTCGGCGAAGCCAAGAACTCCTGGCTTACAGGCACGGCAGCCTGGAATTACTATGCCATTGTGCAATGGATTCTCGGCGTCCGTACCACTCTGGACGGCCTAGAGATCGCACCTGTAATTCCCAAAGCCTGGCCAGGATTCACCGCAAACCGCACTTTTCGCGGAGTAATCTACAAGATATCCATCGAACGCAAGGGCGATGGGAATCGGGTCTCACTTAGCGTAGATGGCACGGCCATCACGGGTAACATCGTACCTCCGCCCACGGATGGGCGCAAGGAAGTTTCGGTCACCGGTATTCTGAGTTAGAACAATTTCAGGACCCGAAGTCTGTACATGGTGCGCACAGCAAATTTGAACAGGGAGAAACACTTTGTACCAGGCAAGTGAGCAGCGTTACCAAGCCATGACATACCGCCATTGCGGAAGGAGCGGTCTGCGATTGCCCGCCATCTCCCTGGGGCTGTGGCATAACTTCGGCGGGGTGGATGTCTTCGAAAATGGTCGCGCCATGCTGCGTCGTGCCTTCGATCTGGGCATCACCCACTTCGACCTGGCTAATAACTACGGCCCGCCGCCGGGCAGCGCGGAAAGTAACCTCGGCGAGATTCTGCGGCTTGACTTCGCGGCTCATCGCGACGAGCTGATCGTGAGCACCAAGGCAGGCTACGATATGTGGCCAGGCCCCTATGGCAACTGGGGATCGCGCAAGTATTTGCTGGCCAGTTTGGACCAGAGCCTGAAGCGCATGGGCCTTGAGTATGTCGATATCTTCTACTCGCATCGCCCTGATCTGGAGACGCCGGTCGAAGAAACTATGTCCGCGCTCGATCAGGCCGTGCGCTGCGGCAAGGCGCTCTATGCCGGTATTTCGAACTATGACGCAAAGCAGACCACCGCGGCGGTCGAGATTCTGCGGAAACTTGGCACACCCTGTTTGATTCATCAGCCGAAGTATTCCATGTTCGAACGCTCGGTTGAAGGCGGCCTGCTCAATGTGCTGGGCAATGAGGGCGTGGGCGCCATTGCCTTCTGCCCGCTGGCGCAAGGGCTGCTAACTGACCGTTACTTACAAGGAATTCCAAGTGGTTCGCGTGCATCCAAGCCGCACGGATTCCTGAAGTCGCGGGACATCGACGATACGCGCCTGGAACAGGTTCGTGCGCTGAACGATCTGGCCGCTCAGCGCGAACAATCGCTGGCGCAAATGGCATTGGCCTGGGTTCTGCGCGACGGCCGCATGACTTCAGCGCTCATCGGAGCCAGCCGGGTCGAGCAGATCGAACAAAATGTCGCCACGCTCGCCAATCTCGATTTCTCCCCCAAGGAACTTGCCCGTATCGACGCTATCCTGAGCCGGCAAGCTTGACCTGCATGAGTCAGACTTACAAAGCCAATGCAAACGGTACACAAGGAGAATTCCATGGTGCAAGAGTTATGGCAGAAGACGGAAGCGGAACTTAAATCCGGCATTCTTCCCTTCTGGCTCAAATACACCATCGACGACGAGTACGGTGGCTTTCGCGGCCAAATTGCCAACGATCTGACCATCGACACGCATGCTGACAAGGGGCTCATCCTCAACGCGCGCATTTTGTGGACCTTCTCCAAGGCCTTCAGTGTCTATCGAGATCCGTTGTATCTTGCCACCGCTCGGCGCGCGTATGAATATCTCGTCCGGTTTTTCTGGGATCACGAGTTTGGCGGTGTTTATTGGATGCTAGACTTTGAGGGCCGTCCCATTGATACAAAGAAGCGCATCTACGGGCAGGCTTTCACCGTCTACGCACTGGCCGAGTACTTTCACGCCACCAACGAAAGCGAAGCGCTGAACAAAGCAATGCGGATGGTGGAGCAAATCGAGTTATCGAGCCACGATAACGAACAAGACGGTTACTTTGAGACCTACGAGCGCGACTGGACGCTGGCCGCAGACCAGCGGTTGAGTGATGTTGATATGAACGAAAAGAAGTCCATGAACACTCACCTCCATTTGATGGAGGCCTACGCCGCTCTGCTGCGCGTCCACGAGGACCCAGCCGTGCGCCTGCAACTCCGCGAACTAATCGGGCTTTTTCTCGACCATATCATCGATTCCACCACTAACCACTTCATTCTTTTTTTCGACGAAGAGTGGTGCCCACGGTCCAACAAGATTTCTTTCGGCCATGACATCGAAGGAAGCTGGCTGCTCTGCGAGGCTGCAGAGATTCTCGATGACTTAGGCGTTCAGAAGCGGGTGCGTGAGGCCGCGGTAAAGATGGCGCAAGCTGTTTACGAGCAGGGACTAGACACTGATGGCGGCCTGCTTTACGAGGCCGATCCCACCGGGATCGTCGATACCGACAAGCACTGGTGGCCGCAGGCCGAGGCCGTTGTCGGTTTTCTTAATGCCTACCAACTTACCGGCCGGCAGCACTTTTTCCACGCCGCCGAGCGTAGTTGGGCATTCATCGAGGAATTCATCATCGATCGCGGGCATGGTGAATGGTTCTGGTTGGTATCAAGGCGGGGCGTGCCCAGTACGAAGCACTATAAGGTTGCCCCCTGGAAGTGCCCTTACCACAATAGCCGTGTCTGCTTTGAGACGATCGAAAGGCTGGGCGCAAGGAAATCCGAATGCGCCGAAATTAGGCAGTAGAAATACCGGAGAGACAGATGACTCAGGCGTCATTCAAGAAGAACCTTCAGGAGTTATTCAAGCATCAAGAGAAACTGCTCTCCCGTCGCAACCGTAAGTCCGGCGGCGGCAATGGTATCTATGATCGATATGAGTTCCCCGTTCTTACCGCGGCACACGCACCTGTCGCTTGGCGCTACGACCTCGATCGTAAGACTAATCCCCTTCTACTGGAGCGCATAGGTGTCAATGCGATTTTCAACGCCGGCGCGCTGATGCACCAAGGAAAGTTCCTCGTCGTCGCGCGCGTTGAGGGCGCGGACCGCAAGTCGTTCTTCGCCGTCGCCGAGAGCCCCAACGGCATCGACAACTTCCGCTTCTGGGATTACCCGATTCTCATGCCTGAGACCGCTAATCCGGATACTAATGTTTATGACATGCGCGTCGTGAAGCACGAAGACGGATGGATCTACGGCCTCTTCTGTACCGAGCGCAAAGACCCGCAAGCGCCCGGCTGGGATACCTCGTCTGCCGTTGCGCAGTGCGGCATTGCACGCACTCGGGACCTGAAGGTTTGGGAGCGGTCGCCAGACCTCCAGTCCAAATCTCCACAGCAACGCAACGTCGTTTTGCATCCCGAGTTTGTTGATGGCAAATACGCCTTCTACACCCGCCCTCAGGACGACTTTATCCAGGCTGGCAAAGGCGGCGGCATAGGCTGGGGGCTGGCCGCGAGCATCGAGCGTGCCGTCGTTGACGAGGAACTTATCATCGACAACCGCGAATACCACACTATCCAGGAAGTCAAGAATGGCCTCGGTCCCGCGCCTATCAAGACATCGCGTGGCTGGCTGCACCTGGCGCATGGCGTGCGAAACACCGCCGCCGGTCTGCGTTATGTGCTTTATCTCTTCCTTTCCGAACTCGAGCGCCCGTGGGTTATCACACACAAGCCTGCCGGGTACTTCATCGCCCCAGAAGGCGAAGAGCGCGTCGGCGATGTCTCGAATGTTGTATTCAGCAATGGCTGGATCGAGGACAAGAATGGCGACGTGTTCATCTACTACGCCTCGTCGGACACGCGGCTGCATGTAGCCACCAGCACCGTCCCCTGTTTGCTGGACTACGTGCTGAACACGCCCACAGATCCACTACGCAGTCATGCCTGCGTGGAGCAACGCTGCGCTCTTATCGAGAAGAATCGCGCTGTTCTGAATGGTTTGAAGACGACCGGTGTTCGTCACGCTGGAAAGAAAGCCGCCCGATCCGGAAAGGCAAAGAAGCGGTAGTTACAGCGCCCATCAATTGCGAAGCGGACCTAACTACCGACTTAGGTAAGCTCGTCACATACATCGCGTCGAAAACAAATCCTGTCTCCAACTGCTTGAAAAGACCGGCGCACAGGCTCACATGCCCAGTTTGCGCAGGCACTCGGCATCCAGGCGAAGCGCCTCCATGATATCCATGTCGAACTCTTCCTGCTCGATAGCTTTCACAAAACTTCTGCGGGATGTGTTGCTCATTGGCTTTTTTCCCTGGAATGACCAAGGCTTAGGACTTGATCGTTCTAGCTGACGAATCCCACGTCGCCACAGTACGGTGGAAGTAAGAGTAATTCGCCATGTGGCAGGCGACGGACGCGTTGTTGCCGAAGACCTCGTCCTCCATCACATGCTCCCGTGTCTCCACAGCGCGGAAAAAGTTGGCAATGTGGTCAGCGGTGTCGTCATAGCCCGGCGATGCGGTGTAACTCTCCACCTCGCCCAGTGCCGTAGGCCTCACCGGATTCGCCGTATGCCACTCATCCAGATATCTCTTCTTGGCCGCCGCGGTCCAGCCATTCAACGCATAACCCTCAGGTCGTGAGATGGTATCTTGCGGAGTTACCGCGAGCGTGTTGCCGTCCACCACCATCGTCGCATGGGAGCCGTAGAAGATGATTGGCTCACCGGCGTCGTTGTTCTGGTTGCAGTGCAGGCTCACGGTTAAGCCTGGATAGTCGTAGAGTGTAGCCAGCAGATCGGGAAAGTCGCGACCGTCGTTAAAGTGGGTGAGGCTACCGGTCGAATAAGCCCGGCCGGGAACCGCGTTGATACCGCTGATGCACTGAATGCCCGACAGCAGATGCACGAACAGATCGCCGGCTACACCTTCGCCATAATCCTTGAAACAGCGCCATCGGAAGAAGCGTATTGGATCGAAGGGCCGCAACGGTGCATCGCGGAGAAACGCATCCCAGTCAATAGTCTCCGGGCCGGCATCCGGTGGAATCGGATAAACCCAGGCGCCGGAAGGTGTATTACGATCGGAATGACCCTCGATATAATGCACCTCGCCCAACTGCCCCGAAGCGTATATCTCTGCGGCCTTTTTGTATACGATGTTACTCACTCGCTGGCTGCCTGCCTGAAAGATGCGCTTATTCGCCACGACTGCCTCGACCATCGTCTGCCCATCGAGAATGTTGTGTGACATCGGCTTCTCGCAGTACACATCCTTGCCTGCCGACACGGCGTCCAGCACCACGCGGCGATGCTGGTGGTCGGGCACGGCCACAATTACCGCGTCCACATCCTTGCGATCCAGCAGGGTGCGATAGTCGCGTGTAGTCGGCACATCCGCTCCGGCGGCCTCTTTGCCGGCCTGTTGGTGCATCTCGTAGAGGTCGGCCGTGCCTACGCACACACCCTTAGGCACCTGCCGCACCGACCTGAGTAGATCGCAGCCGCGAATCCCGGTTCCAATAGAGACAAAGCGGATCTTGCGACCTATCTCGCTCCCCATTGTGGCTTGTGCTGCCAGAGTTGCCCGCTCCAGCGGCGTGGCTTTCACTGCTGTGCCAAGCGCCGCCGCGCCCGCGCCCAGACGCATAAAATCCCGCCTGGTAATCGATGGAGTCTTCATAACCCTCCTCCTGTTCGCATAATTCTCTCCCCCCGGCTCGACCGGTGTCCATCCGCTTCCTGAAGTTGCCGTTGAACCTATCAGTGGACAGACCCTGCTCTTCAACGGTGGCTAGACAGCCAGGTAGACTGTTACGTTATATTTCGAGGAGAGATAACTCAAGATGCGCATTGGAGTCTTTACGCCGCTATTGTCGCAACTCTCGCTCGTTGCGGTTTTGGAGAAACTCAAATCGCTCGAAATTAATACGGTTGAGCTCGGCACGGGTAACTATCCTGGCGCTGCGCACTGCAAGCTGTCGATGCTCTATAATAGCTCCGCTCTTGCCGAGTTTCAGAAGGTACTGGTCGATCATGGAGCAACCATCAGCGCGCTGAGCTGCCATGGCAATGCGCTCCATCCCGACAAGGCCCGTGCCGAACTCGACCACGAAGTAAGCCGTAAGACTATCTTGCTCGCCGAAAAGCTTGGCATCCCCGTGGTCGTTGATTTCTCCGGATGCCCCGGCGATTCACCCCACTCGACCGCCCCTAACTGGGTAACTTGCCCTTGGCCTCATGACTATCTCAAGGTCCTCGATTGGCAGTGGAACGAAGTGGTAGCGCCATACTGGACGGAGCACGCAAAATTCGCCACCGACCATGGCGTGAAGATCGCCATCGAAATGCACCCGGGATTTGTCGTTTACAGCCCGGAAACCATGTTAAGGCTGCGCTCCATCGCCGGTGCCAGCGTGGGATGCAATCTAGATCCAAGCCATCTTTTCTGGCAAGGTATCGACCCTATTGCCGCCATTCGCGTCCTCGACGGCGCCATCTTTCACGTTCATGCCAAAGACACGCAACTCTACCCCGCGAACTTGCCGCGCACCGGCGTGCTCGACACCAAGCCTTACACCGACGAGCGGCGGCGCGGTTGGATATTTCGCACTTGTGGCTATGGGCACGGCGCGGAGTGGTGGACTGAGTTCATCTCCACGCTGCGCATCTTCGGTTATGACTACGTACTTTCGATCGAACACGAAGACAGCCTGCTATCGCCGGAAGAGGGCCTGACCAAGGCGGCTCGCTTCCTCAACGGTATCGTGATCCGCGAGCAGCCCGGTGCTGCCTGGTGGGTCTAATGCAACTCGGAGAAGGTAAAACACGATGAAACCGATCAAGACAGCGATCTTTGGCACAGGCTTCGTAGGGCGCGTTCATTTGGACGCGTTGCGGCGGCTGGAATCCGTTGAGACTGTGGCCTTGGCGGCGACAAATACTGAACTGGCGCAGCGATTCAGCGCAAGTTACGGGATCCCCACGATAACGGCGGATTACCGGAAAATCCTGCGTGACCCGGCCATCGATGCAGTCCACATCTGCACGCCCAATGCACTGCACTTTTCGATGGCCACGGAAGCGCTCGAAGCCGGCAAGCATGTGGCCTGCGAAAAGCCGCTAACCGCGACGGCCGAAGAGGCTCAGCAACTCGTCACTCTGGCCGCGCAAAAGGGTCTGCGGAACTGTGTCTGCCACAATCTGCGCTATTACCCCATGGTGCAACAGTTGCGCCGCATACGCGAAGCCGGCGAGTTGGGTGAAATTATCTCCGTCCAGGGCGCATATTCGCAGGACTGGCTGCTCTATGATACGGACTGGAACTGGCGTATCGACGCTCAGGCTGGTGGTTTGTCGCGCTGCATGGCCGACGTCGGCTCGCACTGGTTCGATATGGCCGAGCATGTCACGGGCCTGCGCGTCACCGCTCTCTGCGCCGATCTACAAACTTTCTACGCCACGCGCAAGCAGCCAAAACACTCGATCGAAACCTTTGCCAACAAGCTACTCGGCCCGGAAGACTACATTGAACAAGTCGTCGATACGGAAGATTTCGGTGCGGTGATCTTTCACATGGGCGCACGCACACGCGGGTGCATGGCCGCCAGTCAGCTCTGCGCGGGACGCAAAAACAGGCTCGCCATCGAGGTGTACGGCACCAAAGCCTCGGCTGCGTGGGATCAGGAGCGGCCCAACGAACTCTGGATCGGCCATCGCGACGCGGGCAACCAGCTCATTCTCAAAGATCCGTCGCTGCTTAAGCCCGAGGCGCGCGCCTATGCCGAACTGCCCGGTGGCCACAGCGAAGGCTATGGCGAAACATTCAAGCAAATGTTCAGCCGCTTTTATACCTCCATCGACGAACCCGGTATAACTCCCGAATATCCGCAGTTTGTCGATGGACTGCGCCAACTAACCATCCTCAAAGCAGAGTTCGAGAGTCATAGGAAGCGCGGCTGGGTCGACCTTCCCACGCTCTAAATCGGAAATCGAACGTAGGTCGCCGCAGCTGATCTTCTCCTAAATCGCCAAAACCATTGAAATCGCGCCACATCAGACGCGAAGGGTGTTACAACAGAAGTGTATGGCCAAACAAACGAAAGCAGGGACCAAACCGCAGCCGGGGCAGCCCATCGGCCTGCGCACGTTAGGTGAGTATCTCAACCTGTCTCCAGCTACCATTTCGTTGGTGCTCAACAACGCTCCCGGCGTGCGCTCCATCCCCCAGGAGACCAGGGACCGCGTGATTGAGGCGGCAACTAAATTCGACTACCGGCCTAGTTTTTATGCGCGATCGCTGCGCAAGAGGCAATCCTTTTCTGTGGGTGTGCTTGTGCCGGAACTAAGCGACAGTTACACCACGCAGGTGCTGGCTGGTGTGGAGGAGTTCCTGATAGAGGAAGGATACTTCTATCTGACTGCAAGTCATCGGCGCAAACCAGACTTGATCGAGGAATACTCTCGCCTGTTGATGGATCGCTCTGTGGAGGGATTCATTCTGATCGACACGGCGCTGGATCACGGCATGAAGCTGCCTGCGGTGGCCGTGGCCGGGCATCGCAAGATCGAGGGAGTAACCGACGTGCTGTTGGATCAGCGGCGGGCGGCGGAGTTGGCGTTGCGGCATCTTTACCAATTAGGGCACCGCAAGATTGCTTTTATGCGCGGCGGGAGCCATAGCTCCGACGCCGATGATCGTTGGGATTGCCTGATGTCAATGGCCAAGGAGTTGAAGCTGGAGGTTGTGCCCGATTTGACTGTGCAACTGCTGCTGCGGGTCTCCACGCCGGAGTTAGGATACGGCCCGGCGAGTGAGTTACTCACTCGTGGCGCCTATTTCACCGCCCTGATCTGCTACAACGATGTGGCTGCCATCGGCGCGATTCGCGCCTTTATGGATCGCGGCCTCCGCGTGCCGGAGGACATTTCTGTGGTGGGCTTCGATGACATCCAAGGCGCATCCTACCACAACCCCAGCCTGACTACCATTCGTCAGCCGCTAAATCAGATGGGTATAGTAGCCGCTCGCATCCTACTGCAACGGATTCGCGGGGAGGCAACATTTCCGCGCACAGTACCGATCCTCCCCGAGCTCGTGATTCGCGAATCAACGTGTCCGCCCGTTCCCGGCCGCTCCCGCTGGAAGCGGAGCTAGCGTTCTTCCGCTCGCGGTCTGACACCTTGCAGTGTATTCGTACTGCGTGCTGAAGGTCATCGCGCACTGCAGAAGCTAACAAGGAGAATTGATTTCATGCTGGGCAATCGCCGCAGTTTTCTCGTCTCTGCTCTTGCTGGTAGCGTAACCGCCGCGTTGCCGTTGAAGTCGCGCGGGGCGGTGCGGAAATCTGCATCGGCATCTTCCATCCGTCCCGAAGAATTGGAAGCCCGGTATGGAAAGCTGGATGAAGTGTTGAAGCAACCGGTCTTCAAGAGAGAACTCTTCCCTGCTCCGGTCATCATCGAGACACTCGAACTGTTGCGCTATAAGGGTTCCTTCCTTTGCCGTGTACGATCGAAAGACGGCGCTGAAGGAATCTCAATCAGTAACTCCAATCAGATGTCCGTGCTTTATCCAATCTTTGTAAAGAGAATGCAGCCCTTCTTTATCGGCAAAGATGCACGCGACATCGAATCGCTGGTCGAAGGAGTTACTGTTTTTCAGAGTAACTATAAAGCTCAAGGCTTGGCCATCTGGGTGCCGCTGGCCACGATCGAATTCGCCATTCTCGATATGTTCGGCAAAATGTCGGACAAATCCATCGGGCAGCTCATCGGCGACATACATAATACGCATATCTCCGTCTATCAGGCCAATGGCGAGCGCGATATATCGGCCGAAGAAACTATCGAGCACTTAAAACGCGACCTCGCAATCTCCAAGGCAAAGGCTATCAAATTCAAGTTGGGCGGACGGATGAGTCATCCGGAATATCCTGCCGGGCGGAGCGAAAAACTGATACCGCTGGTGCGCAAGACCTTCGGTGATGACATGGTGATCTCCGCCGACGCAAACGGATCCTATACGCCTGCCGAGGCAATTCCCATTGGCAAGTTGATGCAGGAATACAAATACGCGTTTTACGAGGAGCCTGTGCCTTTCGACTGGTATGAAGAAACCAGGGAGGTCGCCGATGCGCTGCGCATTCCCATCGCTGGAGGCGAGCAGGAACCCAGCACGCATAACTTCCGCTGGCTTGTCGGCAATGGCGCACTATCGATCGTGCAACAGGACATGTTCTACTTCGGCGGCATGGTCCGGTGCATGCGCGTGGCAAGAATGGCGAATGTCATGGGCAAGCAGTGTATTCCACACATTTCGAGCACCGGACTCGGCTATCTCTATATGATGCACTTTGTTTCCGCAATCCCTAACTCCGGTCCGTATCATGAATTTAAGGAGTTTAACAACGATCTTCCTTTTACCTGCGCGACATCGACCTTGCGCAGTGACGACAACGGAGTCTTGAAGATTCCGACCGGACCAGGTGTAGGCGTCGAGATTGACCCGGACTTCATCGCCAAGCATGAAGTCGTCAAAGCATGAGAGGTCTGCCGCCTGGAGCAGGCGTCACTGAGTTACCTCTGCCGTTTTGCAAGCGACTTCCCCAATTCCATGCACACGAATCATTTATTTTGAATTCTTATGCGTTGACTAAAGAATTACCTGCAAGGTTTTGAAAATATAAAAGGGGGGGGGAGGGGGGTGCCTTTCCAGTGGACAGTGGTCAGTGGACAGTGATCAGTTAGACCCCGCACTGCCGACTAGTTCTATTGTGCGCGGGCGAGAGGTAATTCTCTGCAAGGATTTGCCGTCCGGGAGTACCGCCTCCGGCGCGGTTAACTAGTGGAGCCTCCAGTTACCCTTCGCCAGAAGCAGATCCTTCGACGCTGCCCAGGGCGGGCTTTTGACGACGGCTGTTTTCGTGTACAAAGAGTGTGAAAGCGCCTTAGCATGCTCGCAACGATCATCTCTTTTCGACTGGACGGACCATATGCGGCTACTGCATTTCTGCTTCATTTCAATGTTAACCGTGCTAGTGGCCGGTGCGTTGCTCGGCACCGCGCAACTGACTTCGCGTCCCAATTCATCGGACCCGGCACATCCCTTCAACACACCCGGCCCTGTTGCAAAGCCTGCATCCGATGCTCAATTTGATTTGTGGCGGGAACAGATCAGGTCGGCATTGTTTCTGCCCAAGAGAATGCCTGCTGTCGCGGCGCGCGAGTATGGAACCTTTGTGCCAATGAGCGGCGTCGTGGCACATCGTGTCACTTACGCAAGCCAATACGGGATGAGAGTCACAGCTATCGTCTATACGCCGGCGCACGCACATGGAAGACTGGCGGCAATAGTTGTCGTTGCAGGTCATGGCGGCGACAAGACAACCTGGTACGAGATTTATGCCGGACTTCTCTATGCGAGTGCAGGTGCGGTGGTTGTCACTTATGATCCAGTCGGCGAGGATGAGCGCAATGCGCTTCACCTTTCCGATTCTCGATCCCATGATGCGGTGTTAACAGGAAAGGAGTCGCCGCCCAGGCTCGGCGGTGTGATGGTAGGCGACGTAATCAGTGCGGTGAACTACGTTGTTAGCTTGCCATCGGTAGATCCGAATCGCATTGCCGTACTTGGCTATTCGATGGGTAGCTTTCACGCCGCGCTCGCGGCCGCCTTGGACCAGCGTATCCATGCGCTGGTTCTCTCCGGCGGTGGCGATCTGGATGGAAACGGCGGATCTTGGGACACCAGCCGCAAAATCATGTGTCAAGGAGGACCTTATCAAGCACTTAGTGATCTGCCCGACAAGGCGGCGATTCTTCACGCCTTGCATCAACGCTCTGGTTCGACCCTGATCCTGAATGGCACAGCGGATAACCTCGTCGCCTTGCCGTATCATCTTGAAAGCTTCTTCGCGGATCTCAGTAACCGGGTCGCCGCGCTTGCTGGAACCAAGGCTTCACTAATCGAGTATGTTTTTTACCCTGGAATAGGGCATCGGCCAAGCTGGGTAAATCGCGACGCAGCAGCATGGCTTAACACCAAACTCCACTTTCCGCGATGGCAGAATTTATCTTTGGATTCACTGGGCGAAACTCACATATCAGAGTGGGCGAACTCCACCGGAGCCACTATCAACAAGGGATATGACTCGGAAGCAACAGAAGGCGGTATTCGTGCAGTCGGGAAAGGATTCCCTGCGCCTGATCGAGAGCAATTGCAAGTTATTCCAGAGGCTGAGTGGCAAGCACACTCAGAGCAATATACGTGGCAAGGATTAGCTAAGCAGATACTGCTTGCTCAAGGCCTCTCGGCAACAGAAGTAAATCCGGCCGCCACGACGGGCGCACGGTAATCATCCAGAGATAACAGGACGCTATCGCACTGCTACGGTCAGAATTCTTGGTGAGCCCGCTATGCCGTTGACCACATCCGTACTCAGCACGGCTTCAAAGTCATGGTCACGGAATCCTGGGCCCACCCGGCGGCGTAGCTCTTCCATTTGCCGCGGATCGACCAGAATCTCGCCGGCTGCTGCCGTTCCGCTCATGCCGATTCCCGCCACAATCATCTCGACCTGTCCGGTGGCTTCATCGTGGATACGAGCGATAATTGCGAAATCCCGCTTGACATCGGCAAGTCGAACCTTAAGGTCAAGCCCCCAGTCCTTTTTCTCAGGATTCTTAGTATCCATAATCCAATATTGCTCTTGATCGGTGCCAGCAAACCGGTAGCGAAGCGGAGCCAGCGCTCGCAGCGTCCATTGGTTGTCCAAGCCGCCAATTAGGATAACTGGTCCTTGCCTTAGGTCGTCGAGGGTAGTGACCGTATTGAGCCGGAAGTTGGATTCGCGACTATGTGCGGCAAAGTAATTTGAGATTCGCAGCGTCGCCAGGACATCCGAAAAGACGACATTCTGCCCCAGTATCTCGTAGGCGAGAAAGGTCGCAGTAAGAGGGGTTTCGGGGGTAGCGGCAACCGGTGCATCTGGACGGGTGGGCACCGAAGCGCGACCCTGAACCAGAATTCCCGCCGCGGCTGCCGTCGCCGCACCGGAATTAGATCCAACTGGCAGACAAAAGATGACTGTGCGGCCATTGGCCATGAGAGGCCCCCAGAGTTCATCGAGCGCGGATGGATGGGTCCATTTCCACGAGGCTCCGGCTCCCAGAACAATCAAGAGTGCTGCGACAGAACCCAGGATGTATCTGACCCGACGCGAAAACCAGAGTTTGCGGCCCGTGCTAACCGACGGTACTGCCGTCGGCTGCGGGTCTAGATGAACCGCTGAATCCTCGGCCGCGTGTTCTTCCTCTGGAAGAAGCGCCTTCGCCGATGCCGGATGGTGATCGATGCCGGCGTCTTTACTCGGTCGGAATTCGGGTACGTAGCGGCCCGGCAACAGCTCGATGCGCATCTCGGAGTCGTGCGCTTCTTCGTGATAATACTGGGCGATCCGCTTCCGAATCTCGGCGATTGTGACCCGTACGATTGGATCCGCTGCCGTATCGTAGTCTGCGGGCCGATCAAAGACGTGGACGCCGAGCAGGCGCTCTTTCAGGAATTCGCCCCGGCCTTCGAGGGTTTCCTCCACAATGAAGCGGAATAAAAGGGGATAGCGACGGCTATTCTTGAAGTGACTGGTCTCCAACAGGCGGTTCATCTGCCGCCTGACCATTTCTTTATCCTCTTCCGTGCTCGGAATCCAAACGCTGTTCTCGGAATCCACCAGATTCATAGGCGTACTCCTCCAAAGCTGCTGTCCAGCATAGAACACCCCCTATATCTCTGACAATAGGGTTCTTTACCTACTCTTTACCTCGATGTTAAAACCGCCAAATTGCCGGTAAACTTTCTTAACCTACCAGTGAGATACCAGATAGACCCTATACAGCCACAAATCCATATACCTATCATCCGTGCCGTGCTTGAAGTGTGTCTTCGGATGCTGCGAACCAAGATTGAGTAACCCCATCGATCATCCAAAGATTCAATAACCTTCAGGCCAGGAGGCTACATGACCACCAATTGGCACCACATACGACGCTGCACAAGTCAGTGCAAAAACCTCTCCCGGTTGGCAGTGCAACTTACTGTCGTTCTGGTATTCCTGATCTGCGGTTCCAGGGCAGCGCTTGCCCAGTTAACAACAGCCGACATCGTTGGAACCGTCACCGACACCAGTGGAGCTGTAATTCCCAGAGCGAACATCACCCTGGTGAACCTCGACACCCACGATCAACGCGTAGCTCTGTCCAATGATAGCGGTGAATACCAATTCACCCTGCTTCCAGCAGGCAGCTACTCCGTAACAGTAAAGATGAAGGGCTTCAAAACCTCGACCACCTCAAGGTTGGCCATTGAAGCTGGCGATCGCGCCCGCGCCGACATCCACTTGGAGACCGGCGGAGCCACAGAAACCGTAGTTGTAGAGGCCCAGACCCCCTTGCTGCAGGCCGACAACGCAACCGTCAGTTCGACAGTCACGCAGATGGCCGTCGAGGATTTGCCGCTCAACGGACGTAACTTTGTTCAGCTGGTTCAGCTCGTCCCCGGAGCCAATGAAGGACCCGGCAACGGCCTGACCAGTGGCGGACGTCCGGACGATCGTCGCTCCACCAACGGATTCTCCGTAAACGGACAGGACGACACACTCAACAACTATGTGGTCGACGGTATCGACGACAACGAGCGCGTCATCGGTACCATCGGCGTCAAGCCCTCGGTGGAAGGCATTCAGGAGATTTCGGTTCAGACCAACAGTTATGCCCCGGAAGCAGGGCGCACAGCCGGTGGCGTCGTCAACCTGGTCACCAAGTCGGGCACCAATCAATTCCACGGATCGGCGTACGAGTTCTTCCGCAACGACATCTTCGACAGCCGCAATTGGTTCCAGACGACCGGCAGCATGCCGGAATTACGCCAGAACCAGTTCGGCGCCAGCATCGGTGGTCCCATCATACACGATAAGACCTTCTTCTTTGGCGATTACGAAGGCTTCCGTCAAGTGAGCGGCACCACCTACACATCCAGCGTACCTACACTGGCTGAGTATACGGCGATCAACGCCGCAACCAAGACAAGTACGATTAACCAGGTTTTCCCTGGCATTTTCACCGGCGGTCCTAACAGTCTCAACGGCATCCCCACGGGCACGACAGTTGATCCAGTTGCTCTCGCCTTGCTGCAGCTCATGCCGCCGCCGAACGCCGGCACTGTGAACTACACCATCAGCCCCAACAAGACGCAGTTCTCCAATCTCTTCGACATTCGCGTCGACCACACCTTCAACCAGAACAACCATTTCTTCGGCCGTTACAACTACAACCAGGTCAACACCTACACTCCGGCTGCTATTCCGGCGGGTGCGAATCCTCTCGTGCCCGCAGCATTCAAGTCACTCATCCCTGGTGGTGGCCGCTACAACTTCGCCGGCCCTGCTAAAGATGGCGCTCAACAGTATGCGTTGGGATTCTCGCACATCTTCACCCAGGACCTGCTTGTCGACCTGCGGGCGGCGTATACGCGCATCAACAATTTCTCTCAGCCGCTGAACTACGCTTCGAACGCCGACACAACCGTCGGCTTTCCTGCGAACGGCTTGTTGACCTCGGGCCTCACGCCCACTGGGATCACTGACCTTAGCGATATCGGCGATGGAGCTTATGTTCCCTTGCAGGACATCGACAGCACCTACCAATACTCAGGCGATGTGAGCTACACGATCAAGAATCACAACCTGAAGTTGGGTGCAGGCTTGATCCGTCGCCAGGCGCGGAACCTGCAAAGCGCATTCCCGTTTGGCCAGTATTCCTTCGGCCTTGGGACGGACGGCGACGAGGACCAAGTCATGGCATCCACGCTGGCTGGAGCCTTCGCCTCATCCAGTTTCAACACCGATCTGTTTACGCCCGACTACCGCAGCTGGGAGCCGAGCTTCTTCGCCCAGGACAACTGGAAGGTCAATTCAAAGATAACGGTGGTCTATGGCCTTCGTTACGACATCTTCACGCCGTTCACGGAAGCGCATAACCGTATCTCGAACTTCGACTTCACCCAGGCGATTGCCTCAGGGACAGCGGCTGGGGCACAGGCGGCTCTGCAGGTCGCTAATGTCAACGGAGTTTCTTCCACAGCTGGGATTAATTCCATCCACACCGACTTTGCACCGCGCATCGGCTTCTCCTACTCCCTGCGTCCCACCACTGTCGTTCGCGGCGGATACGGACTCAGCTTCTTCCCCGGCAACTACACCTCGAACGCCGACTTGAAGAATGCTCCGTTCACCTCTGTCTACTCAGTTAATTGCGAATCGGATCTTGGATTCCATTTCCAGACTAACGCCGGGGGGGCGAATATCCAGCCTAGTTGCGCCAATGTGGGTGCAGGATTCGGCCCAGGCTTCCAGTCAGTCTTCGATAGCGGGCTACCAACACCCGCTCCGCAGACGATAACCAGTCCGGCACTCTCGATGGTCGCTGAGGATCCCAAGTTCAGGCCGGCGATGATCCAACAGTTCAACCTGCAGGTCGAGCAGCAGTTTGGGCCCAACGTCCTCACCATCGGCTATGTTGGCAACATCGGTCAGCATCTGGCTGAAACCATCAACGACATCAACGTTCCCACGCCGGCCCAGGTCCTTGCATCCGGAGCTCCGAATTATGCCGCGCCACGCCCACTGAACGCGCAATTGCCGAACCTGGGCACAGTAAACTGGCTTGCCAGCGAAGGCATCTCCAACTACAACGGACTGCAAACCTCCTTCCAGCGCCGCTTCGCCAAGGGCCTTGCATTTGACGCCAACTACACTTGGGGGCACGCGTTAAGCGATCAGACCGGTTTCTCTGAGGAAGGGCATCAGGGCTGGAGCGATGCAGACCCGACTCACATTCGTCAGATCGATTACGGCAATGCGGAAAACGACATTCGCAACCGTTTCGCAGTTTCCATCAACTACGAGTTGCCCGGCAGAGACTTCAAAGGCGTAGAGAAGTTCGCGCTCGGCGGCTGGCAGACCAACGCGATTCTTGCATGGCAAAGCGGCAAGGACTTTTCAGTCACCAACAGCAACAGCGAAAGCGTTTTTGTCACTCCCGTGACGAAGGTCGCCACAAGCAACTGGGCCAGCCCAAATCACAACAACGGGCCTGATCGCCCCAACCAAGTCGGAAACCCTCTCGCTGCTGGGGCAGTTTCGGGTAACACAACCAGCATTGTTTCGCCCACCGGAACAGCAACTACTTGTAACGCGACCGCGCCGAGTAGCGTAAAAAAGATCGGCCAGCCCGGATCAGGCAGTGAGTGGTTCAACCCATGCGCCTTCACGCCTCAGACGGAAGGTACAGTCGGCGATACAGCCCGCAACTCTCTCTATGGGCCGCATTTCCGTCACCTCGATCTGTCTCTGTTCAAAGACTTCCCGGTTACCGAAAGAATGAAGGTGCAGTTCCGGGCGGAGGCGTTCAACATCTCCAACACTCCGAGTTTCTACATGGACAACAACGTCAACAGCGGCCCTGGAACGCGGCTGGGTAACGGTAACTTCGGGCAGATCACCTCTACCGATCCGAACTACGTTCCGCGCCAACTGCAGTTTGCGCTGAAGTTCCAGTTCTAGCTGTCAGACCTTAGTCTGGCTCCAAACTTGTAAGACTTGCCGATCCGGCGCAGCGAACACCGCCGGATCGGCATCTTGTTTGTGGCACATTTCAATTGCTACCATCATCCAGTCGCAATAACATCCAGGAGCTTCATGTCCAATAAATTCTCGCGCCGCACCCTCGCTCAAATACTGGGCGGTTTCGCTGCAACTGTCACTTTGCCTCACGCTGGGTTTGCGGCCGAAGGCGCACCGGTATCTTCAATAGGCAATGCCGCCGCAGCACGATCCTTTCCCAAAGGCTTCCTCTGGGGTTCGTCCACAGCCGCATACCAGGTCGAAGGCGCTGTGCATGACGCCGGACGGGGCATCTCGATATGGGACACGTTTTCGCATATTTCGGGTAATACCCACAATGGAGATACCGGCGATGTTGCCGACGATTTCTTTCATCGCTACAAAGACGATATCCAGATCATGAAGGACCTTGGGCTCAAGACCTTCCGCTTCTCGCTGGCATGGCCGCGCATCTTTCCCAGCGGAACGGGCACGCTCAACCCGCAAGGTCTGGATTTCTACTATCGCTTGGTCGATGCATTGCTAGAGGCCGGCATTCAGCCCTTCTGTACTCTCTATCACTGGGACCTTCCCCAGACACTGCAGGACAACGGCGGCTGGGAGAACCGCGATACGTCAAAGGCATTTGCGGACTACGCCGGATATGCTGCAGGCAAGCTCTCGGACAGAGTAAAACACTTCATGACCATGAACGAGATGGGCACCTTTGTCGAACAAGGCTACCGGTTAGGAAAGCACGCTCCCGGTCTCAAGCTCGATGCCAAACGGATGGCGCAGTTGAGTCATAATGTGGTGCTCGCGCACGGCCTAGCGGTGCAGGCTATTCGTGCTCATGCAAAACCGGATACCAAGATTGGAATCGCCGACAGCACGACGGCCACGACACCGGTGATCGAGTCGAAGGAACATGTTGAAGCCGCCCACAAGGCAATGCGCGAAGAAAACGCCATGTTCCTCACCGTCATACAGGAGGGACGCTATACGGAGCAGTATCTTAAGCGCCTTGGAGCCGACGCGCCGATTTTTACGGCAGAAGAGATGGCAATCATTGCCAGCCCGATGGACTTCACCGGCATCAATACTTATCAGCCCACTTATGTCCGCGCGGACGATTCGGAGAAGGGTTATGCCGTCGTGCCGGCTCCAAGTTCCTATCCTCATATGCTTAGCCCGTGGCTCATTGTAGGGCCGGAGGCAATCTATTGGGGACCGAAACTGGTCAGCGATTTGTGGAAGGTGAAGGAGATATATACCACCGAGAATGGTGCGTCTTCGATGGACCATCTCACGCCCGATGGGATGATCTATGATACCGATCGAGTTATGTTTTTGCGCAACTACCTGACACAACTCCAGCGCGCCATCTCGGAGGGAGTGCCGGTCAAAGGATACTTTCTGTGGAGTATTTTGGATAACTTCGAGTGGTCTGACGGATATGAAAAGCGTTTTGGGATCGTCTATGTGGATTTCGCCACACAGAAGCGAACCCCCAAACTCAGCGCCAGTTTTTACAAGCAGGTAATCCACAAGAATGCAGTTTGCTAAGCGACCTCTACGTCACCGTGCACTCAAGGAGTACACTCCGTGATGCAACCTCATTTCTAATTGGTGTACGTCCCGTCTCCCAAACGGAAGCAGCGTTCTCCGGCCTTGTCTTTGGAGTTGGCTATCGGCGCGGTGTTGTCAATAGCAACAGCGTCGGCCAGTTCTCTCCAGCCCTCGGATGGCAAGGCATAGCCCTTACGAGAATGACTACACTCTCAACTTTGGCTACAGACCTATCTGATAACCTTCATGGGGTTGCTATGCAGCGAGGCCAAACCCATGTTACTAGCTGTCAATGCGCGGTAGAATGAAGCTATCATGGTTCGGCCGACTCTGATAAAGTGCCTCGCATCCTCGATTGTTTTGTTCCTGGCAATTGGATTGGCCTATGGCCAGGGCATGGGCCATCCTACACCTGTTGCGCCGGGAGCTAAATCTCCCAAATGCGTTAGCCGTCCAGTGCCGCAGATGGAAGATGTTACCGCCAACGCCGGAGTTACTTTCTCGCACACGTCTTCCGTAGACAAGCGATATATCTTTGATTCAATGAGCGGCGGCGTAGTGATCTTCGACTATGACCGCGATGGCTGGCCTGATATCTACTTCACTAATGCACCAAGTATCGAGATGGCCCTCCAAGGGAAGACGAGTTTGGGAGCTCTCTACCACAATAATCACGATGGGACATTCACTGACGTGACGAAAAAAGCTGGACTAACTAAGGCCTGTCTGGCTATGGGTGGAGCAGTTGGCGATTACGATAACGACGGCTGGCCCGATCTTTACATCACATGTCTCGGCGGTAACATACTCTATCACAATAATGGAGATGGAACATTTACAGACGTAACAGCCAAAGCAGGTGTTGCGGATGGCCGGTGGTCTGCTGGAGCGTCCTTTGGCGACTACGATGCAGATGGATTTGTCGACCTGATGGTGGCAAATTATGTCGACTTCCATCTCGACGACCTGCCGCGATTCGGCAGCACGCCTTATTGCGAATATCGTGGTGTCGACGTGCAATGCGGTCCTCGCGGACTAAAAGGCGCGGGCGATACGCTCTTCCACAACAATGGAGACGGAACATTCACTGATGTTTCAAAAACCGCCGGCGTGAGCGATCCTCACGGTTACTATGGCCTCGGAGTCATCTGGACTGACTTCAACAACACGGGTCGCCCAGACATCTACATTACGAACGATTCCACGCCGAAATTTCTGTATCGGAATCTCGGTAATGGAAAGTTTGACGAGATCGGCTTCGAGTCTGGAACGGCACTTAGCGATAACGGATCCGAGCAAGCTTCGATGGGAATCGCGGTGGGCGATTATAACCACACTGGACGCCCTTCTTTACATATCACAAATTTTGAAAATGAAAACGATGACCTTTATCGTAACGATGGCGACTGGAATTTTTCCGAAGAGTCGTTTTCATCGGGCCTCGCGCTTGCGGCTTTGCCATGGGTTAAATGGGGCACGGCGTTTGTCGATCTGGACAACGATGGCTGGTTGGATCTGATCACCGTAACCGGCCATGTATATCCGCAGATGGACATGTTGCCATCCGATCCAGGCTACCGTCAGCCTAAGCTCCTCAGCCTAAACCAGAGAGATGGAACTTTCTGTGATGCCAGCGATCAAGCGGGCCCCACTCTGAAGGAAAAGCGCGTCTCGCGAGGCCTTGCTGTGGCCGACCTGTTCAATGACGGAAATATGGATATCGTGATCAACGATCTCGATGGCGCTCCCATGATTCTGAAAAATCATGGCATTCCCGGGCGCCATTGGGTCAGCTTCGAGTTATCCGGAACGAAGAGCAACCGCCTTGCTCTTAATGCTCGAATCAAGATCACCGCTGGAGACATGACACAGACCGACGAGATTCACAGCGGTGGAAGCTACTTGTCGCAGAACGACCTGCGCGTGCATTTCGGACTCGGATCGGCTACGAAGATCGACAGCGTGGAAATTCACTGGCCATCCGGAGCTATGGATAAGATCGGAAGCCTTGCGGCAGATCAATTCTACGCAATACAGGAAGGTCGGGGAATCGTTCCGCCTGAGAGTATCCGGCCAAGAACCTCGGCACTTCCGGATCAAATGAGGAAATAGTGACTGACGGTGCGGACAATTTCTCGCGGACGACAAGCTAATTTATAACCTATAACAGGCTCTTAGAGATGATTAGAAACTAAATCGGTTGCCAGCTCTACATATGATTTGCAGAGTGCAGTGGTTCCAGGAACGGTCCACCCGGCACCTTTCTATCCACTCCACCGTATGCATTCGGGCAACCGCATGGTTGACGGCTGCGGCGAGTCGGGGATAAGTTACTTTGCCAAGTTGTCGGCGTAGGCTGTGGGCGTGAGGCTGGCCAACTCGCGGATGGAGCGATCT